>NZ_JBBHLF010000005.1:0-580014 GCF_037483205.1 Chitinophaga sp. CCNWYY40
TGTAGAATTCTTTCTTTACAGATTAACTAAACTCTATGCCTAAATTTACACAATCCCCCAACTTTTCAACTTGATCCAAGATTTACTATTCGCAGAGAGTGCGGGAGTTATCTAAAAAGATAAAACCCGCTATTAAAGCGGGTTTTATAATCAGTCGGGGCGGCAGGATTCGAACCTGCGACCTCCTGCTCCCAAAGCAGGCGCGATACCGGGCTACGCTACGCCCCGTCTCCGATGCTGTGTAGCGGGATGCAAATGTAGGAAATAAATATCCACAAAAACAAATCCTTCTGAAAAAAAACAGCAGGAATCTTTATTTATTGACCGGTGTGCCGGAAAGTATATCCCTTACCGTTAGTCCGGGTAACAAACGGAAAACGGGGATACTGATGCCGTATTTATCGCACAGTTGTTTAATGCTCCGGTCGATGAGTTCTGCACTGTACCTTGAGGAGAAATGCCCCAGGATCAGCTGTTTAACGCGGATACGGCTTACCATATCCATTACCTCTTCCAGCTTACTGTGCTTATTTTTGTGGGCTACTATCTTCATATCTCCCTCGCTGGCTAAAAAAGTGGCTTCATGGATCAGGATATCAGATCCGTCCCAGCGTTCCAGGTCCTGCACAGGCGTATCGCCGGAATAACCCACCAGGTTGGTTCTTACCTCTATGGTGGTACTTTCTTTTCCCTGATCCATAATGATTTGCCGGATCGTTTCCGGTGGTAGCGCGGCGAGTTCAGGCTTCACTTTCTGTTTCACCTGCATTACCTTATAGCTCAGGCTCCGGATGATATGCTCACCGGTAGTCACATGTTCATTACGCACAGGAATAACCACTATATCGTCTTTCACCCATATTTCATCACCCGGCGCCACTGCCCGCCATTGGGTACCTGCAATATGAGGATCAAATCTTTTTGAAAATTCTTCCATCGCCGGAAAAGAACTGCTGTCCCTGGGATAACAGATCACCGGCAATCCTGCGCGCGCATTCAGCTGGTTCAGTTGCAACAGGCCGGTTAAATGATCCCTGTCTGCATGAGAAATGAATACATAATTAATCTTCCTGCTTTTTTGCAAAAGCGCTGCCGTTAATCCATCTCCTGCATCCATTAAAATACCCAGTTCTTCGAGGAAGTACCAGGTAGAAAACAAGGCAGTAGAGTAGCCTGATATTGTTAGCTTCATCAGCGGTTCTTAGTTATTCTATAAAGATAGATATATTTCACAGACTCACCACTGCTAAGCACAATAACAAATCTGATATGGTTAAAATAAACAAAACTGAATCTGTTTTATTTACATTTTATAGCTGAATTTTACGGTCTCAATATTTGTTCTATGATGCAGATAATTAACAGCACACCGGAAGATATCGATGTTATTTTTAATCTTTACGAAGCCGGCACGCAACTTCAAAAGAAAATAGCACAGAAACACTGGAAGGGGTTTGACCGGGCATTGATTGAAACAGATATCCGCGAAAAAAGATTGTGGAAAATACTGGAAGATGACCGGATTGCCTGCATCTTTTCTATTACGTTCCAGGATCCGTTTATCTGGAAAGAAAAGGATAAAGACCCGGCCATTTATATTCACCGTATCGCCACCCACCCGGATTTCAGAGGCAACGGCTATGTAAAGCATATTGTACAATGGGCCAGGGAATATGCAGTAAGTATCGGGAAAAACTATATCAGGATGGATACCGGCAGCGGCAATGATAAGCTGAATAACTATTATGTAAGCTGTGGCTTTAATTATCTGGGCATCGTAGCGCCGGTGGCAAGTAACGAATTACCTGCGCATTACAAAGAAGGCACCTCCAGCCTGTTTGAAATAATGCTGTAAATACGGTGGTCGGGGAAGGTAATAGCGTTTCAGCGTACGTGATGAGCTATGTGAATAATTTTATTTAATTTTAGGTTAGATAGATTTCCCCAATAGCTACATCAGACTGTCTCTTTCACTTTTAAATCCCCAAATATGAAACAGATAGCATACCACGTATTCGTAGTAATACTTCTTTCTGCGTTGACATTCAATATTGCCTTAGCCCGGCAAACCGATGAAGCAGTCATAAAGAGCCTGGATAACCTTGAGCGGGAAGCTGTATTAAAAGGCGATACCGCTGCGTTGTTCAATAAGTTCTGGTCGCCCAACATAGTGATAAATACACCGGCAAACAGGGTAGGAACTGTTGAGACTGCAAAGACCAGTTTAAGAGCCGGCAAACTCAATTATGCGTCCTTTGAAAGAGTTATTGAAAAAATAACTTTTACTGAAAACATCGCCATTGTAATGGGCTATGAAGTTATTAAACCCCAGGGAGCAAGCGATCATGCTGGTAAAACTGTTACAAGACGCTACACGAACATCTGGATGACAGGGAAAAATGGCTGGCAGATGGTAGCGCGACAGGCAACTATTATTAAAGTAGAGTAGCTGATTTATGATAGGTACAGACAAGAGCCTTACAGTAAACTGTAAGGCTCTTGTCTAAGTCGGGGCGTGCCACCGGCAGGATAATCAGGTTGTACAGAACTTTTTTTGTCTTTCATGTCATATCAAAGTTGATTCAGTGAAATTACTTTGATATCTTTCTACCTTAGTAATCAGGATTGTAAATAGAAATGTAAACTTGTAAATAAATTTCAATCTTATGCCTGACATCCGAAACCTCCTGTCCGGAAAACGCAGATACCTGTTCGGATTTATATTACTCTCGCTTATCACGGTAATTTTCGTGGCTTTCAGTATGAGCGGCGGTGACGACTTTGATATCGCCAGGAGGGAAGTTTTGCTCCGCAGGATCGGACATGAAGTACTCTTACAGTCGGGCGACAGTACATCAAGAGTGCTCCCGGTAAAAAAGATCGCTGAAAATGAATACCAGATCAGGTTTGAGAAGGATTTCACCTTTCGACCAGACTCCCTGGTGAATACTACCCGCCGCTTGTTGGCCAAAGACCCGCTCGCACGTGACTATGTTGTTAACGTTCTGAATTGTAGTAACTCCAGTGTAGCCTATGGCTACGCTATATCCAAAAACACAAAAGATGACATTATAGCATGCAGGGGCAGAGAGCAACCCAAAGCATGTTACATGATCAATGTTAAATTCAAACCGGCGGGTATAAATACTGCGAAGAATGTATATCTTCTGGGCAGCCTGCCATTTTTAGCATTTGCTGGTTTTGTTTTTTTGAGATCTGTTAAGCCTAAGCCACGGAGAGCCTTACCTAAGAGTCAGGATGCCAGGATATTTACTTTGGGCTCGGTGTTGTTCGATGCAGAGAAGCAGCAGCTGATAATAAATGAAAAGACAATAGAGCTAACCGGAACTGAAACCCGTGTACTGCTCATTTTCGCAATGTCTCCTAACGAGACTATAGAAAGAAGCCGGCTGCAAAAAGAGATATGGGAAGATGAAGGTGTTATTGTGGGGCGCAGTCTGGATATGTTCATATCAAAACTTAGAAAAAAACTGGAATTCGATCCGAATACCAAAATTGTTGTTATACGCGGCAAAGGGTATAAGCTTGAGATTAACACTTAAAAAGAATCTTCCCGCCCAAAACTGATCTTATTTAACAAAGTGATACATCTTACAAACAATTGAATACTTCACTGTTTAGAGTTTTCCTTAACCGTGAATTGCAAATAAAAAAGCCCTGCATCGGCGGTAACAGCGCACGGAGCATACATATTATGCAGGTTATGCAGGAGCCCGGGAAGGGATGCAGTTCTTGTATTTTCAGGGAATACTGGCGGGACAATTGTCCTGCCCGGAGCGGGATTTTTTTCCGATTTTGTAGCATTCCTATAAAAATAGAGAACATGAAAGTTTTGGTAACTGGCAGCGCCGGGCATCTTGGAGAGGCGCTGGTACGCACATTAAGACAACATTCTACTGAAGTAATCGGGTTGGATATCCAGCCGTCTGCATTTACTACTAATGTAGGCTCCATTACGGACCGCTCCTTCGTCAGAGATTGTATGAAAGGGGTAACCACCGTTTTACATGCAGCCACGCTGCATAAGCCCCATGTGGCCACGCATACTATGCAGCAATTCGTAGATACCAATATTACCGGCACACTTAACCTCCTGCAGGAAGCAGTGGCTGCTGGCGTGCAGCGTTTTGTTTTCACCAGCACGACCAGTGTTTTTGGGGATGCATTAGTGCCGCCTCCCGGAGCGCCTGCTGCCTGGATTACGGAGGAAGTGCAGCCACAGCCCAAGAATATTTACGGGGTCACCAAAAAAGCAGCGGAAGACCTTTGCCAGCTCTTCTACAGAAATTTCGGCCTGCCCTGCATAGTACTTCGCACTTCCCGTTTCTTTCCTGAAAAAGACGACGACAAACATATGCGGGAAACCTTTCAGGACGAGAACCTGAAGGCCAACGAGTTTCTGTTTCGCAGGGTAGAGTTGGAAGACGCGGTAAACGCACATTTGCTGGCGGCAGAAAAGGCTTCCTCCATCGGATGGGGCGTTTATATCATCAGCGCTACTACACCGTTCCGCCCGGCAGATCTGCATGACCTGCGCCGCAATGCGCCCGGGGTAGTACTGCGCACCGTACCAGCTTATGCAACAGCGTATAGCCATCGCGGATGGAAAATGCACCAAAGCATAGACCGGGTATATGTAAATGAGAAAGCGAGGAAAGACCTGGGTTGGGAACCTGCATATGATTTCGCTTACGTAGTAGCACGTATAAACACAGGAGGAAGTTTACGCAGCCCGCTTGCCCAATTAACCGGCTCAAAAGGATACCATGCAGAGAGCTTTACGGATGGCCCCTATCCTATCAGCTAATCAGTATCTTCTTTTTTTTCGCCAGCAATTTCATGCTCAATTTCTTCCTTTAAATAAAAGAAGTCCTTAACCTGTTCCTGCACAAAATGGAGGCTCATAATCGTATTAGTTATTGTAACAAGAACATTCCTTTTGAAATTGTTTACAAATAGCCAGAATTTCTTCAGGTGTCTTTTCAAAGTGATTTAACACGACTGTATATCTCTGGTTGGTAATTGGATCCAGGTTGTCTATATTATTACCGGTTATGATAAGATACTTATAGTTCGTTGTGATGGCTCCCCTGTCACCGCCATTATCTCGAATGTGGTACGTAAAGGATTCTATATCGAAGTTGGAGATGTTTTCCCATTTAAGTTTTACAATTGTTGGAAAAGTAAAGCTGCCTCCAGAAGCTACATCTTCTAAAATGCTTCTGCCATAGTATATGACCAGCTCATCTTTTGATAGTTCCATTTTTGATGGCACATCCCATAAATATTTCACTATTCCAATTAAAGGAATGATTAATGAGACTAGAAAAAGCATGGGTAGTAGTGGTGGTGAATCTGAAATTAGAGAAACCAACGCTCCTGTCAATAATATGGCAAAAATGATCAAATCTGCTACATATTTTCCCTTGCGTTCTGCGATGATTATTGTTTCCATACGTTGTTTATAGAAAGGGGAGTAGTTTTGGTAGTAAAACTGTTCTTTAGGTTCTAAGCCTTCAATTGTATTGATAAGATAAAATACGAATTATTCTTTGATGCTAAAAAATTTTGCTATCCATAACCCTGTTTATTGTGGCAAAATTTTCATTGCCAGGTACAAAGAAGAGGAACCCCGTGTCTTTGTACTTGTGGTGGATTTTGCATTATGTTTAAGGAGCCGTGCTGCAACGTCCACCGATTCTCCTACATAATATTGCTTTGTTGTTTCGCTTTGAAGTATGTAAACATAGTGGGGCATATACAAACAATTAAAAAGCCTCACAGTATACTGTGAGGCTTTTAGTTTTCTAAGTCGGGGCGGCAGGATTCGAACCTGCGACCTCCTGCTCCCAAAGCAGGCGCGATACCGGGCTACGCTACGCCCCGAAATCCCTTCTTAGTCCGCTTCTTCAGCATCAACGGTTGCCCTTGTGGCCATACCTTTGCTTCAATTGCGGAGTGCAAATGTAGGAAAATGTTTAACATAAAAACAAATTTTTTTTAGCAAAAAAATGAAAATCTCTCAAAACGCCCCACCACACTACATTACACTACGCCTATTGCGATTCCTAAAAGATTATATTCAGCAGGTTAATGGAGATAGATTTCGCCGCAGCGACTTTACTTTCTGGAAAAACATGAGGCTATTCTTTACACAAACCGCATTTGTAACGGTAGGCGGCTCTTATACCGTGCTGCCTTATGTAGCGCAATACAGCGTTACCAAACTGCACTGGCTCAGTAAATTGCAGATGATCGATGGATTTGCACTGGCGGAAACAACACCCGGCCCGCTCATCATCGTATTATCATTTGTGGGTTTTATGGCCGGTTATAACCATTTTGGCGGCTCTTTATGGATGGGTGCAGCCGGACTACTCGCTACCACTTATTTTACCTTTTTGCCCTGTTTCCTGATGATTTTCGCCGGCGCCCCGCTGATTGAGAAAACGCACGGCATCGAAATCATCGAAGGCATTCCTGGGTTAATTACCGCCGCAGAGTGGGAGTGATACTGAACCTTACTTTATATCTCGGGAAAGTCACATCTTTCCCGGGTGGCGTTTTATTCAGCCATCCGGATATCCTGGCGCCGGTATGGATATCCGTTTCGCTGGTGTTCATGTTGAAGTTCAGGATGAATATCTTATACCTGATCGGGTTAAGCGTGTTGTACGGATTGCTTCATTATTTGTTATACCCTTTAGGGTATAATTTGGGGAATGAAGTGATTTTTATACCCTAAAGGGTATAAATTATAAATATTTGAAGTTAGTATACCATGCTTTATTTTGTAAATTCAGGTAATCATCTTCAAACTGCAAAAATGGAAACAGCAAAGAAACCCGTGATCACCTCAGGCGCCCACCAGGGACAAAGCCTTTCTGTGGCTGGCGGCAACTACCGCATACTTATATCCGGGAAAGAAACGGATAGTGAGTTCGCCACCATCGAAATGCTGGTGCCACCGGGCGGTGGCCCTGGTCCTCATGCCCATGCCGGTTTCCAGGAATCTTTTTATGTAGTGGAAGGTGAGGTGGAAGTGCAGTCGGAAGACGGTATCTATACCGCAGGGCAAGGCGCATATATTGTAATCCCCAAGGGTGGTATTGTGCATGGTTTCAAGAACAAGTCCGGCAACATGGCGAAGTTGCTGTGCGTAGTAGTCCCTTCCGGCCTTGAAGAAATGTTCCTGGAACTTGGAGTACCCGTTGCCGAAGGCGAGTTTTTGCCACCACCGGTAATAGACGATGCTATGAAGAAAAAAATGCAAGATCTTGCTGAAAAGTATGGACAAAAGATGTATCCGCCCGATTACTTTACCAAATCTGCGAAGGAGTAATTACCCGCAACTTGATAACTTCGGAGCGCTTTTTCAGGGGGCATAGTGTATAGGGAGTGTATGGGAAGTGTATCATGAGTGTATGGTGAGTGTATGGTGAGTGTATGGGAACAGTATAGGGACTGTATAGGGACTGTATGGGGACTATATAGGGAATACGACACATAGACGAGTCCTAAGTATCTGAGAAGTATCCGGGAAGTATCCAAGAAGTATTATCTCAACACGTAGTATTTCCTATTATATACCAGTTAATTCCAATCTGTTAGCAATGAGCACCGCCTCTATCGCTTGCGTTTCCATAACTCATCCAACACCAATGCCGCTATATCTCCGGTTATTTTCGTTGGAGAATTACAATCGCAGTTACTCATTCCTATCACATAAATATCTTCCCCGGGGATATAGATTGCCATTGTTTTAAATCCAAATATACTACCACCATGCTCTCTGTCTGGCATACCTTTTATCTCTCTGAGGTGCCAGCCATATCCATAGGTAAATTCTTCTCCATTATCTAATTTATACCTGGTAAATGCTTTTTTTGTTTCTTCCGCATTGAGCAGCAGATGTTGGTTTAAAGCATTCTGCCACTTCAGCATATCACCGGTGGTTGACATCAACGAACCCGATGAAAAAGGAACACTAAAACTGATCATCGTTTTATTTACATACCCGTATGCTTTCTTATGGTATCCGTAGGCTCTTTTCGGGATAACTTGTTTGTCGCTGCAATAGTAAGATTGACTCATTCCTACCTTATCAAAAATATATTTTTGGATAAAATCTTTATATGTCTCTCCCGAAACCAATTCTATAATATATCCCAACAACACGTAACCCGAATTATTGTATTCAAACTTCTCGCCCGGTGCAAAATCTGCCGGTTCATTTTTAAAAAAGCCAACCATCATTTCAGGACTCATATCCTTTTGCGCAATCGTTGAAAGAGATTTCATGCTGGTAAAATCTTTGATCCCTGAAGTATGCGTCAGCAAATGATGTATCGTTATTTTATTTCCTGCAGGGTAATCTGTTATGTATTTGGAGATGGGATCCTTTACATTTAATTTACCCTGCTCTTCCAGCATTAGTATAGCTATAGCAGTAAATTGCTTTGTCATGGAGCCTAACTGGAATACATTTTCAGGAGTCAGGTTCACATCCGACTCCAGGTTAGCTTTGCCTACCGCTTTCTGATAAATTGCTTTCCCGTTTTGAGCAACCATGAATACACCACCAGGACCATCTTTATCATTGAACAGGGTTAGGATCAAACTATCCATCTTCGCGTCAAGGCTTTGTGCAGCAACAATACCTGGTGAAGTACAGATTATCAGCGATAGTAACAATAGGGCATACTTTATTCTAATCATCTTATTGAAGGAGTTTTGCTAAGTATTTGCTGGATCGATGTGTCCGGGATTTCCTTAAAATTACGCGAATGAGTCAGATGGTCTATGCAAATGTTACGTAAGCGGAAGTATTTGGGATGAAAAGGCATTAACATCATCCGGACCTTATTAAAAAAAACACACGCATTAGCATAAGTTTCGTTGAGATTTTCCGCGGGCAGGAAAAAAAATTAAGTAAGATAGATAGCGGCCGTCAACTACCCCCGGATCAGAAAAAATAATGGAAAATATAACAGGCATTGCCTGTATTGCAAAGGGGGTTTGACTGGTTACTTTCTTAAATAATTTGCTGAACGACACCGGTGAAATAGACCTTGCCGCATCCCGGCCATAGTCCATAATAATCCGATCTCAAAACAAAAAAGGCCTCCAGATTATCCATCTGAAGACCTTTAATATTTTGCTAAACGTTGCCGCTTTTTTGCGGGCTGCAAGGAACAGTTTTCAAACCTTTTCTGTGGATGATTTAGATAAAAACATTAGTCCAACTGTGACTGAATATCCGTTCAAATCCCGCGACGTAATTTCAATTTTAAGAAAGATACTGATTTTCTATTTCCTGTTCTGAAAAGCCCGTGTGCACTTAAAGCTTAATAAAATTCTGACTGCTTAACGGCCAATTAAACTGCTGTAATCTGCCACCGGCTGCAAGCGTGCCGAGGTCGATGGGCGCAAAGCCGATTTCACTGACAATTCCGCTCACGATGGCCTTCGCATCTTTATCATCGCCGGAAATAAAAAGAACCCTCTTTCCGTTTCCAACAAACGGATCTGCGGCAAGTATTTTGGCAGAGAGGGTATTCATCGCTTTAACGACCTTCGCGCCCGGTAAATAATTTTGCACAACTTCAGTTGATGCCAGGCCGCCATCCTCAATTCCGGCACCGGATTCCAGACGATTGGTGGCGTCGATCACGATCTTTCCGTTCCAGTCCGTGAGTTCAGTAAGATCCTTGACCTTAATCCAGGGTACTGCTACCAGGATAATATCCGCTGCGGCAGCTTCAGCTGCTGTTACAGCTTTTGCGCCGGGTCCCAGTTGTGAGACAATATCGGTAAGGGTTTCAGGTCCCTTACTGTTACTGATCAGGACCTGAAAATCATTGGCCAAAAATCGGGTAGCTGCTGCTTTGCCGATATGCCCTGCTCCAAGGATACCTATTAGTTTCATAGTTTTATTCTTAATAAAAGTATTATATGATATTGAGTTTCATTTTGGGGGATTACGATTTTAAAAACCGTACATACCACCCGACACGGAAATTTGCTCACCGGTGATCCAGGCTGCATCATCTGAAGCCAGAAATACTGCTGCTTTCGCAATATCGGCGGGCTGGCCTCTACGACCAAGCGGTGTTTTTTCAACAAACATCTTTTCATACTCACTGCCGGCAGTGACGCCCGCGCTGGCTGCGCCTTCCGTGTCCGTAGCGCCCGGCAAAATAGAATTGATACGAACGTTTTTAATACCTAACTCCTTAGATAAAGCAATCGTGAAGGCATCCAGTGCCGCTTTAGTTGAAGAGTATAATGAGGCATTTTGAAGAGGGTATTTACTTGCACCCGAACTGATATTGATGATGTTTCCGCCCTTATCGCCGAAAAGTTTCAGCGCTGCCTGAATTGTTAATATAGGCCCTAATACATTTACATTGAAACTTTTACGAAATTCGTCTGCTGAAATTTGTTCAATAGGCGCATACCCCTGATATACCGCGTTATTTACTAAAATATCCAGCGTGCCGAAAGCATGCTCAGTTTCTTTAAACAACCTGATCACATCTGCTTCGTTCGATACATCGGCCTTTACCGCAATGGCGCTGCCACCATTATCGGTTATCGCTTTAACCACTTTGTCCGCTCCTTCTTTACTGGAAGCATAATTTACAACAACCTTTGCGCCTGCCGCAGCAAAATGTTTGGCAATAGCTGCACCTATTCCTTTGGAAGCACCGGTAACTACCGCTACCTTGTTTTCTAATTTACTCATGATTTCTATTATTAATTATATTCAAGTCCTACGGTTTTTCCGTTCTGAATTACACTCCAAAATTGGTGCATCTTAACGAACTGCCAGCTGACACAGATCATTAAATACACACGATAAATGTCAGGTTGAAGTGATGACTTAAATCAAGAAAATATGGTAACTGCTTATAAAACACCCATTTAATGCAGTGATTAGAGATCAAAATGCGCAAATAACGAATTGGACTCTCTGGCAGAAGCAGGAGACAATTACCTTTGCAAATCCAGACATTGATCAGTCGGATGCATTTATATCAGGTGGGAGAGAATATGCCCGGGCGATTCATTTTAGCAGGCCTGTTTGTAATGATAGCGAAGCCTGAAATTGCCAAAGGGTCTACTTTAAAGCGTTTTTCTTTATCCTGCTTAAAGTTTCAGAAGATAAACCAAGATAAGAAGCAATCATATTTTGCGGAAACCGCTGCAGAAAATGAGGATAATTGCTGACCAATTCCTCGTAACGTTCTTCAGCCGAATAGTTAATAGCCTGCATTCTTTTCTGGGCTGCAATGGTGTTGTTTTGACTGATTATGTTCGACATCGCTGAAAAGGCAGGAATCTTCTTAAGAAACTCTTCAATTTCCGCGTTGGTTGATTGCAGTATCTCCAATTCCTCCAGTGCCTCAATATTAAAGCGGCTTGGCGTTAATAGATAAAAGCTTTCAAAATCAGTCAGCCACCAATTTTCCACGGACAATTTCAGTATATGTTCATGTCCTTTTTCATCTACCGTAAAGGTCCTGGCGGACCCTTTTACAATAAACCCAATATACTTGCATACGTCCCCTTCCTGTAAAAAATATTGCCGCTTTCGGAGTTTCCTGGCTTTGAAATGTGTCGTCAATAAATCCTTATCATCTTCTGATAGAAGTTGGCCTGATATTTTTTGAATGTAATCGAAAAACGCTTCAAAATTGGACATCATTTCAAGTCTAAAATTATGCGTAATTTACTCAAGCTTCTGCTAAAAGACTAAAATATATTTTATGCCTTCCCGGCATACCTCCTTAAATGCTTGCGGAACTTGTAGACTGATATTGAGCGCCTTCATTATTATTACCAGCAATAGCCTATGAATTGGAAAATTACTTCCAGGAAGCTAGTAAAGATCGGGGTAAACAATTAAAGCGCCAGAAGGATTGAGAATATTGAAGAGAGGTATTACGTAATGAGCGAAATGACGGGTGAAACCTTCAAAAAATTCCAGTCTCGGTTTCAGGAAGAGAGGCATCAGATAGTTACCAATCTTCATAATTGTTCTCTCAGCATTTCGAACATCAAAGAAAGCATATTTGAAATAGTTCATTTACTACAAAATTCAATACAGTATGGACTTGCAGTAATAGACGAAAATGAAAATGCGACAAGCCATCTTAGTGATAACTTGTCGCATTCTGCGGAGAGTAGGCTACAGATTTCGAACCGATTTGCGGCTGATTTAGGTAAGATTAAGGAGTTTTTGAAGAAATATGACATTGGGATATCTAACAAGGCTTAAATTGTTAGGGTAATTAATGGATTGATAGTCAGCGAATAAGGTTGCTTAATCCTAGTTTGGTATTAATTTGTCGATACGGAGTTTAATGTCGGCAATGTGTGGAATATTAGCTTTACACAAAGTGCTTCAATAAAGAACCTCACAATGAGGAAGTAACAATAGACTCTAAAGCCTATTTTCGTACAATCGATAATATAAACAGAGTTTATATTAAATCGAGGTATATCAATTGGGGTTCTACCAACATTTTTTTGATGGAAAATTCGATAGACAGACTCTAGGTAGGGCTTCCTTTCAGTGTGACTAGAATATGCCCACTAGGTCATTGATATCAAAAGTCGAATAAAATCATTATCTTGAAATCATGTGATAAATCTTTATAACAAAAGGTTAAATTTGTCTATTTATTTTTATTAAATGATGTCTAAATATAGCTAATTCTCATGGAAAAGTATAGTTCCTTTATAGAGTCACTAAAGGAAGTATTGAAATTTGATATCAGCTCTCCTTCTTCCGAATGGAGGGAAACGGCATTTCACTGTGTAGATGGATTAGCTGGTTCAGAGTTAAGAAGGCTGGTTCCCCTTCAAACGAGAAAAGAGAACGGTGCATTTTTTACTGACAGCAAGCTTGCAACTCAAGTATTAAATGCTTTACAGCCTGAATTTGATGCCAATTCCTTCGTTTATGATCCGGCATGCGGAGCTGGGAATTTGCTCATAGCAGCAGCAGAATTTATAATTGAATCGGGAATCTCATTGAAGCTGAAGAAACAATTGCTTGGTACTGATATTCATCAAGAATTTGTTGATGCATCTCGGCTTCGTCTTAAAATAAGGGAAGTGCTGCTAACTTGTGAGCCACAAGTTAATAATAAGAAAGACGTCGAATACAAAATTTCACTTAGAAATGGATTAGAATTTAATAACTACTATAAATTAGCAACACACATTTTTGTAAACCCTCCATTCAATAAAATAGTTTATAATGGAGAGCTTAACTGGGCAGGAGGTAGTGTTTCAAACGCAGCATTATTTATAGATAAAATAATAGAAAATACAAATCCTGGAGTTTGCATAATTGCCATTTTACCCGATGTTCTCCGAAGTGGATCGCGCTATGCGAAATGGAGAAAAATGGTCAATGAAACATGTGAAATACAAAAAATAGAACTACTCGGTAAATTTGATGATTTTGCAGATGTTGATGTTTTCGCTATAAAAATGCTCAAAAGGGGAAAAAGAGCCACAAATGGTTTTGAGGAATTCCTTCCTGGTAATGACGCTCCTCAAAAAACGGTCGCGAGTATGTTTAATATATGTGTTGGACGAGTTGTAGACTATAGAGACCCAAAGAAAGGACCACTTTTAGGTTACGTTGTAAGTAAGGGGTTAAGAGGATGGGGAGAGGAAAATTGCATTACATTCAAGAGAAAACATTTAGGTTTAGCATTCATCAGCCCGTTTGTTGTAATAAAAAGAACTTCAAGACTCGGTGACTCTCATCGAGCAATAGCAACAATTATAAATGACTCAAATCCAGTATTTGTGGACAATCATTTAATAGTTCTACAGCCTAAGTCTGGAAAATTAGCTGATTGTAGGAAAATTCTTAAAACTCTTAAAAGCGATAAGACTGACGAGTGGATTAACAACCAAATTCGATGCAGGCACCTAACTGTTAAGGTTGTTTCGAATATTCCAATAATCCCCTAAATTCTAAAGTTACTTTTCACATAAAAATGCTAAAATGTATGGCTAGAAATATTGCGCCACAAGACGTAACATGGTTTCTTGATTTAAACACGAGAGGTAGGCTAGATTTATCTCCTCCATATCAACGAAGGAGTGTTTGGACAACTAAAGAAAGGAAATATTTCCTAGACACAGTTTTTAATGGATATCCTTGCCCGCCTGTTTTTCTGTATAAATCCATTTCGGATGAAGGAATTTCGACTTTCCATGTGGTTGATGGTAAGCAACGTTTAGAAACTATTATTAATTTTTCCGAAAATAAGCTGATAATCCCAAATGAATACTTTGATACTAATCTGGCGGGGAAAAAATGGAGACAACTCACAACAGAGCAAAAGAAGATTTTCTGGAATTATCAGTTTGCGGTAGAAATGCTTGATGTTGTTGATGCTGCAACGGTAAAAGAAATATTCGGTAGATATAATCGGACTTCGAAGAATTTGGAACCTCAGGAATTAAGACATGCCAAATATGATGGTTGGTTTATAACTAAAGCTGAAGAAGAGGCAAAGAAAAGCGAATGGACAAAATTAGGGATTTCCACTACGGCACGTGCAAGAAGGATGAAGGATGTACAGTTGATGGCCGAATTGATGATCCAAATTTTAAACAATGGAACTCCAATCGGATTTGATCACGACTCAATAGAAGAGTATTTTGCAAAATATGAGTCCCCAAGCGAAGATTTACCAGAATTTTCCGAAGAAGAATTCTCTCAACGATTTGAGTACATTAAAGAGAGCATTTTAGAATTTGAACGTTTGAATCAATCTATTACAAAATTTGCTAAGTCTTCTACTCACTTTTTTACTTTATGGAGTGTTTTAGTTAGCAATAATTCTTTATTGTCTAATATTAACATTCTGGCAAATCGATATAGTGAGTTTATGGGCAGAGTAACAGAAATCTTAAAATCGCCAAATCCAGAAAGCTTACTACAAGGAGAGAATTCAGATTTATACGAGGCCCCTTTTAAATATGCTCAAGACTCAAGAGGAGCAAATACAGAAGAACCACAAAGGAAATCTCGTCATGATATTTTATTGAACTATCTATCACAAGCATGATATGAAAATATCCAGTTCACTTCGAAGTTTATACAAACAGCAATTGGAGGTGAATTCCCAACTTGAAGAAAGGGTTAAGGAATTTATTACCAATAATAAACACGATAATTGGTTTTATAAGGGTAGGATTAAGCAGGAAGAGAGCTTTGCCCAAAAAATGACAACTGGAAGATTTAAACCGGAAGGTTTGGAAGATTTTTTTGCATGTACTTTAGTTGTTGAAAATAAAAAATCGATATCTGCTGCGGTAAGTTTAATTGAAAAACACTGTGATATTGTATATCAAAGACCTGAAAGCTCATCTCAAACTAGCAAATTTCCTGATGCATTTATGTTTGATGATTTAAGATTATATGTGCGGCTCAAGAGCCCTGATTCTAATCCTGAAAAACCATGGAATAAAGTAATTTTTGAAGTGCAAATTAAAACTTTCCTGCAACACGCATGGTCAATAGCTACACATGATTTAATATACAAAGGTGACTCTATCAGCTGGGGAAAGGCTAGACTTGCTTATCAAATTAAGGCAATGCTAGAGCATGCAGAAATATCAATTGAACAAGTAGATGCCATATCTCATTCATCGGATTTGGCAACAATAGATCCGAAAACTCAATCTTGGAAAGACATATTAAATTGGCTCTTGGAAACCTGGCCAAAAGAATTGTTGCCACAAAATATTGTAGGCTTGGTTCAAATTATTTATGATATGATCTATTTTCTTAGAATAAGTATTGAAGACATTAAATCTGCGGTTGAAAAGGATACTTCACTTGGATTGGGTGCTAAAACGATGAATTTATCCCCGTATGAAATCATAGTAAAATCAATTTCTAAACACCACAGTACTCAATTTCTTGCTTTTTTGAATGACACAAATCCAAAAAGGAAAGGAAAAATATTTATAACACCTGAAATGGACTTGCATGAACAGATTAAGAACGCAAATCAACATAGGATAGTATATTCTAGTTTCGGAAACCATGCGCAAGATTCATGAACTATACTAAACTAAATCGAGGTCTACCAATTTGGCAAGATTCTGCTAACATTTTTTGGTAGAAAGCTTAATGGGCAAATTCTGTGGCTGACTTTTTTTTCGATTAATTTTCTAGACTACCCCTCTCATAGTATCAGATTTTGGCTGAGTGATATGCCTTTTTCGTATAAGGATGATCATCATTTTTACCTTACAGTAGGCATTCTTTCAAGAAGAAAGCTAAAGTATAAAGGACTACCGATCCAGAGGAATGCTACCTTCAATTTTCTGGATAGTATGGCTATGAAGAATAGGAACCAACATGTTGATAATGGGTTTAAGCAATTATTTATCATCGCCAGGTTGATTTTTCTTTACTGTCTGTTTTTGCAGATTAACATGTTTAAATAAAATATGGGCGTATCGTCTTAAGGACAATATAGTTTCTTCTGCCTGTTCATCAGGCAAATCCAATCCTGAAAGTTCCCTTAATTTCTCAGGCGTAAGTGGCTCGTGTTTCGGGTCCAAGAGTTTAGCTTTTTTAGGAGTAGGCATGTCCCTGTTTTTAGAAGCACAGATTACATATTAACAAGGGGATTTCGAACCAGGTAACAATTTGATAATTAACCTGTAATAGAGAAAGGGATATAAATGAGCAAAATACTTCGAACTAAAAAGCCTTCAAATCCAAAGACTTGAAGGCTTTTAAATTTCTGCGGAGAGAGAGGGATTCGAACCCTCGATACAGTTTAACCCGTATGACGGTTTAGCAAACCGTTCCTTTCGGCCACTCAGGCATCTCTCCATTATTTCCCTGAAGGGGTTGCAAAAATAGGAAAAGTTTTATATTCTCCAAAAGCAAATTCACTTTTTTACAAAAAAACTTGCCTCCTACTCCAAAAAATCGCCCGAAACCCAATACCCGTAAGGGTGGACATAAAAAAGCCGTGCAGTTGCTGCACGGCTTTTTAAAATAGGTTATCAGGGCTAAGGCGGGCTTACATGGCCGCCAGTTGTACTTTCTGTTGTAATTCAATTACACTGTCACGGAAGTTGTTATCAGTATCCATCAGGTCCTTTACTGTCTGACAGCTGTGGATAACGGTGGTATGATCCCGTCCACCAAAATGTTCACCGATTGTTTTCAGGGAGTTTTTAGTAAATGATTTTGCAAGATACATGGTGATTTGCCGGGCCTGTACAATTTCACGCTTACGTGTTTTTTGCAACAGCTTATCATAAGGCACATCAAAATATTCGCATACCATTTTCTGGATACTCTCGATCGTAATTTCTTTGGAAGATGTTTTTACGAAAGACTTCAATACGCGCTTCGCCAGTTCCAGGTCTATTTCCTTACGGTTCAGCGATGATTGTGCCAGCAGGGAAATTAATGCGCCTTCCAGTTCACGTACGTTTGTCTGGATGTTATAGGCTACATACTTCACTACTTCTTTCGGCATTTCCAATCCATCGTTCCGCATCTTCATCTCCAGGATTTCCATCCGGGTTTCAAAATCGGGAATCTGGATATCAGCGCTTAGTCCCCAGCGGAAGCGGCTCAGTAATCTTTCCTGTACCCCGTCCAGATCTTTAGGCGCCTTATCAGACGTTAAGATCAGCTGCTTGCCGGATTGATGCAGGTGGTTAAAGATAGCGAAGAAGGCGTCCTGTGTTTTCTCTGCGCGGGCAAAGAACTGGATATCATCTACAATCAACACATCTATCAACTGGTAGAAGTGGATAAAGTCGTTGATGATATTGTTTTTGGAATGATCTATAAACTGGTTAATGAATTTCTCTGCACTTACATATAACACCGCTTTGTTAGGATGTATACGTTTTACATCATTGCCTACTGCCTGCGCAAGATGCGTTTTTCCCAAACCTACTCCACCATATATTACCAGCGGGTTAAAAGAGGTGCCACCGGGCTTTTCAGCCACTGTTTTACCTGCACGTCTTGCTACACGGTTACTGTCTCCTTCTACATACGCATCAAACGTATAATTTGGATTTAGCTGCGAGTCAATCTGTACCCTTTTTATACCCGGAATAACAAAGGGATTCTTAACCGGGTTGTGAATCGTTAAAGGAAAATCTACTTCATTGTCTTTCTGAGGTTTGGTAAACTGCGTGGGCATGTTTACTGTTCTGGGATGCTGATGTGGCGTACCGTTCTCTACTACAATGCGATACTCCAACCGGGCTTCTTTACCTAATTCTCTCTTGATGGTTTTTCCTAACAATCCCACATAGTGCTCCTCAAGGTATTCATAAAAGAATTGGCTGGGGACCTGGATGGTTAAAACATTGTTTTCAAGTTTAATGGGTTTAATAGGTTCAAACCATGTCTTAAACGGCTGCCATTCTACTATATCCCTAATTATATTAAGACACTTTTCCCAAACTTGTTCGCAAGTTTTATTCATTGAGATAAAAAAAATTAGTTGTTTCTTAATTAAGGATGCTTAGTTCTCGAATTCGAAATTCCCCAACGCAGGAAGTTGAAAAATTTTCAGACAGGACGACGAATATCTGTAGAAAATGTTGAAAAAAAAAATTTATCTACCCTTGTTTATATTCTCCTGATTACAGAGTACCAAAACTCCTTTTTCCACTACTGCTGTGGCTTTACAGCCCAGACGTGACAAGGTTTTCACTACTATAAACCCCATTGATTAACAGCACCTTTATCTTCTTCATTCTCCTTTTTATCATAAATATGGATATATAATTGATAAAATAATATTGTATCCTTTCTCTCAAAAAAAAACGTTCACTGATAAGTCATGAGATATTCACACTTTTTCGGGAGAGGGTGCAAAACTATGTTAGTATCTCCATTTAAAAAAATGTATTAGGGGATAGTAATTATGAAAGTATTTATTTATATCCGCGCGCACCGGATTAATAAAAAATATTTGTCCGCACTAAGCCGAATACCTTATCTTTGACCCTTCTGAATTTAAAATAATTTTTCTATGAGTTTTGAAATTACCGGAAAGCTGATTGTGAAGTACAACACGGTACAACGTAGCGAAACTTTTAAGACAAGAGAGTTCGTTATTGAGAAGTCCGACGACATCAATGGCCGTGTTATCAACAACTATATAAAGTTTCAGTCGGTGCAAGACCGCACTGGTATTGTTGACCGGTTCAATGAAGGTGAAAACGTTAAAGTTTATTTCAATATCAAAGGCACCAGATGGGAAAAAGATGGTAAAGTAAATTACATCACCAACCTGGATGCATGGCGTATGGAATCTGTTATGGCAGCACCTGCTCCGGGCACAGATCCACAGCCTAACTACAATACTCCTCAGATGCCTGCAGGCGGCGGAGATGGCGGCGACGACCTGCCTTTCTAAGCTGAAAGTATAAAACAAAAGCTATTGAAGCGAAGATAGAAGCGGATAACATCCCCTTGTATCTTCGCTTTACTCGTTTTATACATTACCCCGTATTCACTATCTTTGCAGCAGTTTTAGGATAAACACCTAACCGCTAATATGATACAACAAATATCTCTCAAATTACTGCCGGCCGATGCCGCCTCTCATACACATATCATACAGCACGCCGCTGCCTCACTAAGTGTAAAGCCTGCCGACATTACCGGGTTCAATCTGCTCAAACGCTCTATAGACGCACGTTCCAAACAGGTGTTCTTTGTCCTCACTATACAGGTGTTCATCAATGAACCCTTCGAAGAAAAACAACACACCCATCCGGTATATCCTTCCCTGCCAGCCAATGCACCACGCGTACTCATTGCAGGCGCAGGACCCGCCGGCCTCTTCGCCGCATTGCGACTCATAGAAGCAGGCGTAAAACCAGTTATACTGGAACGCGGTAAAGATGTACGCGCACGACGACGCGACCTCGCCGCCCTCAATAAAACAGGTATCGTAAACCCCGACTCCAACTACTGCTTCGGCGAAGGCGGCGCCGGTACCTACTCCGATGGCAAACTATACACCCGCTCCAATAAACGCGGCGATATTAACCGCATCCTCAACATATTCGTTCACTTCGGCGCAGAAGATAAAATTATGATCGATGCGCACCCGCACATCGGTACCAATAAACTCCCGCATATCATCACCGCTATGCGTGAACAAATTATCAACAGCGGCGGAGAAGTACACTTCGAACAAAAAGTAACCGCCATACAAATCAGCAACGGCGCGGTTACCGGCGTACAAACCGCCACCGGCCAGCTCTTTGAAGGCAAACAACTCATTCTCGCTACAGGCCACTCCGCCCGCGATATATTTATCATGCTCCACCAGCAAAACATTTTGCTGGAAGCCAAACCCTTTGCCCTCGGTGTACGCGTGGAACACCCGCAGGAACTGATCGACAATGCGCAGTACCATTGCCAGGTACGCGGCGAATATCTCCCACCAGCCAGCTACAGCCTTGTAGAACAGGTAGAAGGCCGCGGCGTATTCTCCTTCTGTATGTGCCCCGGTGGCATTATCGCCCCCGCAGCTACTGATCCAGGCGAACTGGTGGTGAATGGCTGGTCGCCTTCCAAACGCAACAACCCCTTCGCTAATTCAGGCATGGTGGTAACGGTAGATGAATCCGACTTCGCACCGTTTGCCCATCACGGCCCGCTCGCAGCCATGTACTTTCAACAGGCTGTTGAAAAACAGGCGTATCACGCCGGCGGCGGCAACTTCGTGGCGCCCGCACAACGCATGACCGACTTTGTCAATAAAAAAGTTTCTGCCTCCCTGCCTGAATGCTCCTATGTGCCGGGCCTCAACAGCACCGATCTGCGCAGCGTATTACCTAAAGTAGTACACCAGCGCCTCGCCGGCGCCTTTAAAGCCTTTGGCCGCAAAATGAAAGGATACTACACTGAAAACGCAGTGCTGGTTGCCACAGAGTCACGCACCTCTTCACCGGTACGCATTCCACGCAACAATGATACACTGGAACATCCGCAGGTAGCTGGTCTTTATCCCTGCGCAGAAGGCGCGGGATATGCCGGAGGAATCGTTTCCGCTGCAATGGACGGGGAGCGCGTGGCCGCCATCATCGCCGCAAAGTTATCATAGAGATATTATGATTATTTATTGGGGATTAATCACTAATTTTTCACCATGAACCTACTCGAAGTTAAACACCTGAAAAAGCATTATGATACCCACAAGGCGGTAGATGATGTTAGCTTTGATATACAGCAGGGCAGCATCTTCGGCTTACTGGGTCCAAACGGCGCCGGTAAAACAACCCTGCTCCGTATGATTACCGGCATCTTCTACCCGGATGAAGGCCAGATCTTTTTCAACGGACAAAAATTTGACCCCGAAAACGATGTGCAGTATATCGGCTATATGCCGGAAGAAAGAGGTCTCTATAAAAAAATGAAGGTAGGTGAACAAACCCTTTATCTTGCCCAGCTCAAAGGTCTCTCCCGGAAAGATGCCGTACAGAAGATCAAATACTGGTTCGATAAATTCGACATCAACTCCTGGTACAATAAACGCGTTGATGAACTCAGTAAAGGCATGCAGCAGAAAGTGCAGTTCATCTCCACCGTGCTGCATCAGCCCCGGCTGCTGATCCTCGATGAACCCTTCTCCGGCCTGGACCCTATCAACTCCAACCTCATCAAACAGGAAATATTCAACCTCAGCCAGCAAGGTACCACCATCATCTTTTCTACCCACCGCATGGAACAGGTAGAAGAAATATGCGATCATATCATGCTGATCAACAAAGGTCATAAAATACTGGATGGCAGCGTAAAACAGATCCAGCAGGACTTTAAACAGGGTCTCTTTAAAGTGGGCCTGGGCACCATGCCCAATCCTGCACAAATGGCTACTTATCACTTTAACATTGTGCAAACACATGATAAGGCGTTTACCGTAAAAATGAATGAAGACAGCAGCACCAACGATATTCTGCTGCATTTCATCCGCCAGGACATTCCTGTTACATATTTTGAAGAAATCCTTCCTTCTATCAACGAGGTATTTATCACCCAGGTACAGCAAACCGAAAACAGCAACGCCCCCGTAGCTGCTTTACCGCTGGCCTGATTAACCTGCTATTTATGGAGAAAATCTGGCTCATTATAAAAAGGGAATTCTTTACCCGCGTACGTAAAAAATCATTCCTCATCACCACACTACTGGTGCCACTGGCCTTTGCCGCCATGATCATTGTGCCTATCCTCTTATCTACTTCTTCCAGCGAACATAAACTCATTGCAGTAGTAGATAAAAGCGGGTTGTTTGAAAATAAGTTCCCCGATTCCAAAGGCGTATATTTCAAATACGTGCAAAACCAGCCTGTCGACAGTCTCAAGCTGCATTACAGTGAACTCGGATATGAAGGAGTCCTGTATATCCCCGATTTCGATATCAACAGACCTTCCGGCTTTGAATTTTATAGCAGCGGCCAGGCAAGCATCACCATAGAAAACAGTATCAACAAGGATATCAACAGCATCATCGAAAAGAAACGCATGGAGCTGCAGGGCATTGAACCTTCCAAAATGGATGAAATCAGGTCTGATGTGGAGGTAACCTTTAAAAACGGGAAGGATGAAAAGAAAGGCAGCTCCTGGGTGTCTTATGGTGTAGGTTATGCCAGTGGATTCATTATCTACTTTGTGCTGTTACTGTTTGGTACCTCTGTTATGAGAGGCGTGATGGAAGAAAAAGTGAGCCGCATTGCAGAAGTGATGATCTCCAGCGTGAAACCTTTCCAGCTCATGATGGGCAAAATTGTAGGTATAGCCGCAGTAGGCCTTCTGCAGTTTTTTATATGGGGCATATTCATTACAGCCATCTATTCCCTGATACCGCTGTTCTTTTCTCCCGAAAGCATGCAGGCAGCTGCTGCACAGGGCAACCCGGCCCAAACAGCCGAAATGGTTCACCGGATGAGAGAAGTAATTGGCAGTATCAACTGGGGTTTACTGGTGCCGTGCTTTGTATTATATTTCCTGGGAGGCTATCTCTTCTACTCCGCCTTGTATGCTGCCATTGGCAGTTTGGTGAATGAAGATGCTTCCGACGTACAACAGCTCACCATTCCTGTAACGGTGCCCATCATCATTGGTATCATGATCATGATGAAAGCGGTACAGGACCCTGGTAGTCCGCTTGCTGTATGGGGCAGTATTATCCCGTTCACATCGCCAATGGTGATGATGGCCCGGCTACCCTATGGAGTTCCCGGCACCGTGCCTTACTGGCAACTGGGATTGTCGTTTGCTTGTTTGATTGGTGGCTTTTTAGGCACTACCTGGTTAGCCGGCAGAATATACCGCACAGGTATCCTGATGTATGGAAAGAAAATTACGCTGAAAGAAGCAATGAAGTGGGTAGTAAGAAAACCATAAAAATTTTGTGAGATGGTTACCGGGGCGGTTGCTCCGGTAACCAATCAGATATCGAGGCTATTTAAATGACGGATGGTTTCCCTGAACTCCGTCCATATTTCTGCTAATACAGTTGCTGCGGGCTTTATATCGTGTATCAGCGCACTTACCTGGCCTATTTCCAGTTCTCCTTCTTCGAGGTTCCCTTCAAACATGCCTGATTTGGCGCGGGCGCGTCCCAGCAAGGTTTTCAGCGCATTCACATCTGCACCGCTATCTTCTGCCTGCTGTACCGCCTGGTAAAAATTATTTTTGATGAGGCGTACCGGCGTCAGCTTCTTTAAACTTAACATGGTATCGCCTTCTCTGGCATTTACCACTGCCTGTTTAAAATTTATATGGGAAGATGCTTCGGGCGTGGCTACAAAACGGCTGCCTACCTGTACGCCGGATGCTCCTAAAGCAAAAGCTGCTGCCATTGCTTTCCCGGAGCCTATGCCTCCGGCTGCAATAACCGGTATTTTCACCTGTTCGCATACCGCCGGGATCAGCACCATTGTGGTGGTTTCTTCGCGGCCGTTATGCCCGCCTGCTTCAAATCCTTCTGCTACCACCGCATCCACGCCGGCGGCTTCGCTTTTTAATGCAAAGGCTGCACTGGATACCACGTGCACTACTTTAATGCCTGCCGCTTTCAGTACCGGTGTCCATGTTTTAGGATTCCCGGCAGAAGTGAATACAATTTGTACCCCTTCTTCCAGGATAATATTTATCAGCTGGTCAATATCCGGGTATAACAACGGTATGTTCACACCAAAAGGCTTATCAGTAGCCTGCTTGCACTTTTGAATATGTTCCCGCAATACGGCAGGATACATGCTTCCTGCGCCAATAAGGCCCAGGCCACCGGCATTACTAACTGCACTGGCTAAACGCCATCCGCTCGCCCAGATCATACCAGCCTGGATAACAGGATATTGAATATTGAATAAGGAAGTGATACGGTTGTTCATAAGCGAATATACTATAGCTTGATGCTGCCGGTATTATCCCAGGTCTATTTCTGTATTGTCGCCTATATTCAGGCTCTGGCTCAATCCGCGGATATTGGCGTCGCTGCCTATCAGGGAAGATTTCAATACTACTTCATACAGGTTACTGAAAGAACCGATAATGGAATCCTTTACAATAGAGTAGTTGATCACCGTATTATCACCAATGGCCACATTAGGGCCGATAATAGCGTTTTTAATATTACAGCCTTCCCCTATGCTTACCGGTGGGATGATGATCGTATTTTCATATGGCAATACGGGATTACTGGCCAGTTTATACTTCTTCAGGAGGATGGCGTTTGTTTCCAGCAACGTGTCTTTCCGGCCACAATCGAACCAGTTGGATACTTTGTAGCCGTTAAACTGCACGCCGTGCTCAATCATACATTCCAATGCATCCGTGAGCTGGAACTCATCATGCGATTTTATCCTGTTGTCGATATTGCTCTGGAGGCAGTCGTACAGCTGCTGCGTTTCCTTGATCTTGTAAAGTCCTACCAGTGCGAGGTTCGACTTAGGGATCTGTGGTTTCTCCACTACGCGGGTAATTTTGCCCTGTTCATCCAGTTCGGCTACACCGAAGTTACGCGGGTCGTCTACTTTCTTCAGGCCCAGCATAGAATAGGGAGAGGCGATCACTTCTTTGAAATCACACTCGCAGATGGTATCGCCCAGTACAATCAGTATTTCATCATTACCTACCACATCGCGGGTAAGGGATAAAGCATGACCGGTACCTTCGCGGCTGTTTTGCTGCACAAAGTGGCAGGTAAGCTGCGGATACTTCTTTTCTACGTAATGCTGGATCTTTTCACCAAGATAACCTACCACAAAAACAAATTCTGTGATACCCGCATCCACCAACTGATCAATAATGATACTGAGAATGGTTCTGCCGGCTAAAGGTATTAATGCTTTAGGCTGTGTATATGTATGTGGACGAAGCTTGGTGCCTGCCCCTGCCACTGGTATTATTGCCTTCATTTAGTGTTGTAGTTAGGATTAGCTATTGCTGCTCGAATGCGGCGAAATTAACATAAAAAGCGGAAAGCATAAAGCAGAAGCCTTTACGCTTGCAATTGATCCGGCTTTAATTTATTTTTGCACCAAATTTAAGGCAACATGCAAAGAGACCAGCAAATATTTGATTTAATCGGCCAGGAGTTGGAGCGTCAGCGCCACGGCATTGAGTTGATCGCATCTGAAAACTTTACCAGCTTACAGGTAATGCAGGCAATGGGACATGTGATGACGAATAAATATGCCGAAGGCTATCCTGGCAGAAGATATTATGCAGGCTGTGAAATTGTGGACCAGAGCGAACAACTGGCTATCGACAGGGCAAAACAAATATTTGGCGCCGCTTATGTGAACGTACAACCTCACTCCGGTGCGCAGGCCAATGCTGCTGTTATGCTGGCGATTCTGCAACCGGGCGATAAAATCCTCGGACTGGACCTGAGCATGGGAGGCCACCTTACCCACGGTTCTTCCGTAAACTACTCCGGAAAGCTCTACCAACCTCATTTCTACGGTGTTAACAAAGAAACAGGACTGGTAGAATATGATAAAATGGAAGAAATTGCCAACCGCGAAAAACCAAAACTGATTGTTTGCGGTGCTTCTGCTTACAGCCGCGACTGGGATTACAAACGTATCCGCGAAATAGCTGACCAGGTAGGCGCTTTTGTACTGGCTGATATTGCACACCCGGCTGGTTTGATTGCCAAAGGCTTACTGAACTCTCCGTTTGCCCATTGCCATTTCGTAACCACTACCACTCATAAAACCCTCCGTGGCCCCCGCGGCGGTATGATTATGATGGGCGCAGATTTCGAAAATCCATTCGGTCTGAAAACACCAAAAGGCGAAACCCGCCTGATGAGCTCTCTCATTGACACTGCTGTATTCCCTGGTATCCAGGGCGGTCCGCTGGAACACGTTATTGCCGCTAAAGCCGTTTCCTTCTTCGAGATCCTGTCTGACGACTACACCGTATACGCCAACCAGATCCTGAAAAATGCGCAGTCTATGGCTAAAAGCTTTGTAGGCAAAGGATATGAAATCATTTCCGGTGGTACGGACAATCACCTGATGCTGATTGACCTCCGCAATAAAAATATCTCCGGTAAAAAAGCCGAACAAACACTGGTAAAAGCCGATATCACCGTAAATAAAAACATGGTACCTTTCGACGATAAATCTGCCTTTGTTACTTCCGGTATCCGTGTGGGCGTTCCGGCTATCACTACCCGTGGTATGAACGAAGGCCACATGGGCCAGATCGTTGACTGGATCGATGCTTTGCTGCTGGATGCTGATAACGAAGGACTGATCCTCAAAGTAAGAGGCGAAGTAAATACCTTTATGCAGCAGTTCCCGCTGTATCCTGAGCTGTAGTTAAAACATACATCTTAATATATAAGAGAGAAAGCCTGAACCAGGGCTTTCTCTTTTTTTTTGCCTTTTATTTTGTAAATCAAAATATACCCTTATCTTTATAGTGTACTAGTTAAGTAGTACACTAAACCACAAGATATGATTAACATCCAATCCCTGACATTCAGCTACCGGAAAAACAAGCCCCTGTTTGAAAACTTACAGCTACGGCTGGAAGCAGGACATATTTATGGTTTGCTTGGAAAAAACGGTGCGGGCAAATCCACGCTCCTGAAACAAATGGCCGGCTTACTATTCCCCGACAGCGGCACCTGTGAGGTACTGGGCTACCCGTCTGCTAAAAGGCAACCCGCCTTCCTCCGGGAGATATTCCTTGTACCGGAAGAGTTCTATCTCCCGAAAGTAAGTGTGAAAAGATATGTAAACACCTACGCCCCTTTTTATCCCAACTTCGATGAAGCCGCGTTTTACAACTATCTCAAAGAATTTGAAATTCCAAAGGATCAGCAGTTAACGGAAATGTCGTACGGACAAAAGAAGAAAGTACTGATCAGTTTTGCCCTGGCCGCCAACACCAAAGCGCTGATCATGGACGAACCTACCAACGGCCTGGACATCCCCTCCAAAAGCCAGTTCCGTAAAGTGATTGCAGCCGCAGTGAGCGACGATAAATGTATTGTGATTTCCACACACCAGGTGCGTGACCTGGATAACCTCATCGACAGTATCGTGATCATTGATGACCACAAAATTATTTTCCGGGAAGATGTACAAACGGTGACGGATAAACTGAGTTTCAAAACCGTGAGCAGGATCGAGGAAACTACCGGTGTTCTCTTCGCCGACAGTAACCTGCGCGGGCACACCGTCATTACCCGCAACGCAGGCCAGGAACAAAGCAAAATAGATATGGAGCTGCTGTTTAATGCCATCCTCACCAATCATAAACCCATCCAGGAAATATTCAACTGATTAACACATGCAACCAAATAATGTATTCAATGTTCGTCGTATGCAGTTATACCTGCAAAAACACTTTACCGATCATTACCGCTTCTACGGAATGGGCATGCTGGTCATATTCGGGCTAATGACCGGCATCGCGGTTTTAATGATACTGGTAGCCCGCGAACCCTTCCGCCGCATGAGTGAGCTGGTTCCTTTCTATTATATCGGGTTGTTCCTGGGTGGTTTGCTCTTCACCAGCAGGGCTTTCAATGAACTGGGTAGTAAAGAAAAAGGAGTGGATTTCCTGATGTTGCCAGCCTCCCAGTTTGAGAAATTCATCACCCTGTTCCTCATCAGCAGTATAGGCTACCTGTTATTTTACCACATCAGCAGCTATCTCAGCTTTAAAATTATTGAAGGCGCACAATTAACAGCCCTCAATCAAAAAATCGAAAGAAACTACGATTTCCTGGACAACCCGAAAGAAAAGGTATACGTCTATTACGGCTACGTCATCCTGCAGGCAGCATTTTTACTTGGCGCCACCTATTTCCATAAGTACAGTTTTATCAAAACAATGTTATCCGTTTTCATATTTGGTTTTGCATTATGGCTTATTAACTGCATTATTGTTACCCTCATCTTCGGGTTCGGACAGGAGTTCTGGAAAAGATCGGTGCCATTCCTGCTGGTCGCCAAACAGGAAGTCGGGCCCTCTTCCTGGCATAGTACGGTATACCTGATCCCGGAATGGTTGCGAAACACTTACCTCTTTACAATAAAATTTGTGATAGCACCTGTACTCTGGACCATTGCCTATTTCCGGTTGAAGGATCAAGAAATTTAAAAACTTAGCGAAATGGAATTCAAAGATACACAGGCAATATATATACAGATCGCGGACTATATCTGCGAACAGATATTGCTTACCAAATGGCAGCCGGAAGAACGTATTCCTTCTGTAAGGGAACTGGCGGTTTCGCTGGAAGTAAATCCCAACACAGTAATGCGCACCTGCGAGCTCCTGCAGCAACAGGAAATTATTCAGAATAAAAGAGGGATCGGCTACTTTATCAGCGGAGACGCCGTGAAGAAAATAAAGCAATTCAAAAAAGATACTTTTATCCGCAATGAATTACCAAGTTTCTTCCGCAGCATGTACCTGCTGGATATGGACCTCGATGAACTGAAACCTCATTTTGAGAAATTCAAAAAATCAAACTTCAATTAACATGACAACCAGCAATAAATTACTATTAGGTTTTTCAGGCGTACTGGTGTTACTCATGCTGTTTTCTGCCATTTTACTAAAAGCCAACTACAATAAAGGCATCACCAATACAGAGAACCACCAACCACAGCAGGACCCGGACTATGCAAAAGTTACCCTGCCTGCCTTCAAAGCGCTGGTGCTGAAAAACACTGCTGCAATTAATGAAAAACACGAGGCCACTATCTATGTCCGTGAATCGCCGGAATATCACCTCGAATTCTATAAGAACGCTACTTACAATATGTCGGGCGACACCCTTATAGTGGAGATCAGCAAGTCACGTGACATCACGCTATACGCTCCGGCCATGAGCTATATCGACAACAGAAGTGATTACGGCATCAGCCTCTCGGATATTAAATCGCCCAGCCTGGAAATTAACGCAGGCAACGATGTACGGACCTTTATGATCAGTACAAAAATTAATTCTTTTGCCTATACGGGTGGGAAAAACAATACGCTTGAAGTAAATGAAGATAATATACTGGACTCTGTGAAAGTAACGATGGATAAACGTGGTTCACTCTACTTTTATGCGCCGTATCAGTCAGGGGAATTCAGGGTAGATAGTTTAGACAACCTGAATATAACCGGCAAGTCGTTACAAAGTTTAAAACGGATTAACTAATGATTAGCAATAAATTCTATCAATGCATAAACCTGTTTTCTAACCGGTTTTAAATTACATAACAAGTTTTTGTGTTAAAAATGAACGTCCCGATTTTCATCGGGACGTTGCTGTTATATCTTTTTAAAACTGCGTAGCCAGGTAGGCCATCGTTCCAATGCCTATCTCTATTGCATGTTCATCTACATCAAAAGTAGGGGTATGCACACCGGAAGTAATTCCACGGGCCACATTGCCGGTACCCAACCGGAAGAAACAGGCAGGTACTACCTGGGAGTAAAACGCAAAATCTTCTGCGCCCATCCTGATTTCTGTATCACCTACTGCTTCCGCGCCCAGGTAATCGGTAGCAAAGCCGCGGGCTTTGGTGGTCACTTCTTCATTATTATATAAAGTAGGATAACCCACTAATATTTCAATATCAATGCCGGCGCCCATCGCTTCGGCAATACCTATTGCCTGTTTGCGGATCAGCTCGTGCGCTTTAAACCGCCAGGTTTCATCCATTGCCCTGAAAGTACCCATCAGCTTCACTTCGCTGGGGATCACGTTGGTAGTGAATCCGCCATTGAAAGCACAGATAGATAATACAGAAGGAGAAAAAGGATTGTTGTTACGGGAGATGATCTGCTGTAAGCTTACCACCAGTTGAGATGCTACCAGGATAGTATCTACTGTAAGATGTGGCTGCGCGGCATGGCCGCCTTTTCCTTTGATGGTAATATAAATTTCATCGGCACTGGCCATATACTTACCGGCATGAAATCCCAGCTTGCCGGCTTCCATAGAGGGATGCACATGCAATCCCAGGATAGCATCCGGGCGGGGATTTTCAAGGGCGCCTTCTTCAATCATGATGCTGGCGCCGCCGGGGTGTTTTTCCTCACCTGGCTGGAACAGCACTTTGATGGTGCCTTCAAACTGATCTTTTAATTCATTTAATATTTTAGTAGCGCCCAGTACCACGGAAGTATGTACATCATGTCCGCAGGCATGCATTACGCCTACGTTGGTAGATTTATAGGGCACGTCGTTGGCTTCAGTGATCGGCAGTGCGTCCATATCTGCACGCAATGCGATGGTTTTGGAGGCCGGGTTCTTTCCTTCTATCAGCGCAATGATGCCGGTGCCGGCAATACCTGCTTTGAAGGGAACGCCGAAGGCGTTTAACTGCTGTTGGATATAAGCAGTGGTTTCAAATTCCTGGAAGGATAGTTCCGGGTGGGAATGGAGATGTCTCCTGATGGCAGTAAATTCAGGAGCATATGCCTTTGCCAGCTCTTTAATACGGTTCTTCATTCGATAGTTCTTTATCCAGTGACACGTTAATAATGGCAGGTACTACAAATACACCACCTGCAAACAGGTCGGATAATTTGTCCCGTAATTCAGCTGCTTCTTCACGGGTTTTAAAATCGCCTACGCGCACTTTAAAATAGGGGGCCTGGTAATCGAGATAAGTGCGGTAGTCGCCAAAAAGCTGCATCACTTTTGCTTTGGCTTCATTGGCATCACCGCGTTTGTTAGTAGAAATTACCTGTACCCGGAAACCGGACTGGTTGCGGATGGCCAGGGTATTAATGTAGATCTGTTTTTTAATCAGCACGTCCAAACGACTATCTTTCACCACTCTCACATTTCCGTTGCCGGCGATTGCATTGTCCTGCGCCATGGCCACACCACTCCCCAACAGACAGCATACCAGGATGAATAACTTTTGCATGAATACGGTATAATTAACTATGAATAATCGTTACTGAGCTTCCTTGCTTTCTTTTACAATGTTCACGCTGGCACTGGCCCCGATCCGGGTAGCGCCGGCATCTATCAGCTCTTTCGCAAAAGCAAAGGTACGAATACCTCCGGAAGCTTTTATTTGTATGTTGGCCGGCAAATTAGCACGCATCAGCTTTACGGCTTCCACGGTAGCGCCTCTTTCTGCATATCCCGTGGATGTTTTCATGAAATCCACGCCATACTTCGCATACAGCTGACAACACTGCACAATTTCTTCTTCCAATAATATGCCACTTTCAATGATAATCTTAATCACCTTCTTCTTCTCCCGCACCAGGTACATGATATTGGCGATCTCTTTTTCGAGATATTCCCAGTCTTTGTTTTTGATAGCGGAGATATTGATCACCACGTCCAGTTCATCGGCGCCGTCTACAATAGCCAGTACCGTTTCCGCTACTTTGGCTTCAATAGCGGAATAGCCGAAAGGAAAGCCGATAACGGTGGCAATTTTGGTATTGGTGGCGCCCAGGAATTGTTTGGCCAGCTTCACATATAACGGGGGCACACAGGCCGCTGCAAAATCGTATTCCACGCACTGCATGCACAACTGTTTAACATCTTCCAGCGTGGTGGTGGGCTTCAATACGGTATGGTCTATATAGCGGTTAATCTCCATTATTCATTTACTTGATTACAGGGCGAAATTAATGCAAAACGGATTACGTTGCCGTAATCCGTTCTGATATCATTTCCAGGTTGGTTCGCTTAAGCGTTCTTACCGTGGCATTGTTTGTATTTTTTACCGCTACCACAGGGGCAAAGATCATTACGACCTATTTGTGGTCCCTGGTGGCGGATTGGCTCTGCTTTTACTTCTTCAGCCATTTGAACTTCCGGGCCGGCGCTCTGGTGACTACCGTTTTCCGCCAGTTCCTCATGAGAAGCACGCATGCGGCTCATATCGGTTTTTTCTTCACGGCCTTCACGGATTTCCGGAGCAGCTTCCTGTTCCTGGTTGCTTACGGGGATACCGCATTTGGTCAGGAAGGAAACGATATCGCGGCTGGTTTCACCGTCCATTGCCTTGAACAGGTTGAATGCCTCAAATTTATAGATCAGTAACGGATCTTTCTGTTCGTATACCGCGCTCTGTACAGACTGTTTCAGATCATCCATTGCACGCAGGTGCTCTTTCCATGATTCATCGATCAAAGCCAGGGTGATGCTGCGTTCCAGGGCATTCATGGTTTCATGACCCTTGGTTTCCACTACCTTCTGCAGGTTAGCCAGTACGTTGATACCTTTTTTACCATCGGTAAATGGTATAGAGATATTTTCGATCTGATGGCCCTGTTCCTGGTAAATACGTTCTATTACCGGTAAGGTGTTGCTGATCAAATCATTTACCTTACGTGTATAGTTATCTTTTCCTTCGAAATACAGCTTGTTGGCCAGGTTAGGAATATCTGTCTTGGCCAGTTCTTCACTGGTAATTTTTGTATCGATGGAGAAGTTCATGATAGCATCCATCTTGAAAGCTTCATAATCTCCGCTGGCTTTATGGGTAGACACCATATTTTCCGCTACATCATAGAAGGCGTTGTCGATATCTATTGCCAGGCGTTCGCCAAACAGGGCGTGATTACGTTTTGCGTAGATCACTGTACGCTGTTTATTCATCACATCATCATACTCCAGCAAACGCTTACGGATACCGAAGTTATTCTCTTCCACTTTCTTCTGCGCCCTTTCAATGGAACGGGTAATCATGCTGTGCTGGATCACTTCTCCTTCCTTATAACCCATACGGTCCATAAGGCCGGCAATACGTTCTGAACCAAACATGCGCATCAGGTCATCTTCCAGGGAAACGAAGAACTGTGAAGTTCCCGGATCACCCTGACGACCGGCACGACCACGCAGCTGGCGGTCAACACGACGGCTTTCATGTCTTTCTGTACCAATGATCGCCAACCCGCCGGCTTCTTTCACGCCGGGTCCGAGTTTGATATCCGTACCACGACCCGCCATGTTGGTAGCGATGGTCACGGCTCCGGGCAAACCTGCTTCCGCAACGATTTGTGCTTCACGGGCGTGCTGTTTCGCATTCAGTACATTATGCGGCACTTTTTCGAAGGTGAGCATTTTGCTCAGCAACTCAGACACTTCCACGGAGGTAGTACCTACCAGTACGGGGCGTCCTTTTGCCTGCAACTGCTTGATTTCTTCGATAACTGCTTTGTATTTGTCTCTCTTTGTTTTGTATACAAGATCTTCCGCATCTACACGGGAAATAGGAACGTTGGTAGGAATAGTTACCACATCCAGTTTGTAGATTTCCCAGAGCTCACCGGCTTCTGTGGAGGCTGTACCGGTCATACCGGCCAGCTTATGATACATACGGAAGAAGTTCTGCAGGGTGATAGTGGCAAATGTTTGGGTGGCAGCTTCCACTTTTACATTTTCCTTTGCTTCAATAGCCTGGTGCAATCCATCTGAGTAACGGCGGCCATCAAGGATACGACCGGTTTGCTCATCCACGATCTTCACTTTACCATCCATTACCACGTACTCTACATCTTTATCAAATAAAGTGTATGCTTTCAGCAACTGCTGTACGGAGTGGATACGGTCTGACTTAGCGGCAAAGTCCTGCAGTAATACATCTTTACGTTGCAGTTTTTCTTCGGGCGTCAGCGACAGCTTTTCAATTTCGGCCAGTTCAGTTCCTACATCCGGGAGGATAAAGAAGTTCGCATCTTCTCCGCCCTGGGTGATCAGGTGAATACCTTTATCGGTGAGATCTACACTGTTTTGTTTTTCTTCAATAGCGAAGAACAGCCCTTCATCTACTTTTGGCATTTCGCGTTGCTGATCTGCCAGGTAGTAGTTTTCCGCTTTCTGCAATAATACCCTGTTACCGGGTTCGCTGAGATATTTGATCAGTGCACTGCTCTTTGGCAAGCCTCTCCAGGCGCGCATCAGGGCCAGTCCACCGGTTTTTGGATCATCTTTACCTTCTGCAATAAGTTTCTTTGCTTCCTGCAGGTATTGGTTGGTTGCTTTCTTCTGCATTTCCACCAGGTATTCGATACGTGGTTTTAATGCGTGGAATTCCTGTTCTTCACCGCGGGGGATAGGGCCGGAAATGATCAACGGGGTACGGGCATCATCCACCAGTACGCTATCCACCTCATCCACCATTGCGTAATGGTGTTTACGTTGTACCATTTCATCCGGGTTGTGTACCATGTTATCACGGAGGTAGTCAAAACCGAATTCATTGTTGGTACCGTAGGTAATGTCCGCCAGGTAAGCGTTACGGCGGTCTGGTGTATTGGGTTGATGTTTATCGATACAGTCTACTGTAATATCGAGGAATTCGAAAAGAGGTCCGTTCCACTCAGAGTCACGACGAGCCAGGTAATCATTCACCGTTACGATGTGTACGCCTTGTCCTGCCAGTGCATTGAGATAAGCGGGAAGGGTAGATACCAGGGTTTTACCTTCACCCGTAGCCATTTCGGCAATTTTACCCTGATGCAGTACGGTACCACCGATCAGCTGAACATCATAGTGTACCATGTTCCAGGTAACCATGCTGCCGGCTGCACTCCAGCTGTTTTTCCAGATGGCCTTATCACCATCAATGGTCACGTAATCCTTTCTCACAGCGAGCTGGCGATCGAGGTTGGTAGCAGTTGCAGTCAGTGTGGTATTATTGGTAAAACGGCGGGCTGTTTCTTTTACTACGGCAAAAGCGGCGGGCAGCAATTCTTTCAGCACTACTTCCAGTTGCTTGTCGCGGTCTTTTTTAAGAATATCTATTTCCTGGTATATCGTGTCTTTTGCGGTTACATCTTCCTCTTCATCTGCGCCGGCCTGTTTTTCCGCTATTTCTTTATCAATAGTGGCGAGATGCTCAGCGATGCGTGCGCGGAATTCCTGCGTTTTGTGGCGCAGCTCATCGATAGGCAGGGATTGCAGTTTTTCGTACTCCTCATTAATCTGCTGCACCACCGGAGAGATGGATTTAATATCCCTTTCTGATTTATTCCCTCCAAATAGCTTTGATAAAAAACCTAACATGTTAAATGTTTAATTACGAATTACGATTTCTATTTATTGTAACCTGATCCCATCCAGGCAGCGTGTATCAGTTGATAGATTCCTGCTTCACCAGCCTGTGGCACAAAGGCTGCGGGCTTCGTCAGTTGGATAGACGGCATCCAGATTACTCAAATATTGTGCTTGTTAAAGACAAACTGTCAAGGTGTCAGTTTTACAGCCCGCCCCGGCAAGGCCTGTAAAAGTAGGAATAAATTCGGTGATTCAAGGGGGATTTTGAAGGGATTTTCCATTTTGCCGCAATCAATTAACATATCCTTGATATTTGCGGTGAAAGTTACTGGTGTAGCCACTCCCGCAAGAAAACCCGGGATCCTTTTTTACTGACCCGTCCCGGTCTTTTTCAGGTATTTGTAAATACTATACCGAGCTAATTCCCGGAAATTATACAGCAAACGCCAGTGGATAATGACAACCCGGAAGGTGGCGCCACGCGGCAAAACACTGCCGCCTGAAAGCAGGGAACCCGCCACCCGCCGGGTTATTTGTTTAGGAGGCATTGCCCAAATTGGCAGTACCACTGCTGCAAGGGTTCCGGTTTCCATCTGCCAAAATACCAGTACCAGTCATGGTGCGGGGGAAGATCCGGCATAAAAAACGGCGGGAGGCGTCTGTCTTTCGTCAACGCCTGTACGTAGTTACTGCCGTTGGTGTGGTGAAATATGCTGTGCATGGAGCATACGAAGGGAAAACATCTGCCCTTACTTTTATAAGTAACACATTAAATCCCTGTAACCTCCACCCCGGAAGCATTCCGGCACTTCTTCCCCGGCAAACCGCTTATCATAAAATACGACCAGATGTAAGCCCGGCTTCCCGCCGGGATTGCTGGCCGGTGCTTGAAAAGAAAATTTTCAAAAAAAATGCCCGTCGTCCATATAAAAAGATGGAAATATGAAAATACTTTTTATAAATTTAAAGGTTTAATAGCCGTTTTAACTTATTTACACAAACATCCACGTTTATGGCAAATGCAATTCAGCCGCAAAAATTGTTCGTAGCAAGCTGTATGGCGCTACTGGTAACATCATTATCTTTTGGCATCCGTGCCGGAATATTAAGCCGCTTAGGCGTTGAGTTCCATCTGGATACCAAACAACTGAGCATCATTGCGGGAACTGCTTTCTGGGGATTCCCGCTGGCAGTAATTATAGGAGGATTCATTGTAGATGCCATAGGCATGAAACGGTTGCTGTTGGCAGCTTTTATCCTGCACCTGCTGGGTATTGTGCTGACGGTATTTGCGAACGGTTTTTGGTCGCTGTTCATTTCCACCCTGTTTATCGGTATGGCCAACGGTACCGTGGAAGCGGCGTGTAATCCACTGGTGGCCACTATTTTCCCGGCCAACAAAACTACCAAGCTGAATCACTTTCACCTGTGGTTCCCCGGCGGTATCGTAGTAGGTACCCTGCTGGTGTTTTTACTTACCAAAATTGGCCTCATCTGGCAGCTGCAGGTAGCCACTATGGTGATCCCTACCCTGATCTATGGTTATCTTTTTATGAAGCTCGACTTCCCCGTTACGGAAAGGGTGGCAGCCGGCGTTTCTTCTGCACAGATGTACAAATCTGTATTAAGCCCCCTGTTCATCGTGATGTTTATCCTGATGTTTGGCACCGCCATCACAGAGCTTTTCACCGGACAGTGGATTGAAGTATTGCTGAAAAATGTAACCGAAAACTCCATTCTTATACTGGCGTTAACAGCGGGTGTACAGGTGCTGGGAAGAGGTATCGCCGGCCCGGTGGTACATAAAATTTCTCCTACCGGCGTTTTACTTATTTCTGCGATTTTATCCGCTTTGGGCTTATATTTACTTTCCCATGTATCAGGCAATATGGTATTTGTGGCAGCCTTTATCTTTGGTATGGGCGTTACTTATTTCTGGCCAACCATGCTGGGTTTTGTATCAGAAAACATTCCCGAATCAGGTGCGCTGGGTATGAACCTGATGGGCGGCGCCGGTATGTTCGCCGTATCTGTATACATGTATTTTATGGGTGGTTTCTACGATAGCATCATCGTAAAACAACTGCCTGCCGGAGCATCCCTGGATGCGTACCGCTCCGCTGCACCCGGCTCTGCTGAAGCTACCGCTTTCAGCCAGGCCACCGCAGTAGCCGGCCCGGAAATTATTAACGCTACCCTGGTAATACCCGTTATCCTGATTGTGGCTTTCACAGGACTTTTCTTTTACATGCGCAGCCGCAAAAAAGTAGAAAAAGCACACGTTCAAATAGTATAAATTATAAAACGATAATTGTAAATATGACACGGAAACTTAGAATGGGAATGATAGGAGGCGGTAAGGATGCCTTCATTGGTGCAATTCACCGTATTGCAGCTAATATGGACGGACTGATTGAGCTGACTGCGGGCGCCCTCAGCATTAATAATGACGTCGCGGTAGAATCAGGTAAAATGTTGTTCCTCGACCCGGAACGTACTTACCTCGATTTTAAAACCATGCTGGAAAATGAAGCAAAAATGCCGGCAGATAAACGGCTGGACTTCGTAACCATCGTTACGCCAAACTTCGCCCATTTTGAACCTGCCATGATGGCGCTGGACCTGGGTTTCAACGTAGTTATCGAAAAACCGATCACGTTTTCCCTCGACGAAGCCAAACAATTAAAAGCAAAAGTAGAAGCCACCGGTTTAACACTTTTACTCACACATACCTACACCGGCTACCCCATGGTGAAACAAGCCAGGCAGATGGTGAAAGACGGCGCACTGGGCAAAATCCGTAAAGTATGGGTGGAATACCCACAGGGATGGCTCAGCAAACTGAGTGAAAGAGAAGGCAATGCGCAGGCAGCCTGGAGAACAGATCCTAAAAAATCAGGCAAAAGCGGCTGTATGGGCGACATCGGTACCCACGCAGCTAACCTGGCAGAATATATCAGCGGCGCCAAAATTGAAAAATTATGCGCTGATCTTAACATCATGGTGCCAGGCCGCGCACTGGACGATGACGGCGCTGTACTGCTCCGCTTCGACAATGGCGCTGCCGGCGTATTAATGGCATCGCAGGTGGCAGCCGGCGAGGAAAACGCCCTGAAGATCCGTGTATACGGCGAAAAAGGCGGCCTCGAATGGGCACAGCATGAACCCAATACCCTCCTCGTAAAATGGCTGGATAAACCCACCGAAATTTACCGCGCGGGTGGTGGATACAACTTCCAGTCGTCCTACATGACCCACAATACCCGCACTCCAGGCGGCCATCCGGAAGGATACCTGGAAGCATTCGGTAACCTGTACCGCAACTTCGCGCAAACTTTATCTGCTAAAATCGATGGTGTTCAGCCATCCCCGGAATCACTGGATTTCCCGGGTACAGAAGAAGGCGTACGTGGTATGGCGTTCATCGATAACGTAGTACGCTCTTCACAAAGCGATGCTAAATGGACTAACTTCGAGATATAGTATTCATCACCAGATTGAGCATATGAAAACGATAAAAGGACCTGGTATTTTTCTGGCGCAGTTCATGGGAGATGAAGCGCCTTTCAATAATCTGAAATCCATCTGCGAATGGGCCGCCTCCATTGGTTTCAAAGGAGTACAGATCCCCACCTGGGAAACACGCCTGATAGACCTGCAAAAGGCTGCCGAAAGCAAAACCTATGCAGATGAAATCAAAGGCATCGTAAATGCAGCCGGACTGGAAATCACTGAACTCAGCACACACCTGCAGGGACAGTTGGTAGCAGTTAACCCGGCTTTTACGGAGATGTTCGACGGCTTCGCACCTGCACAATATCACAATAATATCCAGGCGCGCACAGAGTGGGCGGTAAACCAGCTGAAATATGCTGCGAAAGCCAGCCGTAACCTGGGCCTCACTGCCCACGCTACATTCAGCGGCGCCCTGTTATGGGCCCCGGCTATGTATCCGTGGCCACAGCGTCCAGCCGGACTGGTGGAAACAGGTTTTGCCGAACTGGCGAAACGCTGGCTCCCGATCCTCAATGAATTTGATGCCAACGGCGTAGACGTTTGCTATGAAATTCACCCGGGAGAAGACCTGCACGACGGTATCACCTTTGAACGCTTCCTGGAAGCCACCGGTAACCATACCCGCGCTAACCTCCTGTACGATCCCAGCCACCTGTTGCTGCAATGCCTCGATTATCTTGAGTATATCGATATTTACCACGAAAGGATCAAAGCCTTTCACGTAAAAGATGCCGAATTCAATGCCACCGGCCGCTCCGGCGTTTACGGCGGATACCAGGCATGGATCGACCGCCCGGGCCGTTTCCGCTCTCTGGGCGATGGCCAGGTCGACTTTAAATCCATCTTCAGTAAAATGGCGCAATACGATTTTGCCGGCTGGGCCGTTATGGAATGGGAATGTTGTATTAAACATCCGGAAGATGGCGCTAAAGAAGGCGCCCCCTTCATCAAGGATCATATTATCCGTGTTACTGAAAAGGCATTTGATGACTTTGCAGGAGGCGGTACCGATGATGCTTTCAATAAAAGAATATTAGGCTTGTAATATAATAGCCAACCAATCCACCGATCGTTAGTAAACAATAACCAAATAAAAAAAAATCAACAAATGAGAAAGAGATATCTGGCGCCGCTCGTATTAAGTGTATTATTCTTTGCAGCTTGCGGAGGTGGTGAGAAAAAAGCAGAAAACGCTGACAGCGTTAGCACTCATGAAAGCCCAGCAGCAGATAATTCAATGGTTTCGCCAAGCGCTAACAAACCAGCAAGCAAAGGCGAAACACTGATGGCTGAAAGCGATTGTAAAACATGTCATAAAGAAGAAATGAAAGTGGTAGGACCTGCCCTGAAAGACATTGCAGGCAAATATCCTAACACCCCGGAAAATGTGGAAAAACTGGCGGAGAAAGTCATCAAAGGCGGTTCCGGTAACTGGGGCGAAGTAGCTATGTTACCACATCCACAGATTTCAAAAGAAGATGCCAAAGAAATGGTAAGCTATATCTTATCTATTGGCAAATAATTGATTTATCATAAACTCAATCATCCGGAATGAAAAAATTAATCATGGGTGCACTGATGGTAGCTGCCGTTCTCGGTACCACCGCAGTAAAAGCCCAGAAATTAAATACCCTGTCGGCAAAGGAAAAGAAGCAAGGATGGGTACTCCTGTTCGATGGTACTTCTACCAAAGGCTGGCATACTTACCTGAAATCCACTGCCAGTCCTGCATGGGGCGTAACAGATGGTGCGATCGGTCTGAACCAGGAAGCTAAAAAGAATGGCGCACCCGGCGGAGATCTCGTTACCGATGCGGAATACGAAAACTATGAGCTGAGTTACGAATGGAAAATTTCTCCGGGCGGCAACAGCGGTCTTATCTTCAGCGTTCATGAAGATCCGTCTTTAAGCCAAACTTACCTCTCCGGTCCTGAAATGCAGGTGATTGATGATGCGGGCCATCCCGATGGTAAAAACCCAAAACACAATGCGGGTGAATTATACGATCTCATCAAAGCTTCTACCAGACCAGCCAAACCTGTTGGTGAGTGGAATTCCGCCAAATTAACGAAGAAAGATGGTCACCTGACCCTCTGGCTCAATGGCGTGAAAACTGCAGAAACTACAATGGGCACGCCTGAATGGTATGCCCTGGTAGCAAAAAGCAAATTCCACGACTGGAAAGAGTTCGGCAAGTATGCGAAAGGTCATATCGCCCTGCAGGATCACGGCGATGATGTATGGTACCGCAATATCAAAATAAGAGTTCTTTAATTTCCGGATAGCGTAAAAGCATTAAGCAAAAAGCTACTGAAGCGGAGATGGCGCTCGCTTATCTCAATACTTCAGTAGCTTTTTGCTTTTTACTTTTCCGAATTTTTAATTTCCATTCCCACGTAAAATAAGATGAAAGCACTAACCGCGTTTATTACACTCTTGCTCCTCGCCGGCACTATTTCAGTGCAGGCAAAGCATAAACACAAGGCCAAAAGGGTACTCGTGTTCTCAAAAACAAAAGGCTTCCGCCACGATTGCATTCCCGCTGCCAAAATAGCGATCATGCAACTCGGAAAGGAAAATGGCTTTGAAGTAGATACTACGGAAGATGCCAGCGCCTTTACTACTGATAATCTGAAAAAATATGCAGCCGTAATTTTCAGCTGCACCACCGGCGATGTACTCGACAACGCCCAACAGGAGGCTTTTCAGAACTATATCCACAAAGGCGGTGCATGGATGGGTATCCACGCAGCTACAGATACGGAATACGACTGGCCGTGGTATAACAAACTCGCCGGCGCATGGTTCCTGAGTCATCCGAGTCAGCAAACAGCTACCCTCAAAGTAGTGGACCATAATCATCCGGCTACAAAAGATTTACCGGACGAATGGATCCGCAAAGACGAATGGTACAATTTCAAAGACCTCAATCCCGATGTACATGTGCTCATCAAAATTGATGAATCCAGCTATACCGGCGGCAAAAACGGCGATAACCATCCTATGTGCTGGTATCACGACTTTGAAGGAGGCCGCGCCTTTTATACCGAAATGGGACATGTGAAAGAAGCTTACCAGGATCCTGTATATCTGAAACATTTACTGGGTGGCATTGAATACGCCATCGGTAACTGGAAACCCAAAAAATAATCCGTTATAATGAAACGTACTCTCAGAATTTTTCTGCTGCTGGCACTTGTTGTTGTTGGCCTCGCAGCCTGTAAAAAATCGCGCCCCGGTAAACCCAGAGTGCTGGTATTTACCAAAACCGGCGGGTTCCGCCACAGCTCTATCCCTGTTGGTATTAAAGCCATTCAGAAACTGGGACTGGAAAACGGATTTGATGTAGACACTACAGAAAATGCCGCTAAATTTAATGAAGATACCCTGGCGCAATATGCAGCTGTTATCTTCCTGAACACTACCGGTGATGTACTCGATAACTACCAGGAAGCCGATTTCGAAAGATATATCCAGGCAGGTGGCGGTTATGTGGGTGTACATGCCGCAGCTGACACCGAATACGAATGGGGCTGGTATAACCACCTCGCCGGTGCATGGTTCCAGAGCCATCCTCCGGGCGTTCACAAAGCTATAATTGATGTAATAGAAAAATCTTTTCCCGCTACAGAAGGACTTCCCGAAAAATGGGAACATACCGATGAGTGGTATAATTATAAAGATGTGGATACCACCACTACGGTACTGCTGAAACTGGACGAGAAATCATACCAGGGCGGTACTATGAAAGGCAATCATCCCATCAGCTGGTATCATGATTACGATGGCGGCCGCGCTTTTTATACCGGCCTTGGTCATACAGAAGAATCTTATACCGACAGTCTTTTCCTGAAACACCTCGCCGGCGGTATCAAATATGCTATCGGTAAAAACCAGGTGCTCGACTACAGCGCAGCTAAAACCCTGCGTGTACCGGAAGAAGACCGCTTCACTAAAAATGTGCTCGTATCCGGTGAGTTCTTTGAACCAACGGAAATGGCTATACTCCCTAACCTGGACATCCTGGTGGCGCAACGCCGCGGAGAGCTGATGCTTTACAACGCAGCAGAAAAGAAACTCTCACAGGTAGGTTTCCTCAAAGTATATCATCATACCGATGTACCAAAGGTAAATGCAGAAGAAGGTTTCCTCGGCCTTGCCGCAGACCCCGACTTTAAAAACAATCACTACATCTACGCGATGTATTCACCGGTAGATACTTCCGTAAACCGTTTGTCACGTTTCAAATTTGAAAACAACAAACTGGATATGTCTTCCGAAAAAGTAATTCTGCAATTCTACTCCCAACGCGATATCTGCTGCCATACCGGTGGTTCCATTGCTTTCGGACCAGGCGGATTGCTGTACTTATCCACCGGCGACAACACTACTCCGTTTGATGAACCGGGACAAAAATATGTGAGCAAAGGTTATGGTCCTACTGATGACCGTCCCGGTCACCTGCAGTATGATGACCGCCGCGGATCAGCCAACACCAACGACCTGCGCGGAAAGATCATCCGCATCAAGGTTGAAGCTGATGGCTCCTACACTATTCCGGATGGTAACCTGTTCCCGAAAGGCACCAAAGGCACCCGTCCTGAAATTTATGCAATGGGTACACGTAATCCTTACCGGATGTCGGTAGACCAGAAAACAGGATATGTATATTGGGGAGAAGTAGGGCCGGATGCCAACAACGACGACTCCCTGCGGGGGCCAAGAGGATACGATGAAATAAACCAGGCGAAAAAGCCCGGGTTCTTCGGTTACCCGATGTTTATTGCCAATAATAAACCATACCGTCAATACAATTACGAAACAGGTGAAAGCGGTCCTTATTTCGATCCGCTGAAACCAATCAATGATTCCCGCAACAACACCGGTTTGAAAGAGTTGCCACCGGCTACTCCCGCCTTCATCTGGTATCCGTATGCGAAATCAGACGAGTTCCCGATTGTAGGCAGCGGTGGCCGTAACGCAGAAGCGGGCCCGATTTACCACAGCGAATTTTATCCGAAAGAAACCCGTTTCCCGGATTACTATAACGATAAACTGTTTATCTACGACTGGATCCGTGGATGGGTAATGGCCGTAACAATGGACAAAAACGGTAACTTCTCCAAAATGGAAAAGTTTATACCCAACACCAAACTGAATGCTCCCATCGATATGGAAATGGGTCCTGACGGCCGTTTGTATATCCTCGAATATGGTAACGGATGGTTTAGCAAAAACGCAGATGCAGGGCTTTCCCGCATTGACTTCAATGGCGGCAACCGCGCGCCTGTAGCCAATATCCACGCTACGCGCACTACCGGCGGCTTACCATTTAAAGTGAAATTAACCGCAGAAGGATCTAAAGATCCTGACGGCGATAAACTCACTTATCTCTGGAATTTTGGCAATGGCACAAAGAAAGAAACCACTGAACCTACGGTAGAATATACCTACAGCGCGGCCGGCGAATACCCTGTATTTGTGGAAGTGGCAGATGATAAAGGCGCCAAAACAAAGAGTAAATCCATTGATCTGTACGCCGGTAATGAAACGCCTGATGTAAAGATCAATATCACCGGTAACCAGATGTTCTACTTCCCGGGCAAACCCGTGCAGTATACAGTTAATATCTCCGATAAGGAAGATGGCAACTCTGCAGATGGTAAACTGGATGCCAATAACATTTTTGTGAAAGCAGATTATGTTGAAGGACGTGATAAAGCAGCGCAACCACAGGGCCACCAGATTATTACCGGCGCTATTGCAGGTAAAAATATCATGGAAGTATCTGATTGTAAAACCTGCCACAAGCCGGATGAAAAATCTATCGGACCTTCCTTCAAACAAATAACAGAAAAGTACAAAGACGATCCTGCTGCTCCTGAAATGCTCGCTAAAAAGATCATCAACGGCGGTGGCGGCGTATGGGGTGAAACCGCTATGTCGGCGCATCCGGGCATTTCTCAGGGTGAAGCCAAACAGCTGGTGGAATATATTTATTCTATCGGTGGCAATGCACCTAAAGTGCCTTCACTGCCTGTAAACGGCAGCATCAACCCAACACTGGGTGGTGAAGCAAAAGACAACGGCGTGTTGTACCTCCTGGCCAGCTATACTGATAAAGGTGGTCCTGGTATTAAACCTATCACCGGAACTGCGGCTGCAGAACTGCTCAGCCCAAAACTGGCAGCAGCAGATTTCAGCAAAGCTGATGGCATGGCAGTATTCGCTGTAAATGGTACAAAGTTCCTCATCCCTTCCAACACAGCAGGATGGGCCACTTATAACAACCTGGATCTGACCGGCGTAAGCGGCATAGAACTCGCTTATATGGTACAGGAAACACCACAATCCGGCTATATAGTGGAAGCCTTCCTGGATGATGCCAACGGCACCCGCCTGGGTGAAGTAACCATTGGTCCGGGTGCACAGCCAAAAGCTCCGAACAAGGTAAACTTCAACTTTACCCCGGTAGCAGACGGCAAGAAACACAACCTGTATTTCCGCTACAAAGCAATTGATGCGGCACAAAAAGTACAGTTGGGTATCGTGTCATTTACCCTGCATCCATAATAATTAATTCTTTATAAAAAAGAAAAGGGGAGCTCTGTAAAAAGAGTTCCCCTTTCTTTTTATAAAATAAATTCACTTATGCACAGCATAATTCCTGATGGTAAACTGCTCTTCAAACCCCATGTCCAGGTAAATACCTTTCCCCATTTGCGACGCCTGTAATGTAGCATAGCCCGCATTCAAGGCTATGGATTCATTTAATACAAATGCCATAATTTCATTGGCGAATCCTTTTCTTCTCGCCGCAGGAATCACGCCCACTCCGTGTATACCGGCAATACCATCCTGAAGATGCAGGATAGCAGTGCCGACCGGCTGCCCGTCCAGTAAAGCAAGGTAATAACGGAGACAGCTATACGTAGCCTCCAGGATTTTCTGATCAATACTGTATCCAAATGCCTGTGGATAAATTCCCGCCCATAACGCTGCATCAGCAGGGGTATTCACCGCGCGGAACAACAGCCTGTTCTCAGTGTGGAACGGCCGTTCCAGTTTTAACGACATTCCTGCCTGTTCAGAACCTTTTACCCCTCCATGCGCGATAATAATTTCTTCCCCGGTAGTATTCCAATAAGGAATTACCATTTTGCCGGAAGGAATACTATCCAGTGCAGTTTGTATTACTTCTTCCGTAATATCTCCGTTAAACCATAATTTATTGGGCCATTCCAAACCGGGCACACTGCACCAGCTGAAAGCAGGCCCTTCTACACAGGCGTTGAAAGGCGTGCTGGCTGTACGCCACACATCAACCAGGTTGTTGATATTTGCTTTAACAATATGATCCATTTTGTTGTTTATTACAACCAAGATAGGAATATGCCGGCATAAAAAAAGGCTGCTTCCGTAATCGGAAACAGCCAGTTGTCTGATTGGGCATTCTTGTTATTTCTTTGGTTTGGCGCTCATATAAAAAGTGATGGTGCCGCCATTCATAATATCTGCATGTGTGATATACAACCGGTTCAATGGCGCACCATTGAGCAGTACCTTTTGCACATACACATTTTTATCGCTTTGATTTTTCACATCTACCACAAAGGTTTTACCGTTTTCCAGCTGCAGCGTTGCCTTATCAATAGCCGGACTGCCCAGCGAATACTGGTCGGAACCAGGACAAACCGGGTAAAAGCCCAGCGTGGTGAAAATGTACCAGGCACTCATTTGTCCGCAGTCGTCGTTACCACCAAGACCATCAGGACCGGGGTGGTACATCTTTTTCAGGATCATGCGTACACGTTCCTGCGTTTTCCACGGATAGCCGGTCCAGTTATACAGGTAGGCCACATGATGCGAAGGCTCGTTACCATGCACGTAGTTACCGATAATACCATCGCGGGTGATATCTTCTGTTTCAGCAAAAAATTTATCGGGCAATTCCATAGTAAACAGTGAATCGAGGTGAGTGGTAAATTGTTTCTTACCGCCCATCATGGCAATCATTTCATCAGGATAATGAGGCACGTATAAACTATAGTTCCAGGCATTCCCTTCAATAAAGCCCTGGTCGTGTGTTTGCAGCGCATCAAAGTTAGCTTTGAAGGTACCGTCGTTCAGTTTGGGACGCATGAAACCTGTATTGGAATCGTATACATTCTTATAGTTCAGCGAACGTTTAATAAACTCCTCATAAAGATCTGTTCTTCCCAACTTCTTTGCCACCTGTGCAATACACCAGTCGTCGTATGCATATTCAAGTGTTTTCGAAACAGAGGAACCATTTTTATCTTCCGGTATATAGCCCCTGTCGATGTAGTATTCCAGCCCGTCGTAGGTACGGTGCCGTGCAGTGGTTACGCACGCATCCAGTGCTTTGTTTACATCAAAGGGCGCATTGCCTTTCATGATGGCATCCGCAATAACGGATACGCTGTGATAGCCGATCATGCACCAGTTTTCATTGGCATAGTGCGACCAGATAGGCAACATATGTTGCGCGCTTTGTTCGTAGTGGTTCAGCATCGACTGGATCATATCAGCGTTGCGTTTCGGCTGGATCACATTAAACAGCGGGTGCAATGCGCGGTAAGTATCCCAGAGGGAGAAAGTAGTATAATTCGTATATCCGTTGGCGGTATGAATGTTCATATCCAGTCCGCGGTAGGCGCCATCCACATCCATGTAGGTAGTTGGATTAATGAACGCGTGGTACATGGCGGTGTAGAAGTTTTCCTTCTCTTCGCGGCTTTTTGATTCAATGTGAATTTTGTTCAGCTCTTTAGTCCACAGTGCCTGTCCGTCGCGTTTTACCTGGTCGAAATCCCAACCTGGAATTTCTGCGCGCAGGTTTTTCAGGGCGCCTTCGGTGCTCACCGGCGATAAGGCAAATTTAATTTTGATCTTTTCGCCGGGTGCTGTTTTAAAATCGAAATAAGCACGGATCTGTTTGCCTGCCATTTCGGGGAAGTTCTTCGACTGGTCAAACTTTCTCCAGAAGCCTTTGTACACGTCTTTCGCATAGTTCTGATGCCCGTATTGTACAAATGGTTTGGAGAAGGTCATTGCAAAATATTCTATTCTCGTACGTGCCCAACCGTTAGTTTGGCGAAACCCGGTGATCAGGGTATCATTTTCTACCCGGATGAAGGTCCACACGTTTTTGTTGTCGTAGTTGTAAATGCCGGACATCATATCAAGAATGATGTGCGCCTGGTTTGTACCGGGAAAAGTATACTGGTGAAATCCCACGCGGTTGGAGGCGGTGAGTTCTGCGAGGATGTTATCATCTTCCAGTTTCACTTTATAATAAGCGGGTTCCGCTACTTCAGTGCTATGGGAGAATGTGGATCTGTAGCCACTTTCAGGATGATCTGCCGTACCGGGATTTAATTGCAGGGCGCCTACGGTAGGCATGATTAAAAAATCGCCCAGATCGGAGTGGCCGGTACCGCTGAAGTGGGTATGGCTGAAGCCAACGATCGTTTTATCTTCATACTGGTAACCCGCGCAATACTTATATACATCGGGGTTATACTTCCCGTTCATTTCATAAGGAATAGTATCGGTTTCAGGACTAAGCTGCACCATACCAAAAGGTACGGTGGCGCCAGGATAGGTGTGTCCCATCCGTTGTGTGCCGGTAATCGGCTTCACATATTGTATTACGTTTTCCTGTGCCATTGTGCACAGGGACGGAAAGAAGAGTAAAGGTAAAAGTAGTTTTCTCATGGCGGCTGATTTTATCGGATGTTGTCTTACTCAGGATTAAACTGATTAAACTGATTTCGCTGAAATCTTTTAAATCTTTTTTATAGAATTTTTAAAAATCTTTTAAAATCAAAAGAAAAATATCAGTTTAATCCTGAGTAAGACAACCTCCGCGTAAGAAATTTGATACATCCCGAAGAGTCGGGATGAAATATTTCAGTGAACAATGAAAATCGTTTACAGGTAGTATGTGTTATTTATTCGCTGTTGCTGAAAAGGAATATGGATAAGCCGCAGGCTCGGTTCCTCTTGATTTCTCAGGAGTAGCGCCCATTTTGAATTCCAGGGTACCGCCTTTCTGCAGGTCCTGGTGGCTGATCCAGTTCTTTGAATAAGGCTGTCCGTTTAAGGATGCCTTTTGCACATACAGGTTCGTGTCGCTGTTGCCCGGCGCGTTGATCACCATTTTCTTACCATCTTCGAAAGTCATGGTGAGTTTGGAGAAGAGTGGTGTACCCAGTACATATTGTTGGGTACCCGGACAAACAGGATAGAAGCCCATTGCAGAGAACACGTACCAGGCGCTGGTTTGACCGTTGTCTTCATCGCCACAATATCCATCCGGAGTGGCTTTGTACAAACGGCTCATTACCTGGCGGATCCAGTATTGTGTTTTCCAGGGCTGGCCTGCATAGTTATACAGATAGATCATGTGCTGAATGGGCTGGTTGCCGTGAGCATACTGTCCCATGTTCATGATCTGCATTTCGCGTATTTCGTGGATAACGGTGCCGTAATAGCTTTCATCAAATACCGGTGGCATGTTGAAAACAGAATCCAGCATCTTGGCAAACATGTCGCGGCCACCCATCAGTTTGGCCAACCCTTGCACATCGTGGAATACAGACCAGGTATAGTGCCAGCTGTTTCCTTCTGTAAAGGCGTCGCCCCATTTGAATGGATTGAACGGCGTCTGGAATTTACCATCCTTGTTTTTTCCACGCATCAGTTTTGTTTCCGGATCAAAGAGATTGCGGTAGTTCTGGGAGCGTTTTTCAAAAAGATCGATTTCGCTTTTCGGACGGTTCAGTGCTTTTGCCAGCTGGTAAATGGTGAAGTCGTCGTATGCGTATTCCAGGGTACGCGCGGCGTTTTCATTTACTTCCACATCGTAAGGCACATAGCCGAGGGTGTTGTAATACTTAACACCCAGGCGGCCTACAGAGCTGAGCGGACCTTCGTTTTCCGTATTCTTCAGAATAGCTTTGTAGAGGTTATTGATATCATATCCGCGGATACCTTTTAAATAGGCGTCGGCGATCAGTGATGCGGAGTTGGAACCTACCATACAGTCGCGGTGACCGGGGCTTGCCCACTCAGGTAACCAGCCGCTTTCATTGTAAGCGTTGGATAATCCTTCCATGATATGTGAGCTGAGTGTAGGATACATCAGGGTGAAGAAAGGATGTACCGCGCGGAAGGTATCCCAGAACCCGTTATCGGTGAACATGTAGCCTGGTAATACCTGGCCATTGAACGGGCTGTAGTGTACTATTTCGTTCTTTGCATTAATCTCATAGAACTTGCGCGGGAAGAGCATGGTGCGGTACAGGGAAGAGTAGAAAGTACTTACCTGGTCGCTGGTACCGCCTTCTATGGCCAGTCTGCCGAGTTCTTTATTCCAGCTGTCCTTTGCTTTCTTACACGTAGCGTCAAAGTTGTCCTGGCCAATTTCGCGTTGCAGGTTTAATTCTGCCTGTTCAAAGCTGATAAAAGAGGAGGCGGTTTTAATGCCTACCTTTTCGCCTTTCTTTGTTTTAAAACCAACCACGGCGCCGGTATGATCTGCCTGCAGTTCCAGCTGACCTTTCACCAGTACAGAGTCGTGCCAGATATCGGCTACGGTAAATGGTTTATCAAATTTGATAACAAAGTAGTTTTTGAAGTTGGATGGTACGCCGCCGCTGTTTTTGGTGGTATACCCGATAATCTTCTTTTCGTCCGGTAATATTTTAATATAGGAACCTTTATCGAATGCGTCTACCACGATAAAAGCGCTGTCGGTGGCCGGGTAGGTAAACCGCAGCTGGGCGGCTCTTTCCGTGGGCGTAATTTCTGTGGTAACGTCCGGATCGGCGAGGTATACGCTGTAATAATATGGTTTGGCTACTTCTGATTTATGAGAAAACCAGCTGGCGCGTTTGTTCTGGTCAAACTTCACGGTACCGGTAACGGGCATAATGGCAAACTGGCCATAGTCGTTGATCCACGGTGAAGGTTGGTGCGTTTGCTTGAATCCCCTGATTTTATCAGCGGTGTATTGATACGCCCAGCCATTCCCCATCGTATTGGTTTGTGGCATCCAGAAGTTCATACCCCAGGGCAGGGCAATGGCAGGATAGGTGTTCCCGTTTGATAAGCTCACTTTGGAATCAGTGCCCATCAGGGTATTTACCCATTCCGCCGGCTCAGCAACTTTATTTACCGTTTGGCTGTGTGCACCATGCAGGCATAATAAAGCGGCTGCTAACAGTCCAACTTTTTTCATGAATTAGATATTATATACAACAAAAATGATCCTTTTGGTCAATGTCACACTCCGGGGTGTGAAGATACCGTGAAATTTTTACAAAATCGATTTAGCACAGGCATAGAAAAAAAAGATTCAGCGAATCCTTTCCTCTTAAACTACAATAGCCAATTCTAAAAGTATAAATATTTTTCCAGCATTTGCAAGTATTTAACGCTTTTTTTACAAGTGGTAGCGGCGGTTAAGCCGATCCCCTCAGGATAAACTTTCCGGGTAATTCCACTGCCGTTTTTTTCATGGGCCCGCTGTTTTTATCCAGCTGATGCATAAGCAGGTCTATGGCCGTTTTGGCGATACCTTCTATTGGCTGCTCTATCACAGATATACCGGGAGGATATAAACGGAAGATGTCGTGATCATCGAAACACAGTACGGCGATATCGTCGGGCATCTTCAATCCCATCCTGGCAATCACTTCCAGCCCCAGGATGCCCAGGTAGTTGGTAGAGAAAAAGATGGCATCCAGTTCAGGATTGGCTTCTATGAAAGCCTGCAGCTCATTCAGAGAGTCTTCCCGCTGCCGGTGGTATTGCAGCTGCAGGATGTATTTTTTCTTTACGGGGATCTTATGTTCCTTCAGTGCGGTGGTATAGCCCCGCAGGCGTTCTTCTATCTGTATCAGCTTCACATCTACCATCACAAAACCTATTTTAGTGAAGCCCTTGCTGATCAGGTGTTTCATCCCCTGCTGCACACCGTCGAAGTTATTGATCAGTACATAGGGCGTTTTGATAGACGGGAAATAGCTGTCCATCAGCACTACCGGCTTATGCTGCTGTACCAGTTGCTGGATTTCCTTCTCCATACCCGGCGCCGGTGTAATCAGGTAACCGTCTACCATTTGCCGGCCAAGCATGCGTATTAACTCCCCGCCTTTCTGGGCATTGTTTTCAGTGCTGCAATACACTACATTATATCCTTTGCGCTCTGCTTCCGTTTCAATTGTTTTGGCAAGACTGGCAAAAAAACTTCCGGAAATACTTTCCACGATCAGGCCCAGGGTTTTGGATTGCCCGGTACGGAGATTAACCGCCATACGGTGAGGCTCGTATCCCGATTTTTCCGCCACCTGCATAATCCTGGTGGCCACTTCGTCGCGGATACGCATTTGCTTTCCCTTTCCGTTTAAAACGAAAGAGACCGTGGAAGGCGCTACTCCGGCCATTTTTGCAACATCCTTAAGGGTTAATCGCTTCATGTATAGTGATTGGTTTTGGCATATATGAAAATGGAATTACCTGAACATTTCCACACATCCACATATTTTTATTACATATTACAGGGTATGTTCCCCTCTGACAGATACGCATCGAAACGGAAATTACAAAAATACCTGTAATTACTACCAGAGAAGAAAAAAATGGTTATCTTCAGTTACCCTATACGGCATAATATATCTTCCGGGGGAGCGTTATAATAATTCACCGGCTCCAGGCCAACATTATTACAACTGTAGTAAAATACACTGAGCGTATGAAACAACTTTCTCAACTTACTGACCCAGTTTACGTAAAGCCAACACATGAAACCGCACTTGACCGTCTTTTTAAAAGCTGGATCAGGGATGAGCGTGACCTTCCCTTTGTGTACCTGACACTGAAAATTACTTTCACTCTCTGGCCGCTGGCTATACTCATGTATATTCCCGGATTAAACAACTGGGTTTGGTGGGGCGCTGCTATTGCTTACCAGTTCCTGAATAACATTACCTTCAAAGGGCCTTTTGGTCTGATGCTCCACTGTACCAGTCACCGTGTATTTTTTGAAAAGAAGTACCAGTTCTGGAATAATTACCTGCCCTGGGCGATCGGTCCCTTATTCGGACAAACACCGGAATCATACTATTCCCATCATATCGGTATGCATCATCCGGAAAACAATATGCCGGACGACGACAGCTGCACAATGATATACCAGCGCGATTCCTTCCGCGGATTCCTCGCATACCTCGGAAACTTTGTTACGCTGGGAGTATATGACACCGCCCGCTATCATCTCCGTAAAAAAAGAAATAAGTTAATGGTAAAACTCGTAAGGGGTGAAGTGCTTTTCATTGCCGCCTGCGTAGGATTATCCTTTATTAACTTCCCTGCCACCTTCGTGGTATTTATATTGCCCTTCCTCATTTCCCGCGTAATTATGATGGTAGGCAACTGGGCCCAGCATGCATTTATTGACCCGGAAGAGCCGGAAAATTCTTACAAAAACAGCATCACCTGTATCAATACAAAATATAATCACAAGTGCTGGAACGATGGCTATCATATCAGTCACCACGTAAAACCCAGCATGCACTGGACAGAGCATCCTGTATACTTCACCAAAACACTGGGCGATTATATCAGCAATGACGCCATTGTATTTGATGGCATCCATTTCCTGCACGTATGGGCCTTCCTGATGGGCAAACGTTACGACCTGCTGGCCAAACACTTTGTAAATATCGGCGACCGCTTCCAGACAGATGCTGAAGTCATCTGCTTCCTGAAACAGCGTACCCGGAAAATTACCACCCTGCCGGTACCGGCAGTAGTAGCTGCTGCCTGATAATATATTACCGTTTATTTGCGGAGAGTTTCCTTTTACGAGGTTACAATTTCCTTGCATTCGCACATTTTTAAGATAAAAATGTCCGGAAAAAAGTAAGGAGACTGTCAGATCCTGCGCGCTCATACGTATAAAACCGCATCCACACCGGCTTTCATCGTAAATTCCAAAAAGTTATATTATATTATCTTAATGAATATGCTTAATCATAACAATAAGTAACTAAATTTGCGCTCTAACTTTTTTTATTAAAGTAAAAAATATGCGTACTGTTACACTGAAAAGGGTTGTGGTTACCGGCTTGGGAGCATTAACACCTATCGGGAATGATGTAAATACTTTTTGGAACAATATGAAGGCAGGCGTTAGTGGCGCCGGCCCCATCACTAAATTTGACACCACAGAGTTTAAAACAAAATTCGCCTGTGAAGTCAAAGGTTTTGATGTGGAAAAATATATGGAAAAGAAGGAAGCCCGTAAAATGGATTGCTTCACCCAGTACGCTATGGCGGCTGCACAGGAAGCAGTACAGGATGCCGGTCTCGATAGTGCCAACATCGACAAAACTAAAATTGGTGTAATCTGGGCATCCGGCAATGGCGGAATGCTTACGTTCGAAGAACAGATCGTTGAATTTACACAGGCCAACTTTGTCCCTAAATTCAACCCTTTCTTTATTCCTAAATTGATATGTGATATTGCAGCAGGCCAGATAGCTATGAAATATGGTTTCATGGGCATCAACTTCTGTACAGTTTCTGCATGCGCTTCCTCTACCAGCGCCCTGGTAGATGCTTTCAACTACATCCGTCTCGGTAAAGCCAACGCAATTGTGGCAGGTGGTTCTGAAGCCCCTGTAACCCGCGCCGGTATTGCAGGATTCAATGCCCTCAAAGCATTATCTACCCGCAACGAAGATGCAGCACATGCTTCCCGCCCGTTCGATATAGAACGTGATGGGTTTGTAATGGGTGAAGGCGCAGGCGCTATCATCCTGGAAGAATATGAACACGCTATCGCCAGAGGTGCTACCATCTACGGAGAAATGATTGGCGGCGCCATGACCTGCGATGCCTACCACCTCACGGCTACCCACCCTGAAGGTATGGGCGCACGCTTAGGTATGGAACAGGCCCTGGAAGATGCCGAGATTGCCACTACCGATGTAGACTATATCAACTCACACACCACTTCCACTCCAGTAGGAGATCTCAGCGAATTAAAAGCCATTGTTGCCGCGTTTGGTGACCATGTGCAAAAACTCAATATCAGCGCTACCAAATCCATGACAGGTCACCTGCTCGGAGCTGCCGGCGCTATTGAAGCCATCGCTTGTATCAAAGCTACACAGGAAGATATCGTTCCTCCCACCATCAATACTTCCGTATTGGGTGAAGGAATCCCTACCAACCTGAACCTCACTCTCGGTAAGGCACAGCAGCGTACTGTAAATGTAGCCATGAGCAATACCTTCGGTTTTGGTGGTCATAATGCGATTGTAATATTTAAAAAATATAAAGCCTAAGCGAAAAGAATCGCCTTCGGCGATTGTATTTCCAGGATTAGACATGACTGTTCCGGGGAGATAGAAGCGAATCCGCTTTTATCTCCCCGGATTATTTATATCAAATGGTGGATAAATCAGCGTAATCACGATTAATCCCAAAATCCTGCTCCAGGACAATTTACCAGCGCCGAAGGCGCTTCTTCCCTCACTTCGCTAAAATTCTTAGCAATACAAAACCGAAAATTCGCAATTATGCCGTAGCTTAGTAGTTTAATATTATGGCAAAGAAAAAAGAGAATGTACCCGATACTACCGTGGCGCAAGCCCCGGCAGATGAACAAATAGCCATTTTTGGCGCCCGGGAGCATAACCTGAAAAACCTGGATCTGCAGTTGCCCAAAAATAAACTGGTAGTGATCACCGGCATCAGCGGCAGTGGTAAATCATCACTGGCATTTGATACCATCTATGCAGAAGGACAACGCCGTTACATGGAAAGCTTTTCCGCTTATGCCCGCCAGTTTATCGGCGATATGGAAAGGCCCGATGTGGATAAAATCACCGGACTTTCTCCCGTTATTTCTATAGAACAGAAAACGACCAATAAAAATCCACGGTCTACTGTTGGTACCATCACGGAGATCTACGATTTCCTCCGCCTGCTCTACGCACGCGCCGGAACCGCCTACTCCTACAATACCAACAAACCCATGACCCGCTTCTCAGAAGAGGAAATACTGGCGCATCTTTTCAAACATTATAAGAACAAAAAGCTGGCTATCCTCGCCCCGCTCGTACGCGGACGAAAAGGCCACTACCGGGAACTGTTTGAACAGGTACGCAAACAAGGCTACCTCAAAGTGCGGATCGACGGGGAAATAGAAGACCTGAAAGAAAGAATGCAGGTGGACCGCTACAAGATCCACGACATCGAACTTGTGATAGACCGTATCCAGGTGCAGGAAGATGCCCGCACCCGGATCAGCCAGAGCGTACAAAAAGCGCTCACGATGGGAAAAGGATTACTGTTTATTATGGACCACGACACCAATAAAGTGAGCCAGTACAGTAAGCAACTGATGTGCGAGGAAACCGGCCTTTCCTACGAAGAGCCCAGTCCAAACACCTTCTCCTTTAACTCCCCCTACGGCGCCTGCCCGCGCTGTAAAGGTCTTGGCACTATCTACCAGATAGATATGGACGAAGTAATCCCAGATTACAACATCTCCATCACCGACGGCGGATTAAAACCATTGGGCGAAGCACGTGATACCTTTACCTTTAAACAGGTACAACAACTCGCCAAAAAGTATAAATTTTCCTTAACAGCCCCTATTTCCAGCATTCCGCAAAAAGCCCTCAACGTATTGTTGTTTGGTGATGAAAACGGCAAACTGGAAGTAGACCTGGAATTTGGAGAAAGCAACGGCAGCACCGAATACGCCACTGAATACGAAGGCGTAGTAAATATGGTTCGCCGTTATTTCAACGACACCTCCTCCGATCATGTACGCAGCTGGGCAGAAGGCTTCATGAAACTGAGCACCTGCCCCGAATGTAACGGCGCCCGCCTCAAAAAGGAAAGCCTGTTTTTCAAGATCGATGAAAAAAATATCTCCGAACTCGGTAACATGGACCTGGATAAGCTCCTGGCCTGGTTTGGAAATATTGAAAACCGTCTTGAGAAAAAACAAAATGCCATCGCCAAGGATATTCTGAAAGAAATCCGCGAAAGACTTGGGTTCCTGCTGAACGTAGGATTAAACTACCTCACCCTGAACCGTCCCACCCGGAGCCTCAGTGGCGGCGAATCACAGCGTATCCGCCTCGCCACGCAGATAGGATCCCAACTCATGGGCATCACCTATATCCTGGATGAACCCAGTATTGGTTTACATCAGCGCGATAACATGCAGTTGATAGATGCCCTCCGCAACCTGAAAGACATGGGCAATACCGTCATTGTAGTGGAACACGACAAAGACATCATGCTCCACGCCGATCACCTGGTAGACATCGGCCCCGGCGCAGGTGTGCATGGCGGCCAGATCATTGCACAGGGCACGCCCAAACAAATCCTTAAACTCAATACCCCCACCGCCGGATACCTGAATGGCAATACCTCCCCGGAAATACCCGAACAACGCCGCAAAGGCAACGGTAATTTCCTGGAACTGAAAGGCGCGTCCGGCAACAACCTGAAGAATGTAAACCTGAAACTGCCCCTCGGTACTTTCATTTGTGTTACCGGCGTTTCCGGCAGCGGTAAATCTACCCTGATCAATGAAACCCTGTATCCCATTCTTTCCAAACATGCGTACGACTCCAAGATGGTTCCCATGCCCTACAAAAGCATCAAGGGACTGGAGTTTATTGATAAAGTGATTGAAATTGACCAATCGCCCATAGGCCGCACCCCACGCAGCAATCCCGCTACGTACTGCGGATTTTTCACCGACATCAGAACCCTCTTTGCTTCCGTACCGGAAGCCAAGATCAGGGGATATAATGCCGGCCGTTTTTCATTTAATGTAAAAACCGGTCGCTGCGACGTTTGTGAAGGCGGCGGCATGCGCGTGATCGAAATGAATTTCCTGCCGGATGTATACGTGCATTGTGAAAAATGTAACGGTCGCCGGTATAACCGCGAAACGCTGGAAATACGCTACAAAGGCAAGTCCATTTCCGATGTGCTGGACATGACGGTAGATGAAGCCGTGGAATTTTTCCAGCCGGTACCGTGGATCTACCGCAAAATAAAAACACTGCAGGACGTTGGACTGGGATACATTACCCTCGGACAATCTGCTGTAACCCTCTCCGGAGGAGAGGCCCAGCGGGTAAAACTGGCCACCGAACTTTCCAAGAAAGATACCGGCAAAACCATCTATATCCTCGATGAACCAACAACGGGGCTGCATTTCCAGGATATACAGCTGCTGCTAAAAGTGCTGTACAAACTGGTAGACAGAGGCAACACCGTACTGGTCATTGAACATAACCTGGACGTTATTAAAATGGCTGACTACATTGTAGACCTGGGGCCGGAAGGCGGCGGCGGCGGCGGTACCATTTTATGTACCGGCACTCCCGAACAGGTAAGTACCTGCAAAGAAAGTCATACCGCCAGATTCCTCAAAAAGGAGCTGGGAATTTAATATCTTGCCAACTGTAAACAAGTAATGAAAAGCATCTACCAGATATTACTCACCTGTTTCATTTTCGCGGGCATCGTCGCCTGTGAAAATGAAACGAAAGTATGCGATCAAACTTTGCGGAATGATTACCATACGCATCTTATGCGCAAACTCAATGACAGATTATCAGATACTGTGATGCCCAAAGTAACCGCATATGCATTTGGCAGAGATAGCATTTACAGAAGTCAGGCACTGGGCGACCTGTTCTTCCAGCTATCGCCGATAGCAGACAGCAGCCTCTTTTACCTGAAAGTGGATTCCAGCTTTGTACCTGATACCTTAAAGATCAGGTATACACGGCAACAACATTTTATTTCCCCCGGATGTGGTTTTGGTACCTATTTTAATATAGATACCGTCATCACCACCATGCATACCATCGATTCTGTTGTAATTAATAATAAGTCCGTAACTAGCAGTAATGACACGCATCTTACTTTGTATTTCTTTTTTGACTAGTATCCTGCTCAGCGTTGCTGCCACGGCACAAAACAAGCCGGCCACCGTTAAAACGGATACGCTGCCCAAAACTGTTAAAGCAGATACTACCCATAAAGCACTTGCCGATACGGCAAAAGCGGCAGTGTTGGCGCATAAAGACAGCTCCTGGTTTATTCCGGGCGGCGTGCGGATAGGAGTGGATCTCAGCCGTATCGTTTCTGCTATCTATTATCCTTATAGGAAAGAAGTAACAGTAGTAGCCGATGCCCGTATCAACAGTAATCTTTACGTTGCCTTTGAAGGCGGCTACGCCAACACCCCCTACAGCGATACCAATTACACCTACAAAGGGAACGGTATGTTTGTAACCCTGGGTGTTGATTATAATTTTCTGAAAAGACAATATGTTTCTGAAAAGAATATGTTCTATGCAGGTTTCCGTTACGGATTCTCTCATTTTAATTATTCCGTTCCCACGTATTCCATCAAAAACACCTATTGGGGTGATAACCTCAGCGGCAGCGTGCCCAAAACCGCGGTAAATGCCCATTGGGTAGAGCTGCTGGTAGGATTAAAGGTAGAAGTACTGAAGAACCTTTTTATGGGCTGGAACATCCGGGAACGCATCCTGGTTAACAGTGTGAAAACCGATAACATGACGCCGCTGGTCATTCCCGGTTTTGGCAGTGGTTCCAAAAGATCTGCTTTCGATGTGCAATACACCATCTCATATGTTATCCCTTTCTACCGGGTGAAAGAGCACGCACCCAATAAAGAAGAAAAAAAGAAAAAAATACCAAAGCGGTAGAGCGGAAGGATCGCCTTCGGCGATTAAATTGTCTTGGAGCAGGATTACGCTGATTAACCGTGAGTATTATGATTTTATTTTAGCGGATTTTAGATTATAAAAAGAATAAGGGGAGATAGAAGCGGATATTCGCTTTTATCTCCCCTCAATATTTTAAACAAAAGGTGGAAAAATCATTTGCATCACGGTTAATCAGCGTAATCCTGCTCCAAGACAATTTAATCGCCGAAGGCGATCTCCCCGCTCCGCCTCAGCATCTCAATGTGAGGAATTCCATCTTCCATATAAGTATCACTGGTTTGCTCAAACCCCAGTGAAGTATAAAACCGCTGTAAATATTGCTGCGCCCCGATCCTGATAGGAATCACACCATAATGCTCCTGTAGCGCTGCAATAGAACGCTCCATCAGTTCCCTTCCCGCACCTTTGCCGCGGGCCAGCGGAGAAGTAATCACCCTGCCGATAGAAGCCTCTTTAAACTTGATTCCCGGTGGAAAAATACGGGTATACGCCAACAACCGGCCTTCTTCATCTGTTCCCATTAAATGCAGCCCCTTCTGGTCGGAATAGTCCAGATCCTGGTAAGCGCAATTTTGCTCCACCACAAATACTTCACTGCGCAAATGCAGGATAGCATAGAGTTCTGCAGTGGTTAATTCTTCAAATGATTTTATATTCCAGATCATACCCTCAAACTTTGCCATAAATTTACTGGAAGCTTTCAATAATCGGGTTAATTTTATATCCGACAGAAGAATACTGAGTCCAATCGTTCAAACTATGACAGCACAGCAAACGCCATTCCTCTCACTGGAACATATTACGGTGAGGTATCTCGATAAAACATTATTCAATACCCTCACCTGGCAGATCAACAAAGGAGAACAATGGGCCATCACAGGGCCCAGCGGTTCCGGTAAAACCGCCCTGCTGAATACCATTCTTGGTAAATTTAATATCATCAATGGTAGCATCCATTACCACTTTTACGACGAGTGGTGCCGGCAGCATACCATCACAGATCCCTGGTTTAATTACCGCAACCTGGTAGCCCTGGTAGGACATCATCATACCTTCCGCAACCTCTCCAATACCACTACGGATTTTTATTATCAGCAACGCTTCAACAGCATGGATGCAGATAATTCCCCCACCGTAATGGAATACCTGGAACTCACCGAACTACCGGCATTACTTCAGCCACTGCGTATTGCCCCGCTGATGGAAAAACGGCTCATCAAATTATCCAATGGCGAAACCCGTCGGGTAATGATTGCACGCGCCCTCATCCAACAGCCGCAACTGCTCATGCTGGATAATCCCTACATCGGGCTGGATGTACAGGCCAGGAAGGATTTCAGCAATATGATCAATGAAATCATTGCCGGTGGCGCCACCGTATTGCTGGCTACCACCCCTCATGAAATTCCCGAACATATTACGCATGTGCTTACCCTGGAAAATGGGAGTATAACTGGCAAGTATACACGCAGCGAATTTACACAGCTGCCATTACCCGCGGCAACAGCAATAACGCTGCCGGAAATGGAGGCTGATAAAATAACAGCACTGGTGCAAAACAGCCAGCAACAACAATTTGATACGATTGTGCGGATGGAGGACATCCATATTAAATACGGCGAAAATACCATCCTCAACAACATCAACTGGACGGTTAAGCCAAACGAAAAATGGGCTTTGCTGGGGCCCAATGGCGCAGGTAAATCCACCCTGCTGAGTCTTGTAAACGGCGATAATCCACAGGCGTATGCCAATAAGCTCTGGCTGTTCGATCGGAAACGGGGCAGCGGGGAAAGTATCTGGGATATCAAGAAAAAAATCGGCTTCGTATCGCCGGAACTGCACCAGTATTTTACCTCCCGCGATAACTGCCTCCAGGTGGTATGCTCCGGCTTCTCGGATGTAATTGGCAGCACCAGGCCGGCTACTCCCGGACAACAACAGGTGGCCCGCGACTGGATGAGCATTCTGAATATAGCCGAACACGAAAAGGCGCCGTTCAAACAGGTGCCTGAAAGCGCGCAGCGCCTAACCTTGCTGGCCCGCGCCCTTGTTAAAAATCCGCCCCTGCTGATCTTTGATGAGCCCTGCCAGGGACTGGATACCCAGCAAAAACTACATTTCAAAAAGGTGATAGAACAGCTGTGCGAACACATGCCGGTAACACTCATCTTTGTTACCCACTACGAAGATGAACTGCCTTCCTGTGTAGATAAGTTTATCCGGCTCAATAAAGGCGAAATGGTGTAGCAAATTATATGTGATCACATTCAAACGAAAAGGGGGAAGGCTTTAAGTCTTCCCCCTTCCTGTTTGAATAAAATTCCCGACATTCGCACCTAATAGTTAATCACCTAATCTGCTTTCCTGATGCACCCAACAAAAAGGCTTACCGCTGTAGCAGCATTATTTTCATTCCTGGCCGCCCTGTTTGTGATAAGTGGTTGCCGTACCGCGAAAAAAGAAATGAACCCCGAATTTGCCCGGTACATTGAGGCATACACCGCGGGTATCATTTCCAAACAAAGCGCCATCCGTGTTCACCTCACCGCACAAACGAATGTAACCCATACCCAGAACGAGCCACTGGAAAAGGAAGTATTCGAATTTTCTCCTTCCATCAAAGGAAAGTCCTACTGGATTGATGCCACCACCATCGAATTCAGACCAGATGAAAATCTGCAACCCGGCAAAACGTATGAAGCCAACTTTAAACTTGGTAAAATACTGGAAGTGCCCAAGGAACTCAAATCATTTGACTTTGAATTCAAGATCATCAAACCCTCTTTCTCGATAGAAAATTTCGGGCTGAAAGCCAGTACCAATAATACCCTCGACCGCATGACCTGCACAGGCGCTATTTACACGGCGGATGTGGAAGATCCCCAGGCGATTGAAAAAATACTCACCGCACAATATGCCGGTAAAGGCTTACCCATTACCTGGCAGCACAACGCCGCAGAACGTACCTCCCGCTTTACGATTGCCAACATCGCACGAGCCAATATTGCCCGTAACATGGAACTGAGCTGGAACGGGGCGCCCCTGAAAGTAGACAACAATGGAAAAAACACCATCGAAGTTCCTGCTATCGGCGACTTTAAAGTGCTGAATGTAAAAGCTCTCGCAGATCCGGAACAACACCTCCTGGTACAATTTTCTGATCCTGTAAGCATGGCCCAGACACTGGAAGGGCTTATCGGCATCAGCGGGCAAAGCGACCTGCGTTATACCATTGATGGCAGCGAAGTTAGCGTATATGCACCCGTGCGACTGGAAGGAAACTACAACGTAATAGTAAATGAAGGTGTTATAAACATCACGGATAAACGCTTAGGCAAAACTTTCAGCGCCAACGTTAACTTTGAAAATACTTTACCCAGTGTGAGCATTCCCGGCAAAGGCGTGATCCTGCCGGAAAGCAATAAGCTGGTGATGCCGTTTGAAGCGGTGAACCTCAACGCCGTAGACGTTTCCATTATAAAAATCTACGAAAATAATGTACCGCAATATCTTCAGCGGAACGACCTCGACGGCAGCCAGGAGCTACGGCGTGTAGGTAAGCCCGTAGTAGAGAAAACCATCCGCCTCGATGGAGATAAATCGGTAAACCTGCATAAGAAAAACCGCTTCTTCCTGGACCTCGATAAAATGCTGCGCACCGAACCCGGCGCCATTTACCGCATCACCATCGGTTTCCGGAAATCATACGCTATGACCGCCTGCTCCGCAGATACCACCAAAGACGGTGACAACGCTTCCTCCGATGAGGAAGGAGAGGAAGAATATTACGGAGGCGGAGAAAAAATTGATGATGATGATTCCTTCTGGCAACGGTACGATAGCTACTATCCATATGGCTATAACTGGGACCGCCGGAATGATGCCTGCTCCAATTCTTATTACAGCAAAGATAAATGGGCATCCCGCAACGTGATTTCTTCCAACATTGGCCTCATTGCCAAAAGAGGAAACGATAACAGCATGCTGGTAGCGGTAACGGATATACGCGATACCAAACCTCTCATAGGAGTGGAACTGGAGTTACTCGACTATCAAAACCAGGTCATCTTTAAAACTAAAAGTGACGGGGAAGGACTCGCTTCTTTCGATCTGAAACGTAAGCCCTACCTGCTTATCGCCAAAAAAGAAAATGAACGGGGTTATCTTAAACTCGACGACGGCAGTTCCCTTCCATTAAGCCGGTTTGATGTAAAAGGAGAGGAAGTACAAAACGGCATCAAAGGCTTCCTCTATGGCGAGCGTGGTGTATGGCGTCCCGGTGATTCCGTTTATCTTACTTTTATTTTGGAAGATAAAGGAGAGAAATTACCGGCAGATCACCCTGTTTCACTGGAACTATACAATCCAAAAGGACAACTATACAAACGGATCAATCAGCACGAAGGACTAAACGGCTTCTACAGCTTTGCGACTGCTACTGCACCGGATGACCCAACCGGTAACTGGGTGGCAAAAGTAAAAGTAGGCGGCGCCACCTTCCAGAAGAATGTACGCATTGAAACCGTAAAGCCCAACCGCCTCAAAATAAAAATGGATTTCGGCAGCACCACTTCCTTGTCGAAAGGCAGCGCTACCGGTAACTTATCGGCCATGTGGCTGTTTGGCGCCACGGCACAGCATCTGAAAGCGAAGGTAGATGTATCGCTGGTACAGCAAAGCACCAGCTTCCCAAAATTCGGGGACTACTCTTTCGATGATCCGGTAACTCATTTCGAGGCAGAAAATAAAACCATCTTTGAAGGCCCGCTGAGTGAAAGCGGCAGCGCTCCGGTAAATGCAGACATACAACTGGGCAAAGTAGCGCCGGGCCAGCTGAAAGCAAACTTTGAAGTAAAAGTATTTGAACCCGGAGGCGATTTCAGTATCGATCACTTCTCCATGCCCTATAATCCATTCACCTCTTACGCAGGCTTGCGCATTCCCACAGGCGACCGCACCACCGGTATGCTGCTCACAGACCGGCCGCATTCTATCGACCTGGTGGATGTAGATGGCAATGGCAATCTCACTACCGGCAGCCGCGAAGTACAGGTAGAATTATATAAAATTAAATGGAGATGGTGGTGGGATGAAGGTGAGCAGGACGACTACTCCAACTTCACACAGGACAGCTATAACCAGCTGTTGAGCAAAGAAACCGTTACCCTGCAGAATGGTAAAGGCAAATGGGACCTGCGCGTAAACTCACCGGATTGGGGCAGGTACCTGATCAGGGTGAAAGACCTGCAAAGCGGCCATACCGCAGGTAAAGCCGTGTATATCGACTGGCCCGGATGGGCAGAAAGGATGCAGAAGGATAATCCTGCGGAAGCATCTATGCTGGTGTTTACCTCCGATAAACAAACCTATAAAACCGGTGATGACATTAACCTCACCATCCCAAGCAGCGAAGGCGGCCGCGGGCTGGTAAGTATTGAGTCCGGCAGCAAAGTGCTGAAAACATACTGGATCACTACCAAACAGGGACAAACCACCTTTAAGTTCAAGGCGGAAAAGAATATGACGCCTAATATATACGTGAACGTTAGTTTGCTGCAGCCACATGCGCAAACCCTCAACGATCTGCCGATCCGTATGTATGGTACCATTCCGATTTCCATTGAAGACCCCGGCACCATCCTCAAGCCGGTGATCACGATGGCAGACAAGCTGAAACCTGAAACAGAAGCCAGCATCACCGTGAGTGAAGGCAATGGCAAACCCATGACCTATACCATTGCTATTGTAGATGAAGGTCTGCTCGATCTTACCCGTTTCAAAACACCGGACCCTCATAATGCATTCTATGCAAGAGAAGCACTCGGCGTAAAAACCTGGGATTTGTTCGATTACGTGATAGGCGCCTGGGGAGCGGACATGGATCGCATCCTGAGTATAGGTGGTGACGAAGGACTGGATAAAAATGCCGGTGGCGCCAAAGCCAATCGCTTTAAGCCCGTGGTAAAATATATGGGTCCCTTCTACCTGAAAACGGGACAAAAACAAACACATAAATTTAAGCTGCCACCATACATAGGATCTGTGAAAGCGATGGTAGTAGCCGGTCAGGATGGCGCTTATGGCTTTGCTGAAAAAGCAGTAGCGGTAAAGAAACCGTTGATGTTGCTCACCACAGCGCCGCGCGTGCTTGGTCCGTCAGAAACCATCCAGGTGCCGGTAACCGTATTCGGCCTGGAACCCAATATCCGCAATGTGAATGTTAGTTTAAGTACCAGTTCGTTGCTGGAAATTGTAGGCGAACAAACCAAAACAGTGACCTTCTCACAACCCGGAGAACAAATTGTTTATTTTGATGTAAAAGTACGTCCGCAAACAGGTGTGGCTAAAATAAAAGTAACAGCCAGCAGTGGTGCAGAAAAAGCAGAAGAAAACATTGAGCTGAATGTTCGTAATCCTAACCCGGTGATCACCAATATTATTGAAAATACCCTGGAAGGAAATAAGAGCTGGCAATCTGCTTTCAGCCCCGTGGGCATGACAGGCACCAATTCCGGTGTGCTGGAAGTGTCTACCATTCCATCTCTCAACCTGGGCAAACGCCTGCGGTTCCTGATAGAATATCCGCATGGCTGTATTGAGCAAACTACTTCGGGCGTGTTCCCGCAGCTGGTGCTGAACCAGTTGATGGATCTGAAAGAAAGTCAGCGGGCAGAAGTAGACCGCAATGTAAAAGCGGGTATCAACAGGCTGAAAAGCTTCCAGACTTCCGACGGTGGTTTCAGCTACTGGCCGGGTGAAGGCAACTCCGATGAGTGGGGTACCAATTATGGTGGTCATTTCCTCATAGAGGCGCAGGCGCAGGGTTATACCTTGCCAGCCGGGTTACTGGATCAATGGAAGAAATACCAGCGCAATAAAGCCGGTACCTGGGCGCCCAGCACCCTTAATTTTTATGGTGGCGATCTTACACAATCGTACCGCCTGTACCTGCTGGCACTGGCCAAATCGCCGGAGCTGGGTGCGATGAACCGGTTAAAGGAATTCAAGTACCTGTCTGTTCCTGCCAAATGGAGGCTCGCTGCTGCTTATAAACTCTCCGGTCAGCCGGAGGTAGCCAACTCCCTTGTACAGGGACTTGCCACTGAAGTTAAAGCGTATACGCAACTGGGCGGCACTTTTGGTTCTGATTTGCGCGACAGGGCCATGATCCTGGAAACACTCACCATCATGGGCCAACGTAACCGCGCCAACGAACTGGTGAAACAGATTGCCGCACAACTGTCGCAAAACGACCAGTGGTACAGCACACAAACAACCGCTTACTCGCTGATTGCCGTTGCAAAGTATTGCGGCAATAACAAAGGTGGCAGTAAGATGAATTTTGCCTACACCATCAACGGCGTCAAGGGCAATGTAAACGGGCAATCTTTTGTTACACAGATACCTGTTACGTTCAACAGCAGCGCGGGCAATATCAGCATACAGAATAACGGGCAAAACGTGTTGTATGTACGGCTTATTCTCCAGGGACAACCGGATGCCGGTCAGGAACCGGTAGCCACTAATAACCCGGATATATTGGGCATGCAGGTAAGCTTCAGTACCCGCGATGGTAAACCGCTGGATCCGGCTACATTGCGGCAGGGAAGCGACTTTATGGCCACTGTTACCGTCACCAATCCGGGCAAGAGAGGCTATTATGAACAAATGGCTTTGTCGCAGATCTTCCCTTCAGGCTGGGAAATAATAAATACCCGCTTGATGGAAAACGATAGCGCGTTCCATTCTTCCCCATCTACGTATATGGATATACGTGATGACCGGGTATATACTTATTTCAATATAGAAGAGAGTAAAAAACGTACGTATAATGTATTGCTGAACGCCGCCTATCTGGGTAGATATTATCTGCCGGCAACTTCCTGCGAAGCGATGTATGACAACACCATACACGCTTTCACACCAGGCAAGTGGGTAGAGGTAGTGAAGTAGAAAGAAATAATAAAGAAAAAAGGCGTTTCGGAAATTCCGGAGCGCCTTTTTTTATGAGCAGATAACTACTGCTTTAACCGGGCAAAATATGTTACGGTACGCACCAGTTGTGATACATAACTCATTTCATTATCGTACCAGCTTACCACTCTTACGATCTGCTGATCTCCTGCTGATAATACTTTTGTTTGTGTGGCATCAAAGAGAGAGCCGTAGTGGCTGCCTATAATATCGCTGCTCACTATTTCATCGGTGTTATATCCGAAACTTTCGTTGGCAGCGGCTTTCATGGCAGCGTTCACTTCGTCTGCAGTTACTTTCTTTTGCAGGGTCACCGTAAGTTCAGTTAATGATCCGGCTATTACTGGTACCCGCTGCGATGTACCATCCAGTTTCCCTTTCAAAGTGGGAAGTACCAGTCCTATTGCCTTTGCAGCTCCTGTACTGGTGGGGATAATACTTTGAGCCGCGGCTCTTGCTCTCCGCAGGTCTCCTTTGGCATGGGGCGCATCCTGGATATTCTGATCATTCGTATAGGCGTGAATGGTAGTCATGAGGCCATTTACGATACCGAAAGTATCTTCCAGCACCTGCGCCATAGGGGCCAGGCAATTGGTGGTACAGGAGGCACAACTGATAATGCTTTCTGTTCCATCTAAGATGTTGTGATTAACATTATACACGATCGTTTTCAGATCGCCTGTAGCAGGGGCCGAGATCACCACTTTCGCTGCACCTGCTTCCAGGTGGGTTGCTGCGGCGTTCCTGTCTGTAAAAAAGCCGGTGCTTTCCAGTACTACGTCTACTGCATGTTGTGCCCAGGGAATTTCAGCAGGATTTCTTTTGGCGTATACCTTAATTTCTTTTCCATTTACAGAGATGGCATTTTCGGTGGCTGTTACATTTGCATCAAACCGGCCCTGTGCCGTATCATACTTCAACAGGTGCGCTAATACAGCCGGGCTGGTTAAATCATTGATAGCCACAATTTCAATACCGGGCTGATGGTACATCTCACGAAAAAACAATCTTCCAATTCTTCCAAATCCGTTGATGGCGATTTTTGTGTGCGACATAAAAAATATTTTTTAGTAATTATCTTTTTAAGAAATCGTGTATCAGGGCAGCTATTTCCTCATGGTATTCTTCCAGCGCGAAGTGGCTGCCTTCCAGCAGGTGTACTTCTGCATTTGGTACATCCCTTTTATAGGCTTCTGCTCCCGGCCAGGTAAAGATGCGGTCGTGTTTTCCCCATACTACGAGGAGCCGCGGTTGGTGTGTACGCAGGTATTGCTGCCATTCGGGATATTTTGGAAAGTTGGTACCATAATTCCGGAACAGGGCCACCTGTATAGCTTCTACGCCGGGCCTCGACATATAGGCATGCGCCAGTTCGTAACTGTCGGGGCTCACACTTTCCGGGTTGGCTGCTCCCAGCAGATGTTCTTCTTTAATTTTTTCAAGGCTAAGCTTATGTACAATAGCTGCCAGTAATGCTTTCTCATCTCCGGCTTTTTGTAATGTGCCAACTTCCTGTACGTCGGGTCCTAAGCCTTCATTATATACATTGGCATTTTGTATGATCAGCGCTTCTACCAGTTCGGGTCTTTTACTGATGATCCGGAATGCAACGGGGCCGCCGTAGTCCTGCAAATACCAGCTGAATTTTGTTAATCCCAGCTTGTCGATAAACTGTTCTATTACCAGCGCAAGGTTATCAAATGTATAGTCGAATGCAGTTAGCGAAGGAATACTGCTTTGGCCGAATCCAGGATAATCCGGGGCAATCACATGATACCTGTCTGCCAGGTCACGGATCAGATCGCGGTACATGTGTGAGGTAGATGGGAAACCGTGGAGCAGCAATATTACCGGTGCATCTGCCGGGCCGGCTTCGCGGTAAAAGATATCGAGGTTGTTAACAGTAACTGTTTTGTGAAGAACGGGGGCGGTAGTGAGTGTTTGCATATAAATATATTTTTGTACCATTCAGTACATTATTAGATAAAAAAATATCGCTTATAGTGAGTGGTTACTTGCGGTTATTGTGTGAAATATGTCATATAAAAGTTATTTGCTGGCATAAAGGTATATATTTTACCAATTGGTACAAAATATATTTTAAAAAAATGTTGAGGGGAAGATATACAGGAAGATGATGAGATCGGACATACTTTAAATTGATCAGGCTAACTCATTCTCAAACAACTCGTGGAGTTTCTGCTGCAGCAGTTTTTTATCGGGCAGGATCGTCTGATACTCAGCAATAACAGCAGGAGAAAGGTTTCTGCTGAGGGCAAACTCTACTATCTCATTATTTTTCTCTTTGCAGAGCAAAATGCCCACGCTCGGGTTCTCATGCGACTTCCTGACATTCCGGTCCAGCGCTTCGAGATAGAAATTCAGTTTGCCAATATACTCCGGCATAAACTCCGTGGCTTTCAGCTCAAAAGCCACCAGGCAATGCAACTCCCGGTGATAAAACAACAAGTCGATGTAGAAGTTAACGCCGCCTACCATGATCTTAAATTCCTGGTCCATGAAAATGAAGTCCTTTCCCAGTTCGAGGACAAAGGTTTTAATTTTATGGATAAGCGCTTTTTGTAAATCGCTTTCATTGTGTGGTTCGGGGAGGTTGAGGAATTCGAAAACGTAGCTGTCTTTGAAGCCAACAGAGGGTTTTTGTGGCTTATTTGTTATCCTTTCCTGAGAGGGATAATTACCTAACAGTATTCTTTCATACAGGCTACTCTTTACTTGTCGCTCTAATTCTTTCAATGAGTAACTCTCGTTAATGCAAAGACGAATATAAAATGCTCTCTCTTCGCTTTTCCTGACTTTTTCCAATAATACAAGATGGTGCGACCAAGATATCTTAACCAACAACGTATTACGAATACTTTTAAATTTCGCCGGCGCTGTCGGCGAAATCATATCTAACTGACTACCAATGACTTCAGAATTTCTGTCATCTGAAAACGCTTCTATATCGGCGATGTATGTTTCATAAAACAGTTTCATTCTATAGAGTCCCCGATCACTGAAACCTTTTAATTCGGGATGATGTCTGATTATAAAATCAGACAATTCTTTAATCGTTCCTTTTCCCCAAATATTGCTCTGAATTTTGCGATGAATATACTCTCCAACATTCCAGTAAAGATTGATTAGTTCAACATTCACCATTCGCTGGGCATTAGTTCTGGATCGCTGAATAAGCGTTACAATTTCTGCAAATTGATGTGTCATAGAATTTAATTTTGGTTATGTTTTGTGAAAAAATAAAAATTAGTTTCTCATTTTGTAAATAATGAAAAGCAACTACATCAGCCAATACATATTACATATTTCTTTAAATTTCGCCAACAGTGTTGGCGAAATTATATCTCATTCATAATCAAATAAATATGTACAACTCAAGCTGATACATTACATTAATTTTATAATTTCGCCATCAGTGATGGCGAAATTATATTTCACTGATAATAAATGACTTATGATTACTTCTATAGAAAAGTTCTTGCCAATTAGTTTTCTAATTGTGCCATCAGTGGTGGCACAATTACATCTAACTGAAAATCAATAATTTAAAAAAATAAACCTCCAATAAATCAAAGAACTACCATCGATCACTTTGATCATCCAATAATCAACGAACACACGAAAACAAAATTCATCCAGGGGGTAGAAAAGTGAAGAATAACATCTCTCGGAAATCAACAAAACAACCAGGGCAAACAAAATCCACGTACGCAAAGGAACAAACAAACCATACACAATCCTTATTCATTTTATTCATTGATCGCGCCATGATTAATATGTGTATGAACAGCTCAAAACAATAAGTTAAACCTATCTTTGAACGCGCATAAAAAAAGTAATGAAGTTCGATACCCTTAAACAATGGTGCATCAAAAAAAAGTGGTGGCTCGCTGCCACAGCTGTTGTGCTCATTGCCTATTATTTTTGTTTACCCAAACAACTCTTTACCAGCCCCACTTCCTATGTGTTGGAAGATAGCAACGGCGATCTGCTGAATGCCAGCATCGCACCGGATGGACAGTGGCGGTTTCCGTACAATGCGCATGTACCGGATAAATTTGAAAAGTGTATCGTTGCCTATGAAGACAAACGTTTTTATTATCACTGGGGCATAGATCCCATCGCTATAGGCCGGGCCGTTAACCAAAACGCCCGCGGTAGAAAAGTAGTAAGCGGTGGCAGCACTCTCACCATGCAGGTGATACGCCTGTCGCGCAATCAGCCCCGTAATATCTGGCAGAAAATGATGGAGGCGGTGTTGGCTACCAGGCTGGAATTTGCAGCTTCTAAAAAGAAGATTATCGCTTTATATGCTGCCAACGCTCCTTTCGGAGGCAACGTAGTAGGACTGGAAGCTGCCGCCTGGCGATACTATGGCCGCAAAGCAGATTTGTTGTCGTGGGGCGAAATGGCTGCACTGGCCGTATTACCTAATAGCCCGGCGCTGGTACATCCCGGCCGTAACAGGGTAACGTTACTGAATAAACGAAATCAGCTGCTGAATAAATTGTACCGTCAGCATACCATCGATAGCATTACCTGCCAACTGGCAAAAATGGAGCCTCTGCCGGATCAGCCGTTGCCATTGCCGCAGGAAGCGCCACACCTGCTGGATCTGTTCCGCCGCGACTATCAGCAACAAAAAACAGACGAACCTACCCGCATCAAAACAACCCTGCAGGCCGATCTGCAACATAATGCCACTGCCATCGCCGAACGTTATCACAATGCTTATAAGGCCAACGGCATCAACAACGCCGCAGTGCTGGTACTCGACGTAGAAACCGGTAATACCCTTGCCTACGTAGGAAACATTTATCACCCTTCAGACCCGGAGCTGGAAAGTCATGTAGATATTGTACAGGCGAGAAGAAGTCCCGGTAGTACATTGAAGCCCATACTCTATGCTGCCATGCTCAATGATGGCCTGATATTGCCCAATACGCTGATTCCTGATATTCCCACACAGATAGCCGGTTATTCGCCGCAAAATTTCGACCTGGGTTACGATGGCGCAGTACCGGCCTCCCGTGCGCTGGCCAGATCTCTCAATATCCCGGCTGTGCGCATGCTGCAGCAATACCGCTACGAACGGTTTCATTCCCTGCTGCAGAAAATGGGAATCACCACGCTGAACAAACCGGCCGATCATTATGGTTTATCACTGATCCTTGGGGGAGGCGAAACCACTCTATGGGAAATGTGCGGCATGTACGCCAGCATGGCCCGCACACTGATACACATGGATCAGTACAAAGGCAAATACGATATGGATGACATTCATCCTCCCAATTACCGGCTCAATATCCAACACCCATCGAAATATGGATTGAGTAAAGATGGACTGCTGGATGCAGGCTCCATCTGGTACGCCTTTCAGGCGATGACCGAAGTAATGCGCCCCGGCGAAGAATTGCTGTGGCAGCAATTCTCTTCTTCACAGCGCATCGCCTGGAAAACAGGCACCAGCTTCGGCTTCCGCGATGGATGGGCCATTGGCGTAACACCACAGTATGTAGTAGGCGTATGGGTAGGAAACGCAGACGGAGAAGGCCGCCCCGGCCTGATAGGCGTATCCACTGCAGCCCCCATCCTGTTTGATGTATTCCGGTTACTGCATACCAGCGGCTGGTTTAACACGCCCTATCAACAACTGAAAAAAATTGAAGTATGCCGCAAAAGCGGATTCCGCGCCGGCGAACTATGTGATGAAAAGGATTCTATTTATGTACCGGCAGCCGGCATCAGGGCAGGCGTGTGTCCGTACCATCAGTTGGTTCATCTCGACAGAACCGGCCAGTGGCGCGTAACGGAAGCCTGCGAATCCCCCTCGCTCATGCAACATAAATCGTGGTTTGTATTGCCGCCTTCACAGGAGTACTACTACCGCAGCAAAAACTACTATCAGCAGCTGCCACCCTACAAGCCGGATTGCCTGGCATCACTGGGGCAGGATAAAGCACCTATAGAACTGATTTATCCAAGACCAGGCGCACGTATATTCGTTCCCGTTGAAATCGACGGAAAGCCCGGGCAAACGATCTTTACCGCCACCCACCGCAACAATGCCACTAAAATATTCTGGCACCTGGATAACAACTTTATAGGCGCTACCACTGAGTTTCATCAAATGGCACTACACCCGGCAGCCGGTAAACATATTATTACACTGGTTGATGAAAACGGCGAGAGGATAGAACAATCATTTGAAATTTTAGATAAAGAGAGAGAATAAAGGAAAAATGCAGCTTATCCCCGCCAGCAGTAAGTTATTATTTCAAAAAAGGCGTTTTGCATTTCAAATAAAAAAGTTAAACGGCCGGTTCAAAATTGTTGAACCGGCCGTTTTTATTCTTAATAATTATATTTCTCCTTCCACAAACTTTTCAGGTAATTCCTCAGCTCATTTTCACGTGGGTTATTTCCCGGATCATAAAACTTCGTTCCTTTAATAGCGTCCGGCAGAAACTCCTGTATCACAAAATTATTTTCATAACTATGTGCATACGCATATCCTTTGCCATAGTCCATTTCCTTCATCAATTTCGTAGGGGCGTTCCTGATATGCAAAGGTACCGGCAGATCACCGGTTTTAGCTACCACCGACTGCGCCGCGCTGATAGCGGCAACGGCTGCATTGCTTTTAGCTGAAGCAGCCAGGTAGGTAACGCATTGCGACAGGATAATCCTCGATTCAGGAAAGCCTATCAGGTTTACCGCCTGGAAACAACTGGTGGCCAGCAATTGCGCATTGGGATTGGCGTTGCCGATGTCTTCCGAAGCCAGGATCACCAATCTGCGGGCAATAAATTTCACGTCTTCACCACCGTCGATCATCCTGGCGAGATAGTACAATGCCGCATTGGGATCACTTCCCCGGATGGACTTAATAAACGCGGAAATAATGTCGTAATGCTGCTCTCCTTTTTTATCGTATATGGCTACCCGTTGCTGGGCGATGTCCATTACTTTTTTGTCTGTAATCACAATCGGATCTTCCCGTAAAGTGGTTACTACCAGCTCAAAAAGATTAAGCAATTTACGGGCATCTCCGCCGGAGATGTTAAACAGCGCACTGGTTTCCTTGATTTCAATATGTTTGCTGCGCAGCCACTCGTCCCGTTCCATTGCCTGTTGCAATAGCTGCATCAGCTGATCGTTGCCGAGAGGTTTCAGCACATACACCTGGCTGCGGGATAACACCGCCGCATTCACTTCAAAAGATGGATTCTCGGTAGTGGCGCCGATAAGGGTGATGATCCCTTTTTCCACAGCACCCAGCAGGGCATCCTGCTGCGATTTATTAAACCGGTGGATCTCATCAATGAACAACACCGCGTGTTGCTGCCGCCTTGCCATCTCTATCACTTCCCTCACTTCCTTTACTCCCGCCGATATAGCACTGAGTGTGTAAAAAGGAACCTGTAATGTATGTGCAATAATGTTGGCAATAGTTGTTTTTCCAACACCGGGAGGACCCCACAAAATCATGGAAGGGATCATTCCCTGCTCTATCGCTTTTCTTAAAATACTGTCCTTGCCGGTAAGATGTTCCTGCCCCACCAGTTCATCCAACGTTACCGGTCTTAGCCGCTCCGCTAATGGTTGCATACTACACTTATTGGTTTATTGTTTATTGCCCGGGTTAACGAGCGGAATTTGTTTGTCTGAATCAGGACGGTTGACCTGGTTCATTTTAAACGACATGATCCCTTTTACAGACCGGGCGCGGGTAACCGCCAGTGCGGCTTTCTCTCCTGTAAAATTTTCAGCTACAGTGGCCTCAAACAGTTGCAGCCAGCGGTCAAAATAGGCAGGCTCCAATGGAATCAGCTTGTTCAGCTTAAAATGAGGATCCATCACATTCCCTTTATAATTGCCACCGTCCAGCAACAGTCCTTCCCAAAAATTATACATGATGGGCAGGTGATGTGGCCAGTCGACCTTCGCCACATCATTAAAAATAAAGCCGATCACATCATCTGTCTTTACTTTATCATAAAAACTGTCTACCAGTAATATGATATCATTTCTGTTGGCTATCTCCCGCTTTTCCATAACTCCGTTTTTTATTCTTCCTTTTCTTCGTTCCTGCCGCTCTGTAACTGCAGCCACTGGCGGAGGTAACGGAACGACAGTACAATATTCAACGTAAACAAACTGCCCATCACCAGCAGGAACACACCTATTGGCGCTACCAGCGTTTGCTTAACCGCTGCCTGTTGATCTGCCGGTAAATTATCAATCTCCGCTTTCATCTGCTCCGGCGTAACCAGCAAAATGGTTAACCCCGACAAAATGAGCAGGATAGAAAATATCAGTCCTACCGTACCCATAAACCGCATGCCTCCCGGTGTGCTCTCCTTCAGGGGAATTTCCGGCAATAGCAGGCTCCGCTGAAGATATAATGATAAAACGCTATGGATAAAACAGGCGCCCATCGAAAGCAGGGATACAATTGATCCAAAGTTCGTACCCAGAAAAAGTACGCTGGACAAGAGCATGAACGTGAAAATGCCGGATATCATCAATACTATAGCCGTGGTAACCCTGTACAATTTAAACCTGAAATCCATTTATATGTTAATTTACGTAACACAAACCTACCTAATTATTCAGAGATTCCGGGATTTGATCAACAACAGCCATCACAGCGGGGATTGCCGTTCATAAAAAACCCTTCATGCAACCTGACCCGTTTTCCATAACTTAGAATACTAAACCTGTTTTAAATATGAACAAAACCAATGCGGTAAAACTACCGTTGCTGGCTGCCATCGTTACACTCGCAGCCTGCAATTCAAACAGTTCCTCGCAGCAGGCGGAAACGGCCGACACCACCAAGGTGCCCGCTTTTAACCTGGCTGATATCGATTCTTCCTACAAAGCCTGTGATGATTTTGACAATTATGTAAATGGTAACTGGAAAAAAAACAACCCCATCCCTTCTACAGAAAGCCGCTGGGGAGCGTTTAACGTGCTAGATAAAGAAAACAAGGAAGTTCGCCTTAAAGGGATCATTGCTGAAATCACCAGCAAAACAGACCTGAAAAAAGGTACAGAAGAACAACAGATCGCTGACTACTACTCTTCTTTCCTGGATACCGCTACCATCGAACAACGTGGCATCACCCCGCTGCAACCTTATCTGGATAAGATTGCAGCCGTTAAAACACTCGCCGACTGGGCCAGCGTAACCGGTGAACTCCAGAAAATCGGGGTATCTACCTTTACCGGTTTTGGCGCAGAAGCAGATGCCAAAAACAGTAAAATGAATATCCTATACCAGGGACAGGACGGCCTGAGCCTCGGTGAAAAAAGCTACTACGAAAGACAGGATTCCGCTACCAAAAATGTACGCAGCGAATTTGTTAGTCACGTTGATAAAATGTTTAAACTGGCAGGTTTCCCTGAAGCCAACGCGGGAAAAACAATCCTCGACTTTGAAACCAAACTCGCCGCTATTCAACTGAGCAATGTAGAACTCCGCGATCCCGTTAAAACCTATAACAGGGCCGCATTCTCAGAACTGAAAACACTGGCGCCTGATTTCGATTGGGAAAACTTTGCCGCTAAACAGGATATCAAAACCGATACCCTCGTACTCCAGAACAAAGCCTATCTCACCAAAGCCAACGCGCTCCTGAAAGCTACTCCGCTGGAAACACTGAAAACATATTCCAAATGGCAGCTGCTCGGCCAGTTCGCCGGTTATTTACCATCTACCTTTGATAATGAAAACTTCCATTTCTACGGTACAATAATGACAGGTAAAAAATCGCAGAAAACCCGCGCAGAACGTGCTATCCGCTCTACCGACGGGAAAATGGGCATGCCGCTGGGTAAACTGTTTGCCAAAAAATATTTCCCGGAAAGCAGCAAACAGAAAGTATCCGAGATGATCGAAAATGTGCGTAAAGTATATGGCGAAAGAATCGATAAACTCACCTGGATGGGCGATTCTACCAAACAAATGGCACACAAAAAACTCGCTTCCTTTACCTATAAAATCGGTTACCCCGACAAATGGAAAGACTACTCTTCCATCAATATAGAAAAAGGGAAACTGGTGGAAAATGTAATAGCAGCAAGCTTATACGTACACAAAGAGAGTGTTGATAAAATAGGTAAACCGGTAGATAAAAGCGAATGGGGTATGACACCTCAAACGGTAAACGCATACTACAACCCGTTAAACAACGAAGTAGTATTCCCTGCAGGTATCCTCCAGCCGCCTTTCTACAACCCTAATGCAGACGACGCCATCAACTACGGTGGTATCATTGCCGTTATCGGCCACGAATTTACCCACGGCTTCGACGACCAGGGTTCACAGTTCGATGCAGACGGTAACCTGAAAAACTGGTGGACAGAAGCCGACCGTAAGAACTTCGATAAACTGACCAAACGTTATATCGACTACTTCAGCGGCCTTGAAGCACTGCCTGGTTTCAAAATCAACGGCGCCTTAACCATCGGTGAAAACGTAGCCGACCTGGGTGGTTTAACACTGGCCTATCACGCACTGGTAAAATCGTTTGAAGGTAAAGGTGAACCCAAACCTATCGATGGATTTACCTGGCAGCAGCGTTTCTTCCTGGGCTGGGCACAGGTATGGCATGGCAACATCACAGATGCCGCCCTGCGCAACCAGATCCAGACAGATCCTCACTCGCCGGCAAAATTCCGTATCAACGGACCGCTGCCTCACCTGGCTGAATTCCAGGCTGCATGGGGCTGCACTCCCGGAAGTAAAATGGTATTGCCGGAAACAGAACGTGTAGTGATCTGGTAATAATTACCCGGCAACTATTATATAGCATTACGGATTTGTTGGAAGAAGTGTGACAAGCTCACCATCTCCCCGCAAATCCGTAATTCTTTTTTATCAATACCTTCGTTAAAAAAATACGTATGAAATACATATTCATAACCTGTAGCACCTTATTCCTGTTTGCCTGTGCGCAAAAGCAAGCCCCTGCTGAAAATACCGGCACTCCTGCACCTGCCGCTGCTGAAACGCCGGCGGTAGTGGCCAGCAATAAGCTTCCGGACCCTGTTTGCGAAATGCCCTATGATACCAGTTATAAAGAATGGGCTGTGTATAAAACAGATACCCTGCATTTCTGCTCAACTACCTGCAAAGGCGTATTTGAAAAAGCGCCGGAAAAATATATGGCCAAACTCGGCAAATAGTATATAAAAAATAGCCGCCTGGGTAAAAACCCGGGCGGCCTAAGATTACAGTTTATGAAATTTAAATAAATACTATTTATCTGCAAATTTAGTCCAGCCTTTGAACCAGGTATCGCCTGCTGCTGCTGCACCTACATAGGTAGTGGTAGTAAATGCGCCACCACCTAATTTTGCGCTGGTGAAATCCGCACCAGCCAGCAGTGGAGAACCAGCTGCAGGGGTTGGATCAAAAGTGGTATAACCTGTGTTGGTCAGTTTCACATCAGCAACGGCTGCCAGTGTTTTATTGGCAAATGCTGCAGTGCTGAACCAGTTCAGGGAATTAAATGTTGCAGTACCAGGAGCTACCACCAGTGGGCTACCCGCAATGGTGTTATTCTTATACTCCAGTGCATTGGAAGTAGCACTTGCTTCTGTCAGCGCGCCATCCAGGAACAAACCAACAGGCCAGCCTACAAATACAGAGTTGAAGATAGAAATTTTACTGTTCCTTCTGATATGCGCACCTCTTTTGTAAGGAGCTGCAGTAGCGGCCGGAGCAGCGTTAGCGTAAGGTCCAACAACTGTTATATTGCTGAAAGTAGCAGAAGTCTGCGGCGTTTTGGTAGTACCATCTGCATCGTTGTCAGATTCAAAACCATTGGAAGCGCCACTCGGACCGAAATCAGCAACGGCTGCATCACGCAGTACCAGGCCAAACTGGATCTTTCCGGAGAAACCGTTATCAGTATCAAAATCATCATCAGTACCGCGATAAGCGATCAGGTGTTTACAATTTACAGTACCACCAAACCACTCAAAGGAATCATCACCGGAGTGACTTACCTGAACATAATCAACAGTAGTTCCGGAACCAACGCTACCAAAAGTAATACCGTTGATTTCATCATTTACTGCGAAAGCAATACCCGGATATTCTACTCTTACATATTTCAGAATACCGGAATTATCATCGGCTTTGGTACCACCATGTAAACCGTAACCGGTAGCAGTTTCATTTACACCACCTTCAATGGCCTGTAAGCCGGCAATACCGTCTTTTGCACCATTGTTTGGCGCATTACCCAGCAGGATAATACCACCCCAGTCGCCACTGTTAGGAGTAGCCTGGCTGGATGTAAATACAATCGGAGCGGCAGCAGTACCCTGTGCATCAATTTTACCATTCCTGGTAATGATCAGCGCACCTTTATTCGGAGATTTAGATCCTTTAATGGTAACACCTGGTTCTATTTTGATAGTTGCACCGTTCAATACAAAAGTGAAATCAGTCAGCAGGTAAGTTTTACCTGTTTTCAAAACAGTATTGGAAGTAATCTGCTTTGGCAGTGTTTCAGGAGACTCCTTAAATTCACTGTTATCGCTGGTTCTTTCAATAGTGGCCTTAGTCATGTCTACTGGCTGGGCCGGTGGCGGAGTTGTAGGATCGTCGTCTTTGCCGCAGGATGATATAATCACAGCCAAAAACATTACAGGAAACAGAATTTTTTTCATGTCAGATGGATTGAAATTAAATGCAATTTTTTAAAATCTACTATTCCTATTATTACTCCTCTCTTTATCAGAATTTATAAGAGAAAGAAAGATTTACATTGGTACCGCCTTTGGTACTTATTCTGAGAAAGTCTGATGTTTTATCATACCTGCCGTTGTCATCATTATCCTGGTAAAAATTGGCAGACTGATTCAGGATATCACTTACCGTCAGCTTGATTTCTCCCTTACGGAAAACCTTCTGCGATACCATGAAGTCCAGTAATGATCTTGGCGCTTCATATACATCCGGTTCGGTGTCATTTCCAACAATGAAAATCCTTCTGCCGATGCGGTTAAACAATACATTGGCAACAGTACCGGTCGATTCCTTTTCAAACTGTAATCCTACGTTGATCACATACGGGGATTGTCCCTGCATAGGCCGTGCTTTCAGCACTTTATCTTTCTCAAAAGAAACTTTATTATAGATGTAGGCAACATTGGAAAACACAGTGAATGAATGCCAGAACCCTGCATTATCAGGATTCAGAAAATCGAGGTTCTTTCTGAACTCTACTTCGGCGCCTGCACTATTGGCTTTAGGCGCATTCAGGTAGGTTAAACCTACAGAACCCGCACCGCTGTTATAAAATCTTTCTATAGGAGATTCAAAGTGTTTGTAGAAACCGGCAATGGTTAATACTTCACCCGAACGGGGATACAACTCATAGCGCAGATCCACATTGGTCACTTTACTTCTCTTCAGGTTAGAGTTACCGGATTCGGTAGCCATCAGGTCAAAGTTGTAGAAGGCAAACGGCGCCTGCTCACGAAACTCGGGCCGGATAACGGTTTGAGAGGCGCTGAAGCGGATATTTGTTTTTGCATTCAGCAGGTAAGTCAGGTTCAGGGAAGGTAATATATCCGTTACCGTAGTTTTATTATTCTGTGGTCCGTTCTGATTGTATTTAATCGACTGGTCAAAGTTCTCCACTCTCACACCCCATACCAGGCGCCATTTCTCATAAATATTGTTATCAAACTGCAGGTAGCCTGCATTGAGTAAAGCATTGGCACCGTAAGCATCCGGCGTGTTGGTGATTTCATCCATCCGCAATAACCGGTCGGTAAAGTTTTCCGGTGCAAATAATTTATCAGGAGATAAACGTACCAGGTCATGTGCATAAGGATCGCCGGCGTCAAAAAGCGTGTAACCCAGTGCCCGCGGGGTAAAGCCACGTTCCTTACTCTGGATCAGGTAACCCATCTTGATCTGCTGTTGCTTACCACCGATTTTCACAAACCGGCTCAGGTCCAGGATGCCACCGTAAATATTGTCATTCAGTTTGGAATAGAAACGGCCGGAACCGGTGAGGGTAGCCGAACCACCGGAAGATATATTGGCGTAATAATCATTCTTACCGGCAATGCTGTTATAGCCCAACCGGCGCAGATCCGGTACATCCTGCTTCATATTGGTGTAGCTGCCATTCCACCTGATCTTCACTTTTGCTTTCTCCCAGAAATGCTCGCCTGATAACTGTGAAGTATAAATGCGGTTGCTGTTGAAACCAAGTTCATAGGCGCGAACATCTGTTTCAGAAGGAATGTCGTTACCATTTCTCACGGTAGTGGCTACTGTGGAATTGATACTGTACAGGTTTTTGAAACTGATTTTATTCTTGCCAAACTGGTAGGATAAGTTAGCAAGGCCGCCCCATAATACATTCTGCGTGGATTTCTTATCGTAATAATTATAGATCCGGGATCCGTCATTATCAAAGTCGGTACGGTAAGTATCGAAATTACGGTTGTTTCGGTTGTAACTCAATGACAGTACAGCGCCGAAGCGATTGCCTTCTTTTCCTTTATTGATACCACCTGCAATCTGAAAATTGGAGTTAAGCGGTGTGGTTTTGGTATTTACGCCCCAGATGTCCGGGAATGATTTGGATACAGCAATTTTATCTGCAGTTGGCAGCTGATCATAACCAGCTTTGGAAGATGGAAAAGCGGATGGCAGCTTTCTGGTTCCGTCGTCAATACCAATCCAGTCCTGGTTTCCACCTTTATAAGTGTAGAAATCCTTTCCGACAGACATGGTATTGAAACCTGTACCTGCCAATACGGTCAGGAAGTTTTCGGAAGGAATATCTTTTGTGTTCACCTGTACAAGACCGCCGGCAAATTCTGCAGGCAATTCAGGTACAGCGGCTTTATTGATCACAATGTTTTCAACAATATTGGAGGGGAACAGGTCAAAGGAAAATGTTTTACGGTCTGGTTCTGTGCTGGACAGCAGGGCGCCGTTAACGGTGGCCTGGTTGTAACGGTCGGCAAGTCCGCGTACGATGAGGTATTTTCCTTCCTGCAAAGAAGCGCCGGATACTCTTTTCAGTACTTCTCCGGTATTTCTGTCCGGTGATTTACGGATCGCTTCTGCAGATACTACCTGTGCTACGGTGTTGGTATTCTTTTGCAGGGTAAGCAGGGAGTTAATGGTTTCCTGTTTAGCGGTTCCGGTGATCACTACTTCTTTCAGGCTTTTGGAACTTCTTTCTTCCATTACAATATCCAGGTAAGTAGGTTTACCTGCATTCACCACTACTTCTGAAACTGATTTGGTCTGATATCCCATGAATTTAAACTCCAGGGTATAAGTGCCGGGGGCTACTGAAATCTGGTATCTACCTTCAACATCCGTTACCGCACCTTTGCCTGTACCGGCTACCACTACGGTTAACCCGATGATGGCTTCACCTGTTTTCTTGTCTGTCACCTTACCGGTGATTTTGGCAGGATCAACTGCGAAGGAGGCATTGGCAAAGGAACAACACACTAACAGTGCCCAGATAAGTACAGAAGAGATTCGTTTCACAATATTTTTTTAATCAGATTTTAATACGGTTTTAATCCCGTTTTAATATTTGATGGCAAAAGTATTGGCACTACATTACCGAAGTGTTAACGGGGTATTACCAGAATGTTAATTGATAAAAGGGTTTTCAGGAAGAGCGTTGATGGTAATATAAACAGAAAGTAGCCGGGTCAGCTAAGAGAATACAGGTCAGGGGAATATTATCGGTTACCACATATTTTGCTGTGGCGACTGGCGGTTATTATTCGTCAACATATCAAGGGAAATATCCAGCTGGTAGTTACGGTCGGTTTTTCTATCGGCTACGGGGCAGGCAATCTGGAATAAGTGCTGGCTTTTATTCATGAAGGGTTTGTTGTCCTTATTGCACAACTCCAGGGAAAAATTAAACCGTTCTTCCACTTCTTCCTCAAACTCCCGCAAACTCAATGTTTCGTCGATAGGAAATTCAATCAAAACATCTTCTTCAAAACCCGCGTCCTTTAATGTATCAAATGTATTGGCAAGTGAGTTACGCACATACACGGCCACATTACAAAAGAGCAAACGCTGGATCTGCATTTGCAATAGGGAGATAGTCATTAAAGGATGTAACTTCAATACTTTCATCTAGCTGTTTTTCTGGCTTATTTAAATGTGCCAATATCGTCACACTTAATTATTTCTCTGGCAAACTTAGTAGTCTACTTTTAATTTAATATTAAGCGCTTGTTATGATTTTGTGAAAATAGTATTTAAATATAAATATATTTAAAATATTAAAATGTAATAAACAGAAAGAAAAAAATCAGGAACCGGGGAAGGTAATAATACGCGTAGCGTCCCAATCGGTGAGCCCATCATCGTCATCTTCTGCCAATACAGCGCCTTTACGGGTAACGGGGTGTTGGTAAAGGGCCCATTGCTGGTTAATATATTCAAGAGAGGTGAGACTTTCTACCCAATCGCCGGAATTCAGGTAAGTGATCGTTTTATCGCCTACTTTCATTTCTTTGATCAGGGGCTGGTGGATATGACCGCAGCACACTACATCAAACTCCTTGTCTGCCGCTATTTCAGCAACGGTTTGTTCAAAATCGGAAATAAACTTCACGGCCGACTTTACCCCTTGTTTTACTTTTTTGGAGAAAGACATCTTTTCCCTCCCCATGCTTTCCAGTACATGATTTACCAGCCGGTTGAGGATAATCAGCAGATCGTATCCCTTGCCACCGAGTTTGGCCAGCCACTTGGAGTTTTTCATGGTCACATCGTACACGTCGCCATGAAAGAACCAGTGCCTTTTGCCATCTACCTCCAGCACCAGCTTATTATCGATCGTAAAGTTGCCCAGTTCAAACCCTGCGTATTTACGAAGGGCCTCGTCGTGATTACCTGTCAGATAATACACCTCGGTGCCTTTGCCGATCATCTTCAGGATTTTCCGGATCACTTTGGTATGGGCCTTTGGGAAATAGCGTTTGCTGAATTGCCAGATATCGATAATATCCCCATTCAGCACCAATATCCGCGGGTCGATACTATCCAGGTACTGAATCAGCTCTTTGGCGTGACAACCGTAAATTCCCAGATGAACATCTGAAATTACAGCTATATCTAATGGGCGTTTATCCGACATTATAGGTTTGTATGTACAGGTTGTAGGCAGCCTGTTTATGAGTATAATTTTCTATGCAAAGGAAAAATCGCTATATTACTTTTATATTAATCCAGTGTTAAGGAATTATTAATTCACGTTTTTTACTGGCTGGGATAGATTCTGAAAGCTATTTTTGCGGCAAATTTTATAAACTCAAACGTATGGGAGGCTTCAATTCTTTTGTTAAACTATTCATGCCGAAAGACCGGGTATTTTATTCTTTGTTTGAAGATGTAGCTTCCAATCTGGTAGAAATGGCGACTGTGCTCAACGAGCTGGTAGCCACCACAGATCTGGCCGTGAGAAAGGATAAGGTACACCTGATAGAACGCCTGGAACACAAAAACGACGATTACACACACCGCATATTTGTAGAGCTCGGACAGAACTTTATCACCCCGTTTGACCGTGAAGACATTCACTACCTGGCGGCAACACTGGACGATGTGGCAGATTACATCCACGGTTCTGCCAAAAGAATGGATCTCTATAAAGTACACTACATCAACGATAGCATCCGCAAACTGGCGGAACTGATCCACCTGGGTGTACTGGAACTTGCCAAAGCAATCCCCGAACTGCGTAATATGCAGAATATGCGCATCATTACGGATGCCTGCGTAAAGATCAACAGCCTGGAAAACCATGCTGATGACATCTACGACATGGCTATCGCCGACCTGTTTGACACAGAGCAGAACGCGGCAGAACTGATTAAAATGCGTGAAATCTACCAGGCCCTGGAAATCGCTACCGATAAATGCGAGGACTGCGCCAACGTAATAGAAACCATTATTATCAAGTACTCCTGATAAAGGGGAATACAGTTCTGAACGCATAATTCTCCTGATGTCATGACTTTACTAGTAATTATTATCATACTGGCATTCATTTTCGACTATATCAATGGTTTCCATGATGCCGCCAACTCTATCGCCACTATTGTGTCGACCAAGGTACTTACCCCTTTCCAGGCAGTACTCTGGGCCGCAGTATTCAACTTTGTGGCCTTTTTTGTTGCCAAATATTACATCGGTGAATTTAAAGTAGCGAATTCCGTTGCCAACTCGGTATTTGAACAGTTTATCACGCTGAAAGTAATCCTTTGCGGCCTGGTGGCTGCTATTACCTGGAACCTCTTCACGTGGTGGCTGGGGATTCCTTCCAGCTCCTCGCATACCCTGATAGGCGGTTTCATTGGTGCGGCTGTAACGGCCTCCGGTGGCAATATTGATGTAATTAATTTCCACAAAGTATTACCCACCGTGTATTTTATTGTACTGGCACCCCTCATAGGTATGGTGGTGGCCTTTATTATAACACTCATCATTGTAAATGTCTGCCGTAAGGCAAATCCATACCGGGCAGAAAGCTGGTTCAAACGCCTGCAGCTGGCCTCTTCCGCGGCATTGAGCCTCGGTCACGGTAGTAACGATGCCCAAAAGGTAATGGGTATCATCTCCGCCGCGATGGTGTCTGCCGGTTATATCGGCAGTCTCAAGGAAATGCCGGATTGGGTACCGCTTGCCTGCTTTACCTGTATTGCACTCGGAACCATGAGCGGTGGCTGGAAAATCGTAAAAACAATGGGAACGCGTATCACCAAAGTAACCCCACTCGAAGGTGTGGCTGCTGAAACCTCCGGCGCCATTACCCTCTTCCTCACGGAACATCTGGGTATTCCCGCCAGTACCACCCACGTTATTACGGGTGCTATTATGGGGGTAGGTGCTACCAAAAGGTTATCCGCCGTTCGTTGGGGCGTTACCGTATCCCTGCTGTGGGCCTGGGTTTTAACCATCCCCATCAGTGGATTACTGGCTGCATTCACCTATTTCATCGTAAATCTGTTCATTTAAAAAAGTGAACCGGCACATACTTTGAAAAGCTCTCCGCAACCTCCGGAGAGCTTTTTTTATAAAAAAAAGATGCCAATTGAAAGAGAGCCGCTATTTTTGTGCGGTTTTCCTAATCGGAAAGTTGAGTTAGTGACCATCAAAAATTGATCTTGCAAATGAAAGGAATTATCCTGGCCGGCGGCTCCGGCACCCGCCTACACCCCATTACGTTTGCTATCAGCAAACAGATAATGCCGGTGTATGATAAACCAATGATCTATTACCCGCTGTCTACCCTGATGCTGGCGGGCGTCAAGGATATCCTGATCATTTCCACCCCGCACGACCTGCCGGGTTTTCAACGGCTTTTCGGCAACGGACAACAACTTGGACTGAATTTAACCTACGCAGAACAACCCAATCCAAATGGTTTGGCCCAGGCTTTTGTGATCGGTGAGGAATTCATCGGTAAGGACACGGTAGCCCTGGTACTGGGTGATAACATCTTTTACGGCGCCGGACTCGGCACGCAACTGGCACATAACACCAACCCCGACGGCGGAATCGTATATGCCTACCAGGTATCCGACCCCGAAAGATATGGAGTAGTGGAATTCGGTGCAGACATGAAAGTACTGTCCATCGAGGAAAAACCCACCCAACCCAAATCCAACTTCGCGGTACCGGGACTTTATTTCTACGATAACGAAGTAGTGGAAATCGCTAAAAACCTGCAACCCAGTCCACGCGGCGAATATGAAATTACAGATGTAAATAAAGAATATTTACAGCGTGGAAAATTAAAAGTTTCTATCTTACCACGCGGAACGGCATGGCTGGATACCGGTACATTCGACTCACTGATGCAGGCATCCCAATTTGTACAGGTAATAGAACAAAGACAAGGAATCAAAGTGGCTTGTATCGAAGAAATCGCCTACCGCAAAGGATTTATTGACGCCAGCCAACTTAAAGAACTGGCCAAACCTTTGCTGAAAAGCGGCTATGGAGCTTACCTCGAAACGGTGCTCAATCAAAAAGTTTTCTGAAATATCAAATAAACGTAAATCTGAAATATCATGAAGGTTCTTGTTACGGGTGGTTGTGGCTATATAGGCGCGCATACTATTGTAGATCTGATCAATAATGGATTTGATGTAGTATCTGTAGACAGTAATATCAGGAGCAGCACCCAATTATTAGATGGTATAGAGAAAATTACCGGAAAAAAGGTACGCAATTACAAAGTAGATCTTTGTAACCTGGAAGACACCAATGCGGTATTTCATGAAAACCGGGATATCGTTGGCGTCATCCATTTTGCAGCGCTGAAAGCAGTGGGAGAATCTGTAAACGAGCCCCTGATGTACTTTCAGAATAACCTCACCTCGCTCATCAACGTGCTGAAATGCGTAAAAGAATACAATGTCCCCAACCTCGTATTCTCCTCTTCCTGCTCCGTTTATGGCAATACCAAAGCCCTGCCGGTAGTGGAAGAAACTCCGCTCGGCGAAGCTCAATCGCCATACGCACGTACCAAGCAAATGGGTGAACAAATCATCGAAGACTATAGCCGGGTAAATGAAACCAACTCTATCCTGCTTCGTTATTTTAACCCGGTAGGCGCACACCCATCCGCACTTATCGGCGAACTGCCACTGGGAAAACCAGACAACCTGGTTCCCGTAATCACCCAAACGGCTATTGGTAAAATTCCTAAAATGACCGTATTCGGCACCGATTACGATACCCGCGATGGCTCCTGCGTTCGTGACTATATCCACGTAATGGATATCGCCGCCGCTCACACTAAAGCGCTCCAATACCTCATAGAACACCGGAATTCCAGCAACTGCGAAGTGTTTAACCTCGGCACCGGCAACGGAGTAACCGTTCTGGAAGCCATCAAGGCATTCGAAAAAATTTCCGGCATCAAATTAAACTACACCACCGGCCCACGCAGGGAAGGAGATGTGATCTCTATTTACGCCAACAACAGTAAAGCAAAAGAAAAGCTGAACTGGGAACCAAAAATTGGTATCGAAGACAGTATGCGCACTGCATGGCAATGGGAAGTGAGCCTGCGCAATAAAGTGCTGAGTAACTAGGATCCTCTTTTTTTAATGATTACATTTACGCTTCAATTTTAAAAAGACCACAATGGTAAAAGATATTCAACCACTAAATGAAAAAGAAACCCGCGGTGGGTTTGGTGAGGGCATACTCGAAGTAGGTCGTAAAAACCCCAATGTAGTTGCGCTGACAGCAGATTTGCTCGGTTCTATGAAACTGAACGCTTTTATTAAAGAATTTCCTGATCGCTTTGTGCAGGTAGGTATCGCAGAAGCCAACATGATCGGCATCGCTGCCGGCTTAACCATCGGCGGTAAAATCCCCTACACCACTACTTTCGCTAACTTTTCTACCGGAAGGGTATACGACCAGATCCGTCAGTCTGTTGCCTATTCCAACAAGAACGTAAAAATATGCGCTTCCCACGCAGGACTTACCCTGGGTGAAGATGGCGCTACCCACCAGATCCTGGAAGATATCGGCATGATGAAAATGCTGCCCGGAATGACTGTAATCGTACCTTGCGATTTCAACCAAACCAAAGCAGCTACCATCGCTATCGCTGATTACGAAGGACCGGTATATCTCCGTTTCGGCCGTCCGAAATGGCCTAACTTTACCGCTGAAGACCAGAAATTTGAAGTAGGTAAAGCACAGATCCTCCACGAAGGAACAGACATCACCTTATTCGCCTGCGGTCACCTGGTTTGGATTGCCATCGAAGCCGGTAAAGTACTGGAAGAAAAAGGCTACAGCGTGGAAATCATCAACATTCACACTATTAAACCGCTGGACGAAGCAGCTGTCATTGCTTCCCTGAAGAAAACCGGTTGCGCAGTTACTGCAGAAGAACACAACGTACTCGGTGGTCTGGGCGACAGCATCGCACAGGTAGCTGCCCGTCATACGCCTGTTCCCATTGAATATGTGGGCACCAACGATACGTTCGGTGAAAGCGGTAAACCGCTGGACCTGCTGAAAAAATATGGCCTCGATGCAGATCACATCGTTGCCGCAGCAGAAAAAGCAATACAGCGTAAGAAAAAAGCATAAGCAAAGCAAATCGCCTTCGGTGATTGTCTTTTACAGAATCAGACATCAGTCTGATGATAATATTTTGGGAGATGAAAGCAGATATGCCTGCTTTCATCTCCCAAATCTTTTTTACATCAAAACGTAATCGCCGAAGGCGATCTCTCCACCCTCATTAAACTTTGCCACAATATCCGCGTCTTATGAACAGGTTTTTATTTATATTCAATGAACTAAAACCTGTTAAGAACCATTTAACCTATGGCCGTTTCACAGGACGATAAATCACTCTTGGCATTATACCGTATACCTGATACTAAGGAAAAAGGGTTTACCCTTATTATCCAAAAGTACCAGGAAAGGCTTTACTGGCATATCCGCAGGATGGTAATGGATCACGACGATGCCAACGATGTGTTGCAAAATGTTTTTATTAAAGTGTGGAAAAACCTGGAAAATTTCCGGGAAGATGCACAGCTATATACCTGGCTCTATAAAATAGCCACCAACGAAAGCCTGACTTTCCTGGAGCAGCAAAAACGTAAAACGTCCGTTTCGCTGTCGGATATAGAAACCGGCCTAAGCAACAAACTCAGGGCAGATCCGCAGTTCGATCCCAATAAACTGGAATGGAAACTGCAGCGCGCCATCCTCAGTTTACCCGATAAACAAAGGATTGTATTTAACCTGCGCTACTATGATGAAATGCCCTACGAGGAAATGAGCAAAGTGCTGGATACCTCGGAAGGCGCCCTGAAAGCCTCTTATCATCATGCTGTTAAGAAAATCGAGGAGTTCATCCGCAATGGCTGAGTATAAATTTTACAAATATTTATTTTAAGTAATTTTTAAAGAATTTTACCAAAAGATTAAAATCACATTAAACTATTAGTACCGTTTACTGTCTAAAAAACAGCAAATATGAACAGGCAGACCTACATAACAAATGAATTAATGCAAATAGCTCCAGGCACCAACTGGCCCGCAGAAGTACCATTTACGGTACCGGCAGGCTATTTTGAACACCTGCCCGCCGCTATCTTGCTGCAAATTCAGCTGGAAGATCTGCGTTCCGGGACAACCGCTGTTCCAAATCAGCCGCAAACTGTTCCTGCCGGCTATTTCGAAGGATTACCACAGGCCATCCTGCAACGGATCCAAACGGAAGAAGAAACCAGCTCCCTCACCTCCATACACGCGGAACTGGAAGCTATTTCCCCCTTCCTGGCGGCAATCCCCAAGCAGACGCCATTTACAGTACCCACCGGCTATTTTGAGTCGCTCCGGGCCAACTCCAGCCCCGTAATTCCACTGCGGGTAGCGCACCGGAACCGGACCGCCACGTGGTTGAAATGGACCGTGGCCGCCTGTCTTACCGCTTTCATCGGTAGCAGCGCCATCCTGTTCGTTATCAACAATAACAACCATCATAATACTATAGAAAGACAACTGGAAGACCTGAATGACCAGGATATCGTTAATTACCTGCAAACCCACACAGATCCCTTTGATAATGAAGCTTTCTTTGCCAGTTCCGCGGAAACAAGCCCGGTGCAAAGTCAGCTGAATGAAGCAGTTCCACTGGAAGCCATCGAAAAATACCTGCAAAGGACCGATTTATCAAAGGAAGTGTTACCTGAAAATAAATGATGAAACATTTTTACTTTATATGGATTACAATGTTTGTGCTCCTCACCCATGCCGGCGTGAGTAACGCCCAGCAAACCCCGTCCGAAAGCGCCGCAGAAAAAATAAAAGCCATACAGATCCAATACCTCTCCCAGAAATTAAACCTCACACCGGAAGAAGCCCAGAAGTTCTGGCCGGTTTATAATAATTATACCCATGAAGTGGAACAACTGATCGCAGAACGCCACCAGAAAAGAGACCAGGAAAAAATAGCTACCGACAACGCCGACGATGCCGCCCGGAGAAATATGGATAAGGAACTGAAGTACGAAAAACGAATGCTGGACATTAAATCACGCTACAGTACAGAATTCCAGCGTGTACTCCCCGGCAGAAAAGCAGGCATGGTGTTTAAAAGCGAAAGAGAATTCCGGACCATCATGGTTAACCACCTCAATACCCAACGCATGAACAGAATGGGTGGAGGCCCGAGAAGAAGACCCTGAAAGAATTACGGGGAAGCCCCCGCAATTCTCTTTATTTATAATGTGCCCTTACTTCACTCACCAGCCCTTTCTCATTAATCACCATCATCTCCGTACTTAATTTATCATTGATACTCTTATAATAAAGCACAATAGAATTCACGCCTTCCAGGATGTGATACAGCTCAAAATGCAGATCAGGATAGGCTTCCAGCCCCCTGGTGAAGTAAGCCTTTAAGTTTTCTTTCCCCCGGATACAACCCGTAGGGTCATTGTTGATTCTTTTAATTAACGGGGAATAGAAGGTAACATCATCGTCGTAGTGCGACATTATTTCGTCGAGGTTGTGTGAATTCCACGCCTGTACCCAGGCTTCACCGATGTGGATCAGATTTTCCATTGCTGTTTTTTTTCACAATGTAAGCCATCCGCCGGCACAACTATTTGCTGAAAAGATCAGTTTCCATTTTACGCCATTGCAGTGGCGTTACTTCAAAACAACGGCGGAACTGCCGGTAAAAATGGGTTACGTCTTCAAACCCGTTGCTGTAAGCTATTTCCGCGATCGGTTGCTCCGTGGTACGCAACAGGAAACCGGCCATCTGCAACCGCTTCTCCAGCACCCAGTGCATGGGAGAACTATGATAAATATCCCGGAAGCGGCGTTTCAATGTGGCAGTACTCATATGCCCCATAGCAGCTACCTCTTCCAGCTGCTTTACTTCTGCCATCCCTGTACTCAGCTTTTCCATCACCTCCGGAAGCGGATACATAGCGGCTTTGGTGAGCATGGCACTTATAGCTTCTTCTCCGGAAATAAGGTGAAGCGCGTGTGAAATAATGTCGTAATAATCAGGTGTGGTGAGGTTATCGTCTGCAAAGTGACGCAGCAGCGATTGGGTGAAGCTGTACCACTGGCTGTTTACCGGCAGCGTGGTTAATGCCCGCCCGGCCGTATTGGTTTTCCCTGGCTTTTTGAGGAAGGCCAGGATCATCTCATCCGGGATCACCAGGTTAATGCTCCCGTATTGCCGCTGTGGCCGTAATATTTCAGAGCAAAGCAGGCTGCCGGGCGGAATTATCATCGCATCTCCGGCATGCAGGTAATGTACCTGCCTGCCGTCGTACATTCTTTTCTCTCCCTGTACTACCAGGTTAAGTATCGTTTGCGGAATATACAGTTCGTGTGTGGCCTGATCACGGTAAACACTATACGATGCCCAGCTGCGGCCCTGTTGCTCCCATGTTTTAATGGTATCCTGTCCGGTAAGTGACAAGCTGTTAAACAGCGTATACATGCTCCTTTAGCTTTTAAAACTTAGCAAAAGGTTCTTTGGTATCATGATAAAAAAGGAATGTCCAGCCTTCCTGTTTGCCGCGCTCCAGGAACTCCTGGCGAAGTTCCATACTGCGCTTGCCGTCGTAATCATATTTAGCTGCAAACCTGCTCCTCATCTGGGATATCTGTGGCGCCACATCTCCCCCGAAAAATATTTTATCCGTTCCATCATCTACCAAAAACACCTGGTGATAAGGACAGTGACCACCGGTCACTTCGTAGTGAATATATCCGTCGATAGTGCCATTGCCGGTAGTAAACACCACGTTATCCCGCTGTTGTAATAATATTATATCTTCGGAGAGATAGGATTTGCCGGAGTGTTCTATCGCGTAAAGCATTTCCTCGTTATTCACATAATAGGTAGCCCCCGGAAAATTAAGCGTACGCTCTTTCGTGATAGGATCTTCTGAAGAAACGCCACCGGAATGATCTTTATGTAAATGGCTCATCAATACCTTGGTGATCTCCATAGGATTGATGCCATTGTCTATCAGGTGCTGGTGGATTTGCAATACGCCATCGGGGTTACGGAAACCCAACCCGGTATCAAATAAAATATAGTCGCGGTCCGTGATAACAAGGAACGGCTGTATTTCAACCAGCAACGAACCATGCGGGCGGTCCTGCATGCTATCCGTTCCCAGCTTAAAAGGAAAAAATTTCTTGGTCCCGTCTACGGTAAATGACCCTTCTGATAATGGAATGATACGTGCCATTTTGCAAAGATACTATCTTAACACCATCTGCCGGTCGGCATCCAGCCGCAGCAGTATAAATATCAGCATGGTAAAGGTCATCAGGGAAGACCCGCCATAGCTCACCAGTGGCAACGGAATCCCGATCACCGGCGCAAGACCGATCGTCATAGCAATATTAATAGCCAGGTGGAAAAAGATGATACTGGCTACTCCATAGGCATACACCCGCGTAAAGGTCGATCGCTGTCGCTCCGCCACAAAAATGATCCGGAAAAGCAGGGCTACATAAATACCCAGGAAAATCACGCTCCCGAAGAAGCCGAAATCTTCTCCCACAGTACAAAAGATAAAGTCGGTACTTTGTTCAGGTACAAAATCGTAACGGGTTTGGGTGCCTTTCAGGTACCCCTTTCCCCAGAAGCCGCCGGAACCGATGGCAATCATACTCTGCCTGGTATTGTAGGTCGCCTTGGGGTCATTTTCCTTACCCAGCATTACTTCAATACGGCGTACCTGGTAGTCCTTCAGCACTTTGGTAAATACAAAGGGAACGATGAACATTACAAACAGTCCGCAGAAGGCATATACCCCCAGTATCAGTGCAAGCTTCGATCGCTTTCGTTTTATTTCGCGCCGCATAAAGTATATGACCAGCGCGGTGATGACCGTAAAAATGATAAACAGTATCGTTCGGTCAACCAGCAGGGCCGACAGTACCAGCACAATGCCCGAAAAGGCTATCACCAGCAATACGCCGGGTAATCCTTCGCGGAACATCACCAGGAAAAAGGAAAAATATACCAGCGCCAATCCTGTTTCGTCCTGCAAAATGATGATACCGGCAGGTATCAGGGCCAATGCAGCGGCAATCAGTCTCGATCGTAGTTTCGTGAAATCAGTTTCCTGCGACGACAGGTATTTGGCGAGGGCCAGGTTGGTACAGAGCTTTGTCAGTTCCGCCGGCTGAAACTGGAATCCCCCGATCACCAACCAGGAATGCGATCCCTTCACATCTTTACCGATGCCCAGTACCAGCAACAAAAGCAGTAGCCCGCCTGCATACATCAGGTTGGCTGTGGCCGTAAAAAATTTACTGTCTGTAAGCCATATCACTGCTGCCAGTACAATGGATACACCAAACCAGATCAGTTGTCTGGAATAATTTTTATTTGGATGAAGGATATCCTGCCACACGTTATCATCACCCCGGTATTCCGCAGCAAAAATGGACATGATGCCTATGATCACCAATGCCAGGTACAGGCCAACTATTGGCCAGTCAATCCCTTGTGTCAGTTTGGCTTGCGAGCGGTTCATTATTGATTAATCGGTTTATTCGATGATTGGTTAAGGCTTGTTCTTCTTAATAACAGCATTCTGATTCAATGAATCCAAATGCGATTTAGCCAGCATGGCCTGATCTATTGTTACTGTTTCCATCACTGTTTTCAACAGCGGCTGACGTTTGGTGGAGATACTGTCTTTCAGGTATTTCTCCATCATCAAACTGGCAATAGGCGCTGCATACTTCGCACCAAAACCGGAGTTTTCCACAATCACGGCAATGGCTATACGTGCTTTTTCAGCAGGGGCAAAGGCCACAAACACCGCATGGTTCTTCAGTTTTGTTCTTACACCGTTTACAATACCGTAGTTTTCTGCTGTACCGGTTTTACCACCAACGCTGATACCTTCAATCTGCGCAATACGCCCGGTACCACTTTCCACCACATCTGTCATACCGTGAATAACAGCGCTGTAGGCTGTATCAGAGATATGCGCTACCTCGTGTTTCTGTTTGTATTTATCCAGGAGATGCGTGTTATCGTTATCAATACTGGCTACAAAGTGCGGAATATAGTAGGAGCCACGGTTAGCCACAATACACATGGCGTTGGCCATTTGCAGCGGTGTTAACAGCAACTCACCCTGACCAATTCCCAGGAACACCGAAGTACAGGAGTTCCAGCTGCCTTTGTACCGGGCATCATAGTATTTTTTATCGGGCACCAGTCCACGTCCTTCACTGGGAATATCTACCCCTATCTTATGGCCAAAGCCGAAGTTGTTCATATAGTCGGCCCACTTCTGCATACCGCCTACCTTGATGCCGCCAAATTTGGCCGCATCCACACTCAAACGGTATACATGCGAAAAATAGGAGTTACAGGAATGCGATAAAGCCAGGCGGAGGTTAGCCGCGTGACCGGCGTCATGGTGTTCGCATTTGATAGGTCTTGAACAGCCGTAGTAAGCGCCGCCACAAGGGTATCCAAAGCTCGGCGTAATTACGCCTTCATCCAGTCCTACCAGTGCAATCATCGGTTTAAACGTGGAGCCCGGCGGATAAGTAGCCTGGATGGCACGGTTAAACAGTGGTTTGGTAGTATCTGTATAGAGTTTACTGAAATTGGCGCTCCGGTACGGACCTGTGAGCAGGTTGGGATCGAAGCTCGGACCGCTTACCATTGCCAGGATACCGCCGGTTTGCGGATCAATGGCCACGATGCTGCCCGATTTACCTTTCATTAATTTTTCGCCGAGTACCTGTAATTCAATATCCAGGGAAAGCCGCAGGTTCCGGCCTGCTACTGCCGCACTGTCAAACTCCCCGTTTTCGTAAGCGCCCTGTGGCCTGTTCAGGTTATCTTTAATCAGGTATTGTATACCGCGTTGTCCCATTAATACGGTTTCATAGGTCTTCTCCAGACCAGTGAATCCCAGATAATCGCCGGAGTTATACGAAGCATAGTTCCCTGTGTCCTTTAACATGGCGGGGGATATTTCCGCAATATACCCGAGGATATTAGCTGCAGCCGAATAAGGGTAGGAGCGGATTTGTCGGGGCACCAGTTCAAAGCCCGGCTGGAAAAGGTACATGCTTTCCTGTAGCTGGCCGAATACTTCCGGCGCCAGCAGGGGAGCAAAAACTGATTGTCTTACCCGGCCGTTTTTGATAATGGCGGTAACAATCCGTTTCCTGAATTCTTCCTTATCTATTTTTAAAATATTACAGAGATAGCCTGTATCGATGCTTTTTACGCTGGCAGGCGTTACCACGAGGTCATATAATACGTCGTTGCCGAGGATGCTGCGGTTCTGCCGGTCGTAGATAATACCCCGGCTTGGATAAATGACTTTACGAAGCACGGCATTGGCATCCGCCAGCTTGGCGTACTTCTTTTCCACTACCTGCAGAAAGAATAACCTGGTGATGATCAGTATTACCATCCCAAGTATAATCATCTGTATTACTCTCTTCCTGGGCTGATTGAATACTGACATGCTATTAAGGACGGAATTATTTTAAGTTACAAACCTACGTTAAAAAGCAGAAATTATTTTTTCGAGAAGAACAGCAATTCATACAGCACAATCAGGAAAAGACTGGCCAGTGTTGAAAAAACGATCTTCATCACCAGGTATAACGGGTTGCCCATACCAAATACTTCCAGTGTAAAGAAAAGCGCATGGTGCAGGAATACCAGGATAGCGGCATAGATGAGAAACTGGGACACGCCCATACTGGTCATCGAAGGCGTTTTCTGGGTAGTTTCAAAACCTCCCTGGGGCGATAGGATATTGATAATAAACGGACGCAGATAAGCAATGAATACACAGGCAGCAGCATGCATACCAGGCGTATTCATAAACATATCCAGTGAAAGCCCCATCAGCAATCCCAGGAGCATAAGCCCCGGGCGTGGCAGATTAAAAGGCAGCGCCAGGATAAACAGCATATAAAGATAGGGGCTCACCAGCTGGTGCAACAATATTTCATTGAGCACAAACACCTGAATCAACAGCAGGAGCACGAAGCGGATTATATTTCTTAACAGTATACTCATTTAATCAACTTATACGTTGAATCTTCCAATCTTTGTTGTTCTTCTTTCAACAGGTTTTCTATCACATACACATACTGCAGGTTAAAGAAATTGGTAGCCAATTTCAACCGGATAGTAAATGAGGTGCTGGCTTTGTCTCCTACAGCAATGCTTTCCACATAGCCGATCGGAATATTTTCGGGGAACAGGGCAGAGAAGCCGCTGGTCACCACCGTATCACCTTTATGTATCTTGGCACTTTTCGGTACATCTTTCAACAGGGCATAACCGGCATCTTCACCGTCCCAGTGTACGGAACCCATTTCTTTTCCCTGGCCCAGGCGGGCGCTGATGGATACGGAGTTGGATTTTGAGAGCATGGACAATACCACGGAGTAGTTGTCGCTCACGCTTCTCACCACACCTACCACGCCGCTGCTGCTGATAACGCCCATATTAGGACGGATACCCTGCAGGCTGCCGCGGTGAATAGTAATATAGTTAACGGGTTTATTGATGGAGTTGTTGATCACTTTGGCGGAGAAGTACTCGTACCGGCGGATCTGTGTGCCAATGATCCGGTGGGCTGTATCATCGCTGTACTGGCGAACGGTGTCAATTTTGATCCCGTTGGTGGTTACCATGCTATCGTAGCTGGTACGGAGCATGTTGTGCAGGCGCATGTTTTCATTCACCAGGCTGTCGTTGGTCGACTTCAGGTGAAAGTAATACTGTACATTATTATACTTGTCATATAATTTCCCGCTGATGTCATTTGCGGAACTGAGGTAGGCGGCTCGCTGAAAGTTGTTATGCTGGAATACCAATACCATACAAATCACTTCCAGCAGCAGAAATAAGAAGAAGTTAAAATATCGCCTAAAGAAAATGATTAGATTTCGCACAAGCGCGCACTATTTTAGGATTTGGTTATCCGGATACCCTGCCGTTCCTTCCAAATAGGATGAATAACAAAATATCCGGATCACAAATAGTTTTATTGCATCAGGAACGGATACTTACCTACATGCTTTAAGGCAATACCTGTACCTCTTACCACTGCGCGTAACGGATCGTCTGCTACATGCACCGGCAGTTTGATTTTTTGGGTAAGACGTTTATCCAGTCCGCGCAGCAATGCACCGCCACCGGTCAGGTATAAACCCCTGCGGTAAATATCTGAGGCCAGTTCCGGAGGCGTTGTTTCCAGCGCTTTCAGGATGGCTTCTTCGATTTTAAAGATAGATTTATCAAGGGCTTCCGCAATTTCCTGGTAAGATACCATGATTTGCTTGGGGATACCGGTTACCAGATCCCTTCCGTTAACAGGAATATCATCCGGTGGGTTATCCAGTTCCTTCAGGGCTGACCCGATATGGATCTTAATCTGTTCGGCAGTTCTTTCACCTATCAGGAGGCTATGGTAACGGCGCAGGGCTTCCATGATATCAGCAGTGAACTCGTCACCGGCAATACGGATACTCTGGTCGCAAACAATACCAGCCAGGGCAATTACCGAAATACCGGTAGTACCACCGCCTATGTCAATGATCATATTACCCACCGGCTCCTCTACATCAATACCGATACCCAGGGCAGCTGCCATTGGCTCGTGCAACAGGTATACTTCCTTCGCGCCGGCCTGTTCTGCAGAGTCGCGTACAGCTCTCTTTTCCACTTCCGTAATGCTGGAAGGGATACAGATCACCATCCGCCAGCTTGGTGCAAACAAGGGCTTTTTGGGGTAAACCATTTTTATGAGTTCCCTGAGCATTCCTTCAGCGGCATTAAAATCCGCTATCACGCCATCTTTCAGGGGACGTATAGTACGAAGATATTCGTGTGTTTTTTCGTGCATCATCATGGCCTTTTTTCCAACTGCCACAATTTTGCCACTAGCCCGTTCTATCGCTACAATGGAAGGCTCGTCCACTACCACCTGGTCATTATGAATTATCAGCGTGTTCGCTGTACCAAGATCAATCGCGATTTCCTGCGTTAAAAAATTAAAAAATCCCATTGTTGATACGGTCAAAAATTAGAATGCAAAAATGAATAATTCCAACGAATATACGATGCAAAAAATGGATATTCTTGCAATAATACAGCTAAATATTAAAAAAAGTTATTTGTTGTACAAACGGCATAGTAACTGCTCTCTTTATGCTCCGACCAGATGAACGGGATAACCCCGTTTTAATTGTTCCTACTGCCTAAAATTGTGCCTTTACAAGTCCCGCTTTTCAATTGTCCTGTACCAGTCCTCCCTACTGTAGATTAACCCCGGCTAACGTCTAAACAAATTCGTATCCGATATCCCTGCGGTATACCTTACCGTCAAACGCAATCTGCTCCGCTGTTTGTACAGAATGAGCCAATGCCATAGACAGGTCAGACGCCAGTGAAGTAATGCTCAATACCCGGCCGCCGTTGGTTAGCACCTCGTTGCCTTCCTGCCGGGTACCGGCATGAAACACAACCTGGTCGCGGGTAGGCGCCGGAATTCCGTTGATCACCTTATTCTTTTCGTATGCTTCAGGATATCCTTTTGATACCAGCATCACCGTAGCAGCTGCACGCTCATCAGCGTAAATGGTTTGCTCGCTCAGTTTGCCGGTCATTACTGCAGTAAACAGTTCCAACGCATCATTCTTCAAACGTGGCATCACAACTTCCGTTTCCGGGTCGCCCATACGGCAGTTATATTCAATTACAAAAGGCGAACCCTCTACATTAATCAGGCCAAAAAACACAAAGCCATGATACACAATACCTTCTTTGGAAAGCCCTGCTATCGTGGGCCGGATCACATCATCCTCTACTTTTTTCATAAAAGCAGCGTCGGCAAACGGCACCGGCGACACGGCTCCCATACCGCCGGTATTCAGCCCCAGGTCACCTTCTCCAATTCTTTTATAATCCTTTGCTTCGGGTAATATCTTATAGGTATGACCATCGGTGATCGCAAATACAGACAACTCAATACCTGTCAGGAACTGCTCCACTACCACGGTTTTGCTGGCATCGCCAAACTTAGCCGATTTGATCATCTGCTCAAACTCCTCTGCCGCCTCTTCATAAGAAGCCGCTATCACCACGCCTTTACCTGCTGCCAGTCCATCGGCCTTTAACACAATTGGTAAGGAGTGCTGCTGAAGATAAGCCAACCCTTCTTCATAATTCTCTTCACTAAATTCCCGGTAAGCAGCCGTAGGAATATTGTTCCGCTGCATAAACAGCTTGGCATAAGCCTTACTGCCCTCCAGCTGGGCGCCCTCCTTTGATGGGCCCAGTACCGGGATATGCTGTAACAATCCATCTTTCTGAAAAAAGTCATAGATCCCGTTTACCAGGGCCTCTTCAGATCCGGGCACTACCAGGTCGATCGCATTATCCAGGCAAAAGGTCTTTATCTTATCAAATTCACTCACTCCCATGTTAACGTTCGTGCCGCATTGAGCGGTACCGGCATTACCCGGCGCTATAAACAGTTGACCGCAAAGGGTGCTTTGTGACATTTTAAGGGCCAGTGCGTGTTCCCGGCCACCACTTCCAAGTAATAGTATGTTCATATGAATTGCCTAATAAATGCAGATGCGAAAGAAAGTGCAAAGAAAGATCAAAAAACCGCAAAAAATGAGCATTTATACCATTTTTTTACGCAGATTAACGATTTTATTTAACTTGCCACATTTAAAGGTTCACGAAATCTAAAACAACTATTGCTAAAACTAACCAATTTATGATGCAAACTACTGTTGCACAAGAGTCCCCTATTGCCTCTGAGAAGGGCCACCCTAAAGGGCTCTCAGTATTATTTGCCACGGAAATGTGGGAACGGTTTAACTTTTATGGTATGCGGGCGTTACTCACGCTCTTCCTGGTAAATGCACTGGCTTTCTCCGAAGCAGACTCCTCTATCATTTACGGCGGCTTTCTCGGCTTATGTTATCTCACCCCTATGCTGGGAGGATACATCTCCGACAGATACCTCGGTAACAGGAACTGTATTATATTAGGTGGTTTTATAATGGGCGTTGGCCAGCTCCTCATGGTACTCAGCGCCACAATCTACGCTACCAACGTGGAAACAGCCAAAACCATCGTTTGGCTCGCCCTCTTCATCATCATCTTCGGTAACGGCTTCTTTAAACCCAACATCTCTTCTATGGTGGGCCAGCTGTATCCGAAAAACGACGGCCGCCTCGATTCTGCCTTCACCATCTTTTACATGGGTATCAACATGGGCGCCTTCCTCGGTATGCTCATCTGCCCGATCCTCGGTGACGTGAAAGTAGACGGTGTAAGAATGGTAAGCGCTTTCAAATGGGGTTTCCTCGCTGCCAGTATAGCCATGTTCACAGGAACGATCCTCTTCTTCTTCCTGAAAGACAAATACGTGGTAAAGCCAAACGGTGAAGCCATCGGCGGTAAACCGGATTTCTCCAAACCTTCTTCCATAACCGGCGAAGCCGACAAAGCCAAATTTACTACCGGCGCTATCGTTGGCGTACTGGTTTTAATGGTAGCCCTCTTTTTTAGTATCCACTACCTGTCGCTCGATCCCAACCCGATCAAATCATGGGTATATCCTTTTATATATGCCGCCGGTATCAGTCTTGCAGTACTGATCCTTACCGATAAATCTATTACCAAAGTAGAAAGACAACAGATCACCGTTATCTATTTCGTGGCCTTCTTCGTTATCTTCTTCTGGGCCTGCTTCGAACAAGCCGGTTCCTCCCTTACCTTTGTAGCTGATTACCAGACAGATCGCCGCCTCTTCGGCTGGGATATGCCTCCTTCCTTCGTTCAAAACGCCAACTCTATCTTCATCATCGTATTTGCATTGCCTTTCAGCTGGTTATGGCTCAAATTACAGCAACGCAACCTGGAGCCCATCTCCCCGATGAAACAATCACTCGGACTGGCATTGCTGGCGCTCGGATTCTTTATCATCGCTATACAGATGAAAAATCTCGGACCTAATGAGAAACTGGGCGTAAGCTGGTTGATCCTGATGTACCTCTTCCATACTCTCGGCGAATTGTGCTTATCGCCGATAGGCTTGTCGCTGGTATCCAAACTGGCCCCTCACCGTTTCTCTTCCCTGCTCATGGGCGTATGGTTCCTCGCCAATGCTGCCGGTTACGCACTTGCCGGTACCCTCGGCGCCCTGCTGCCGCCAACCCTGGATAAATACAAACTCGCTACTGATAACGGTATCGACCTGAAAGGCATCCTCGATGGCACCATCACGGCTACCGCACAGCAGATGGATAAATTACAAGAACTTAAACTGGCTACACATTACCCAACCTTCGCAGGCTTCACCATCCACAACCTCTACGAGTTTTTCATGGTGTTTGTAATCCTGCCAGGCGCCGCAGCCATACTGCTGTTCCTGTCTACCAGCTTCCTGAAAAAATGGATGCACGGTGTTAGGTAAGTCACCCTTATTATAAAAAGGAAAGGAGGAAAGCTGATAACTTTCCTCCTTTCCTTTTTTAAAAGTAAATTCATTCCTTATTACATCTCTACCTGTAATCCATAAACGATCTTATGTCTGATAACAACTTCAAACCCTTTGTTTTACCCGGCGTACAAATGAAAGAGTTTACGCTGAAATCCATTTTACTGGGCTGTGTATTTGGCATCATCTTCGGAGCGGCCACCGTGTACCTCGCGCTGAAAGCAGGTCTTACCGTTTCTGCATCTATTCCTATTGCTGTTATCGCTATTACCTTAGGAAGAAAATTTTTCAAGACCACCATCCTGGAAAACAACATTATCCAAACTACCGGATCTGCCGGCGAATCCATTGCTGCGGGGGTAGTATTCACGCTGCCGGGATTCCTGTTTCTCAGTGATGGCGGCGGTACGCAGTTCTTTAACTACTTCACCATCCTCATCCTGGCCATCTTCGGCGGTATTCTCGGTACCCTGATGATGATCCCGCTAAGAAAATCACTGATTGTAAAAGAACATAAAACCCTGCCTTATCCCGAAGGCACTGCCTGCGGCGATGTACTGATAGCAGGGGAGAAAGGCGGCGACTTTGCAAAAACTGCCTTCTACGGACTGGGCTTTGCCTTTGCCTATGCCATCCTGCAAAAGATCCTGCACGTCATTGCCGAAACACCGGAATACATGACCAAGCAGGCCAGTAAATTTTTCCCGTCCGCCAAGATCAGCGCTGATATCACCCCGGAGTATATGGGTGTGGGTTATATCATCGGTCCACGCATTGCGGGCGTGCTGGTGGCCGGCGGCGTGCTGTCGTGGCTGGCACTCATCCCGCTGCTCGCATCATTGCTGCCGGCAGATGTGATTGCCACACAGCTGGTGAAAATAGGCTACCTCGCTAACCTGCAAACACCGGGCGGGCAGGGCGACTGGAATCCGCTCACGCACACTTTCTCCGATTATTCGTCCGCCGTTTATTACGCATACGTAAGACAAATCGGCGCAGGCGCCGTAGCAGCAGGTGGTTTCATCACCCTTCTGAAAACTATCCCTACTATCATCTCCTCTTTCAAAGGAAGCATAGGCGCTATTAAAGATGGCTCCGGCAGTACCGACGAAAAAGGAAATGTACCCAGAACAGAAAGGGATCTTAGCCTGAAAGTAGTGCTGTTTGGCAGTATTGCCCTCATCCTGCTGATGGCTTTCTTACCACAGCTACCAGGCGATTCTATCGGTAAAAAACTACTGGTAGGTTTGCTCGTAGTCGTTTTCGGCGCATTCTTCGTTACGGTATCCAGCCGCATTGTGGGTCTAATCGGCTCTTCCAACAATCCTATTTCCGGTATGACCATCGCCACACTGATGGGCACCTGCCTGGTGTTTATCGCCGTAGGCTGGACCGGCAAACTATATGAACCAATGGCACTGGTGGTAGGCGGTATGATCTGTATCGCAGCAGCCAATGCGGGCGGCACTTCCCAGGATCTTAAATCGGGCTACATCGTAGGCGCCACACCTATGTACCAGCAAATAGCGTTGTTCATTGGCGCCATTGTATCCTCTGTGGTAATAGGTTTAACAGTGAAGTTCCTGGATAAGCCTACGGCAGATATGATTGCGCACGGTGTTACTGAACACGCAATCGGCAGCGCATATTATCCTGCCCCGCAGGGTACCCTCATGGCTACACTGGCAAAGGGTATTCTTTCATTTAACCTCGACTGGCAATTTGTACTGGTAGGAGTGTTCCTGTCTGTAACAATGGAACTGTGCGGCGTTAATTCGCTCTCTTTCGCAGTGGGCGCCTATCTTCCATTATCCACTACATTGCCCATCTTTGTTGGTGGCGCTATCCGTGGTGTGGTTGATCACCAACAAAAGAAAGTCAATAAAAAAATATCTCCGGAAGAAGAGGAACTAGGTAAAGGCAACCTGTTTGCCACAGGGCTCGTGGCCGGTGGTGCGGTAGCCGGTGTGATTATCGCTATTCTCGCGGGCTTCGACTGGTCCGCTGTCATTCTTGCCAAACTCAATAATCAACAGCTGCTTACAAATATCCTCGGGCAGGGTGGCTACTATATAATAGGATGCGCCTTTTTTGCGTTTATGGGCTGGTACCTGTACCGCACCGCCCGCAAAGCTTAGATCCAACTTTTCAAGATCATTACGGATGCCGGTAACGGGGTGTAACAATCCATTACCGGCATCCGTTTTTATTTTTAAATGTTTAATTTAGCCGTTGATTAATTAGAACTGATTATAATATAACCTATGCGCATATTAGTTACCGCAATGCTCAGCGCCATTGTTTTACTGGGCACATCCTGCGGCAAGGATAAAGACGATAGCCGCCAACGCAGATTTATTTCATTGAAGCTGGACGACAGGGTTTATCTTTCAGAAAATCCCAAAGGCACTATCACCCTGCCAAATCTTACGGACGAAAACCCGGATAATGATTATCCCACTATGGAAATCACCGGCCAGAGCTATAACGGAGATGTGATCACCTTCAGCTTAGCTACAGCATCCATGCCTTTCAAACCAGGCGTGTATCCCGCTACACAGAAAGGAAATGGCTTACTGATCGCTTTGAACAGCACTTACTACACCAACCTTACTTCAGCAGGAAGCACTGATTTTAAAATTACCATTACCAGTATAGATAACCTTACGGTAGAAGGAACTTTTTCCGGGACATTGAAAGATGCCTCCGGCGCTGGCGGGACGCGCGTTACTAAAGACGGAGCTTTCAGAGCGCTCATCAGTCAACAGGGACAATAACGGGGCGGGGCGGAGGTGAAATATCTTCCCTCCGCACTAAACAAACGATAGATGAGAATAGGTATTTTTCAGTACTGCTTTATCATCAGCACCCAGCCAGTTAGATAACAGGGTAGCATACACGCTTTTAAAGTCAACCTGGTATTGCAGGTCGCCATCTTTCAGGTTAAGCAGGTCCGGACCATCGTTGATAAGCCCCGGCTGCTTTAGCCCGCCACCCACCAGGAACATATTATTCGCAGTACCATGATCGGTACCTCCACTGGCATTCTGGCTTACCCTTCTTCCAAATTCAGAGAAAGTCATCACTACCACATCCTCAAAACGATGATTCGCCTTCAGATCATCCGTAAATACCGTTAATGCATCACTTAGCTTACCAAACAGGCGGGCCTGTTGATCCTGCTGGTTTACATGGGTATCAAAACTACCATGCGACACATAATATACTTTGGTGTTGATATCCGACATTACCAGGTTGGCAATGGTTCGCAGGTTCCTTCCCAGTTCTGTATTGGGATAGGGAGCGGAAGATTTATACGTTTTAAACTGTTGCTGGATATAGGCTGCAGAAGAAATGGTTTCACCCATCGTTTTATACAGGTAATCCGCATTATTGTGATGATCGTTATCGCTGGTATGCTGCTTTAAAAGTTCCGCAAAATATTTATCATTACTGGTACCGTAAAGCCTTGCGGGGTCTGTCATTGCAAGCCCTTTATCGCTGTCGCCTTTCAGGGCCAGGCTCAGGGTATCATCTATTTCCAGCGCCTGTGTGGGTTTATCACAACCCTTGCATTGCGCATCGAGGTAACGGCCTATCCAGCCATCAGACCAGTACTCGTTCGACTGGCTCGCAGAGTGCCAGATATCCATAGAGCGGAAATGCGAGCGATCCGGGTTAGGATAGCCTACATTGTTCAGAATGCCCAGCGCGCCGTCATCATACAGGGCCTTTAACCCTTTCAGCGCCGGGTGTATACCCAGTTCATCATTCAGGGAAAGGGCGGCTTCCCTTTTTATGCCCAGCGCCGGGCGCGCCTTATAATAAATGTCGTTACGATAAGGAATAATAGTATTCAATCCATCATTACCACCGGATAGCTGGATGATCACCAGCACTTTGTTGCCGGGAGGTGCGAGATGCCCTCTTTCCAGTGCTTTCAGGAACTTTGGCATCATCATCGCTGCTGAAGCCAGTGAACCTACCTGTAAAAAACGACGCCTGTTGAGAATCAGCATAGCATAACTTTTAGCGGTTAGTAGTTAACACAATTGATATTCCGGTGTACTCATCACATCAATCGTTACCGTTTTGATATAGTTTTCCCGGCTGCTGCTATCAGCATATTTTTCCAACAGCTGGCGGCTTATATTGCCGGGCTGCTGCAATAAAACGCCGGCAATTTCATCTGCCAGTCTCTCTCTCGGTATCTTCTCGAAGCCGGCCACATAAGGGTCCCAGTTCACACTTGCATTTACTTTTTTTGCGAATTGCCGTTTCAGGAAATCATTGATCTGCAGCGTCATTTTATAGTTAGCGCCTTCGCCCATTTCAGGCGTCAGCTCTTTGGGCTTTACATTAAACGCCTGGGAATACAATATCACCTGTGGCACACGTAACCGGAACATCAGGCTGGAACTGTCGATCCAGTTCCGCCCGCCGGGCCAGCCGGCTACATTAGGCGGATAAAAAAGCAACTGACCCAATACCCGCTGAAACAACAACATCACTTCTTCCTTTTCAAAAGTCATGGGAATAGTTCTGCGGATACCTGCCAGCAACTCCACGGGCGATTTTATCCGGTTACCGATAATATCCGGACTGTAAAACCAGTCGGCCATAAATATCTCTTTCATCAATGATTTGATGTGGTAACCCGACTGGTAAAACTTTTCCGACAACGCGGTAATCCGCGCTTCATCAGGGGTTTCAGACACAAAGTACTGGTATATTTTTGCGGTAATGAACCTGGCGGTGTGCCGTTGCTCCAATAGTATTTTCAGTACATCATCTCCATTAAAATTTCCCTGTTTGCCTAGGAAATTTTTCACACCATCGTCATGTTGTTTTTGCCGGAAAACAAAAGTGCCGGTTTCATCAAAACCCCATCCGGTAAAGGCTCTTGCCGCTTCTTTCACATCATGTTCGGAATAGTTACCTCTTCCCATCGTGAATAGCTCCATCACTTCGCGGGCAAAATTTTCGTTGGGATGTTGTTTACGGTTCTGCTGATTATTGAGGAATTGCAGCATAGCCGGGCTTTTGGATACTGCACTGAGCAGATCTCCAAAATTGCCGAGTGCATTTTCACGCACTACCGATAGCAGCTGCTGATTAAATAATACGTTTTGCGTGCGGCAGGCAAAATGACCATGCCAGAAAAGACTCATTTTTTCGCGGAGGGGATGTTCACTCTGTACCATCGCATTTACCCATGATACATTCAGGTCTTTAATGCCCTGGTCATTCATCTGCCGCACACTTTTCTTTTCCTCCGGTGTCATTGTTTTCTGCTTCCGGTAATCCGGAAGATCATCTGCTGCTACTACATCTACAGAAGTAACTGACGCTATTGCAGGGCCGATAAGTATCTTATTCACAATTTTTTCCCGCCTTTTGCTTTCCCAGTGAGAGATCACAGGGAGGGTTTCTCCAAAGCCAGCGCGCCAGGCGAGATGTTGCATCTGAATTTTACGGGCAACTTCAGCCATAAGCATTGATTTATAGTGAGACTATCAAATGCAGAACGGGTTTAACCAATCAGCGGCGTATCACAGAAATAATCACCGGGAACGGTTGTTAACGGAACTTCCACACCTGGTAACTGCTTCCTTTTTCAAAAACACTTTCTTCCAGTGGCAGGGTGAGAAATGCATCTGCTTTAAGCAAACTGGCCAGATCGCCCGACCCCTGGTAAGGCTGCGGTATGGCCACCAGTATGCCGTTGGGTTGTGATTGTAATTTTACAGGCAAATAATATTCCAATGCGGCGTCAAAAATAACTTTCTCCGATAACTGCGCATAGCAGGGCTCCGGCAATGCCGCGCCCATAGCGGATTGTATCCACGCGTGTATGTACCTGTAAAAACACATAAAGCCCGATACGGGGTTACCGGGTAAGGCAAACACAACGGGACCATCTTTGAAAGTGCCGAACAGGAAAGGCTTTCCGGGTCGCTGCTGCACTTTATGGAATACCTGTTGCATTCCCAGCTGTTGCAGTACGGCAGGTAGGTAATCGAACATACCCGCACTTACCGCGCCGGAGCTGATCCATATATCGGTTTCGGCCAGCAATGGCAGGAGCTGATCTTTCATAGCTGCTTCATCGTCCGGCAGGTGCACATAACTGGCAGGAATACCCATTTCCGACAGCGATGCCAGCAGGCTGTATACATTGGAAATGCGCACCTGGTGGGGTTCCGGTGTTTCATGTACCGCTACCAGTTCATCTCCCGTAGCAATTACCACCACACGGGGCAATTTGCTTACTTCCACCGTGGTCTGGCCCACGGTGGCCAGCACACCGGCTTCGGCCGCACCTATGCGGGTGCCGGGCTTTATCAGTACGGACCCGCTATCCACATCTGAGCCTTTTCTATGAATATTTTGCCCCTTCTTTACAGCGCCATGAACAGTAAAGCGGCGGAATCCTTCATGTTCGGACGGCGTGAGGTGTTCATATTGAATAACTGTATCCGTCATTTCCGGCAAAATGGCGCCGGTCATTACTTCAATACAGTTGGCAGTATTGGAAAGCTGCAGCTGCGGTGTGCCCGCAGCCTGTACGTCTTCCACGCCAAAAATATGCTGGCCCCGGGCGAAGCTGTCGTAATTAACAGCGATACCATCCATTGTTACGCGGTCAAATGGCGGAAAGGGCCTGTCGGCCAGTACAGGCTCCCGCAAAATACGGCCGGCAGCGGATTCAAACGGTACCGTTTCAGTACCCAGATCCCGCACAGTTTGCATCACAGCCTTAAATGCAGCAGCAACAGTCAACATCATTTTGAATTACTTTTGTGTAAAGTGAACTTGTTTAAATTTATGCTTTTATGTCCAATGAATCAAGTAATGCTTTTTCACATCTGAACGAAAGTGGCCAGCCCGCAATGGTGGATATCAGCGGCAAACTGGATACTTATCGTATAGCCGTTGCCGAGAGCCGTGTTTACCTCCCGCAGGTGATACGCGACCAGTTTCACGGACAGGATATCCAAACCCGCAAAGGTGGCGTATTTCAAACCGCTATCATCGCCGGTATTATGGCCGCGAAAAAAACGCCGGAACTCATCCCGCTTTGTCATACCTTACTGCTGGACGGTTGCGATGTACAAATCCACCTGGAAGGAGTGGAAGCCATCATCCGCTGCACAGTGAAAACCAACGGTAAAACAGGCGTGGAAATGGAAGCCCTCACCGGCGCCAGCGTAGCGGCACTTACCATTTATGATATGTGTAAAGCACTCACCCAGGATATGATTATCCGGGAAACAAAACTCATCAGCAAAACAGGTGGCAAACATGACTATAACCGGTAATAACGCGCCACTAAAAGGACTGGTGCTCTGCGGCGGATTCAGCACCCGCATGCAGGAAGATAAAAGCAGCATTAACTATCATGGTATACCTCAATGGCAATACCTCGTTACCTTACTGCAATCGCTGCTGCCGGAAGTATATATTTCCTGCCGCGAAGATCAGCAGGAACATTTTGCCGGCTATCCTAACCTGGTACCCGATTCGGTGCCTTTTGGCGGGCCATCTGCCGGGCTGCTGAGCGCCCACGCGCTGCAACCGGAAACCGCCTGGCTGGTACTCGCCTGTGACCTGCCCCTGCTCAGCAAACAAAGCCTGGAGCTGCTGATCACTCAACGCGACGCCACCAAAACGGCCACTACTTTCGTAAGCCCGGTGAACAATTTACCGGAACCGCTCATCGCCATCTGGGAACCAGCCGGCTTACAGGCACTGCTGGAAAATGTGACCGCAGGGAAGAACTGTCCACGGAAAACCATGCTGAACAACGACATTGCCCTTTTCAAAAATCCATATGCAGCGGAACAATTTAATGCCAACACGCCCGAAGAAAAGGCGGAAGCATTGAAAGACCTGGAGAAATAAACACCGGGGTTAAAATTCAATCATTGCAGGATTACACAATTTCACCATCTGCAAAAAATTCCTTTTTCCAGATAGGCACTGTTTCTTTGAGGGTATCTATCGCAAATTCACAGGCATCAAAGGCCACACCCCTGTGAGCGGAAGCCACCGCTATCACCACCGCAAGATCGCCGGGATACTTATCCCCAACAGCATGCAACATGGCCAGGCGCTGTACATCCCATTTTTCCGCTACCTGCGCTGCTATTTTCTGCATTTCAGAAATAGCCATCGCCTCATAACATTCGTAAAATAATTTTAATACCGGCCGCTGTTTGGTATGATTACGCACGGTACCGGCAAAAATCACCTCCCCGCCGCATTCCGGCGCCTGGATGAAGGCCAGCGCTTCTTCCACGGTAATGGTATCTTTAATATCTATTAATATTTCCATCTCTTAAATACTAAAACTAAAAACTATACTCAACCTCCACTCACCGGCGGGATCACCGCGATTTCATCCTGACTGCTTATCTCCTGTGTATCAGCCGCATAGGTCCGGTTTACCGCTATCATCACAGACCGGAGCTGCTGCAACGACGGATATACCTCGTACAGCCAGGCTTTCAGGGTGGCTACATCTGTAATATGTTCCGGCTTGTCCAGTACCGGCACACCAGCAATATCTTTCGCTGCTCCGAACAATAATATGCCCATACGTTGTAAATTGTTGGTTAAAACTACAATATAGCCCCGATAAAGTAGTAATTTTAATACGGCAGAAAATCAATTTTATGAAAATACGGTTAAGAGGCAACAGTATAAGATATCGCTTGGACAAAGCAGATGTGGAACTCCTGGAAACTACCGGGAAAGTGGAATCAATTACGCATATAGGCGCCGGTACCCTCCATTTCTGCCTCCGGGGAAAAGATATTTCTGATCCTATCATAAAGATGGAACACGATGGTGTACACCTGCTGCTCCCGCTTCCCCGTCTTGCCTCCTGGTACGCACCCGACCAGGTAGGTTTTGAACTGATCCTGCCCAACGCCGATGGTTCAGAAGTGACTATCCTGGTGGAAAAGGATTTTAAATGTCTTACAGACAGAAATGAGGACGAAAGCCAGGCATTCGATAATCCGATGGCGGGAAAAAACTGCTGATAAAATGCTCACAGATGCACATCATCGTATCATAGACTACGTACGCTTGTCGGTAACAGACCGGTGCAATCTCCGTTGTACCTACTGCATGCCGGAAAATATGCATTTTGTGCAACGCAAAGCATTACTCACTGACGACGAAATTTTACGGCTGCTGCAAACACTCGCAGCCGCGGGCATTTCCAAAATAAGGATCACCGGTGGCGAACCCTTTCTCCGGCCCGGCCTGATGACCCTCCTGGAAAAAATAAAAGCCATTCCCGGTATCCGTGAAATAGCCATTACTACCAACGGCGTACTAACACAGGCATATATCCCTGCACTGCAGCAACTGGGCATCACGCATATTAACCTGAGCCTGGATACCCTGCAGGCCGACCGCTTCCTGCAAATCACCCGGCGCAACCGGTTCACCGCAGTAATGGACACCCTGCAAAGCCTGCTGCAACACAACATGCAGGTGAAGATCAACGCAGTTGTAATGGAAAATGTGAATACCGACGAACTCAATGCGTTCACCGCACTCACACGCGATAATGCACTGTCCGTAAGGTTTATAGAAGAAATGCCTTTTAACGGGCAGGGACATACGTTTTCAGGTATCGTATGGAACTATCATAAAATCCTGTCCACTATCGGGGAAAATTATACCCTGCAAAAAATAGTGGATGCGCCGCATTCCACCTCTCTCAACTATCACATCCCCGGCCACAAAGGCAATATAGGTGTGATTCCCGCTTATAGCCGTACTTTTTGCGGTACCTGTAACCGTCTTCGTATATCCGCTACCGGTAGTATGAAAACATGTTTGTATGGAAACGATGTTTTAAATGTAAAAGAGATGATGAGAGATGAGTTACAGCAACATCTGCTGCTACCAGCCATACAATCAGCCATCCACGCGCGTTTTGCCAACGGCTTCGAAGCAGAACAGCATCATACCGAAAAAAATATGGAAAGTATGTCGGTGATAGGAGGTTAACAATTCACTTCAGCAGCATCTGCACACCCGCATACAGGATCAGCAAAGCCGTAGCGCCCGCCACCCATCTGGGATTCAGCACCCTCGCACTCAGCCGCGCACCAATTTGCCCGCCGGCAATAACCGCCAGCAGCAAAGGTCCTGCAAACTTTACATCAAACACAATGGCATGCTTGGCCGCCTGACCGCATAAACCCGCAATAGAATTCACGAGGATAAAAAAACTGCTCAACCCGGCAATGTTCTTGGCCGTATCATATTTGCCCAAACGCAGCACCGGCGAAAGATAGATGCCCCCGCCAATTCCCGTCATACCGGAAAGCAACCCAATACCGCCGCCAATAACCCCGTATACTATACCATTCCCTTTATTGGCAGGGATAATAGGCTCTTCTTTCTCAAAAAATAAACGGTAGCACATCAGCACCGCCGCCAGTGTAAGCGCCAATCCCAGCAACAGGAAAAAAGTAGTCTGCTTCATAGGCAAATAACTGCCCACAAAAGCCAGCGGCACACTTACCAGCGACAACTGCCACGCCTTTTTCAAAGGCAGGTGGCCACTCTTGTAAAAATGATAAACGCCGCCGGTTACCACCGCCACATTACACAACAAAGCAGTGGATTTCATCAGCTGAAAATCTACTGCCCAAAAGGGCAACGATAAAATAGCCAGGTAGCTGGAACCGCCGCCAAAGCCCGCAGCAGAGTAGGCCAGTGCCACAATAAAAAAGAGGATACAAAGTTCAGGGATCACAGTTAGTAAGTTTGCATCTGGTGATCAATAGCACTGGCCCAGGCATGGATGCCGCCTTCCACATTATACACCCGGTTAAAGCCCAGTTCCGTTAAACGCTGCGCCACGGCGCGGCTTCGCATTCCATGATGACAAAGCACCGCTACCGGTACATCATCCGGAATAGCGGATACCTGCTGTAATACACGTCCCATCGGGATATGCACGGATTGCGGAATATGGCAGATCTCCCATTCATCATCTTCCCGCACATCCAGCAGCATAAAAGGAGTATCGCGTTGCATCCAGTCGTTCAATTGCTGTACGGATAAAGATTGCACGCCTTCCAGTTCGCAAACTGTTTGCTGGTAGTTTGTTTGCAAAGAAGTGATTTGCCGGTTAGCCGCTACCGGGGTGATATTAAATGTAAGATGGGTATTGTTCAGCGTATCGATGGTCATCAGTTGGTTGCGCAGGGGTGTGCCGATACCGGTAATTACTTTCACCGTTTCATTGGCCATATAACAACCGATGATACCGGGTAAAACACCCAGCACGCCAATGTCGTTGCAGTTCAGCATTTCACCGCTTTCCGGCGCCTCCGGGAAAATACAACGATAGGTAGCGCCCTCCTGGTAGTTAAATACGCTCAGTTGTCCTTCGTATTTATAGATAGCACCGTATATCAGTGGTTTGCCGGTAATTACACAGGCATCATTTACCAGGTAGCGGGTACCGAAATTATCCGAACCATCCACAATTACATCGTATTCAGAAAAAAGCGCCAATACATTATCTGTGGTGAGCCAGGTATCGTGTATGATGTGGGTTACCTCCGGGTTCAGCTGCTGCAGCCGTTTTACGGCCTGCTCTACTTTAGACTTCCCCTGGTCGGCGGTGGTATACAGTACCTGCCGTTGCAGGTTGGTGATGGAAACCACATCATGTTCCACGATGCCTATTTTCCCGATCCCCATCGCAGTGAGGTATTGCAACACCGGTACGCCGAGTCCGCCGGCGCCAATCACCAGCACTTTTGCCTGTTGCAGTAATGCCTGTTTTGCGGAGCCAAATCCTTCCAGTCGTGTTTGCCTGTCATATCTGTCCATACTGCTTCATTTAGACCTTAAAATTAATTGTATTCGGGAGAAATTTTACGGGTGTTTTTCCGGGAGAAGGGGAATCCGGCCGGGAGCCGCGGTGCAGGTGATCAGGCCATGTGCCCGTCAGCGTTTCAGATCCAGGTACATGGTTACCAGGTCTACATAGTTGCCGTTTTTCTGCATAATACCATTGGGCAGGCGGCCACATTCCATGAAGCCGAAATTGCGGTATAGCTGCATAGCCTTTTCGTTCGTGGAAAAAACATGCAGGTAGATCAGGCGTAATGCGGCGCGCGATTCTGTCCAGCGCAACATGGCGGTGAGCAGGCGCCGGCCGATACCCATATTATTCCATTGCTTTTCCACGGCAATACCTATTTCCGCGGTATGCGCCTTTTTGTGTAAACCGGTATGGTTTACGTTGATAGAGCCAATGATCTGGTCCCTTACAATAGCTACCAGCAGGAGCTGATTGGGATTGTCGGTATACGACTGGATATAATCCTCTTCAGACGCAATATCCAGCTCCATTGATTCGCTGCGGGTAAAGAGCAGGTAATCCGTTTCCCGGGTCAGGCGCTGGAAACTGGCCAGCAAGCCTGCTGCATCATTGTGTTCGGGAGGGCGAATGATGAGTTCGTCGCCGGTGGGCAGGAAATGTTTCATAATAGAATACCGGGTGGAAATTACGAATTCCAAACGACGAATGACGGATTTCAGGCAGCTGTCAGCGGATATCATTCCGTTTACAATCTCCCTGCGAATCCGTCATCCGTTAAAGATTATCCGTAATAGTGCTTATATCTTGTGGCTGCCGAAATAGCTCTGCAACACGGTCGGTATCTGTATACCTTCCACGGTCTGGTTGTTTTCCAGGAGGCAGGCCAGGATACGCGGCAATGCCAGGGAGCTTCCGTTCAGGGAGTGCAGCAGCTGCGGCTTACCATTGTTTTCCTTGAACCGTATTTTCATACGGTTGGTTTGGTAAGCTTCAAAGTTGCTCACAGAGCTTACTTCCAGCCATTTCTGCTGGGCAGCGCTGTATACTTCAAAATCGTAAGTGATGGCAGAAGTAAAGCCCATATCGCCGGCGCATAAACGAAGAATGCGGTAAGGCAGCTCCAGCTGGTTCAGCAACGCTTCTACGTGTGCTACCATTTCATCCAGCGCTTCGTAAGATTTATCAGGATGTACCAGCTGCACAATTTCTACTTTATCAAACTGGTGAACACGGTTCAAACCACGTACATCTTTACCGTAAGAACCGGCTTCTCGGCGGAAACAAGGCGTATACGCGGTCATTTTCACCGGCAGGTCTGTATCTTTTATGATCTCATCACGGTAAATATTGGTCACCGGTACTTCTGCAGTAGGAATGAGATAGTAGTTATCCGCGGTAGCATGATACATCTGGCCTTCTTTATCCGGCAGCTGGCCGGTGCCATAGGCAGATGCTTCATTTACCAGGTAAGGCGGCGCATATTCCGTGTAGCCGTTGGAGGTATTGTAATCCAGGAAGTACTGGATCAGGGCGCGTTGTAAACGGGCGCCCCTGTTTTTGAAAACAGGGAAACCGCTGCCGGTAATTTTGTTACCCAGCTCAAAGTCAATCAGGTCGTACTGTTTGGCGAGGTCCCAATGCGGAACGGCGCCTGCATACAGGTCAGGAATTTTACCCCCCTTGCGGATTTCCACGTTTTCTTCCGGTGTTTTACCAGCAGGAACCATGGCAGCGGGCAGGTTCGGGAGTTTTACCAGGGCATCCTGCAATGCCTTTTCGGTGGCATTCAGCTCTTCATTCACGGGGCCGAGGCGGTCTTTCAAAGCCGCTACAGCAGCACGTTGCGCTTCGCCTTCTTCCTTTTTCCCCTGGGCCATCAGTTTACCGATTTCTTTGGATAAACTATTTACCTGGGCCTGTGTTTCATCGTATTCGAGGGTTAACTTCTTACGCTTGTCGTCCAGTGCCAGCACTTCTTCCACTACTTCCAGCTCCTTGAAATTCTTAAATGCCAGGCGCTCCAATACCAACTCTTTATTTTGACGTATAAACGGTACTTGTAACATGTTGTATGATCAAATTTTAGCAAATATATTAAAATAGCTTAACTCAGGTACTTCCCTACAATCGGCACTCTGCGGCCTACACCAAAGGCTTTGGAGGATACCCGTATAATAGGGCAGAATTGATTTCTCTTGTATTCATTCGTATTTACCATCTTTAAGGCCCGCGAAACCAACGCGGCATCAAAGCCCTGAGCAACTATTTCGCGCGGTCCCTGACGGCGCTCTATATACTGATAAAGTATCCTGTCGAGGATGGCATAATCCGGTAAACTGTCGCTGTCCTTCTGATCCGGCCGCAGCTCTGCAGAAGGCGCCTTATCAATAATATTGGCCGGTATAATTTCTTTCTCCCGGTTAATATATCTTGCCAGTGAATACACCTGCATCTTATACACATCTCCCAAAACACTCAATCCGCCCGCCATATCTCCATATAAAGTACCATAGCCGGTAGACAGCTCACTTTTGTTAGACGTATTCAGCAGGATATAACCAAACTTGTTGGATAAGCCCATCAGCAGGTTACCCCGTATACGGGACTGCGTATTTTCCTCCGCCACATTAAAAGGCAATCCTTTGAAATAAGGCTCCAGTGTGGTTAAGAACGTTTCGTAAATGTCGTTAATGCGGATAATATCATACGGGTTATCCAGGTTTTTGGACAACGCCACAGCATCATCTACAGAGTGACTGGTAGAGTAGGGAGAAGGCATCAGGATGGCCCGTACATTTTCTTTGCCCAACGCATCGCAGGCAATAGCCAGTGTAACGGCGCTGTCGATACCGCCTGAAGATCCCAGAATGGCCTTTGTAAAGCCCATCTTGCCAAAATAATCCCGGATACCCAACACCAGGGCATCATAGATGCGATCAATGTTATGGTCAAACACCAGCTCGGTGAGTGGCGTAAAATCAGCAGGTTTCACCGGCGGCAAGTGGCTGCCAACCAGCTTTTCCAGCTCCATACCATCCATTGCTTCTTCAAAGTAAGGAAGCTCCTTGGCAATGTTACCCTGCGCATCATAAATGAGGGAACCGCCGTCAAACACAATCTCCGTTTGAGAACCCACAGCATTGCAGTAATACATCGGGATCTTATACTTCAATACATTGGCGAGAATAATTTCTTTCCGGTCCTCATCATGATCATAATCAAACGGAGAGGCAGAGAGGTTAATCATCACATCCGGCTCCTGTGCAATCAGCTGATCCATCGGGCAGATACGGTACAGGGGATTATCTCCCAGGTTCCAGATATCTTCACAGATGGTCACTGCCAGCTTCTTCCCTTTAAACGGAATGATATTCCATTCGTAAGACGGCTCAAAGTAACGGTACTCATCAAACACATCGTAGGTAGGCAGCAGGGTTTTATGTACCACCTGTTTTACTTCGCCTTCGTATAAAAACCAGGCGGCGTTAAACAGGTCTTTCCCTTCCCTTTGCGGGTTACGGGCAGGGCCACCTACCAGCACCGCGATATCTTTGGTATGCGTTTTTATAACATCTATCGCGTGATAGCATTGTGCAATAAAATCTTCAAATTCGAGGAAATCGCGCGGGGGATAACCGCATACGCATAATTCTGGAAACACCACCAGGTCAGCACCCTGGGCCTTTGCCGCATTAATCCCGTCGATGATCTTTGCTACATTCTTTTCAAAATTGCCAATATGATAATTCTGCTGTGCCAGTATAATATTCATGGTAAAAATATTCGATTCAAAAAAAGTGGGAAAACTAGAAGAATACACCCAGCCGGAGTGCAAAGCTATTCATATTTACCCTTCCGTCGTCCCATTTGCCGTTACGGGTTACATCCACAAAACCGTTCTGGTAGGTAATGCCGGCCATCCCGGTAAGATTGGCGCCCAGCGGGTATTCTATCCCTGCTCCCAATAACATCCCGATGTTGATACGGTTCATTTCCGGTAAGATATTCACCTTATCATAGGTTTGCCCCATAGACACTACATCTGCGCGGCCGGTTATCGGGAAATCGAGATAGGTGCCAAACTGCCCCCAGAAACCAATACCACCTTCATCCGGCGAGGTTTTCAGCTTCAGGGCCAACGGTATTTCTATATAGGTAAGCTTCATATTATATTCAGCAGGATTGGCTTTATAATCGCTCAAACCCTTACCAGCATCATATTTCAGCTTACTGCCGGCCAGTAATACCTGGAACCCCGACGAAAATGCGTAAGTGCCTTGTTCGTTCAGCTTAAAATCGGCCATCAGACCGAAGTTCAGCCCGGCTTTGGCGCTGTTCCTGTTTACCCCCGATTCCTGTGGCTTCAGGATGGAAACCATCGGGCTCACCGTAAACCCAAGCTTCACTTTATCCCTGAAAGAATTACCGCCATATTGAGCCATTCCAGTTTTCGCTACTCCTATTATCGCCAGTAAAAAGATGATCTTCTTCATAGATGATGCTAATTCTTAATTTTTTATAATACAAGGTAAATAATAATTTTACCTTAGATGAGTTTTAAGAGTGATGCAAAGTTACATTAATAAATATACCCTGCTGATAAGTTGCGTGGTAGCCCTGCTGGGCACCGCAGCCTGTAATTCCGGTAATAAAGCGCCGGATGTTAGTCATATAGCCATGAACGTTAGTTTGTCGCGTTTCGACTCTGCCCTGTTCACTATTGATACCAACAATATACAACCCGGACTGGCAAAGCTGCATGAAGCATACCCGGTATTCCTGCCCCTGTACATTACGGATATCCTTAACCTGGGCGCGTATTCCGACAGCAACGCAGCGGTACTGCAACAACTGCACCTGTTTTTAACCACGCCGGATTTCCGGCAGCTGGAAAAAGCTGTATCCGCCAAATACGGCAGTAATTCAACATTGCAATCAGAACTGGAACAAAGCTTCCGGTACGTCAAATACTATATCCCGTCTTTCCATCCGCCTAAAGTGGTCACTTTTATTTCCGGTATCGCCAACTATGGCGCTATCACCGTAGATTCCATCCTGGGGATTGGTTTGGATATGTATATGGGAGAAGACTTTCCACCCTATGCCCAAATCCCTGATTACCCGGATTATATGGTTCACCGTTTTGCTCCTCAATACATTACCACCAATTGTATGCAGGTAATCCAGCAACAGCTGTATCCCCCTGCACGTAAAAACGGTAACCTGCTGGAACAGATGATGGAAGCCGGCAAGCAACAGTATTTCCTGGATAAAGTATTGCCGGAAACACCGGATACTATCAAGCTGGGATATACGAAAAGCCAGCTGGACTGGTGCCGGGAAAACGAGCGGATGATCTGGCAGTTTTTTGTACAGAATAACCTGGTGTATTCCAGCGACTGGCAGCAGATCAATCATTTTATTGGCGATGGCCCATCTACACAGGGGATGCCCGAGGGTGCGCCTGGTAAAATTGCCAATTTTGTAGGATGGCAGATCATAAAAAAGTATATGAGTGAGCACAAGGAGATGACCTTGCAGCAATTAATGGAGTCAAAAGAAGTGACGGAGATCTTCAAAGCCTCGAAGTACAGGCCCTGACAAGAGAATTACAGGCTAAACGAAAACGGAATTAATTCAGCTTAAAAGGAACGACCATCTGGAACTCAGGAATTTTCACTTCCAGTATTTTCTTGTCCAGCTGGTTTTCCATTTGATAAGTACCGTACATCTTGCCGATCTCAGTCCGTAGATTGGATCCCGAGACGTACTGATAAGTTTCACCCGGCGCCAGCAGTGGTTGAACACCCACAACACCTTCTCCTTCTACTTCACGGTGTGTGCCATTGGAATCAATAATGTACCAGTGACGGCGAAGCAGTTTGATCGGGAAAATGTTGTTGTTCTCAATGGTAATACGGTAAGCAAACATGAATTCGCTTCCAATAGGATTTGAATAATCCGGCTGGTAGAATGTTTCCACGCTGATGGTGATGCCCTCTGTTACCTTCTTAACCATAAAATCAACCTTTAACGTAAAAATAAGAAAAATAAAACCAGTGACTGGAAAATTTCTGACTTTAACGATTCTTTAGACTATTTCAACATCATCCAGTATAGCGGGATCTTCCTCTGAGGCCCTGGCAGCCACCTCTAATGCGTTGTTATAGTAGCCTCTCCGCAGGTATTCAGACAAATATCTCCATAAAAAGCCAAAAAAGCCCAGATGCTGGTATTGTTTGATATGACAAGCTTCATGCCGCATCCAGGCTATATCCGCTAAAAAGCGCTCCCGGGACGCTCCATGCAAATGGATAGTGCGTCCCAGGACCATGGCTACAGACTGCACCCGCATGAAGCGGGCGGCTATTTTGGCTAACCATGAATTTTCACGTATGCGGCATTTTATTTTTTCCAATCTTTCTTCCCGAATAACGTAAATCTACGGGAAATATTGAAACCCCACCGGAATTGACCCTGTAACCAGGAAGTAGTGGTTTCAGGAATAAACTGACTTTCCTGTATGGCAGTGGAATTGGTAAAAGTAATGCTGAATACGTGCCCACCGGTTTCTATTTCCAGTCCAACGGCCAGCGGGTTGTAAAAAGAGATACCCCGGGCAGATTTGAAATAGTCCTTGCTTTCCTGGGAACGGAACGGATAATAGTATTCTGCCAGGAATCCCATTCTTTTGCTGAGCTTCAATCTGCCGGCGGCTCCCAGGGCAAACATATTATTCATGTCCATGTATGCCACATGGTTACGGTGTACATAAGTAGGCGACAGGGTAAGCGATAACTTATCGCCAAATTTCCTTGATACAATCGCCTGGGCTACATACATGAGCCGGTCGGCGCCATCCTCGAAATAAGCCGCCGACGTTTTATCCGTGGCAGAAGGCATCCCGCTGATCACCGCATTGCCAAATACCGCCAGCGATAATGGCACATGATTGTCGGTGGTTTGCTGTAAAAAGCGGTACTTCACCAGCCCTTCGTACAACTGCTGCAAATCCCCGCTGCCTTTAGTCCGGCTGATACCCACCATCAGGTTGTCGCTCACGCCGTATTCAAAAGCAATGCGGATATCCGTAGAATTATCCGTACCGAAAAATGTTTTGGTACCGCCAAACTCACCGCCGGCATCGCCAAAGCGGTGTGTAACGCGAAAGTCCAGTTCATGCTTGCGCAGCATTTCAGTCGACTGCCCCTGCACAATGCGGGTACTTTTATACGTATCCCTCACTTTGGTATGACCGGTGGCCGTAGAATCAAAAAGTTTGTCGAGGCCCTGTGCATGTGCAAATACAGAGAGCACGCAGCATAATAAGATGGTTGATATATACTTCATGGATTGATGTTATTATTTACTGTAAGGTGTATAAACTGCATTCACCGTAACGGCTACCACTTCGGCTACATTCTGTATTACCAGGGACGGTATTTTTATACCGTGATCGGCTACACGTACATTAAAGGTGGATGCAACGGTAAGCGTTGTGCCCTGGGTAGTAATAGTGCCTTTGGCAGTGTAGCTTTTTTCTATCCCGTGAATATTCAGTGTGCCCGTAACCGTTACCGGGTAAGTGCCGTCTTTACTGAATTCCGGTGATTCATTGATCTTTCCTTTGAACTCCGCAAACGGGTATTTATCACTTTCCAGGTAATTTTCGTTGAAGTGCTCCTGCATCAGCTTCTTCTTAAACTGGAAAGAACTGATAGGCACTTTAAAGAAAACTTCCTTCGTTTTTGTATTGAGTGCAGAAGCGCCCTTATCTGTTTTTGCTTCTATATCTTCCAGTGGAGAAGACGAAAAAAAGGATAAACGGGTGTTTTTACAGGAGTAAACATCCTGTGCAGATGCGGCAACAGCCGATATTACGGCAACTGCAAAAAGCAATAAGTATTTCATGTTTATCTTTTTTCAGGTTATTGATCCGGAAGTCCTTTTGCGATCCAGCAGGCGATAGAGTCCTTTAAGCCCTGGCTGAGTGCAGGAAAAGACATCGATTGTGGCATATCTGCCTGTGGGCCGGTAACACGGGCTTCAAAAACAGCGCGGTTGGTGTTGATATACGCTTTCAACCTGGCTTCAGTGGAAAAATCTGCCACTGCGGGGGAAAAACCGCCCGGATGGCAGCCACGGCTGGTACAGTTAGCCTGTATGGTAGCAAAAACGGTGGCTGTTGTGATATGGGCCGCATCGCAGTCTAAGCCGCCGCTTACCGGCGCAGGGGCCTGTTCATTTTTACAGGCGGCCAGCAGCACGCAGGCCAATAAAAAAAGCTTGTTCCTTGTCATTGGTTTTTCAAATTTGATTGCAGATAGAGAGTACGGGATGATGACAGAATTGGTTGCTTTCACAGGCAGATAAAATTCTGCTATATTACATGATTAACCACTTATTTTTGTACCAAATAAGATCCGACCGTGAATATTGAACAACTATACAGCATCTACGAGCAGCATCGCTCCGTACAAACAGATACCCGTAAACTGAAAGCCAACGATATTTTCTTTGCGCTGAAAGGAGGCAACTTCAACGGTAATGAATTTGCAGCCCGGGCGCTGGAATTGGGCGCCGCCTTTGCCGTGGTAGATGAAGCAGCTTATTTCACCATGCCGGACAAAATGATGCTGGTAGACGATGCCCTCACCGCTTTACAGCAATTGGCTTTACACCACCGCAAACAATTAAACATCCCGTTCCTGGCCATCACCGGTACTAACGGTAAAACCACTACGAAAGAACTGATCAACGCGGCATTGTCTGCCGGGTTAAAAACATATGCTACTGTTGGCAACCTCAACAACCACATCGGCGTACCCCTTACTATTTTAAGTATCCTCCCCGGTGTGGAAATTGCCGTGGTGGAAATGGGCGCAAACCACCAGAAAGAAATAGCCGGTTATTGTGAAATTGCATTGCCTACCCACGGTATCATTACCAACATCGGGAAAGCTCACCTGGAAGGCTTTGGCAGCGAAGAAGGCGTTAAAAAAGCCAAAGGGGAACTGTATGATTTTTTACGCGCCAACAACGGAACCGTTTTCGTATGCAATGATTATGATTACCTTCTTGAAATGGCACACGGCATCCCGGAAATTATTACCTATGGCAGCAGCGAGGCCGATTACGTAGGCGAAGCCATCGCCGACAGCGCATTCCTGGCCGTGGAAGTACGGGGCAGCAGCCAGGTAGGATTTATACAAACCCAACTGGTAGGCGCTTATAACTTCCCCAATGTAATGGCGGCTGTAGCAGTAGCCAGCCACTTTAACGTGCCGGAATCAGCTATTGCACCGGCCATTGCACATTATACACCTTCCAACAACCGCTCACAGGTAATAAAGCAGGGCAGCAATACCATTATCATGGATGCATATAATGCCAACCCTTCCAGCATGAGAGCCGCTATTGAAAATTTTGCCGGCATCCAGGCCGATAAAAAAATACTGCTGCTCGGCGCCATGATGGAACTGGGAACAGACAGCGTTAAAGAACACCAGGAACTCGTAAACTTACTGGAACGTTCACATTGGGAAGCAGTGGTATTAGTTGGCGGCGACTTCAAAAAAGTAACCCACCCGTATATCTTCCTGGAAAATTCCACGGAAGCCGGAAAATGGCTGCAGCAGCAACAATACCAGGATGCACATATACTTATTAAAGGCTCCAGGAGTACCGGTATGGAAAAAGTGCTGGCCTGATAAATAAAGCGATTCAGTGAGTTGACAGGAACCGTTCAAAATATTTGTTAACGATTTCATAATTGTATTATTTTTAATACTTCAATCTGTCATTTGAACTTTACCAAAATCTGAATCGCAATGCACAAAAAAATCTGGCATTCCCTTATTAGTATGCTTTGCTGCGTGCTAATAATCCCTGCTGCCCTGTTTGCCCAGGAAACAACCGCCGACATAGCCGGTACTATTCTAAGTAAAGAAGGTCCGGTTCCCGGCGCCAGCATTACAGCTATCCACGTGCCTACCGGCACAAAATATAACACCGTTTCACGGAAAGACGGCCGTTATAATTTACCCAACCTCCGCGTTGGTGGCCCCTACACCCTGTCTGTTTCCTACATCGGCTTCAAAGACGAAAAGCGCGACAACATTTTTCTTTCACTGGGACAGGATTTCAAATCAGACATCAACCTGCAATCCAGTACCAGCACGCTCACAGAAATAGTGGTTACTTCTGTTAGTCAGAACAAAGTGATTAACAGGGCCCGCACCGGTAGCCAGGAAGTGATCACCCGCTCGCAGATGGACCGCCTGCCAACTATCAGCAGGTCCATGCAGGACTTCACGAAACTCACACCTTCTGCCAACGGACTGAATATCGGTGGCAGAAGCAACCAGCTGAACAATATCACCGTTGATGGCGCCAACTTCAACAACTCATTTGGTTTGCAGGCCACACTTGGCTCCCAGACATCATCCCAGCCCATCAGCCTCGAAGCGCTGGAGCAGATCCAGGTAAACGTATCTCCATATGATGTAAGACAGGGTGGCTTCTCAGGCGCCGGTATCAACAGTGTTACCAAAAGCGGCACCAACACGTTCAAAGGTGCCGTTTACACCTACATTCAAACACCCGGATTACAGGGACTGAAAGTAGGCAACGCTACCGTTCCAAAACCCGACTTCAATTATAACCTGCGTGGCTTCAATGTAGGCGGTGCCATCATCCCCAACAAATTGTTCTTCTTCGTAAGCGCTGAACAGGAAAGAATTAAAGCGCCCGCTACCAGCCTCGTAGCCAACAAACCCGGTGGAGTGGCCGGTGGTAACGTATCCCAGGCCGTAGCAGATACACTGGATGCACTGAAACAATTCCTGATAAGCAAATACGGATATGATCCCGGCGATTACCAGAATTATACCTACCGCACGCAAAGTGATAAAGTAACTTTTAAGGTCGACTGGAACGTAAATGAGCACAACACGTTTACCTTTAAATACAGTTACCTGAAATCATTTAAAGATATTCCCGCCAGCAACAGCGGCGCTCCCGGTGGCGGTGCTGTTGGAAGTGGCCGCCAGCCCAGCGCTACAGGTCTTCCTTTCAGCGGAAGCGGCTATACCATCAACAACAATTTCAACATCTTCATTGCTGAACTGAATACCCGCATCGGTAACCGTGCCTCCAATAAACTGCAGATCGGCTACTCCGCCATGCGCGATTTCAGAAATGCTTTGTCACAAAGCAATTTCCCGCTGGTAGATATTATGAACGGCCAGGGCGCCAGCTATACCGCCTTCGGTTATGAGCCGTTTACCTACAACAATAAGCTTAATACCGATGTATACCAGCTGTCTGATATCTTCACCATGTACAAAGGGAAGCATGAAATCACGATTGGAACGCAGAACTATTATAAAACATTCGTGAATGGCTTTGCGCCGAACTACAACGGTAACTACCGCTTTAATACACTCTCCGATTTTTATGCCAGCGCCAACAGCAACCTGGCAACGGCTTCACGCTACGCAGTGTCTTATGCAACTACCAAAGACGGCTCCTTTCCATACGCAAAAATCAACATGCTGGAACTGGGCGCGTTTATCCAGGATAAGTGGAGTGTTACCAACTTCTTTACCTTTACCTATGGCTTACGTATAGACGTACCAGTTATAGGCAGCACTTTCTCCAAAAATGATTCGCTCGCTGCGCTGACTTTCAGAGATGGTGTGAAGATAGATGTGGGCCAGGCGCCAAAAACAACACCGCTCCTGTCGCCGAGAATTGGATTTAACTGGGATATTACGCATGATGGCAAAACACAGCTCCGTGGTGGTGCTGGCTTATTTGCCGGTCCGCCGCCCGCTGTTTGGCTGAGCAACCAGGCGGGTAACAATGGTGTACAGTTCGGATCGTTTGTAGCGCAAACAAGTGCTACGGCGCCTACCATTCCTTATCCCTTCAGCTCCGATCCCAATACTTACAAAGTGGGCACAGAAGGAAAGCTATCTTATCAATATAATATAGCCGTTACCGATAGGAACTTTAAATATCCGCAGGTATTAAAAGCAACACTGGCGGTTGACCGTCAGTTGCCGTGGGGCGTAATAGGTACCCTGGAATTCAACTATTCCAAAGATATCAACGCTGTATATTTCCAGAACGTAAACCTTCCCACTGCAGGGTTCCAGCTGGATAGCACCCCCGATCACCGCACACGCTATAATTCTTCCAAAATATACGCAGGCAACAGCCTGAGCAATCCGAATATCAGCGATGCCATCCTGATGCGCAATACCAATAAAGGCTATTCGTATTTTGCTACTATCCAGTTACAGAAAAATCTGCCTAATCTTTACCTGAGTGCGGCCTATACTTACAGCAAGTCGCGCAGCGTAAATGATGGTGGCAGCATTGCACAAAGCAACTGGCGCGACCGCCCCGTTGCCGGCGATCCCAATGCCAATGCACTGGGCTACTCCAATTACTACATGCCGCATCGTGTAATTGCAGCCGCTACCTACCGCTTTACATGGGCCAAACATTTCGCTACATCTGTAGGCGTAGTGTATGAAGCCGCTCCAAGTATAAACGTACTTTACAGCAACACTTCCTATACTTACAACGGCGACGTGAACAACGATGCATCCGGTGGTAACAACGACCTGATCTACATTCCAAAAACCAGGAACGATATTAAACTGGTGCCGGTTGGTTATGGTGACAAAACCTATAACCCCGCTACCAATGCAGATAAACGCACTGCAGATATCATCTGGAATCAGCTCGATAATTTTATTAAACAGGATAACTACCTGAGTGGTCACCGCGGACAATATGCAGAACGTAACGCCGTGGTATTACCATTCGCCAAACGGATGGACCTGAATATTACGCAGGACATCTTTGTATTCAGCGGCAAAGAGAAAACAAAACACACCCTGCGTATCAGTTTTGATATTATCAACTTTGGTAACTTCCTGAATAAACGCTGGGGTATTTCCAAAATCCCGAACCTGCCTTCTTTCCTGAAGTACGAAGGACAATACAAAGATGCTTCGGGCAATGCTACTGCAGCAGCAGCTTACTCTTTCCCTTACCTGGATGCGGCGAACCAGATTCCGCTCACCAGTTCATGGAGAGACAATACCGGCACCATTTCCAGGTGGCAGGGCCAGCTCGGTATCAGGTATATGTTTAACTAACGCGAATTTTGTCTTTCCCAGGATTAGACTGATTATACTGCTTCCTGGATTTTATTTTGGGGATTTTAAAAAGATGAAGGGAGATAAAAGCGGATCTATGCTTTTATCTCCCTTCATCTTTTTAAATCAAAACGTAATCAAATCAGTGTAATCACGGTTAATCAGTCTAATCCTGCTCCAAGATAATTTAACATCGCCTTCGGCGATCTTCCGCAAAATTTTTTGCACAGAAAAACAATTTATTGAAGTAATTGAGCGTTAATGAAATACAGAAAGAAACATCTGTACTATCCTGCCTGAAGTAATTTCCCTGATATTTTTGAAATTGATCCCTCTATTTATGTAGAAGTGGCTTTAAAAAAAAGACCTGCAAGCTAAAAAACCCGCAGGTGTTCATAACCTATGCCAACTTTAGAGTAATCGTTAAAACTTAAACTGTTAATAATCTATAAAGCCTAAGTCTTGTAATATTTTGAGTATTGATGTTTTTTCTATTTTGTATATAAGAGATAACGTAATGGAAAATGTATTTGTTCAAAAAATCCTAAAAATTATTTTGGTCTTAACATTTTGGGCCCTTCTTTCCGGGGTGTTTCTCTATTACTTACGGATGATAAATTCCTTTGGATTGCTAAAATGGAAAAAAAATTAAAAAAAATATTATTATTTATATTTTAAATATATAAGTAAATGCTTACTTGATATCCTGACAAATTTCTATCAAAACCCCGTTACTATGCTTAGGATGCAGGAAACAGATCAGTTTGTTATCGGCTCCCTTTTTAGGCGTTTCCTGCAATAAGACAAACCCTTCTTCCTGTAACCGTTTCATTTCCGCATAAATATCCGTTACCTCAAAAGCGATGTGATGCATCCCTTCTCCTTTTTTATCCAGGAACTTTGCAATAGCACTGTCTGGTCCTGTTGCCTCCAGCAACTCTATTTTGGTTTCGCCCTGCCGGAAAAAAGCCGTCTGCACCTGTTCACTATCCACCTCTTCCTGCTTATAACACGGAGTGTTCAGCAGCTTTTCAAAAAGCGGAATGGACACAGATAATTTATTAACGGCAATGCCTATATGTTCTACCCTGAGCATGTTTACAGCTGTTTAACAGCTGCACGGAATCGGTATCCGTACAGCTTTTTCGGAATATGCTTAACCCGGTAAAAATAGAACTTATGTCGTAAATTTGTTAGGCCCGGATTTTAATATAAACAGAAAGACATTATGCTACAGCTGCCCGTTTACCTCGATAACAATGCTACCACGCCCTGCGACCCCAGGGTAGTAGCTGCTATGTTGCCCTATTTCACCGAAATATTTGGGAACGCAGCAAGCCGCAGCCACCCGCTGGGATGGGCTGCAGAGGAAGCGGTAGACAATGCCCGTGAACAGGTAGCCAAACTGATTGGCGCCACACCCAAAGAAATTATCTTTACTTCCGGCGCCACAGAAGCCGTTAACCTCGCCATCAAAGGAGTATATGAAACATATACCACCAAAGGCAATCATATTATTACCGCCGTCACCGAACACAAAGCAGTAATAGATACCTGCAAACACCTCGAAAAACAGGGCGCAAAGGTAACCTGGCTTCCGGTAAACCACGAAGGACTTATTGACCTCAGCGAACTGGAAGCGGCTATTACGCCCCAAACTATCCTGATCAGCCTGATGTACGCCAACAACGAAACCGGCGTGATCAACCCTGTACGCGCCATCAGCGATATTGCCCGGAAACATGGGGTATTGTTTATGACAGACGCTACCCAGGCAGCAGGAAAAATTCCGGTAGATGTAAACAACGACGGCATAGACCTGCTTACCCTCAGCGCCCATAAAATGTACGGACCCAAAGGCACAGGCGCTTTATACGTCCGCAGACGCTCGCCCCGCGTAACGCTCACCGCGCAGATCGACGGAGGCGGCCACGAAAGAGGCATGCGCTCCGGCACCCTGAATGTGCCCGGTATAGTAGGACTGGGAAAAGCATGCGAGCTGTGCATGGAGGAAATGGCTGCCGACACGCAACGCATCCTCCCCATGAGAAACCGGCTGGAAAAGGCTTTGCTGGAAATAGAGCAAACGTATTTAAACGGAGCCCCCGGCCAGCGCCTGCCACATACCTGTAACCTTTCGTTTAAATACGTGGAAAGCGAAACCCTCATGATGGGCTTTAATAAAAAGATCGCCCTATCCTCCGGATCGGCCTGTACTTCGGCTTCCCTGGAGCCCAGCTATGTGCTGAAAGCAATGGGCCTCAGCGACGACCTCGCGCACGCCTCCCTCCGCTTTGGCCTGGGACGGTTTACCACAGATGAACAAATAGATTTTACCATCCAAACCATTACCGACGCCGTTACCCAGCTGAGAACCATCAGCCCCATATGGGAAATGTATAAAGATGGCGTGGACCTTTAAGTCCACCTTTACTCCGGGGCAACGTCGTGGATGCTTCGTAGATGCCTCGTAGATACGTCGTGGATACTTCGGTATAAAGCCCCTTAAAAACCTCCCATACAATAGCCGGAAAGGTAATAGCGTTTACCCTATATTTGTATCTTTACTAATATCCTAATCCTTACAAACTGTTCATGCTAGCCATCTTTAAGAAAGAGATCAACCAGTTTTTCAGCAGTGTTACGGGCTATGTAGCCATCATACTGTTTTTGCTGGCGAATGGATTAATGTTGTTCGTGTTTCCGGAAACCAGCTTACTCGATACCGGGTATGCCAACCTGGATCCGCTGTTCAACCTGGCGCCGCTCATTTACCTGCTGCTCATTCCAGCCATTACCATGCGCTGCTTCGCAGATGAATTCAAAACCGGTACAATGGAATTACTAAGCACCAAACCACTCACCGGCTGGCAGATTGTAATGGGCAAATTCTGGGGTAGCCTGCTCATTGTAGCTATCTCCCTGCTTCCTACTATCGTTTATTATTTTGCCATAAAACAATTAAGTGTAGATAACCAACTGCTCGATACCGGCGGTATTATCGGTTCCTATATCGGCCTGTTACTACTGGGAGCAACGTTCACGGCCACCGGCATCTGGTCTTCTTCCTTAACCAATAATGCCATGATTGCCTTTCTCATCGCACTGTTTACCTGCTTTATACTTTACAACGGCTTCGATGCCGTTAGCAAAATACCGGCCTTCAGCGGTGGAGCCGACTACTACCTGCAAATGGCAGGGATCAAATTTCATTATGCCTCCATCAGCCGCGGCGTAATAGATAGCCGTGATATTGTTTATTTTATCAGCATCATTGGCCTGATGCTCTATCTTACTAAATTATCCCTGCAAAGAAAACTCTGGCAAAACGGTTAATAACCGTCCTTACTAAACAACATGGCTACACGAAAAAAATACATACAACGTGCAATAGCAGTAATACTGGTACTCACGGGCATCAATATAGCAGCAGCTTACTTTCATGGCAGATGGGATCTGACAGCAGAAAAAAGATATACCCTCACCGCCAGCACCCGGCAAATGCTCCGCAAACTGGACAGCCCGGTGGAAATCGAAGTATTCCTCAAAGGCGACTACCCCGCCAGCTTCCGCCAGCTGGCACAGTCTACGTCAGAACTGCTGGAAGAGTTCCGTGAATACGGAAAACAAAACCTCCGGTTTACATTTATCAATCCGGGACAGGGCCTTACAGACTCTGCACGCATGAAGTTCCTCGGTGAACTCACCGCACAGGGCATCATGCCTTTTAATATGAAGGTACAGCAGGAAGCCAACGACGGCTTCGCCGAGAAGCTGATCTTTCCCGGCGCACTGGTGCATTACAAAGGCAAAACAATAGGAGTGAATCTCCTGAAAAACCAGGGCGGGCAAGATCCCCTGCAAACTATGAACAGCTCGGAAGCCTTGCTGGAATACCAGTTTGCCTACGCGATCCACAAATTGCAGGAAAAAGAAAAGCCACTCGTAGGGTATATGCTGGGCCATGGCGAATCGCTCGGCGCCGAAGTATACGACGCACTGAGCACCCTTCAAACCAGCTATGGGCTGGATACCCTCACCCTGCAGGCAGCATCTTACATACCCCGCGATTTTAATGTCATTCTCTTTGCCAAACCCGCAGGCGCCTTCTCGGATGCAGATAAGTTCAAGATAGATCAATATGTAATGAACGGGGGCAAGGTGCTGTGGTTCCTCGATGAATCCAGCGCCAGTATGGACAGTCTTCATGAACATCCTGAATTTTTTGCGATGGATCGCGGACTGAACCTGGAAGATCTCCTCTTCCGCTACGGTGTGCGTATCAACCAGGACCTGGTGCTGGATCTGCAAAGCGATGTAGTGCCGCTGGTAGTGGGCAATGTGGGCAACCGGCCGCAGATACAGCCCATGCCGTTTCCTTATTTCCCGATGCTGATGCCTACCAAAGCGCATCCCATTGTAAAAAATCTGGATATGGTGCTGAGCCGCTTTGTAAGTTCTATCGATACCATAAAAAACGACGCCATCCGCAAAACCATACTGCTCACCACTTCCAGGAACAGCCGTACTACGCGGCTGCCGGCGCAGGTGAGCTGGGACATCGTGAAAACGCAACCCAATCCGCGGGAATACCGCCAAAAATACCTGCCCACAGCCGTTTTGCTGGAAGGGAAGTTCACCTCCCTGTTCCGCAACCGGGAAAACCCTGATGCGGTGAATCAGCTGTTTCACGCATCCGGGCAGTCTTTCAAAGAATCCGCTGATACTATCAACAAAATGATTGTGGTCAGCGATGGCGATGTAATTGCCAATGCCGTATCCCGCAAGGAAGGCCCGCTGCAAATGGGCATCAACGAATTTAACCCGGGCTTTGCCTTTGCCAATAAAGAGTTTTTTCTCAACTGCCTGGAATATCTCAGCGGTAACAGCGGTATCATGGAAGCCCGGAACAAGGAGCTGACACTGCGTTTGCTGGATGGGGAAAAAATCCGGCAGGAAAAAACCAAGTGGCAGGTGATCTGTTTCCTGGTGCCCGTTGGACTGGTTTTATTATTTGCAATGGTATTCCAGTTTATACGTCAACGTAAATTTACTGAATAGCCTGAAGTGCTGTAAGCCACTGGCTTTCAGGGCTTATAGCAGTGGATACTTAATGGAAATGGCAACCTTAAACCGGAAACCTAGCTGCCGTTTTCCTATCTTTGCTGCTCATAAAATGCAATCACGTGGGAAAAACAGAGGTAACATATCTGGTATTTTTTATTGTGATCATCCTGGCGTTAGTATTTGACCTTGGCTTTTTTAGTAAGAAAAATACAAAGACAAGCCTCAAAACAGCGCTGTGGCAAAGCATTTTCTGGGTAGTTTTATCTATGCTCTTTTTTGGGTTCATGTGGCTGGAAGACGGCGCAGAACCCGCCATCAGCTTTTTGAGCGCGTACCTGATGGAGAAATCCCTGTCGATAGATAATATCTTTGTGTTTGTACTCATCTTTAGTTTTTTTAAGATAAAAGAAGAGTACTATTCCCGGGTATTACTGATAGGTATACTGATGGCCATTATTTTCAGGGCCATATTTATCTGGCTGGGAATTGCGCTCATACAAAAGTTTGAATGGATATTATACATTTTCGGTGCGTTTCTCATTTACACCGGTATTAAAATGTTTATCACAAAAGATGATGATGAATTTAAACCGGAGGAGAATGCGATTTACCGTTTTATGAATAAATACATGCGGGTAACCACGGAAGAGCCGAAAGGCAGGTTTGTGATCCGTAAACATAATAAGGCATATCTTACTACGTTATCACTGGTTGTAGTGATGTTGGCAGTAACAGATATCTTATTTGCGGTAGATTCTATTCCGGCTGTATTTGCCATATCACGTGATCCGATGGTAGTATATACCTCTAACATATTTGCGGTTTTGGGACTCAGGTCCCTGTTCTTTTTACTGAGGGGAGCGGTAGATAAATTTGAATACCTGCCCCAGGGTATTGCCATCGTCCTGGTTTTTATAGGACTGAAAATGCTGGCTGAGTATTTTTTGCACAAGCACGATATTCAAATACCGGTATATGTATCATTAATAGTGATAGTGCTATGCCTGGGAGGTTCCATCCTCTATTCTCTCTATCATCAGAAAAAAGAAGTACCGGAAGGAGAAGCGAAGTAAAAAGCAGCGCAGACATTAGTTTTGCAGCAGCTAAGTGATTATTCAAACCTGATAAACGTGTATAACGCAGCAAGCATCAACAAGACTTTGAAAGGGGAATTGTTGCAAGAGACCGGATTTTCTGAAATTGACCATCTTTTATTGGACAGCAGGAAGCTCAGCTTCCCCGAAACATCTCTGTTTATTCCATTGGTTAGCCCGCGGCGCAACGCGCATCAATACATTGAAGAATTGTACCGCAAAGGGGTAAGTAATTTTGTAGTGAGTGAACCAGTGCCACTGGAGAAGTATCCTAAAGCCACCTTCATTCTCGTAAAAGACACCCTGCAGGCGCTGCATGCACTGGTAGCCTTTCACCGGCAGCAGTTCCACATACCCGTTATTGGCATCACCGGCAGCAACGGCAAAACCATTGTAAAAGAATGGCTGTACCAACTGCTGGAAAAGGATTACAATATTGTTCGCAGTCCTAAAAGCTATAACTCCCAGATAGGAGTACCGCTTTCTGTATGGCAAATGAAACCGGAACACCAGCTGGCCATCTTTGAAGCCGGTATTTCACAACCCGGTGAAATGGTGAACCTCGAAAAGATTATCCGCCCCACCATCGGCATCTTCACCAACATCGGGGAAGCCCACAGCGAAGGGTTCTTAAATATCCGCCAGAAAATAAATGAAAAGCTGGTGCTGTTCGCCAAAAGCGATATTCTCATTTACTGTAAAGACTATCTTGCCCTCAATGAGTGTGTGCTGGCCTTTCACAACCAGGTAGGCAAAAAGGAAAACCAGGAAGGCGGACCGGAATTATTTTCCTGGTCACGGAAAACAGATGCCGACCTCCGGGTTACCAATGTGGATAAACTGGATAACCATACCCGCATAGATGCCCTCTACAAACAGGAACCACTGCATTTCCAGATCCCTTTTGTGGATGAAGGCTCTATCGAAAATGCCATTCACTGCCTGGCACTCATGCTGTACATGGGCAAGGAGCAATCCGTTATCCAGCAACGGATGGATCAGCTCAGCAATATTGCCATGCGCCTGGAACTGAAACAGGGGATCAATAACTGCTCCGTGATTAACGACAGTTACAGCCTGGATCTCGGCTCCTTAACCATTGCGCTCGACTTCCTCCAGCAACAGCAGCAGCACGCCACCCGCACCGTTATCCTCAGCGATATCCTGCAAAGCGGTAAAAGCGATGCCACCCTGTACGAAGAAGTAGCAGACCTCCTGCAAAAGAAAGGCATCAATAAATTAATTGCCATCGGTAAAAATATAGGCCGGGAGAAAAAAAGCTTCCAGCAGATAGAAGGACTGAAAACACAGTTCCTCACCACTACCGACGAATACATACAACAATTCAATGCGGATGACTTCCAGAATGAAACCATCCTGGTAAAAGGCTCCCGCATCTTCCAGTTTGAGCGCATCGGCAAACTACTGGAACAAAAAGCGCATCAAACCATCCTGGAAATCAATCTCACCGCTATTTCCCATAACGTAAAGCTGTACCAGTCGCTGCTAAAGCCCAACACCAAATTAATGGCAATGGTAAAAGCGTTCTCCTATGGCAGCGGCAGTTTTGAAATAGCCAATCTCCTCCAGTTTCACGGAGTAGACTACCTCGCAGTAGCCTACGCAGATGAAGGGGTAGAGCTGAGAAGGGCCGGCATTACCATGCCTATTATGGTCATGAACCCCGAACCCGCCAGCTTTGATGCCATCCTCCACTGGAACCTGGAGCCGGAAATCTATTCCATGCAGATCCTCCTGCAGTTTATGGAAGAAATCACCACAGCAGGTAAAACGGAATTCCCTGTTCATATAAAGCTCGACACCGGTATGCACCGCCTGGGCTTTGTGAAAAGTGAAATTGCCGAGCTGGCACAAATACTCACCGCCACCCCGCTGATGAAAGTACAATCCATTTTCAGCCACCTGGCAGCCAGTGAAGATCCCGCCAAGGATGCCTTTACGCAGCAGCAGGGCCGGTTGTTTTATGATATGAGCCATGAGCTGCAAAAGGCACTGGGCTATACCGTGATCCGCCATATTGCCAACAGCGCCGCTATCAGCCGCCATCCTGATCTGCAGCTGGATATGGTACGCCTCGGCATCGGCATGTATGGAATCGACAGCAGCAACGGGATCCAGGACCAGCTTCGCAATGTAAGCACCCTGAAAACAACCGTGGCCCAGCTGAAACACCTGGTAGCCGGCGATACCGTGGGTTATGGCGCCAAATGGGAAGCCAAAGGCCCCGCAGTAACCGCTACCGTACGCATTGGCTATGCCGATGGCTATCCCCGCAGGCTGGGTATGGGCGTTGGCAAAATGTTGGTACGGGGCAAACTGGCGCCTGTGGCCGGTGTAGTGGCTATGGATATGCTCATGCTCGATGTAACAAACATCCCGGATGTAGAAGAAGGGGATGAAGTCATTGTTTTTGGCCAGGACTTGTCCGTACAGGACCTCTCCAACTGGGCTGAAACCATTCCCTATGAAATATTAACAGGAATTTCACAGCGCGTAAAAAGGGTATATTTCCAGGAATAATGATATTGCAGGCTTCGACTTTGAAATAAACTATTATTTTTGATAAAATTCTAATATCAGTTGAAATATCGTCACGTAGTATTTATCGTTATCCTGATCCTGGTTATTGACCAGACACTGAAATTCTGGATCAAAACGCATATGTTTATGCAACAGGAGTTTGTGATTTTCCCCAATTGGTTCCGGATCCATTTTATTGAAAATGAAGGAATGGCTTATGGTCTTAAATTCGGAGGCGACTTCGGGAAGATTCTTCTTACCCTGTTCCGCCTGGTGGCTGTAGTGGTGGGTTTTGTGTACATGAAAAAGCTTATCAAAGAAAAATACAGCACGGGCCTCCTGATTTGTGGATCCCTGATCCTGGCAGGAGCAGCCGGCAACCTGATAGATAGTATGTTCTATGGCCTTATTTTCAACGATAGCATAGGGTATGAAGTATCGAAGTTTATGCCTGCCGGCGGCGGTTACGGTAGCTTTTTACACGGCCGCGTGGTGGATATGTTGTACTTCCCCATTTACGAAGGTTACCTGCCTAAATGGGTGCCGTTTAAAGGCGGCGACTACTTCGTGTTTTTCCGCCCGGTATTTAATGTAGCTGATGCAGCTATTTCTATCGGCGTAATCACTATCCTGCTGTTCCAGAAACGGTTTTTCGGAAAACATATGCAGCCTAAAGCCGTTGAACATCCCGTGGCAAAGGATCACGTAGTTTAAATTATTATCTTACTTATATGTAAAAGCGTTCGCCGGTGGTGAACGCTTTTTTTATGCCGGGCCCTGCTGGTATTTTTATGGGCTTAGGGAGATGACAAACAAAATATCCGTCTTTCATTTTGTCGATTATTCGATTTTTTCCGGAAAATGCCCAAAAATAGAATTTGCCAGGCATCTGCAAATACCCCTAAGTGTATGGGGAGTGTATGGGAAGTGTATTGTGAGTGTATGGGGAGAGTATGGGAACAGTATAGGGACTGTATGGGGACTGTATGGGGACTGTATAGGGAATACGACACATAGACGACTCCTAAGTATCCAAGAAGTATCGGAGAAGTATGCGATAAGTAACAGGGGCATATTCATTCAATGCTGCAACAATTCTTCTTCAAAAAAAAACACAGCCCGCAAACCCTTCACCCTGAAGAGGTTATAAGTTCAACTGCGCTCCTGGCCGCAGTTCCCGGCCCTGCTTTTTCCAAATAATCCCCCCATTTGCTTTGAAATGAAAAATACCCGGATTATATTTGTCTACTAATTCTATAGACTATATGATAATCGTTTTTACAAATCATTCATTTTCAGCACGATGTTGCGGCACGGCATCGTAAAAGGTCCCCTTATCATTTTTTATCATTCCAGAATCAATAATGTTTACAGCACATGCAAAAGTTTTTAATGCTGGCAAAATACCTGTTTTTAATTTTGGTATTCAGTCCGGTACTGGTACACGCTCAACTTAACGGGTCTTATGTAATTCAGGGTAAAATTACAGACGATCACGGGGTAGCGCTTCCCGGTGCCTCTGTACAAATCAAAGGCACTTCATTTGGCGCTCAAACAGATACCACCGGCCGCTTTGAAGTTACCACCAACTCCAAATTTCCGCTGAAGCTGGTAATCAGGCTCATAGGCTATCAACCCCAGGAGTTTGAAGTAAAAAGCAGTAGCAGCAAACTGGCCATCCAGTTATATACACAATCACTGCTGGTGAATGAAGTAGTAGTGTCCGCTTCCCGTCAGCAGGAAAAAATGCTCCGGTCGCCGGTAGCCATCGAAAAGCTGGACATCAGGGCGCTGAAAGAAACCCCTTCGTCTACTTTCTACGACGCCCTCGGTAACCTGAAAGGCGTACAAATGACCACTGCGGGCCTTACCTTCAAAGTATTCAACACCCGTGGCTTCAACGTTCCCAACAACTTCCGCTTCATGCAGCTGGTAGATGGTGTGGATAACCAGGCCGCTACCCTCGGCGTACCGCTGGGTAACGCCATCGGCCCCACGGAGCTTGATATTTCCAGCGTGGAAGTTACCCCCGGCGCATCTTCCGCCCTGTATGGCATGAACGCCATCAACGGAATGTCCAACCTCATCACTAAAAACCCCTTCCAATACCAGGGCGTAAGCGTATACCAGAAAGTAGCCGTAAACCACGTTGGCGACGACGGTGGCGCCAAATTACTCACGGAAACGGCTGTACGCTATGCACAGCAATACTCTTCCTGGTTTGCATGGAAAATTAACCTGAGCTACATGCAGGGTACCGACTGGTACGCTGACAGCCATAACGACTTTTCCCCGCAATCCAAAGCCAACCCCGACTTTCCACAACTCAGCGGCGCTAACAACATCGCCAACGACGCCTGGAACAAATATGGCGATAACTCCAACCTCCAGGTAATTGATAAAGACGGACGCGCTTACAACGTGCACCGCACCGGCTACTGGGAAAAAGATATCGTGGGCGACTTTACCGTTAAGAATAAAAAAGCCGACGTTTCTTTCAACTTCCGCTTACCGCACAAACTGGAACTGTCTGCTTCCTACCGCTACGGCGAAATGGACGGCTTCTTCCAACGTGGTAACCGTATCGGCCTCAGAGGCGTAACCGTACAAAACGGTAAACTGGAACTCGTACACCCCGACTTTACCGTGAGGTCCTACATCTCCATTGAAAATACCGGCGATTCCTATAACATGAATCCCCTGGCTGACAACCTCGAAAAATCATTCAAAACAGATAAAAAATGGCTGTCTGATTATACTTCCGGCCTGAACAACGCGCTCACCGCAGGTTCCGACCTGGTGGCCGCACACGCCGCTGCCCGCGCCTTTGCAGACGCCGGCAGATGGACACCTGGCACCCCCGCATTTGATGCACAGGTAGCCAAAATAAAAAGTATCAACGACTGGGATATTTACCCTACTTCCAAAAACCCTGAAAACACCAGTGGCGGCGCCGCTCTCCTCCAGAAGAGCCGCTTCTACCACACGGAAGGTACCTGGAACCTGCGTAAATACATCCACTTCGCAGATGTATTGGTAGGCGCGGATTACCGCACTTACGAAATTATCCCCGATGGCAACAACTTCGTGGATTTCTCCCGCCCTGCCGACAAACGCAATGAGCCAGGTGGTAAACACATCTGGTACGGCAAATACGGTGGCTTCGCACAAATCAGCAAAACGTTCTTCAACGACGCATTAAAGCTCACCGGCTCCCTGCGCTACGATAAAAACGAACAGTTTGATGGTAAAGTAAACCCACGTATCGCGGCAGTTTACAGCATCAAAGACAAACATAACTTCCGCCTCTCCTGGCAAAACGGATTCCGCTTCCCATCACTGTTTGAAGCTTACTCCTTCGTAAACAACGGCCAGGTAAGACGTGTAGGCGGACTCGCTTTCATTGAAGAAGGACTCGGTTACTTTAAAAACTCTTTCCTCACCAGCTCAGTAGATGCATTTGGCGTAGCAGTAAATAAAACCATCAACGCCGAGCACATCTCCAAAGATGCCGCCGCTGCAAAAAATGCAGGCATATTAAAAGTAGCGAACCTCGATCCCATCGTTCCGGAACAGATCACTTCGTTTGAAGCCGGCTATAAAGCAGTACTGCTCGATAACAAACTCTTTGTCGATGTAGATGGCTACTATAGCTCCTACAAACACTTCATCGGTCAGATTGAAGCTGTAGTACCTAAAACAGGTAACGTTAACAATCCCGATCAAACAGTGCTGAACCAGATGCTGGATAAGTCTTTACAGAATCGCTACCGCGTATGGACCAACAGTAAATCCACTGTAAACAACTACGGATTCGCAGTGGCTGTTACCTACGATCTGTATAAAAACTACACCATCAGCGGTAACGCCAACTACAACAAACTGGCGCAGGATAAAACAAAAGATGATGCGTTGATCCCCGGCTTTAATACACCAGACTGGTTCACCAACGTAAGCTTGGGTAACCGCAACGTGTACAAGAACATCGGCTTCAACGTGGTTTGGCACTGGCAGAATACTTTCTACTGGCAGAACCTCTTTGGTAACGGCGACGTGCCTTCCTACAACACAGTAGATGCACAGATCACCTATCGCGTACCAAAAATCAAAACATCCTTTAAACTGGGTGCTTCCAATATTCTCAACTCTAAATACTTCCAGTATGTAGGCGGTCCAACCATCGGTGGATTATACTACCTGGCGTTAACATACGACAACGTTTTTCAGAGGAAATAATAGTTGCTGAGATACAGGGGTGCAGTAATATAACTGCATCCCCTGTTTTTAAAAACTACATAAAATAACTGGTATGACTACACGAACAACAGCCGTTGCAGGCACCGTCACCGAAAAGCCGCAGTCCTCCTTCAAATGGTGGCAGATCGCTGTTGTATCGTTGTTACTGGCTACCGTACTCATTGCTCTCTATTACTACGAAGTACCAGACGCCGTACAGGGAGATGTACGCCGGTTCTTTCACTCTCTTTTTACAACAGAGCTGCTGTTTTATATTGTAGTGGGGTTATGCGCACAACTGGTAGATGGCGCGTTGGGTATGGCTTACGGCGCTACCTCCTCTTCTTTATTGCTGGGACTGGGCGTATCTCCTTCAGTAAGCAGCGCCAGTGTACACGTGGCAGAAGTATTTACCACCGGCGCATCGGGATTCGCACATTTTAAACTGGGTAACGTTAATAAGAAACTGTTTTTGTGCCTGCTGATCCCCGGAATGATCGGAGCCATCTCCGGCGCCTATCTGTTATCCGACAAGATTGACGGAGATGTAATAAAACCCTTTATCAGCGCATACCTGCTGGTACTCGGCATTATCGTGATCCGGAAAGGCATCCAGAAAAATAAAAGAAAAACCAAAACAAAAAGACTCGGACCGCTGGCTTTTGCAGGCGGATTTATGGACGCCATCGGCGGCGGAGGCTGGGGCCCCATTGTTACTTCCACCTTGTTGAGTAAAGGCCGTACCGTACATTATACCATTGGTTCTGTAAATGCAGCAGAGTTCTTTATTTCACTTTCCAGCGCCGCCACCTTCCTGATCTTCACGGGTATCTCCAGCTGGCAGGTAATTGTAGGCCTGGTAATCGGCGGGGTGATCGCTTCTCCGTTTGCAGCCATCCTGGTGCGGAGAATAAAGCGCAAACCATTGATGATTATGGTAGGCGTCCTCATTATAATACTGAGCCTGCGTACAATTATCGCTACCCTACTTCACCTCGTTTAGCAATACGCCTTCTTTTTCAAAACTACGTATATTGCTCAACGTTACCTCTGCTATCTGTGTGAGCGCTTCTTTTGTAAAAAAGCCCTGGTGGGCGGTTACCAGCACATTCGGGAAAGTGGTTAATCTTGATAATACATCGTCCTGGATAATACTTCCGGAGAAATTCTGAAAAAACAGGTGTTCTTCCTGCTCATACACATCTATTCCAAGCGCGCCTATATGGCTGTTTTTAAGCGCTGCTACTACTGAAGCAGTATCTATTAATCCGCCACGGCTGGTATTGATCAGCACTACGCCCATTTTCATGGACGCAATGGAGTTTGCATTAATCATATGCCGTGTACTCTCCATCAGCGGGCAATGCAGCGATATCACATCCGACTGCGCAAAAATAGTATCCAGCGATACATACTTTACACCTAACTCCACCAGCTCTTCGTTTTCATAAATATCATGTGCATACACCTTACAGCCGAAGCCCAGCATAATCCTGCAAAACACTGCGCCTATGTTACCCGTACCCACTACGCCGATCGTTTTACCAAAGAGATCAAAACCTTCCAGTCCGCTCAATGTAAAGTTGCCATCACGTACACGATTATACGATTTATATATTTTCCGGTTCAGTGCCAGGAGTAAGGCCACCGCATGTTCTGCCACCGCATGCGGCGAATAGGCAGGTACCCGCACTACTTTAATCCCTGCTGCTGCGGCGGCTTTCAGATCTACATTATTGAAGCCGGCGCAACGTAATGCAATAAGACGTACCCCTTTTTGCTGAAGCTCGTTGATGACGGTCGCATTCACTTTATCATTCACAAATACACAGATCACCGCTTCATCTTTTATCAGGGCAGCATTATCTTCATTTAACTGCGCCTCGAGGAAACGGAAACGGTGCGCTCCCTGCTGGTTGCTCTGGTTGAAGTAATGAATATCGTATGGCTGCGCGCTGAAAAAGAGTATATCCATGATCGTTGGGCTTGTTTGCATTGAAGGTAACAAAAAAAGAGCCCCGTTATTAGCGGGACTCTCTTCTTCCATAAATATGATCTGTTATTACTTGATTTCTCCTACCATGTGTGCAGGCACTACCCACTCATCAAATTCAGCCGGGGTTACATAACCCAGTTTCACGGCCATTTCTTTGAGGGTAGTTCCTTCCTTGTGGGCTTTCTGCGCAATTTCAGCTGCTTTGTAGTAGCCAATTTTGGTATTCAGTGCAGTTACCAGCATCAGGGAGTTTTCCACATGTTTTTTGATATTGGCTTCAATAGGTTCGATGCCTTCCGCGCATTTATCGTTGAAGCTTACGCAGCCATCGCCGATAAGGCGTGCAGAGTGCAGGAAGTTGAAGATCATTACCGGCTTAAATACGTTCAGTTCAAAGTGACCGTTGGAACCGCCGATACTGATGGTAACATCGTTACCCATTACCTGGGCCGCAATCATGGTGAGGGCTTCACACTGGGTTGGATTCACTTTACCCGGCATGATAGACGATCCCGGTTCATTGTCGGGAATATGAATTTCGCCGATACCTGCGCGTGGGCCTGAGCTGAGCATGCGTATGTCGTTGGCTATCTTCATTAAACTCACAGCAACTGTTTTCAGCGCGCCATGTGCTTCCACAATGGCATCGTGTGCTGCCAGGGCTTCAAATTTATTTTCTGCAGTAATAAAAGGCAACCCGGTTAACAGGGCAATATTCTTTGCCACGTTTTCAGAATACCCTTTAGGCGTATTGATGCCGGTGCCTACCGCAGTACCACCCAATGCCAGCTCGCTCAGGTGAGCCAGTGAATTGTTGATCGCTTTCAGGCCATGATTCAGCTGGGCTACATAGCCGCTGATTTCCTGTCCCAGTGTAAGCGGCGTAGCATCCATGAAGTGGGTACGGCCAATTTTTACTACGTTTTTAAACGCTTCTGCCTTTTTCGCCAGCGTATCGCGGAGCTTTGTAATACCGGGAATGGTTACTTCCTGCAGCATTTTGTAAGCAGCGATGTGCATAGCAGTAGGGAAGGTATCGTTGGAGGACTGCGATTTGTTCACATCATCATTCGGGTGAACAAATTTGTCCTTATCAGTAAGCTGACCGCCATGAATTACGTGAGCGCGGTAAGCCACCACTTCGTTTACGTTCATGTTAGACTGGGTACCGGAGCCTGTTTGCCATACTACCAGCGGAAACTGGTCGTCCAGTTTACCTTCCAGGATTTCATCGCAAACCTGACCAATCAGATCACTTTTTTCCTTAGGCAGTACACCTGCTTCGAGGTTGGTGATAGCTGCCGCTTTCTTCAGGTAAGCGAATGCCTTGATAATTTCCTTCGGCATTTTGTTGATATCCTGTGCGATCTTGAAATTTTCAATGGAGCGCTGTGTTTGAGCGCCATAATAGGCATTTACAGGCACTTTGACCTCGCCCATTGTGTCTTTCTCTATTCTGAATTCCATGACTTAAACTTTTAAGGCTACAAAAGTACGGCTTTACGGGTTGGGCAGCAAGCTATTCCCCGGTAAAATTCGCCTGTCTTTTCTGAATAAAGGCGGCGGCGCCTTCCTGCAGATCCTTTGTAGCGAAGCAGGCCCCGAATTCTTTCAGCTCCATCTCAAAGCCATCCTGGTCCTTATCCAGTGCGGCATTAGCGCATTTAATTACACGGGCTACTGCCAATGGCGCTTTTGTTTGTATTTTTTGTAAGATGGAAGCGGCTTTGGGCAGCAATTCTTCGGGCTTTAAAACATGGTTTACCAGTCCCCATGCCTGTGCCTCAGCGGCATTGATCATATCCCCGGTGAGCATCAGTTCCAGGGCTTTCCCTTTTCCTATCAGCTGCGTAAGGCGCTGGGTGCCACCATAGCCGGGAATGAGCCCGAGGTTTACTTCCGGCTGGCCAAATTTTGCATTTTCGCTGGCAATCCGGAAGTGGCAGGCCATCGCCAGTTCGCAGCCCCCGCCCAGTGCAAAGCCGTTTACCGCAGCTATGATGGGCTTAGGGCTGTTTTCTATACGCTGGAAAATTACATGGCCTTTCTTGGCCAGCTCTTCTCCCTGTTTATCTGATAAAGTAAGGAACTCGCTGATATCTGCACCTGCCACAAAAGCTTTATCACCTGCGCCGGTAATAATGGCGCCCTTGATTTGCCGGTCGCTGTATATTTCATCCACAGCCAGCGCCAGATCAGCCAGCACCTGCTGGTTGAGGGCATTCAGCTTTTCCGGGCGGTTGATAGTGATGGTGAGGATATTGTTTTCCAATTGTGTGCTTAACGTCTGATACATGTGCCGTATTTTAGTTTATCAATATTAAGCAATATTCAATAACCTAACGAATCAGCCCGATAGCCGCCTCCAATTGCTTATCCCGCCCGGTTTCCAGGGAGGCAGCATCATATTTCACTTCTACATCCGGTGGAAATCCGACCCCTTCATAAATCTTCCCATCGCGGTATTTCAGCATCAGCGACGAAGTATATACCAGGTTGATATAATCAGTGGAGAACTGCCCGCCATTGTAATATATGTTGCTGGTCAGCGGGCCATTGGCGCCCCAGGTGCGTTCCCCTACAAAATGTCCGTTGGGCAGCGATTTCACGGCCATAGTGGTCATTTCCGCCATGCTTACAGACCAGGCGTCAGCCAGCATCACAATAGGCGCCGTAATATTCCGTGCGCCTGCCTGTGGCGTTACAAAAGCCGGCGCCCACGGCGAATAATCCAGCCGGCCATTGCCCTGCTTGGAGCGGGTATAACCAAAATCCAGCTGCTTGTCGATCATTCTTCCCAATAAAAAATTAAGATCTGCCAGATCTCCGCCGCCATTACCGCGTACATCGATGATCACTCCTTTAATGTTGGCAGTATTTTTCAGCTTATCAAAGAAATACTGCTCTACTGTTTTCACACCGTTGGCGGTATCTGTGTTATACAGTGTTTTCAGGTTAAATCCGCTGAAAAAGAAATACAGGATGTCCTGGTTGATAGTACCGGAAACCGCTACATACTGCGCGGTTGTACCCACATTGGTAAAGCCTCTCACAGCGCCGGCATCAAGATACCCACGTGGCACATCGTTGTAGAAATGGAAGATGCTGATAGGATCATGATAATCCGGGCTGGCCACTTTACGCTGGTATGCCGGATTAATACTGAAAGAATCCGCTAACCAGGCATCTTTGAATGTAAGATCGTAGTGGGAGTCCACCAGGCCGGCGGTCATCTCCTTAAAATAAGTATATCCTTTTCTGACATCTGTTGAATCATTGAGATTTAATTTTGCAAACAGCGGTTTATACTGTTTATACACCCGGTCCCAATCGGTGGTATCTATATCCCAGAACACATAGTTATTATTCATTCCGTTCCAGTAAGAATCAAATACTTCGCTGAAATTTCCGGAGATGGTGTTGGCAGGATCGTTTATTTCGGGTAAGTCTTTGCGGCAGGAAGCGGATACGCATACTGCGATCAGGGCAATAATATATACATTAAGATGTTTCATCTCAGTAAGATTAACTGTTAACAAATTTATTCTGCGGAAGAACCGTGGAAGATGTTTCGGATGTTAAACATGCATCCGGCCTGGAGCACGTAAGTATCGTTGTAGCGGGGGATCTGGTTGATCATGTAATTTTTCTGCTGATCCGATAACCCGTAATAATAGCGGGCTTCTACAAAGAAACGGTATTTCTGCTGCAGCCGGTATTCTATACCGGCGCCTGCCAGCAGCCCGAGCTCAATACGACGATCACGGCGGCTGTCGAAGGAATACTTCTCATCATATTTGTAAGCCTGGTTAAACTGCAAATAATCGTACACCTGTTCATTGTCCGGGATCTCCGGGCCATCGTCAAAAACGTTGGCCATTGCGCCTTTAATGCGGTCGCTCATCCAATAGGCGGCATAACCACCGGCATTAAAAAATCCTCTCAGTTTACTGCCTCCGAAAGAGAAATGCGCCATCAATGGCAGCTGGATATAACTGTTGGTATTTTTTTGATAAATACCTTCAAAGAAATGATCCCTGCTTTGCTCATAATTTTTCTGAATGTAAGAAGGATCGGCTTCAATGGCGAACCAATCGTTGAAATGGTATTGAATAGGAATCCCTACTACAAACCCACCCAGGTCATCATACTTTGTAAAGGCCCTGTACCCGGTGCTGGTATGCAGGTAGTTCCGGTTGTAGCCTCCTGAAATCCCGACTTCAAATTGCGCATGGGCGCCATACGCGCACAGGAATAGCGCGACGAATAAGCATAGTTTCCGTTTCATATGGTTCTTATTTTGGTGATAACTGCTGTCGACAAAAAAAAACCGGAACTAATTTTACAATTAGTTCCGGTTTGCCAAAAATAGCGGATATATTTCTTAATAATTTACTTCAAACTCTGCTTTGCCGTTTTTCATCTTCATATAGTGTCTTTTTCTCTTTACTTTAAAGTAATCGATACCGCTGAAATTATATCCGAGGGTAACGAACACCATATTTGCCTCTAGGTTCTTATAAGGATAAACGGAGTTACCGGCTTTATCTTTTGTTTTAAAGTCCTGGTTAAAGAAATTCTGCGGGTAGTATTGCACTTTCAGTCCGAAACCGGGGTTAATGCGGAACCCGGCAAACAGGGATGGCATCAGCAGCGGCGTACGGTCGCTGAACCATTCATTGAATTTATGGACCTTATCGCCATCTACAAATTGTTTCTCTTTATAATTAACAGCCATATCTATTTCTCCACCGGCAAAAAAGAAGAAGCTGCCGGAAGTAACATCGCCGATCTTTATCCCTACCGGAATACCGATGGTATATACGCGCTGCTTCAGTTTCAGGGAGTCGGCAGGTTTTGAGATCAGACCAATATTTTTAATGTTGATGCCTGTAAACACACCAAAGTTTTTGGAGAAGTCTTTATTAAAGTTAGAGCCCACATTAAAAAAGAGGGTAAACCGCGGGATATTGCGCATGTGCTCCCCGTTTTCTTTCATAGAAGCAAAGGACAGCAGGGGACCGTCGCCACCGTGGGTTACGTATATCCCTTCCCGGTGTTTGGGATATTTTCCGAAAATGATGGAAAAAACGGTTTTTGCGCCGGTGGTATCGGCGGGGGCAGCAGCATTGGCTGAATCTTTTTTATCCTGGGCAAATGCACTACAACACAACGTCAACAGTAGCAGGAATAACGGGCATAACTTACATTTCATAATACGGGTGTTATGGTTTTTTAGATATTTGGTGGACTATTTCCACTAAAGACGACCCGGTTCAGAAAATGTTACGGCAATAGGGAAATATTTTTAAAAATTCCTGTGACTGGCCACCCAGCCGGTGATATACTCGGAAATATCTTTGGTATTGGTGCCGGGAGGGAACAGTTTTCCTACCCCCATTTCCTGCAGCGTTTCCATATCGGCATCGGGGATAATACCGCCACCGGTAAGCAGTACGTCGTTCATACCCTTTTCTTTCATCTGGGCAATGATCTTGGGGAATACGGTCATATGGGCGCCGGAGAGGATGCTGATGCCAATAGCGTCCACATCTTCCTGCAGGGCGGCATTCACCACCATTTCCGGGGTTTGGCGTAAGCCGGTATATATTACCTCCATTCCGGCATCCCGCAGTGCTGCCGCAATTACTTTTGCGCCCCTGTCGTGGCCATCCAGGCCCACTTTAGCTACCAATACACGAACAGGACGATTTAACGGGTTGACCATACCATTATCATATTAAGGAAGTAAATGTACGAAAAAGCAGAAAGCTTAAGCTCTCGGCTTTTTTGTACATTTGCCGTCCAAGATAAAATCATTATGAGCGAAGAAAGATCCCTCAACTTTATAGAACAAATTGTTGAAGAAGACATAGCGAACGGCGTTAATGACGGAAGGGTACTGACCCGTTTTCCGCCGGAACCCAATGGCTACCTGCATATAGGTCATGCCAAATCCATTGTGCTGAACTTTGGACTGGCCCAGAAATACAATGGGAAAACCAATCTCCGCTTCGATGATACCAACCCGGTAACAGAGGATACTGAATACGTGGATTCTATCAAAGAGGATATCCGCTGGCTGGGATTTGAGTGGGAGAAGGAATTGTATGCCTCCGACTATTTTGAACAACTCTACGCATTTGCCGTAAAAATGATAGAAAAAGGACTGGCCTATGTAGAAGATGCCAGTGCCGATGAAATTGCCGCTGCCAAAGGTACCCCCACCGTACCCGGCACCCCCACGCCGGCCAGAAGCCGCTCTGTAGCGGAAAACCTGGACCTGTTTGAACGGATGCGCAAAGGTGAATTCAAAGACGGGGAAAAAACACTCCGCGCCAAAGCAGACCTGGCTTCGCCTAACATGCACATGCGCGACCCGCTCATGTATCGCATTAAACATGCCCATCACCACCGTACCGGCGACAAATGGTGCATCTACCCGATGTATGATTTTGCGCACGGACAAAGCGATAGCATCGAACATATTACCCATTCCATTTGTACACTGGAGTTCATTCCGCATCGCCCGCTGTACGACTGGTTCATCAAAGAACTGGACATATTCCCCAGCCGCCAGTACGAGTTTGCCCGTTTAAACCTCACTTATACGGTGATGAGTAAACGAAAACTGAAACAACTGGTGGAAGAAGGTCATGTAAACGGATGGGACGATCCCCGCATGCCTACCATCAGTGGCCTGCGCCGCCGCGGTTACACTCCCGCCAGCATCCGCCAGCTCTGCGAACGGGTAGGCGTACAGAAACGTGATAACATGATTGAACTCGGCCTGCTGGAATTCTGTATCCGCGAAGAGCTGAACAGAACCGCCAACCGCGTAATGGCAGTACTGGACCCGGTAAAACTGGTGATCACCAACTACCCCGAAGGACAGGTAGAAGAAATGGCCGCCGACAATAACCCGGAAGATGAAAACGCAGGCTCCCGTACCCTGCCTTTCAGCAATACCCTGTACATTGAGCGGGAAGACTTCATGGAGGCGCCTCCTAAAAAGTTCTTCCGCCTCGGCCCCGGCCTGATGGTACGTTTGAAAAATGCCTATATCATCAAAGGCGAAAGCTTTGAAAAAGATGCCGACGGCAACATCACTACCATTTACGCCACCTACCTGCCCGAAAGCAAAAGTGGCGGCGACCAGAGCGGCTTAACCGTTAAAGGCACCATTCACTGGGTAAGCGCAGCACATGCTGCCACCGCCGAAGTACGGATTTACGACCGCCTCTTTACCGTGGAAAATCCACAGGCAGAAGAAGCCGACTTCAAAACGCTCATCAACCCGGATTCGCTGCACGTCATCAAACAGGCGTATGTAGAACCAGGTTTGCTGAAGGCTACTCCCGGTGAACGTTTCCAGTTCCTGCGCAAAGGTTACTTTGTAGTGGATAAAGACAGCACTTCTGAAAAAGTAGTGTTCAACAGGACTGTAACGCTGAAAGACGCATGGGCTAAGGAAAGCGCCAAAGGAAAATAAATATTTTTTTAAAAAATAGTGAAGGCCGGGCAGTTACTGTCCGGCCTTTTTATGTGTATTATTATATGTATTTTTATTTATAGTAAATCACTTTATATGGCTAAAACCAATATAGATTTAGATGATAAGCTGATCAAAGAAGCGATGAAGCTTAACAAGGGTAAAACCAAAGAGGAAGTGGTAAACGAGGCGCTGAGGAAATATATTCTGGGAATCAACCAGCGCAAATTTTTAGACCTGAAGGGAAAGATTGAATGGGACGGAGATTTAAACGAAATGCGAGGTAAATGATGCAACCACTACTCTTCGACACATCCGTATGGATTGATGCTTTACGGCGGAAAGAAACGCCACAAACCAATCTGTTAACTCATTACCTCGATAATGATTATGAAATTCCGCTTATTCCCATTGTTGTGCAGGAGTGTTTACAGGGAATAAGAGATGATGCCCAGCACCATAAAGTAAAAGAAACATTCCGCCGTTTTACAAGACTGGAAATAGCGCCTATGGCTGTCGCTATGGGCGCCTCTGCATTATTCCGCTCACTCCGCAAAAAAGGTGTTACTATTCGTAAAAGCAACGATTGCGTAATCGCTTTTTATGCATTGAGCTTTGATCTGGAAGTGGTGCACAACGACAGCGACTTTGAGCTGATCAGCACGCACTCGGAATTAAAAACCTGGAAAAATAACTAAATAATTAAGGCTAAGCGACTCTTCATCGCTTAGCCTTAATCTATTTGAAACTAATAACAATTCTACTTAAACGCCTCCAGTCCCTTTGCAATCCTGTTACGGGTTTCCGCTACACCGAGCGTAGCCACAATATCAAATACAGGAGGGCCGAATTTACCACCGGTCAGCATAATACGGAACGGCAGTTGCACATCTCCCATTTTAAGATTCTTTTCAGCAGCCAACGCTTTGAACGCGGCTTCCAGATCGGCTGCAGGAGCGGCAGACAATGACTCCAGCTGTTCAGACCATGCATGGAAAAATGCTTCTTTATCGGCATTCCATTTTGGTTTCACTGCAGCTTCATCATAGCTGTCAGGGCTTTGGAAGAAGAAAAATCCATGATCCCATATTTCATTTACAAAATAGCAGCGTTCTTTTACTAACCCTGCTACGGTAGCTACATAAGCCGGATCGGCAATAACGCCCTTTTCGTCCAGCACGGGCTGGAACAAGGCTGCCAGGCTTTCATTGTCTTTGTGATGAATATACTGATGGTTAAACCATTTGGCTTTTTCAAAATCGAATTTAGCGCCGGCCTTATGCACACGTTCCAGGGAGAACTTCTGAATCAGTTCATCCAGGGAGAAAATTTCCTGTTCAGTACCATCGTTCCAGCCCAGCATAGCCAGCATATTAATAAATGCTTCCGGCAGGAAACCGCGTTCACGGAAACCTTTCGTTACTTCTTTGCTCACAGGGTCTGTCCAGTTCATGGCGTATACGGGGAAGCCTAAACGATCGCCGTCGCGTTTGCTCAGTTTACCATTGCCATCCGGTTTCAGGATCAGTGGAAGATGCGCCCATTGCGGCATATCCGCTTCCCAACCCAGGAACTTCCACAGCAGGAGATGTACCGGCGCCGATGGCAGCCACTCTTCTCCGCGGAAAGCATGGGTGATTTTCATGAGATAGTCGTCTACTACCACAGCAAGGTGATAGGTAGGCATACCATCTGCTTTCAGCAAAACTTTATCATCTACCTGCGAGGTATGAAAGGTTACTTCTCCACGAACCAGGTCGGTAAAAGTAATTTCTTCATTGGCAGGCATATTTATGCGGATCACATGCGGCGTATTCTTCACCAGCAGTTCCTGTACTTCTGCATCGGAAAGTGTAAGGGAATTACGCATTTTTGCCCGTACAATATGGTTGTACTGGGGAGAAGGATTCTCCGGCGTTTTCAGGCGCTCACGCATACTTTCCAGTTCTTCCGGGGTATCGAAAGCGTAGTAAGCATGCCCGGCTTTTACCAGCTGTTCTGCATATTGACGGTATAAATGCTTACGCTCACTCTGACGGTAAGGCGCAAACGGTCCGCCTGCTTCCGGACTCTCATCAGGAGTAAGGCCGCACCAACGCAAGCATTCATTGATATACTCTTCCGCTCCGGGAACGTAACGGGTTTGGTCTGTATCTTCTATACGCAGCACAAAATCGCCTTTATGCTGCTTCGCAAATAAATAGTTGAACAATACAGTGCGTACACCTCCAAGATGTAGGCCACCAGTAGGACTGGGCGCAAAACGCACTCTTACTTTTTTGTGATCCATAGGCCGCAAAGATAAGGATTTAGCTTTTAGGTGGGAGTTATTGTACCGGAGATATTGGGAGATTAAAATTTTTTAATACGAAGTCCTGCTAACAGACATTAAGTATATTGCGGTACTAAAGCTCATCGCTAAAAAGCCAAAGGCTATATGTTCTATCTTACTAAAACTCCCGGCATCCTGAAAGCCTTATATAAAAGCTGTGTCTGGAATCTGTCTCCGGCAGGTAATAAGGTATATCTTACTTTTGATGATGGCCCGCATCCGCAGGCAACGCCCTTTGTGCTGGAGCAACTGGCAAAGTTCAACGCCAAAGCTACTTTTTTCTGTATCGGGAAAAACGTGGTGGAGTATCCCGCTATCTATCAGCAGATCCTGGAAGCAGGGCATACCACCGGCAATCATACCCATAACCATCTGAACGGGTGGAAAACCAACACCGAAAAATATCTTGAAAACGTGCTGGAAGCGGCAAAATATATTGCCTCCCCGTTGTTCAGACCACCCTATGGCAGGATTACTCCCTTCCAGATCCGTCAGATCAGGAATAAAATTCCGGGCGCTAAAATTATTATGTGGGATATCCTCAGTGGTGATTTCGATACGCAGATCAACGGGGAAGCCTGTGTGCAGAACGTAGTATTCAAATTGCAGCCGGGATCTATTGTGGTATTTCACGACAGCACCAAAGCCTGGGACCGGCTGGAGTATGCGCTGCCGCGGGTGCTGGAGTATTGCAGGAAGCAAAAATTTGAAGTAGCAGCAATCTTATAATTATAATAACTGTTGCTGATAAATGAGTTTATCAGCAACAGTTGAGCAGGTTTTATAACTTGATCTCTTTGGTTTTATCTCCCACTGTAATCGTAACAGGATCGGTACATTTACCATTTCCATAATCAATTACCCCGGTTACTTTATCAAATTCAACCTTCAGTTTCCCTTTAACGAAATGCTGGCAATCAAATATTTTTACCAGTGCTTCCTGTGTTGTAAAAGTGGCTGTAACACCGGTTACAGGACCTTTCTCATAAGAAATGCTGGCATTTCCTTCTACAGTAAACACGTCATCAGACGGATTTAACAAGGGTGTTACCGGGTCAAATCCTGCTGTTTGCTTAATGGTTTTCTTACTGGCGTAGTTGATCACAACAGTATCGCTAAGCGTTACTTTTCCGCCGGTTAATTCAGTGGTATACTGGATACCGGTTGTTGGGCTGTAGCTAACGCCACTGATGGTAAACAGTCCTTCTACGGATTTGCCGTTGATTTTATAACCATCGGGCTCCACCCGGATGATAGAAGCAGGGCTAAATAACGGACCGCTGAAAGTAACATTCAACACGCCGCTACGGCTCACACCATAATTGTCGAGGCACGACTGTCCAAAATCGATCTTTACTTTTTTGGGCCACTGGTCAGGATTGGTGGCATCCAGTAGCTCAGCTACCGGGCAGGAGGGCGAGGTGGTAACAGCCAGCGCATTGTTTATATTATCCGCCTTGCGGGCAGTAAACAACCCTTGTGTAATGGCTACTTCTGCCACGGTTTCAAAAAGTCCGCTGTACATGGCGCTGGCAGCCGCTTCGTGTTGCGCAGCAGCAATAGTATTATTATCTGATTGGTTATTCGGCGCCGTATCTGTGGTTACTTCTTTCTTACAGGCAAAGAAAATGGTGACTACCGCCACGCTGGTGAAGGTCCACGCCAGCACACGATTTGTACTGAAATAGCTTTTCATAGTTTAGGTTTTATTAGCAATTAGGTTTTTCGGTCTTTACCTTTGTAGTAATAAAGATACTGCTTAAATATTAAAGAAATTACAAATTTAATAAAATAATTATTATGCTTTGGATAGATACCCACACGCACCTTTATTCTGAAGAATTTGAGGCAGACCGGGAAGAGATGGTAGCGCGTGCCTTAGCAGCGGGGGTAGATAAACTGTTTTTGCCGAATATAGATGAGAGTTCTATCGAAGGGATGCTGGCGCTGGAGGCGAAGCACCCGGATCATATTTATGCGATGATGGGGATACATCCCTGTTATGTGAAAGAAGCCGTAGATGAGCAGCTGGACTTAGTAAAAGCCTGGTTACAGCAGCGTTCTTTCAAGGCCATCGGGGAAATAGGACTGGATTTTTACTGGGATAAATCCCTGCTTATCCAGCAATACAAGGCTTTCCAGGAGCAGCTGATGCTGGCGCGGGAGTATGGGCTGCCGGTATCCATCCACAGCCGGGAAGCTACACGGGAATGTATCAACGAAGTAAAAGCTTTGCAGGACGGCCGTTTAAGCGGGGTTTTCCACTGTTTTTCGGGTACCCTGGACGAAGCAAAGGAAATCATTGACCTGGGCTTTTACCTGGGCATAGGCGGGGTAGTTACTTTCAAGAAATCCGGTTTGGATAAATTGCTGGAGGAAATAGACCTGGCGCACATCGTAATGGAAACAGACGCTCCCTATCTGGCGCCGGTTCCTTATCGCGGTAAACGCAACGAAAGTGCGTACCTCCCGCTGGCAGGTGAAAAGGTGGCAGATATAAAAAATCTAAAAATTGCAGACGTTGCAGATATAACAAGCAGCAATGCCCGGAAATTATTCAAAATGCTCTAACTGTTTAGTGAATACCTTTGCAGGCAATGGCTAATAGCACAATGAGTAAAATTCTGATTATTTACACGGGCGGTACTGTAGGTATGATCTACGATGATAAAACCAAAGCACTGCGCCCGATCGGCTTCAATGAAATAAGGAATAATTTACCGGAACTATACCGGATGGGCATCGATTTTTATGTGTACGCATTTAATCCGCCTATAGATTCATCAGACATGCAGCCGGAGATATGGGTGGAACTGGCCAGTATTATTGAAGACCGGTACGACCGGTACGATGGCTTTGTAATCCTGCACGGCTCGGATACAATGGCCTTCACGGCATCTGCCCTGAGCTTTATGCTGGAAAACCTGTCGAAGCCCGTTATCTTAACCGGTTCCCAGCTTCCCATCGGCAAAATACGCACAGATGCCAAAGAGAATATTATTACGGCAATGGAAATAGCCTGCAGCCGGCATAATGGCACTACCATCTCTATGGTACCGGAAGTATGTATTTACTTTGATTTCTCCCTGTTCAGAGGCAACCGTTCCAAAAAATATAACGCGGAAAAGTTTGAGGCATTCTATACCATGAACTATCCTCAGCTCGCGGAAGCCGGCATCGATATTAAATTCAAGCACCAGTTTATTTTACCGCCACCTACGCTACCACTGAAGGTGCATAAGGAACTGGAAACAAATATCACCGTACTGAAATTATTCCCGGGCATTACCAGGAGAGCGGTAGAAGCCACGCTTGGCGTATCCGGTTTGAAAGGTGTGATCATGGAAACCTTTGGTAGTGGTAACACCAATACACAGCCCTGGTTTATTGAAAGCATTAAGAAGGTGATCGATCACGGCGCCATCGTAGTAGATATCACTCAATGTGACGGGGGCTCTGTGGAGCTGGGCAAATATGAAACCAGTCAGCACTTAATGGAAATTGGTGTAGTGAGCGGGCATGATATGACCTTTGAAGCAGCGGTCACCAAATTGATGTTTGTATTGGGTCAGGGCTTGTCTGTGGCCGATGCAAAGGTAATGCTGGAAACGTCGCTGCGGGGTGAATTAACGCCAATCGAAGTATACTAAATATCTTTTTCCGGAAGCTTATACAGGCGGGAGATACAATCAGTTGTACTTCCGCTTTTTTTTTATCTTGAATATTTAAGGTAAATTTAAATATCACCAAATTCTCTTTCCCCATTTTCTATTCACCACAAAATTCATTATTCTATGGGAGTTTCCTTATCACAGAAATGCATTGCTGAATTCTTTGGCACTTTTGTCCTGGTATTTATGGGTTGCGGCAGCGCCGTGTTAGCCGGCACGCACGTAGGGTTTCTGGGTATCGCTTTTGCATTTGGATTATCAGTTGTGACGATGGCTTACGCAGTAGGTCACATTTCCGGATGTCATTTAAATCCGGCTATTACTATTTCCCTGTGGTCTACAGGCAAAATATCCGGTAAAGATGCAGGCGGGTATATTGTAGCACAGATCATCGGAGGTATTGTAGCTGCTGCACTCCTGTATTTTATTGCGCAGGGAAAAGCTGATTACAGTCTTGCTGCCAACGGCCTCGGCGCCAATGGTGTGGAAGATGGCTCACCAGACCACTATTCGCTGATCAGTGGGTTGATTGCTGAAATTGTCCTTACCGCCATTTTCCTCGTGGTAGTTCACGGCAGCACCAGTAAAAATAATGGCAACAGTGCATTTGCCGGGTTGGCGATTGGTCTCTGCCTGACCATGATCCATATCGTAGGCATCCCGGTTACAGGCGTATCCGTAAACCCTGCGAGAAGTATCGGACCGGCTCTGTTTGTTGGCGGCGGCGCTATTTCCCATTTGTGGGTGTTTATTGTAGGCCCCATTGTAGGCGGGCTTCTGGGCGGAGGAATATGGAAGCTGTACGATAAGAATTAAACTTTTTTTTGAAATATAAACTAAAGGATTATCTTTGCAACCCTGAATTGGAAAATCAACCCTTCCGTTTGTTCAGGAAAAGATAATCACGGAGAAGTGCAGGAGTGGTTGAACTGGCACGCCTGGAAAGTGTGTATAGGTGAAAGCCTATCAAGGGTTCGAATCCCTTCTTCTCCGCAAGCTTTAAAGCTCTGGTAACGCAAGTTATCAGGGCTTTTTTGTTTTATGTCCTACGGTAAATAAATACCTGCTTTCAGGGATAATCCCGTTTTAGATTACTACTACTTTTGTATAATACTTTATTGCCCTTAATTATGACAGATAAAGAATTTTTAAAGTCTATATACAATATTTCCATTCTATTGAGAGAATCAATTAACGAAGCTTAAATTAAAAGCCCTCTTTTCAAAAGACAGATATATGAAGTACCTGCTCATTTTACTGTTGCTTATGGTAACGCAGCGCATATTTGCCCAAAGCATTTGTGCTGTTGATGATTTTTCAAGGGGTTACCATGATAAAATTTTTATTGGCGATACTTCTCAGCCAACTGGAGATACCTTGCTGCTAGCCAATGATGGCGATTCGCTGGTAATGAGTAAAGAAGATTGGGATAACATTACTAAATACTATCCCGAACTCCTACACCAGGATTTTCCGGAAAGCCCTGGTCTGTTATATGCGGCTCATAGCAGACAGTCGATTTATTTTGACAGTGAAGCGGGTAAAGATTGGTATTACCAGGTGTATGGCTTCTTTTTAAAGCGGCAAAATGGCGCCGCTAAATATGCCGTTACAAGAAAAAAACTAGATAACCTGTTTCGATTCCTTAATACGCTTTATGGGCGGTTGCACTGCCCCTTTGGTACTTACTATGGCCATAGGGAAGAACGAATATCGGGCTATGTAGAATATAGCGTATACCTATACACTTTGTATGAAAGCAATAGTACAATACAGGGCAATATTGCAGCGCAGAAAAAACTTTATATCGCCATGTTGCGGCAAGTGATTGCTGATGAGATGGAGGTAGACAACGATGCTGTAGATTGTGCCATGGGCCGTAAAAAGGAACTGCTGGCTTTGGTAACTCAAATTGACCGGCTAATTACGGATAAATTTTACCTGAGGCAGGCACAGTCTTTTCAGTATGCTACTTATAATTATTGATTTTACCAATCCATCGTAACAACAGGACATCTTATCTAAACTTCACGCCATCATCCGCGACAAAATAACCCTGTCCACATAAAACGTTCCGAAAGGAATAATACACGCCAGTAAAACCTTCCAGGTAGTAGTGCTGAATTTCCACTTATAAGCAATTCCCACACTCAGTGTGTTCAATATAAAGAACAGAAACAATATCCCATGTACCGGTCCTATTGCCTTCACCAGGGAAGGATCATGATATACATACTTCAGCGGTACTGCGATACCAGTTAGTATCAGCAGGGAAATTCCTTCTAAAAAGGCGATCAGCCGCAATCTTCCGATTTTTGTATTAAAGAACTTCAGCATAGTTAAAATGATCTTATGTATGGCCGGTTCGCCAGTGGAGAGAACGGCCATGGTATTGCAATGAAAATAATAATGAGCGCGAGGGAAAACCAGATGGTCATAGTACGGAACTTTACCGTAGCAGTACCCTGCCGTTTGGCCACGGATGAACCGATAGTTATAAACACAATGGCGATCGTCATCAATACAATATGTATCAATCCGAAAAACAGGAAATCAAACTGCCGGATGGCTTCATGAAAATGAGATCTGAAATAAGCCACCACCGGGCTTTTAAAGTACAGCACATAACCAATTGCCAACTGGATATGTGCAATAGTGGCGGTGCTATGTCTTACCAAATCATCCCGCCGTGTAAATATATTCTTGTGGCGCCATCCGCGTATACCACGGTAAACAGCGTATAAGAGACTTATCACCACCGCCCAGCGGAATAGTGAATGTGCGAATAACAAAAAGAAATACATGCCTGCAAAGCTCTGATTAAAAGCATTGGGCTGTTAGGACAAATAAGGGGAGTTTTAGGATAATTCAATCTTCCTGCGGAAGTCGGTAGGCGTAATGCCTTCATACTTTTTAAAGAGCCGGGTGAAGTACGACTGATCCTCAAAACCCACTTCCTCCGCCACTTCACTGATGGCGAGATCACTTTGGCTCAGCAGTACTTTTGCTTCCAGCACGATGGCCTCATCGATCCACCGCGCAGGTGATTTAGCGGTAACGGCTTTCACCGATTTGTTTAAATGATTCGGTGAAATATTCAGCAGGGCAGCATAGTCCGTTACCAGGTGCCGCGTCCGGATATTGGTAAATACCAGTTCCTTAAAACGGTTGGTGATATTGATCGCGGCTGTTTGATGACTATCCGTCAGTGGTTTATAAAGCTGCTTCACCTCAAACAGCAATGTAGTCAGGTATGGCTGGATAATTTCAGGATTACGCAGCCCGTTCCGGCTGTAATCAAACAACAGGCGCTTGAAAAGATGCACCACAAATCCGGCGGTTTGCTTATCGAGACTCACCATCGGGTTACCCCATACTCTTAAAAATTCAAATGCTTTCAGTGGCTCTTGTGTATTGTATTTCCCGGTAAGGATATCGGTATGAAAATTACACAGATATCCCTTGTTCACTTCGCCGCTTTTAAAGGAAAAAACCTGACCCGCCGGCACAAACAACATTTCATTTTTGTGGATCGTATATAATTCACTGCCAATTTTCATACTGGCTTCTCCACTGGTAATAAACAAACAACTATGATTGGTTGACCGGGAAGCGGGTACAGACTGCGTTACCAGCCGGTACATATCTTCCACTTTCACAATAAAAAACTTATCAAAATCAGGTCTTAATATGCTGTCAAGCTCCTTCCTGGGTTGCATAAACCTGGCAGTAAATGAATCCGGACCATATACCTTTATTCCTTTTTTCACCGGCATGATCAATTTTCTTTTACCTTGAAAGATAGTGCTTCCGGAGCAGAAGACATTATGCCGGCCGGGTGAGTGAGTAACACAAAAGCCCCGTCAGGTCTTCTTCCTTTTCAAGTTTTTCTCTCAATGCCTGATCTGTTTCAAAGTGATTGCGTTCCAGGAGTTTGATGGATTTCTCATTCCCATCAGCGAGGAAGGCCGTAATTTTCCGAAGATGTAATTGTTCAAATCCAAACTTTATTACTACCGGAATCACTTCCTGCATAATGCCTTTTCCAAAGAAAGCCGACTGAAGTTCATATCCTATTTCAGCCTGCTCCAGCTCAGGTTCCATGTTCCAGTAGCAGATGGTGCCAACGAGGTGATCACTTTCTTTGGTAGTAATTATCCAATACAGCGATTGGTTGGCGGCAATGTTGGCCTGGACCTTTTCAATAAACTGCCGGGCCTCTGCAACTGTAGTGGTAGCAGACCGGTTCAGGAACTGGTTCACACGCGGATCCGACCGCAGAATGGAAAGGGCTTCGTCATCATACAATGCAGGAGCCCTCAGGATAAACCGCTCGGAAACAAGCGTCGGAAAAGGGTTAAAATTAAGTACTGGCATACGCGTAAATTAATCATTATTCAGTTGTCCGATCTCATGCGGGAAAAACACCAAAGGGACGGTGGCGCTCTGTGGATAAAAATAATAAACCGGTGAAAGAAACACGGATGAAACGGCCATCCGGCGAACAGGTACAACCCGCATGTAACGGGTGTTCATGCAGGTTGTTACTTTTTCTTAAAAAGATGTATAACGGGGTAGTGCTATGCAGGCCACGGATTCTGGTAAGTGGAATTATTTAATTTCACCTCCCTCGATGACAAGGTCAGCTGTATTTGCAGGGGTTGCTCATTGGCGGAATTAAACGTCTCTTCGTATTCTACACAATAGGCGTCTGTAAACTTCAGCTCTTTGAGCCTCGACATGGAATCCCGCCGGAAAAAGGTAATACTGCCGTTTTTCGTCTGGGTGTTGGAAATCATCCAGTCAAACAAACTGGTTTCACCGGCAGACTCAATCAGCAGGTTAATAGTGCCTCCTTTGGGGCGGGCGGCAGGTTTCCCGTTATGATCTGTATTTTGGGTAAATGAAAACCTGCATTCCAGGATGTTCATTTCCTCCCCGTCGATGTTGAGAACAGCTTTAAAAGACATAATTAATCTGGTTAACAGGTCCGTTGCAAGGCACAACAGACAGGCACAAAAATATGGTATACAGAATGAAAATACACATTTCTGTTTACATGCCGAAAAATTGAGGGTTATTTTTGAGGAAAGCCGCCGGATATTGCAGGGACGGGCCTTTCAGCCAGCCTTTGATATACTGTTTAATATCTATATAAGATCAAATGCCTGGGCAAAACTGGTCAGGTCGTAGCTGGATTGTGCCCCGATCTTTGCTTTGATATTCCGCCGGTGCGTAACGGCAGTCTTTTCCGAGATCCCTGCTTCCTCGGCAATTTCAATAGCGCTGAGGCCCAGGGCCAGCAGCCGCAGGATTTCTTTTTCCCTTTTGGTAAGGGAAGCAAAAATATGCTGGTTGCGGCGCAGGAAGTTATTTTCTTCCAGCAGGCGGTTCACCTTACTGGTAACGTGGTGCAATGGATCAATGGGAATGACGCAGGTAATTACATGCGTAGGAACCCCTTCGGCATCCCGCATAAATACCCGTGTAGAACCCAGATGCCAGGTCCAGTCCCGCGAAGCCGTAGTGCGTACCTGCTGGAAAAAGGTAACCGTTATGTTGGCTGCTGCCGGCGCATCCAGCATATTGATGATCTTTGGAAGATAATCTGCTACATCGTGTGGGTTAAAGAAGGTGTCGTAATACCTTGCGCCCATTTCCTGCAAGGCCTCCAGCGTAATATCCAGTTCCCGGCAGCCCCGCGGCGACATATACTCCACGTAGCTCTTTACCACATTCATTACTATCACCACTACGGGAAGCTCCTGATCAATGGCCTTTAAAGCGTTCAGCTTCTCTTCCAGCCCTGATCCGTCATTATTAAATGCAGCGTGCTCAATCATGTACGTGATATAAAATCGTGTATAGGAATCCTCTGTGATGTTGGTTGACTACTTACTTTAGTGCTCTTTCTGGTAGCAAATGTAGTAAAAATAAGAAAGGGTCCCATCACAAAGAAGAGACCCTTTTTTGGGGATAGAAAATACGGTGATTGACTAAATCAGGTGGATGACTTTATATATAATAAGGTAAAATCAGATTATTTTCACAAAGATATGTTAAAGCTAAAGGGAAACAAATACCTACATGTGAGTATTTTTGAAAAAATAAATGACCTTCCTGTCATGAAATCCAGCCCGGAACATTTCCTTGAAAGCCTCTCGTACATTGCTCCCCTTAGCCATGAAGCAATGGAATTATTTGCCGCGCATACCACTTTACAAATGGTAAAAAAGGGTGACTACCTGTTGCGCGAAGGACAACGCTGCCAATACATATGGTTCATTGAAACCGGCGCCTGCAGAGCCTTTCAGCATCATAATGAAAAGGAGATCAACACCGGTTTCTACTTTGAAAATACATTCCTCACTAACCTGAACAGCCTGCGAAACAACGTTCCAGCCGATTACAATATACAAACTATAGAAGCCGGTACCTTATGGCAATGGCATAAAGACGATCTGTTTTCACTCTATCAGCAATCCCCCGAAATCACCGCCTTTGGCCGCCAGTGGCTGGAACATCTGTTCATTGAACAGGAAAAACACAATCACTGGCTTAAAAGAAACAGCCCGGAAGAAAGGTACCAGTCAATACTAAACAACCAACCCGAACTCCTGCAACGTGTATCTCTTACACAACTCAGCTCTTACCTGGGCATCTCCCGCGAAACCCTCAGCCGCATCCGCCGCCGCTTACCCTGAACTATTATGTGACGTTTGACACAATCGCTTTATAGCATGGCAGCTACCTTTATCCGGTAAAACTAACGGTCATGACTATACAAGAACAGAAAGATTTCATCACACAGTACATTGCCACCACCTGGAACCTCGGTGATACCAGCCGCCTGGAGCAATTCCTGCATCCGGACTATGTGGATCATTCATTGCCGCCGGCACTACCCGCCAACGCCACCGGGCTAAAACAATGGATTGCATTAACGCATGAATCCTTTCAACCCGAAACAATTATAGAAGACCAGGTAGCCGAACCTGGTAAGTGTATGATAAAAGTAACCATGCGCATGAAACACATCGGACTATGGCGGGGAATAAGCGCCACCGGCTTAACAGTAAGTATTCCCGGCTATCGTTGCTTTCGATTGCAGGATAACCGGATCATTGAACATTGGGCTTTAATAGACGGAAATACACTCGAAAAAAAACTTACCTCCCAACCTTAAATACGCCGTAGGCCCATACCCGTTATAAACATCCAATGATGATTTGTTGCTCCCCTTCCACAGGCAACAAATCATCATTGGTAACCCGGTAATAAAACGTGAAGTGGAATAAAAAATGTAAGCGGTCCGTCTGTGAAAAGACATACAATGAAAAATCCAGGTGTTACGGCCGGCTATGTTCCCTTCCGGAACCACTGTAAAATCAACTATCCGCGCATCCGGATCGTTGATTCCAACAGCCGGCTCCTTCCGGTAATATTCATCTCCCCATTACAATATCACACCGGCTGTAACCCCTGGAAATAATTTTAAACAGTATCCCTTACAGATACTTTTCATCACAAAAAGGCTTGTGTTACACAAATATGCCTCTTATTCAAACATATACTTAATACTTTTTTATCTTTTAATTATACTTTGATAGTCAAATTCATGATAAAATAAGTGTAATAATAACACCTATATAACCAGATCGCCCGGTAGTTAATACTATTGGTAAAAAAGTAAAAATTGTATTTTACGACTGATAACCTTACATTTATAATGCTTTTTTAGCAACCAGGTCATATAAATCAACAGTTAATACGTTACATTCCACTTCAGGGCTTCCGGTATGTTATAAAAACTATGCTCATTATGAAGAGTAAATTATTAAGGGAAATCACTCCTCTTACGCAAAGCGACTGCTTTACGTTGTTTGCCCGGGAGAAAAAAGTATTCGATTTCCCGTTGCATTACCACGACGAATTTGAGTTGAACTTTATCCAATACGCCAGTGGCGCCAAACGGATCATCGGGGATCATATTGAAGAGATCGGCGACCTTGAACTGGTACTGGTTGGTCCCAACCTGCAACACGGCTGGTTTGCCAACAACCATGAAGGCGGCAACGTTAAAGAAATAACCATCCAGTTTCACCGGGACCTGTTTGACGATAAGTTCCTGCAGCGCAACCAGATGAACTTTATCAAAAACATGTTTGAACGCTCCCTGCGGGGCATCCTCTTCTCTACCGAAACCACCCAGCAGATCATGCCCCGCCTCATCCGGCTGCCACAGCAACAGGGCTTCGATTCCGTGCTGGAACTGATGTCTATTTTGCACGACCTGTCTATCAGCCGGAATATGCGCATCCTGTCGGATTCTACTTTTGGCAACACGGAAACCTTCTCCTACAACAGTCGCCGCGTAGAAAAGATCATGACTTACCTGAATGCCAACTTCGATAAAAGTATTTCACTGGGAGAAGCGGCCAGGCTCGCGGCCATGACAGAAGTGGCTTTCAGCCGCTTCTTTAAAGCCAAGATCGGCAAAACCTTTGTGGATACCCTCATAGAAATCAGGCTGGGACACGCCTCCCGGCTGCTGATAGAAACCACGCACACCGTGAATGAGATCGCTTATAAGTGCGGTTTTAATAATATCTCCAACTTCAACCGCATCTTCAAAAAGAAAAAAGATTGTACACCCAAGGAATTCAGGCTGGCCTATACTTCCTCCGGAACAAGAACTTTCGTGTAGCGCTGTTAGCAGGTAAAATGTAACATTAACACATCAGGAATATGGTGTTACCGGCTACAGCAGCTATTTATATGCCCTGTTTTGCATATATATAAGGGTTAAAATCTCTAAAAATGCCGGTAAATGCGTACCTTTGCGCCTTCATGCAGACTTCTACTTTATTAAAGCCGAATTGCTACGTAAATGATGCCGGGTTTGACTGGTTGTATCCTGAAAAAATACAGCAACTATCAAGACGGCACTGGACGCCACTCAGTATTGCTAAAGCAGCAGCCCGTTTTCTTGCAAATGAACCCGGGAAGAAAATTCTGGACATCGGCAGCGGTGTCGGGAAATTTTGCCTGGTAGGCGCCCGTTTTTACCCGGAAACCAACTTTTACGGTATTGAACAACGGGAAGAACTCTATCAATATGCCCTCGAAGCAAAGGCTGCCACACAAACCAGGAACGTGAGCTTTATTCACGGCAATTTTACGCAGGAAGATCTTTCTGCGTATGATGGCTTTTACTTCTATAATTCTTTCTTTGAAAACCTGGTAGATCAGGATCAGATAGATAACAAGGTAGAATATTCAACAAGTTTATATAATTATTACAGCCGCTTTTTATTTAAAAAACTGGAAAGCAGTGCAAGCGGCACAAGACTCGTAACATACCACAGTCTTGAAGATGAAGTACCTCCCTGTTACCAGATGGTGGATGCTTCTACGGATTTAATGCTAAAAATGTGGATCAGAAGATAGGACTAAGTAATACAAAAATTAATACAATGACTACAGACGGACATGCTTTAGAGATCATAGCACAATTAGGCACCATAACGGATTACCAGCAGGCAGACCAGTTACTGGCCACCGTAAAAAAGGAACATGCCGCTTTATATAAAGAAATCTTCACCTCCCTCCAGGAAAAAATAGAAAGCTTGTCGCCATTGGAATGTAACAGTTTACAATGGAGCATTTACCGTTATGCACTGATGCATGTACGTAAATGCACAACAATGGAACCAGCCTGCTGATCAGGCGCTGATGGCCAGCTTTTTGCCAATGGCAGCCACTACGGCTTCCGGCGAAAATTCTTCCTGTAAATACAGATCAACAAAATCGTAACTGATTTCCAGTGAAGGCGTAATAAGATATGCTGCCGGCACAGGTACGTCTGCATTGACACCGGAAACAAAACCCCAGATCGGGTCTGATTCCCTGTAAATGCCTGCTTTCCTGGCTATGCGGTATTGTGCGTCATGCACTACATCAAAGGGCAGCGTCTCCGGATATACTGAAGTGAACTGCTTCTTATCTTCACTGGATAATACCAGCAAACGGGCTCCGGCCGCAGTAATAGCCGCATGGCTTTCCTTCAGCCGCTCTATCAGCTGATCCGCGTAATTGTTCCAATGCCAGGAATAAAAAACCACTACCAGCGGCTGCAAAGTAAGACTGTGCAACGACGCGCCGGAATGAGCATTATTCAGCAACGGACCCGCGTTGATCACACGCGCTTCTTCAATAAAAAATTCGGGGAAAAAGCTACCTGCTTTTAATGGGTTAATCTTTTCCCTGTTCCTCACAGGGCTGGGGAAGTTTTCCGGTGTAGGCTGCGGTAAGTAATCGGCGTATCTGTATAGTGATGACATATTAAAGGCTTTTATAATGGCTGATAAAATGGCCGCTGTTATAGGTTTGGTGAATATCTTTTGCTTTCGTAGAACAAATATAGGGAGAATATTTCAATTACCCTACTATTCCTATAGACTATTAGGTGTATAAAGTCTAAATAATTGGTTCCTAATAACTTTGATTGAAAAATATTTTTCCGGGGAGATGAAAATAAGGGGATATTTAGACCAGTGCTAAACATTCAAAGCGTGTACCCGTTATTGTTATAAAGTCATGGAAAACCGTGGCAACCTGTCTTTAAAAAAATGAATAAAAATTTGCCAGGATAAACCCGGATGACATAATTTACAGGGAAGCCATAAAAGAATAAATAACGACATATGCTGCTGAAACACAGACTATCACTCGGCCAGATCTTCTCCTTTACCTGGAAGGTAGACCTCATGCTGCTGGGATGTTGTACCCTGGTATATTTCCTCGACTCACGCTGGCTGGCAGCACATATCAACATTCCTATAGCCGTATCTACCGTACTGGGTACCGCCATTGCCTTCTTTATCGGCTTCAATAACAACCAGGCATACGACCGCTGGTGGGAAGCCCGCAAAATATGGGGCGCACTGGTAAACGACTCCCGCACCTGGAGCCGGTCGATGCTCAATTACCCCTCCCCGGATGCTACCCCCGAAACCAAAGCCCTCGTCCGTCACATGATTTACCGGCACCTCGCCTTTATCTATGCACTCAAAACCGTTCTCCGCAAACGGCCGGACGACTACTACACCCGCTACCTCACTACCGAAGAAATTGAAGAAGTACAAAAACAAAGCAATATCCCCAATGCCATCCTCAACCTCCAGACCCGCGACCTGCAACAACTCAGGAACTCGGGCAGTATCGATGGCTTCACTTTTATAGAGCTGAACCAGATCCTGGTAAAACACTGCGATTCCATGGGCCAGTCTGAACGGATCAGGAATACCGTATTCCCTCCCAGCTATGTGTATTTTACGCAGATGTTTATCTGGTTTTATGTGATCATGAATACATTGATGATGACGGAATCCATCGGCGCATGGGCCATTCCCTTCGGATGGATGTTCGGCTTCGTATTCCATGTAACCCACCTGAACGGCATCACCCTCATGGATCCTTTTGATTTCCAACCCCTCGCCATTCCGCTCGACAGCATCGCGCGGACCATCGAAATCAACGTGATCCAGCTGCTGGGAGATGAACCGGTACCCGCACCGGTACTGCCGCGGCAGGAAGGTCTTTACGTAATGTAAGCCCACAGGGAAACGTATTTACTTTGTAATACGTAATTCCTTATTTTTACACCTATGACGTATGACCAATTATGTAATCTATATGCCCAGTCAGTTACCCTCAAGATACTACGGGCACGTAGCGCGCCAATGATGCTGTCATTTTTTCATTACACATTCAAGGAAAAGAACCATACTACCATTTCCAATGTGGAACTGGTAACCCGTTTGTCCGATTACCTCGGCGTAACCGGCTACCAGGCCACAGATGATGAAATAGACGCTACCAGCCTGCTGGAACATGATGATGTGAAAGCCAGGAAATATATCGATCAATGGAGTAATAAAGGCTTCCTCCGCAAATATCCCGACGACGACGGACTGGATATCCATGAGCTGAGCAGCGACATGGAAAAAGTAATGCACTGGGTATCCACCCTCCAGAAAAGAGAATTTGTGGGCACAGAAAGCCGCTTCAAAGACATCTTCTCCAAACTAAAAGAACTGATTGACCAGAGCAATAAAGACCCGGAACAAAGGATCCAGGAACTGGAGAAAAAGAAATATGAAATAGAACAGGAAATAAAAGCCATCACCATCACCGGTAAAGTACAGGTGTTTGATGATACCCAGATAAAGGAAAGATTTTACGACGTCAACCGCATGTCGCGCGAACTCCTGAGCGATTTTAAAGAAGTGGAACAAAACTTTGAACAGATCACCCAGGAAATTTATCGCAAACAAAGCGAAAAAAATATCGCCAAAGGTGCCCTGCTGGCTTATACCCTCGATTCCTTCGAAGCCCTCCGCCAGAAAGACCAGGGGAAAAGCTTCTACTCCTTCTGGCAGTTCCTCATGGATGAAAACAAACAGGAGGAGATGCGGGAGCTGATCGAAAAATTGTACCTCCTGCTGGAAGACCGGAACATCGAATACAAAAATGACCGCTTCTTAAAAAAACTCAAACAATTCCTTCACGCCTCCGGTAAAAAAGTAATTGATGCCAATAAAAAGCTGAGCGATAAACTTAGCCGCGTACTCAGTGAAAATAATCTCACCGATCGCAGGAAAGCCGTGGAACTCATCAATGATATCCGGCAACTGGCCTTTCAATCGCTGGAGCAGCCACCCGGTGAGGAATTTTTTATAGAGATAGAAAGCGATCCTGAATTAGACCTCCTCGACCGCTGGGATATGGCAGACGAGAAAAAACCCAACGTAGAGGTGGAATTCCCCGAAGGGATGGGTGGCACTGAGTTTGACGACAATGACCTTAATGCATTATTTAACCATTTTAATATAGATCGCGCCCTGCTGGAAGACCGCATTTCCACACAACTGCAAAATAAAAAGCAGGTAAGCCTGAAAGAAATGGTAGAAATTTACGGCGCCGAAAAAGGGCTCACGGAACTCATTACCTATTTCTCTATCGCCAGCCAGTCGGCACACCATATCATCCTGGAAACCCCGGACCCGGTGATGCTGGGCAGCCGCACCATCAATATGCCGATGGTGCTGTTCACAAATTCACAAAACTAATATCATGGCCGAGAAAAATATATCTCCCTTTGCACACGTGTTTCTAAAACTCATGCAGGGACCTGTATACGAAGAAGATAAATCTTACTGGAAAGACCTGCTGGGATGGCAAACAGAACTCAGCAAATACCTGCAGCAAACAGGTCTGCAACTGGTGGTAAATGAAGCCGACGGATTTGCACGTATCGTACAACCGGAAGCAGATGAAACCAATGAGAAACCACTGCCACGCCTCATGCGCAAAACGCGGCTTACCTACGAAGCCACGCTGCTGTGCATAGTACTCCGCGAGGCCCTCGATGAATTTGATATCCAGGGCAATGGCACCCGTCTTTTTATGACACAAAAAGAAATCAAAGAAAGACTCGCACTCTTCTTCAAAGAACGACACAACAAATCCAAACTACTGAAAGATCTCAACAAACCCATCAACAGCCTCTTAAATGTAGGTGTGCTGAAAACTACCCGGGAGGACGCTGCCAATAAGGAACTGCATCAATACGAGGTAAAAAGGATTATCAAAGCACTGGTGAATAACGAGAAACTGGAAGAAATAAAATCAAAATTAAAACTGCATGTCCACCCTGTTCAATAGTGATTCAAAAGAAAGTGGATTCCGGTTGCAATATTTTGAAATATACAACTGGGGAACCTTTCACAATAAAATATATCGCGTCAATACCAACGGTAATACTTCCCTGCTCACCGGCGCAAACGGTAGCGGTAAAACCACCCTCATCGATGCACTCTTAACACTGCTGGTACCCGCCGGTAAAAGATTCTATAACCAGTCGTCCGGTACAGAACAACGCCGCGACAGAGGAGAAGAATCCTATTTCTGGGGCTACTACGGTAAAACTTTCTCCGAAGAATCCCAGCAGTCAAAAACAGACCAGCTGCGTCATAAGGAAAACAACCCTTACTCCGTACTGCTGGCCTATTTCTACAATGCCGCTACCATGCACCAGATCACGCTGGCACAGGTAAGATGGTACTCCGGGGAAATGAAACGGCAATACATCGTTTCTCCACATAAACTTAATATCAACGACCATTTCGGTAACGGAAAATTTGATGTAAAAGGCGACTGGAAAAAAAGACTGCGCCTCGAATTTCCGAAAACAGAAATCACCGATAGCTTTAAAGAATACGCAGCCCTGTTCAGCAACATCTTCGGACTGCGAAGTGAAAAAGCCCTGTCTCTCTTTAACCAAACCGTTGGTATCAAAGTACTCGGCGATCTGAACACGTTTATCCGCGGACAGATGCTGGAAGAAACAGACAGCGAAAATGAATTCCTGAAACTGCGCGAAAACTATGATAGTTTGCTCACCAGTCACCGCGCTATTCAGAAAGATGAAACCCAGCTGAAACTGCTGGAACCCATCATCGAAAACCGCGCTTCCTGGCAACAACTACAGGACAGGAACCGGGAATTGCAAATGCTCCAGGACATCCTGCCCTCGTGGTTTAATAAACAGGAAAAAGATATCCTGGAAAGAGAACTGGAATCTTTACAGAAAGAACAACAAACAACTACCCGCAGTCTCACCGCTATCAATGAACAACTTCAGTCGCTTCACCTGCGTAAAGACGAACTGATAGCCCAGAAAGCCAACAACAGCGTGGATGAACAACTGCGCTCTATTGAAAAATCCATCCATTACGAACAAAAAGCCTTAGAGGCCAAGCGTAATAAGATGGAAGAATACAACATGCTCACAGACCGGCTGGAACTCGCTCCCAATCCGGATGAGCAACAGTTCCACGAAAATATTACCGGCGCCGAACAGATGAAAACAGCGCACGATAAACAGCTGGAAACATTACAGGAAGAAATTTTTCATCACAAAAGCAGCCTCGCCGCTGAAAGATCACAGGTATCAAAACTGGAAGAAGAAATAGATTCCTTCCTCCACCGGAAAAATAATATTCCCTATGAGCTGATCCGTATCCGTCAACAGCTGGCAAATATGCTGGATATCCAGGAAGATGACCTGCCGTTTGCCGGTGAATTGATCAAAGTAAAAGACGCAGAAATCCATTGGGAAAGTGCTATTGAAAAAGTATTGCACAACTTTGGCCTGCGCCTCCTCGTGCCGGAAGAATATATCCTGGACATCAACCGGTACATCAATTCCAACAACCTGCAAACCCGCCTCGTATACCACAAAGTAGAAGAGGAGAGTTATACCATGTTGCGGATGCCTTCTGAAAAAGAAAGCCTGTTACAAAAGATAGATATCAAACCCGGCACCATCTTCAAAGAATGGCTGCAAAACCAGCTGCTTGATCAGTTTGATTATACCTGTACCGACGACATGACCGTGTTTAACCGTTGCCGGAAAGCAGTTACTTCCAACGGACTAACGCGGCAGGCTACACGCCATGAAAAAGATGACCGTCCTAACCGCTCCCAGAAAAACAATTATGTACTGGGATGGAACAATAAAAACAAATTACGCCTGTTAAAAGAAGAACAGGATGAATGCAATAACAACATCGAAACACTACAGCATAGCATTTCCCAGCTGGAAGACAGCAGGAAAGCCATCGCCAATATCAATGCGCTGCTGAACGCATTGCTGTCGCTGCGCAACTACAGTGAAATCAACTGGCAAACTCATGCCGGCGTCATTGAATCGTTCGCGCGTGAAAAAGCAACGCTGCTAAAAACCAGCGACAAATACCAGGCGATCTGTGATCAGCTGGACGAAATTACCTTGCAGATACAAAGCAAGGAAAAAGAGAAAGAAGGAACGCTCCAGGAAAAAGGCCGGCTGGACGATAAAGCCGCAGAGAAACTACGTCACTTCAATCAACTGAAGGTTAATAAACTGGACGATGTTTCTCTCCAATACATACTGGAATATCTTACTGACCTGTCGCTGACCGAACCGGCGGAAACAACCCTTGAGCTGGCATCCTACCGCAAACGGGCAGATGATAACATGAAGGCAACCCTGCACGACGCCATGCGCCTCACCGCGGAAAAAGAAGCAGAAATCACCCGGCAGCTGGCAGCATTTGTAATGCCGCCAAAATCTATCCACGATACTTTCCCGGACTGGCTCGGTGATGTAACGGATCTGCAGCCACATGTGAAATACCTCGACGAATTTACTTCCCTCTATGAGCGGATTAAATTCCAGCGGCTCATTGAGCATAAAGAACGCTTCCGCAAATACATGGACACCAGCATGCTCAATGCCATCACCAACTACCGGGCATGGATATACGGACAGGAAGACGTGATCCGCGAAGTAATGGAAGATCTCAATGAACCATTACGCAACATCACCTTCAATAAAAACCCGGATACCTACCTCCAGCTGGAATGCCGCCATGTACGCGATGTGGAGATCCGTAACTTCAAAGAGAAACTCAGTAACGCAGTACCGGACTCTTATAAATACCAGCTCGAAAAAGATGAAGCCTACGGCGACCAGCTGTTTGAAAATATCAAACTGCTCATCACCGAGTTGCAGCAAAACGAAGCATGGCGCCGTAAAGTAACGGATGTACGCAACTGGCTCGACTTCGGTGCAAAAGAATTTTATGTGGCCGATAATAAGGCGTTCAAATATTATGAGGATACTGCCAGTCTTTCCGGTGGTGAAAAAGCACAGTTCACTTACACCATCCTGGGAGCAGCCATTGCTTACCAGTTTGGTATCAATGAAGCTAACCGCCAGCACCGCAGCTTACGCTTCATCACAGTGGATGAAGCCTTCAGCAAACTGGATCCTGAAAAGAGTCACTACCTCATGGAATACTGCGGACAGCTGAACCTGCAGTTACTGGTAGTAACGCCGCTGGATAAACTGAATATCGCAGAACCTTATATACATGCCTGTCACTTTGTAGCGAATAAAAATAAACGTGATTCGGTGGTGTATAACTTTACGATGGAAGAGTACCGCGACAGGAAGAAGGAGTTTGAATCAATGGCTGTGATGTCGTAAGCGGCAACACCGCGCAATAAAAAGGCTGATACATCATCAACAGGTGTATCAGCCTTTTTTATGTATTTTAAATTGGCGTTACGCCGGCATGCCTGGTTGTCCTGCCAACACCGGCTGGCATTGCGGCTCCCGTCCCATTTGCCTGGCGCCCCATTCACTCAGCAATGTAATAAACGGCAGCAGTTCCCGGCCCGTATCTGTTAGCTGGTATTCCACGCGTGGCGGCACTTCCAGGTACACATGCCGGGTTATCAGCTCATCGTCTTCCAGTTCACGCAATACCTGTGTGAGCATTTTAGGGGTTATACCGGTCATGATTTTACGTAGTTCTCCATATCTCCTTACCCCATTTCTCAGGTGATAAATAACACGTCCTTTATGCTTTCCGCCAATCCGTTGAAAAGCGTAATCAACCGCACAAATCGTATCAGTATGAATATTTTTTCCGGATTTCTTCATTTTTCTGGTATTGATTATCAGCAATAGTATCCATCTGGTACCTACATTCCCAAATGGTGCATACTTGTCTTATATGAAGTTAGGGGGCAATTTTGTGAAAGAAAAAAAATAGTTCTTATGAAAGCAATACAACAAGTGGCATTCGGACTGGAAAGTTTACAGCTTAAAGAAATACCTACACCCACACCCGGCCCCGGTGAAGTATTGGTAAAAATAGAAGCCGCGGCACTCAATTACCTCGACGTAGCCCTCGCTACCGGCACCTATAGCAAGGAGTTGCCGCTACCCCGCATTCCCACTTCTGATGGCGCCGGCGTGGTAGAAGCTATCGGCGATCAGGTAACCAAATGGCAACCGGGCGACCGCGTAGCCATTCATTACAACCAGCTCTGGCAGCATGGCCATGCCACCGCCGCTACCAATCATATCAGAACAGGCGTAAGCACGCCCGGCCTGCTGGCAGAATATGCCGTGATCCCTGAATATGCACTGGTGCGCACTCCTGCCAATTTAACCAGCGTGGAAGCCGCTACATTGCCCATTGCCGGCGTTACCGCGTGGACGGGCCTGATGGGCTACGCCGGCATCAAAGCAGGACAAACAGTGCTCACACAGGGCACTGGCGGCGTATCTCTTTTTGCCATGCAAATCGCATTGGCAGCAGGTGCGAAGGTGGTTGCCACCAGCAGCCATCCGGATAAGCTGAAGAAATTACAGGAGCTGGGCGCCCACGAAGTGATCGATTATAAAAAATATCCCAACTGGCACGAAGAAGTAAAACGTATCACCGGTGGAGAAGGCGTGCATGCTACACTGGATATTGCCGGTGCCGCCACCATTGTTAATTCTGTTAAGTCGGTAGGATTCAATGGCTTTGTGGGCCTGGTAGGCTTTATTGAGGGCGCGCAGCTGCCAATAGACTTGTTTACTGTAGTAGGCAGCTATATCAGGTTGCAGGGTTATTCTGTAGGCAGCCTGAAAAGTTTCCAGGAGCTGGCTGCTGCGGTGGAAATAAATAATATCCATCCGGTAATAGACAGCGTATTCCCTGTAAGCGAAGCGCAGGAGGCATTTAGATATATGGGTAGCGGTAATTATTTCGGGAAAGTAGTAATAGAAATGAAGTAAAGTGGCTGACATATAAACGTCCTGCGCATCGGCAGGACGTTATACCAAGTAAACCATTACACTAAAATTATTGTTTCAAGATAGTAAAAACAAGTTGAAAACAGGGTTATTTACTTGTTAAGGTGATGATAACATTATATTTTTATCAATACATGACAAACATCAGTTTCATGGATATCTTCACCTGCTACCTTTGCATCAATAATCGAACATTATGCCTTCAGTAGAAATACTATCCAGAATACAGTTTGCGTTTACCATTGCCTTTCACTACATCTATCCTCCGCTGAGCATAGGGCTGGGCCTCTGTCTTGTGATCATGGAGGGCCTGTATCTTAAAACAGGTTTGTCGCTTTATAAAGACATTACGCGATTTTGGATTAAGATATTTGCGTTGATCTTCGGGATCGGTGTAGCCACCGGCATTGTAATGGAATTTGAATTTGGCACCAACTGGGCCACCTATTCGCATTACGTAGGTGACATTTTCGGAAGCGCCCTGGCAGCGGAAGGCATCTTCGCCTTTGCCATGGAATCTGCCTTCCTGGGGGTATTATTATTTGGCTGGAACCGTGTTCATAAAGGGGTTCACTTCTTTTCTACCTGCATGGTGGCGCTGGGTTCTATCTTTTCTGCATTGTGGATCGTTATTGCCAATTCCTGGCAGCAAACGCCAACAGGTTACCGTATAGAAGGACATGATCTGCAGGCACGCGCAGTAGTTACGGATTTCTGGGAAATGGTGTTTAACCCTTCTTCAGTAGACCGGTTTTCACATGTGATCATCGGTTCCTTTCTCGCAGGCTCTTTCCTGGTGATGAGCGTTGCCGCCTGGTACATCCTGAAAAACCGCTCTGCCAAACATGCACAAGCCATGTTTAAAGTAGGTTTGGGCGTAGCCGTAATAGCAGCACTGATGCAGCTTTTCACCGGTCACCGTTCCGCTCATTATGTGAGCAAATATCAACCCGCCAAACTGGCCGCTATGGAAGGCCATTACGATAGTTCTGCGGTAGCACCGATGTACATTGTGGGTTGGGTAGATAACAAAAATGAAAAGACAACCGGTATAAAAATACCCGGAGGACTTTCTTTCCTTACGCATGGCAGCTTTTCCGCCCCGGTAGAAGGGCTCAGGGCTACTCCCAAAGCAGACAGGCCCGGCGCAGTGAACTTTGTGTTCCAGATGTATCACATTATGATCTCTATCGGCATGATACTCATAGCGCTTACACTCCTGGCCGTTTTCCTTTTATGGAGAAAGAAGCTGTTTAACCAGCGCTGGCTGATGATCATATTTGCATGGGCAGTGCTGCTGCCGCAAATAGCCAACCAGGTTGGATGGTATGCCGCCGAAGTGGGCCGCCAGCCCTGGGTGGTGTACAAGCTGTTGCGTACATCCGATGCGCTGTCGCGTAAGGTAACGGCCGACCAGGTAATGTTTTCACTGATATTATTTACGCTGGTATATATGCTGCTGTTTACGTTGTTCATCTATTTACTAACCCGGAAAATACAGCATGGACCGGATGTTTCAGAGAATGCGGAAATTGAATACGACGGCTATTATCACGATAATATAACTTACCATCCTACTAAATTATAACTCATGGAAACAATTCTCGGACTGGACCTTCCCACCTGGTGGTTTTTAGTGATTGGCGGATTGATCACCGGTTATGGTGTGCTGGATGGCTTCGACCTGGGTGCCGGTGCTTTGCACCTGTTTTTTAAAAAAGAAGAAAGCCGGCGCCTGGTGCTGAATGCGATAGGACCGGTATGGGATGGGAACGAAGTATGGCTGGTAATTGCCGGTGGTGCATTGTTTGCCGGGTTCCCGCTGGTATACGGCGTGGTATTATCTACCTTCTATATTCCCTTTATGTTATTCCTCGTAGCCCTCATCTTCAGGGCTATTTCAATAGAATTCAGAAGTAAGGAAACCTGGCTGTGGTGGCGCAAAATGTGGGACATCAGTTATACTGTGTCCAGCACCGGCATCACGCTGTTGCTGGGACTGGTACTGGGCAACCTTATTCACGGCCTTCCGATTAATAAGGAACATGAATTTACCGGTACGCTGCTCACGTTTTTTAATCCTTATGCGATACTGATTGCTTTTACCACCTTGTCGCTGTTCATGCTGCATGGCTCTATTTACCTGGTGATGAAAACGGAAAACAGGCTGTACACCAGGCTCACAGTGATTGTGAACAACTGCAGCAAGTTCTTCATTCTCTGCTTTATTCTAACGTCAATGGCTACCCTTATTTATGTGCCGCACATGACCTTGCAGTTTAAGTCACATCCCCAGCTGTTCCTGTTGCCGATGCTGGCTGTGCTGATCTTGTTGAATATCAAAAGAAATGTAGATGCCCGCAGGTATTATACTGCTTTCCTCTATTCTTCCATTATCACGGCCTGCCTGCTCATCCTGTTTGCCGTAGGGTTATATCCCAATATTGTGATATCTACCACTGATCCGGCTTATAGCATCAGCATTTATGCAGCGGCGTCTTCTGTTAAGTCGTTGAAAATTATGCTGCTCATTGCAGCCATAGGTACCCCGATGGTAATTGGATATACTACTTTCTTATTCTGGACATTCCGGGGTAAAGTGAAGCTGAACGAAATGAGCTATTAGATATCAGAAAGGTTAACAGCCATTGACTAAAAAAACAGGTCCCCGCAAGAAATTGCAGGGACTTACCATTTAACCTATATTCTGTACTGTAGCATTGTGTTGATGATCTCCCGAAAGTCGCCAGTTGTCGTTTTCCCGGTATCCTATCTTTTATCAGGAGATTTGTATATTTAAGACCGCCTGCTTTGATAAAAGTTTAACCGGTTTAAAAAAATTTCTGAAAATAATTCCGGGAAGCCGAAATTAGTACCCAGAATTGATTCATTCCATGAACCGTATCGACCGGCTTACCGCCATTCTCATACAATTACAGGGTAAAAAAATAGTAAGGGCCTCCGAAATTGCCGACCGCTTTAACATCAGTTTAAGAACGGTATACCGGGATGTAAAAGCCCTGCAGGAAGCCGGCGTGCCTATTGGTGCGGAGGCTGGTACCGGCTATTACATCGTGGAAGGATATCACCTGCCCCCTGTAATGTTTTCCAAAGAAGAGGCGGCGGCACTCCTTACCGGGGAAAAACTGATGGAACAGTTCAGTGACCACAGCAACCGGAAACAGTTCAGCCTGGCAATGGAAAAAATCCGTTCCGTACTCCGTGGAACAGAAAAGGACTACCTCGAATCACTGGATGAAAACATCGCCGTACTGCGGTACCGCCCTATGGTCACGGACGCGGCCGAGTTCCCCAACCGGTTCCTCACTGACATTCAACAAGCCCTGGGCATGAACCAGGTGATCAGTATGGAATACTTTTCTTTCCAGGAAGAAGTGGCCACCCGCAGGGAAGTAGAGCCAATAGGCATTTTTCATAGCAGCGCCAACTGGCACCTGATCGCTTTCTGCCGGCTCCGGCAGGGTTACCGGGATTTCCGGGTAGACCGTATCCGCAAATTAACCGTGCTGCCGGCCACTTATAAGAAAAACAAACACCTCTCTTTGCAGGACTACCTGGAGCAACAGCGCAGCAGCCACAGCGAAAATACCTATCTCATTAAAATAGCGGTAGACAATGATCTGATGCGGTATGTAAGAGAGCAGAAGTACTACTATGGCCTTATGGAAGAAAAGGTAGTGGGCGATAAAACAGAGCTTACCTTCCTGCAATCCTCCCTGAATTATTTTGCCAGGTGGCTCATTATGTTTGGAAGCCGGGTGGAAGTGCTTCAGCCTGAAGAGCTCAAAACCGCTATCGGAGAGCTTGTAACAGAACTCCACGGACATTATTTATAAATTTTGGAATGCTGCTGACATAAGGTTGTCACTCCCTGGCTGTTCTTTTGTACTGTGATCAAAAACAATACAAATATGAATAAGCTCAGCAATTGCTATGTATTCCTCTTCGACGGCTACTCCGATTGGGAACCTGCCTTGACCATGTATGGCATAGGAAGCTTTACAGATACCAACATCGTTACCTTTTCGTTTACCGGCGAAACTGTTACTTCCGGCGGACATCTGAAGATACAGCCTCATACAAGTCTCGATGAGGCATTGAAAGCGGATATCGACCTGCTGATTCTTCCTGGTGGAGAGGCAATGGAAAATGGCTCCAATGCGGCAATCATTCCACTTGTTAAACAACTGCTGGCACAGCAAAAAACAATTGCAGCTATCTGCGGCGCCACCGTGCTGCTGGGGCAACACGGCTTCCTGGACAATATTGCCCATACCAGCAATCACCCCGAAGTATTAAAGCAACAGGCGCCCACTTATAAAGGCGCTGATAAATACCTGCATGAACCCGCAGTAGCTGATAAACAGATTATCACTGCCAGCGGCACCGCAATGATCGCATTTGCCAAAGCCATCTATCAGCATTTTAATTTACTGGAGATAGACCCCCTGAAGTTCTGGTTTGGCTTCTTTGATCATACAGCTGTTCTTCCGGAGATGTTATCCGCAGTGCCTTTCCATTTCTTCTATCAGCGCTACGAAACTAACTATGCCGGTATGCTGTCCCTCGTACGCACCGCTATTAAAGACGTATACCAGGAAGCCATCAATGCCGGGCTGGAAATATGCGGCGCTCCCGAATGGCACTACCGCAACTTCGACGGGAAACCGGATACGGTATTCACCCTGGATATCGGCCTCCCGGTAACAACAGTGAAACCTGTTTCAGCGCCGTGGCACTGCGAAACACTACCAGCCTTCAAATGTGTAAGCATGCACCACAAAGGCCCCTGGGAGCAGCTCATCACTACGTACGAACAGCTGTTTACAGGTATCGGTATGCTGGGCCTGCCCGTAACCGGCTACACGCGGGAACAATACCTGCGCTATAATTTTGAACAACCGTCGCAAAATATCACCAACATACAGATTGGTGTGCTTTAACCGGTATAAACATCCCCCGGTACTCCCGGTGGATTTTAACTCTTAAACAATGAAAGCCTATATCATCATGGGATGGCTGTTGCTCATCACCTTTGCTTTTGATATACAATTAACACTGAAAAATATGAGTAAACTGGATTTAACAAAGGAATTTAAACAGTACTATACCGCTGCTTTAGTACCTGAAGTGGTTACCATAGAAAAGGGACTGTTTGTAACTGTCACAGGTAAAGGTGATCCCAATGGTCCCCTGTTCGCTGAGGTAACTGCTGCCCTGTATGCAGTGGCATATGGCATTAAGTTCAGCAGCAAGCAAAAGGGCCGCGACTTTACCGTGAGCAAGCTGGAAGGCTTCTGGTGGGTAAATGGCGATTATGCAGATCCGCGGCAGGCGCCGCGTGATCAATGGAATTACGAACTGGCCATCAGGATGCCAGACTACATTACCCGTCAGCAATTTTCAGAAGCCGTGCTTGCTGCGGAGAAAAAGAAGAAGTCTGTTTTTATCAGGCAGGTGGATTTAAAACATATAGAAGAGGGACTGAGCGTACAGCTAATGCATATTGGTCCCTATAGTGAGGAGCCGGCATCGTTGAAAAAGATGGATGACTTCATGCAGCAGCAGGGATTGCGCATGAATGGGCGGCATCATGAAATTTATTTGTCTGACTTCCGGAAAACTGCGCCGGAAAAGCTGAAAACGATATTAAGACACCCGGTGAGTAAGTAGTTGATGAGGGGCAGAGCGCATCTTGCTAAAAACAGTTAGTCGGTTAACCCCAGCTGTATAATGGCTTGTTGTGCGGCGATCTGGCTGGCATCTTTTTTATTGAAGGCTTTGCCGCTGCAGATGAGTTCCCCGTCTACCACAGCGCCTACGGTGAAGATGCGCCGGCCGTTGTCCATCTGTTCTTCGAGGAGTTCGAATTCCAGCGTTTTACCATTTTTATTGGCCCAGCCGTATAATTTGTTTTTGTGGTTCATTTCCACGGTTTCCAGCAGTTCCATGTCTATATAAGGCATGATAATGCGTTTATGCACAAACTGTTGGGTTTTATTATAGCCGCGGTCGAGGTATACAGCACCTACGAGGGCTTCGAGGGTATTGCCGAATATCTGGCTTATTTTGAGAAAGCTGTTGTATTTGTCGTAGATGGTGAGCTTGCGTAAGCCCATCTTGATAGCGATATCGTTCAGTTGTTGCCGGTTAACGATCTTGGAGCGCATCTCTGTTAAATATCCTTCTGTTTTATAGGGATATTTTTTAAAGAGGTAGTCACCCACAATGGCGCCGAGAATAGCGTCACCGAGGTATTCCAGCCTTTCGTTGCTTTCCAGGAATTTTTCTTTACTGGAACGATGGCTCAGGGCCACTTCATAAAGGGCAAAGTTACCAGGCGGGAAGCCCAGCAGGTTGTGCAGCTCTTTATATAAGTGCCTTTTTTTGGAAACTAGTCGATATAAAAAACCTGGCAGTAAACTCACACAATCAAGATCAAGGAACAAATTTTTTGAAAATCACGGAAGCATTATGTCCGCCAAACCCAAAGGTGTTGGACAATGCAGCGTTTACTTCTCTCCTTTGTGCGATATTAAAAGTAAAATTCAGTTTCGGGTCTAACTGCGGGTCGTCAGTAAAGTGGTTGATCGTAGGAGGAACTATGCCATCGAGGATAGACATAATTACGGCTATGGATTCAACGGCGCCGGCAGCCCCGAGTAAGTGCCCTGTCATGGATTTTGTAGAGCTGATGTTCATTTTATAAGCATGCTCTTCAAAAACGCGCTGAATGGCTTTTACTTCGGCAATATCTCCCAACGGAGTGGAAGTACCGTGAACGTTGATGTAATCGATTTCGTTGGCCTGCATTTCGGCATCTGCCAAAGCGTTCCGCATTACATTTAAAGCGCCCAGTCCTTCCGGATGTGGAGCGGTGATGTGATATGCGTCTGCAGTAGCGCCGCCGCCGGCTAACTCTGCGTATATCCTGGCGCCTCTTTCCTGTGCGTGTTCTAACGACTCCAGTACCAATGCGCCAGCTCCTTCACCCATTACAAAACCATCGCGGTCAAGATCAAAGGGTCTGGAAGCAGTTTTTGGGTCTTCATTCCTTTCTGACAGGGCCTTCATGGCGTTGAAGCCGCCAACACAAGGCTCATTGATCACATTTTCCGATCCGCCGGTAATCACCATATCGGTTTTGCCGTAACGGATGCTGTACATTGCCTCAATAATGGCATTGGTAGCAGATGCGCAGGCTGATACAACGGAAAAATTAGGCCCCCTGAAACCGTGACGGATAGAAATATACCCGGCTGCGATATCAAGAATAAGCCTCGGAATTAGAAAAGGACTGAAGCGGGGCGTACCATCCCCTGTATGGAAATCTCTCAGCTCGTGACTGAAATTGATCATACCTCCAACACCAGTGCCCCATATCACCCCAACACGATCAGCATTGATCTTGTCTTTATTGATATTGGCGTCCAGTATCGCCTGATCTGCGGCAATTACAGCCGTCTGTGTAAAGGGGTCCATTTTACGGGCCTCTTTTTTGTCCAGGTAGTTAGCAGGATCAAAATTTTTCAGTTCGCAAGCAAAACGGGTTTTGAACTTGGAAGCATCAAATTGCTTGATATAATCCGCGCCGGATACACCGTTCGTCAATCCGTGCCAAAAATCGGCTACAGTATTGCCGAGCGGTGTAAGAGCGCCTAAACCTGTAACGACAACTCGTCTTGGTTGCATTAAAACAATTCTGATTAGTAGGATTATTTTACATGTTCTTCCAGGTAAGCAACTGCCTGGCCAACAGTAGTAATAGTTTCAGCTTGTTCGTCAGGAATGGAGATGTTGAATTCTTTTTCGAATTCCATAATCAGTTCTACCGTATCCAAAGAGTCAGCGCCTAAGTCATTGGTGAAGCTGGCTTCAGGAGTTACCTCGGCTTCGTCAACGCCCAATTTGTCAATGATGATCTTTTTAACTCTTGATGCAATGTCTGACATAATTTTAAGTGTTTTTGGTTTAAAACTTGACTGCAAAAATATAATTTTTATTGAATTGCCAACAGATAGCCCGAATTTTAAGGACGCTCTAACCGGGTCAATCCTACCAAACCCAATACAGTAAACATATTCATAGCTTTGTTAATAAAAGAATTTATATATTTTTGATACTGGTTGGATTACAGATTTGCATATTTTACCACAAAAGTCGCCTTTTTCGGGACAATTACGCCATTCTCTGAAATCCAAAACATATAAATCTTAAAATATCTCCATTCAACCGGCTATTTAGCCACTTATCTAAAGCATTAACGCTATTTAACAGTTGCCCGGAGCATTCAGCCTCCTCAATGCGTAAATTTGTCCGGCTTGTGAGATAGTATCCCTTTAGGAGCCTGTTTCTCTGTTATGAATCAGTAGCAAAAGTTAGAAAAACACATATAAAAAGATATGGCCATCACCAAAAAGACCGTTCGCACAATAGTTATATTGGCCGCAGCCGGTATCGTCATTTTCCTCGTTTATAAGAAAATAGCCGGCAACAAATCAGCCGGAGAGCCGGCTGCTGCCGCATCCGGCGCAAAAGGAGGCGCTTCCCGGCTACTGCTTACAGACGCCTGGATCGTTAAAACCTCCCGGCTCGATCAATCTATTGAAGCAAGCGGCACCTTGCAAAGCAATGAAGAAGTAGAGGTGAAACCGGAAATTAATGGCCGCATCATACACCTTTATTTTAAAGAAGGAACCACCGTAAGAAAAGGAGACCTCCTGGTTAAACTATATGATGAAGACCTCAGAGCACAGCTTCAGAAGCTTAAATTACAGCAACAACTGGCCAAAACAACCCTGGAACGCCAGGAAAACCTCCTTAAAATAAATGGTATCAGCCAGCAGGATGTGGATGTAACCCGCAACCAGGTGAGTGCCTACGGCGCTGATATGGAATATACCCAAACCCAGCTGCAGAAAACAGAACTACGCGCCCCCTTCAGCGGTAAACTCGGTTTACGTAACGTAAGCGAAGGCGCCATCGTGTCTTCCCTTACCATTATTACGACCCTCCAGCAGATAGATCCGCTGAAAATGGACTTCTCCGTGGCCGAGAAATACCGCAATGCCATTAAAAACGGTGACCAGGTGAACTTTTTAGTATCCGGTGATAATAAAGAATATAAAGGCAGCATTTATGCCATCGACCCTAAAATAGATCTTACCACCCGTACTGTAAAGCTCCGGGCTATCGTTCCTAATAATAACGGTATCCTCTTCCCCGGTTCTTTCGCCAAAGTAAAAATTCTGTTGAAAGACCTCCCGGATGCCATGCTGATACCGTCCCAGGCCGTTATTCCCGGTACCCGTGATAAAAAAGTAATTATCGCCGATAAAGGCCAGGCCAAGTTTGTAACAGTAGAAACAGGCATCAGAACCGAAAGCAGCGTACAAATCACCAGTGGCCTTCAACCTGGTGATACGGTTATTATCACTGGTATTCTCCAGCTGAAACCAGGCATGCAGTTGAAGTATAATAAGATACAATAATAGTTTTCCCAACGGCACCGTCCCCGGCAGTACCACTGCCAACAGGAAACCCGGCAGGAAAATCTGAAAATAATTATCATGAGTTTACCTTCATTATCTCTCAAACGCCCGGTATTTGCTATCGTGATGAATATCATTATCGTGATATTCGGCCTGGTGGGCTTTACTTTTCTGGGGGTAAGGGATTTCCCGGCGATCGATCCGCCTATCGTGAACGTGCGCACCTCCTATGCAGGCGCCAACTCCGATATCATCGAAACACAGATCACCGAACCATTGGAAAAACAAATCAATGGTATCGCAGGGATCAAAAATATTTCCTCCAGCAGCAGCCAGGGAAGCAGCAACATCACCGTGGAATTTGAACTGGGGCAAGACCTCGAAGGCGCTACCAACGACGTGCGTGATAAAGTATCACAGGCATTGCGCCAGCTGCCACCCGATATTGATGCCCCTCCCGTTGTATCCAAGCAGGACGCCAACTCCGATCCGATCATCTCCATGACGGTGCAGAGCAACACCCGCAACCAGCTGGAAGTAACGGAATACGCTTCCAACGTACTCCTGGAAAAACTGCAAACCATTCCCGGCGTTAGCGCCATACAGATATGGGGAGAAAAAAAATACGCCATGCGTATCTGGATGGACCCCGCCAGGTTATCGTCTTACAGTCTTACCCCCGGCGATGTACAGGCCGCCCTGTTACGCGAAAACGTGGAACTTCCTTCCGGTAAAATTGCCGGTAACGCCACCGACTTTACCGTGCGTACCTTCGGGCGGCTGGTATCTGAAGACGATTTCAACGGCCTGATCATCAAAAATGTAAACGGCAGCGAAATACGTATCCGTGACATCGGCCAGGCAGTGCTGGGACCCGAAAATGAAGAAACCGTACTGAAAGAATCAGGCAGCCCGATGATTGCACTCGCCCTCATCCCGCAGCCCGGCTCCAACTACGTAGCCATTGCAGAAGAATTCTATAAAAGATTTGAACAACTGAAAAAAGATATCCCGGAAGATTACTCCGTGAATATTGCAATGGATAACACCCGCTTCATCACACAATCCATCGATGAAGTAGAGGAAACCCTGATAGTAGCACTGGTACTCGTAATTATTATCGTATACCTGTTCTTCCGCGACTGGCTCATGGCGCTCCGTCCGCTGATAGACATCCCGGTATCTTTAATCGGCGCCTTCTTTATTATGTACGCCTGCGGCTTTACCATTAATATCCTCACCCTGCTGGCTATTGTACTGGCCACCGGCCTCGTGGTGGATGATGGTATTGTGGTAACGGAAAATATTTATAAGAAGATAGAACAGGGGATACCCCGTATGAGGGCGGCCCGCGAAGGATCTGAAGAAATATTCTTCGCTGTAATCGCTACGTCGATCACACTGGCCTTTGTATTCTTACCGATCATCTTCCTCCAGGGATTCGTGGGACAACTGTTCCGTGAGTTTGGTATCGTGGTGGCCGGCGCAGTAATCATCTCTGCCTTTGTATCACTCACGTTAACGCCTGTACTAAACGTTAAACTCGGACGTAAAACACATACCCACTCCTGGTTCTATACCAAAACAGAACCTTTCTTCCGCTGGATGGAAGATGGTTATAAACGCTCACTGGAATCGTTTATGCGTTTCCGTTGGGTAGCCGGGCTAATCATTACCGGCTGCCTGGTAATGATTTACTTCCTCTTTAAAACACTTCAGTCGGAACTGGCGCCACTGGAAGACCGCAGCACTTTCCGCCTGTCTATTACCACACCGGAAGGAACCGCGTTCGACTACATGGACAATTACGTGGATAAGCTTACCAAGTTCATGATGGATTCCATTCCTGAAAAGAAGATCATCCTCAGCGTAACCTCTCCCGGCTTCAGTGGCTCCGGTGCGGTAAACACCGCCTTTGCCAACGTGATGCTCACGGATCCGCATGATCGTACCCGCTCGCAGAAGGATATTGTGAATATGGTAAACCGGAGTATGAACAAATTTCCGGAGGGTAAAGTATTTGCCATTGAATCCCAAACAATCCAGGTGGGCCGCCGCGCCGGGTTACCCGTATCTTTTGTGCTGGAGCACATCAACTTCGACAGTCTTACCAAGGTATTGCCTAAGTTTATGGAAGAAGTAGGCAACAGCCCCGTATTCCAGGGAACGGATGTGGATCTGAAATTCAATAAACCGGAACTGCGCATACATATCAACCGCGATAAAGCAACACAACTTGGCGTTTCGGTACAGGATATCTCCTCCACCTTACAGCTGGCATTGAGTAACCTTCGTTATGGTTATTTTATCAGGAATGGTAAACAATACCAGGTAATGGGACAGGTGTTCCGCGCCGACCGTGATGATCCGATGGATCTGCAAAACCTTTATGTACGCAACTCCCGCGGTGAAGCCATACAGCTTGATAACGTGGTAAGTATTGAAGAAGAAACCAGTCCGCCGATCATTTATCACTTTAACCGTTACAAATCCGCTACCGTATCTGCCGGACTGGCGCCGGGCAGAACCATCGGCGATGGCATCAATGAAATGTACCGGATCTATAATAAACTGCAAAAGGAAACCGTGCTGAATGAATCGTTTAACACGGCTTTGTCCGGCTCTTCCCGCGACTATGCAGAAAGTGGCTCCAATACTATGTTTGCGTTAGGACTGGCACTAGTACTCATTTACCTGGTACTGGCCGCACAGTTTGAAAGCTGGGTAGATCCGCTGATCATCATGTTAACGGTGCCGCTGGCATTTGCAGGAGCATTATTGTCGTTATGGTTATTTAATCAAACCTGGAATATCTTTTCGCAGATCGGTGTAATTATGCTGATAGGATTGGTAACAAAGAATGGCATCCTGATCGTGGAATTTGCCAACCATCAGCGTGATACCGGGATGGCAAAAGCTGACGCTGTAATCCATGCGTCGTCGATGCGTTTGCGTCCTATCCTGATGACGAGTCTTGCCATGGCGCTGGGCGCGTTACCTATTGCGATGTCGCTCGGTGCAGCCGCCACCAGCCGTATTCCGCTGGGGATCGTTATTGTGGGTGGAATCATCTTCTCCCTGGTGTTAACTTTATTTGTAATCCCGGCGATGTATACTTTCCTGTCGCGCAGAGGCAAAAACAATAATACCGACGAGGAAGATGAAATGGAAAATGATGAGGAAGCACAGGTAGCAGCAGCACACGCCTGATTATAACAGATTTGAATGATCACGATTATGCTATTTATGATGAAAAATATAAAGAAGTGTTTTTTCTTACTCCTTTTAATGGTAAGCTCAGGTGCGTTAAAAGCACAGCAACAGGTACTTACCCTTGAACAGGCGATAGACGTGGCGCTGAAAAACAACTTCGATATCCGTTTAGCCAGAAATACAGCAGAGTTATCTGCTAACGACTACGCCTATGCGAATTTTGCATTTGTACCCCGCCTGAATGCCACAGCAGGGACTACCTGGAATAGTACTGCCACCAAACAGGAGTTTGTGAACGGCACCAAACGCGATACCAGCGGCATTAAGGGCAACAATCTCACCGGCAACGTAACCCTCAGCTGGACGTTGTTTGACGGTTTAAAAATGTTCGCCACCCGCAATAAAATAGCATCTATCCGCGACCTCGGCGAGCTGGCTATAAAAGACCAGGTGCAGAATTCTATCTCCACTATCATCGGCGGATACTATAACATTGTACAACAAAAGCAACAGTTGAAAGCCCTCGCGGAGCAGATGTCCATCTCCGAAGAACGGGTAAAATTATCTGACGCCAAATTCAGTACAGGGCTTGCGCCTAAAACAGATCTCCTGCAATCAAAAGTAGATCTGAATGCGCAGAAGGCATTATATATCCGCCAGCAAACGCTGATAGAGCAAAGCAAGTCGTTACTAAATCAGTTAATGGCGGTTCCCGCCGGCGCTACCGGTTACGACGTGGTAGATTCCATTCCGTTAAACAGTGGTCTTTCTTTTGCGGTGTTGCAACAAAATATTGCCAACAACAATACCGCTATTAAAGTACAACAACAGAACGTAAATGTTTCTGCACTCACGGTGAAGGAACGTAAAGCAGATTATTTCCCGGTAATATCCTTCAATTCAGGATATAATTATAACCGGAATACCTCCAATGCTGCGTCCAATGCTTTCAGTCCGCGGTTCAGCCGGAATGCGGTTTTTAACTACGGCTTTACTGCTGCTATTCCTATCTTCAATGGATTTAATGTAAAAAGACAGGTGCAAAATGCGCGGATAGACTTTGATTTCCAGAATATCACACTGGATAACGTAAAATCCCAGGTAGACCTCTCATTGAACAACGCATTCAAAGATTACGAATACTATAAAAAACAGGTATCGCTGGAAGAAGAAACAAACGATCTTGCGAGGGAAAATGCGATGGTAGCGTTAGAACGTTTCAAACAGGGCGTATCCACTATCCTTGAAGTAAAAATAGCGCAACAAAGCCTGGAAGATTCCTATTACCGGCTTATACAGGCGCGTTATAACACCAAACTTGCTGAAACGGAACTGGGCCGTTTGAATGGCGCATTGTTGCAATAATCTACTTTTTTTATATCTGAAGCGGATAAGTCAGGGAGATGTATCCCGCTTATCCGCTTCTTTTTTTAATCCTATCGCCAACTGTACGGGCATGAACAACCATTTGTATCATTAACGAACATATTTAATAATAGAAAATATAAAAAATACTACCACTCAAAGTCAATCTATCCGGCATGGTTTTGCAAACATCTCTTGCGGATTATAAAACAGGATACACATGTTACGTTATGTTATGCTCACTTTAAGTGGTATTATCGGCTTCGCCCACATATGCGCAGCACAGGAATTACAGGCGGTAAACCGCACTGTAAGCGGTGACGCTGTTATTCATTTGAATGAAGCGCCGGGCGCAGGAATAGCCTGGATTAAAAATAAACAATTTGCCAATGGCACTATTGAGTTTGATGTGAAAGGGAAAAATGTTTTACAGCAAAGTTTTGTAGGCATTGCTTTCCACGGCGTAAACGATTCCACTTATGACGCTATTTATTTCAGGCCCTTTAACTTCCAGGTTCCGGAAGCCGGCAGGAGAAGTCATGCTGTACAATATATTTCGCTTCCTGCAAACGACTGGCCGTTTCTAAGAGAACAATATCCCGGAAAATATGAGCATGAGGTAAACCCGTCTACAGATCCCAACAAATGGTTTCATGTAAAAATAGTAGTAACGGATACGGAGGCAACTGCCTATCTGAACGGCGACAGATGCTTAACAGTTACATTACTCAGCAAGCAAAAAAACGGGATGATAGGGTACTGGGTTGGCAATAACTCCGGCGGCGACTGGAAGAATCTAACAATAAACTAAGACTGTTGATTGATAAGTTAGAAGTCAGGGCTTTGAGAACGCGGGTTCTTAAAGCCTTTTTATTTGAGGGTTTATATCTCAGTTACATAGAAAAGTGCGCAGCTTGGTTTCCACATAAATTCCTTCTGAAAAAGTGTCTACGGGATATACTACTTCCATCTCTGTATAAGCATCCTGGGGTATACAAAGATGGAGAATATTAAGTCTTACCAGGAGTTCATGAGCCGCATCAGCATCACGGCTAACAAGCTCCTGCTGTTCTTTAAGGATCTGTAGCATCTCCTGGTAATCTCTGTCAGTCATCTTATAAATTTATCAGTTAAAAGATCAAACCTCCTCAAGTTGTTCAGCATTATTGTCCTTTAATGGAACGTGTCCCTGCCAGTATACATCCTTGATAGGGTTAAAGTAGCCTTTGATACAATTTGGGTTACGAATACAGATCTGTATGTGATTCTTGTTCTTAAACCCTGCATTAGGATACAGCTCATCACCCTCCATAAAAACGCTTCTGACAGAATCATAAGGCAATAAATTTTTCATTTGCCTGTCGATATGCAGATTCTCAATTACTGCACAATCGAGATTCCTTAACAATAAATCCTGCGATCCCTTTGCATGCATATTCACAGGCAGCGTTTTTTTGTCATTCACAACAGCTTTAAACAATGCGTGATAAGACTCCCGTACAAGATTCAAACAAGTTGTATCCAGAAGATCAAGACAGAATTTCAAATCAATCACGGCTCCCAATACCGCCGGCGACCGGATCACTTTATTTCCCGGAGGATTGCATGCGTAATCGTATGCCCGTTCATAACTATTCTCCCAGAAATAGCATCCGCTTCCCAGCCAATCGTATGGTTTACTGCTGGGACTCATTCTAATACTTCCTGTTACCAATGCGTCTCTTACTTTTTCTTCACAACCGTGAAAACCAAGCACCAATCCGGGTCGTGTTGCGTGAATCATTTCCATGATAGATTAACATGAACAATAAATCATAGAACAAGATTACACTGAATGATTAGATCAGCTTAATCCTGCTCCCTGCAACATACATTTACTACGGATGGAACACCTGTTGTTGTGAAAGTATTGCCGGATAACAAACCAACTAACAACATAAAAGAAAACATCAGTCCACAATTTATTTCTTTTCAGATAAAAATAAACACAGTCAAAAAAATATTTTTATTTTCTTTCAAAAATAAAAATACAATGAAACACAATATTGATAAGCATTATATCACAATGACATAAAATTTTAACTATTAAAAACGATATGATAAAAATAATTTTTAGGTAGGAATCTTAATTATTTTTTCATCAATTAAAATTAATTACATAATTTAGTTTTCACGTTTGTTATCAGCTAATAACTTCAAGTTAACTCCTCACCAAAACATATCCTCAACTCTTTCAATTCACTTAGTCATGGCACTGTATACCACAACAACCATATCAATTGGCGAACAACAATTCAGTCAGTTTCAGTTTTTACACCTGAAACAATACATGAGGCAACATCATGAATTTGAGATAGGCATAGGATACGATTGGCTATCTCAGTATGGATCAAATGCTGTTGCAGCGGGCAGATCATTACTGGGAAAAGAAATCAGCATATGTATCCGGCCCGTTGAAGTGGATGGAATGTTTATCCCGTTGTTATTTAACGGGATCATTACCGGCATCAATGCAGGAAAAGAAAATAATGGTAATGCAGGTAGTTGTATACTTCATGGCAACAGTCCCACAATACTACTTTCCGGTAGTCCACATATACAATCTTATGAGCAGCTGGCCTTATCATCCATTGTAAACACCGTTATAAAAAATTGTTACCCCTTTGCCCTGCCTCCACAGGTGAACCCCGCTTTTACACAACCGCTGAAGTATATTGTACAATACAAAGAAACAGGATTTGATTTTCTCCACCGGCTTTCCCAACGCTATGGAGAACACTTCTTTTATAACGGGCAGCAAATTTTCTTTGGTCAGTACAGTCCTCAAAAAAACAATCTGGTGCATCAGAAAGATCTGATCGATTTTCAGCTGGAATACAAAATTATACCCATCCATCAAACGTTTCAAGCGTATGAGTACAGGTTACATAGGATCCTGGAAGAAGACAGTCGTGAGATAGCTTTCAGCAACATCAACCACCACTCGCATCAGGTACAATCATTAAGCGAAAAACTGTATCCGTATAAAAACAGTTATAAAGTTCCATATGTATTTGGCAGTAATGCTGCTGCAGAACTTTCTGCACTTACACGCCATTTTTACAAAGGACGAATAGCCGGTCTGGTTTCCATAAAAGGCAGTAGCCGGAATACCGGTTTGCGTATAGGAGATATAGTTAGTATACAGGAAGATCTATCTAACCGGGAAGATTATGGTGAATTTGTGCTTACGATGCTGGAACACCACTGCAACGGAAACGGCGACTATTACAATACGTTCGAAGGCATTCCTGCTGATATAACGGCACCCGTTATGAACCTGGAGAACATTCCCCGTTGCGAAGCCCAAAGCGCCATTGTAACCGATAACCATGATCCCAAAGGACTTGGGCGTGTCCGGGTAAAATTTGTCTGGCAGCAGGGAAGCTCACCCTGGATCAGGCTTCATCAGCCACATGGTGGCGCCAACAAAGGGTTCTATTTTATTCCTGAAATAAATGAAGAGGTATGGGTGGATTTCGAAGGCGGCAATCCAGAAGCACCTTACGTTACCGGTTGCGCCTATAATGGGAAAGCAGCTCCCGGACTCGGAGATCCGATGAATAATATCAAAGCGATTAAAACCCGTAGTGGTCACATGATTCGCCTCGACGATACAGATGGCGATGAAAATATTATCATCACCGATAAAGGCGGCAATACCATCATGATGGATACCAGGAGCCAGAACATTTCGCTTTCAGCACCGGAAAAAATAAATATAACTGCCAAAAATATCCGCATTAATGCTATTGAAAATGTCAGTATCAATGCCGGAAATAACATCAACCACTCTGCCGGCATGGACATACTTCAACAAGCCGGCAACTGTCTCTATCAATATACAGTGAACGATTATCACCTGACAGCAACCAATATCACCAAGATGGCACGGGAAAATATAAATGTGCAAGCACGGGAAATAGATAAGCATGCAGAAGAAATAAACATCGACAGCTCAAAAGAAAATATGCAGATCAGTTCAGGAAAATCTGTCAATATAAAAAGTACAGAGAAGTCAAAATTATTCTAAAACACCAACACATGCGTAATAACCCCGCAGGATGCGTGCTGATCACCTGCAAAAAATACATAGAAACCGGAAAAAGTATCCGCTGGCATAGTTCCGGAGATCTGTTTCTTCATTCCGGTAAATCTGTAGTCATCAATGGCAAACAGAAAGGTATAAAATTTCATAAAGCCGCCGTCATTCATAATCCTGAAAAATAAAACTGTATTAAAAAGATGGCAGACCAACACTTTGTAGTACAGGGAGCTTTATGCAAATGTAGTTTTGGAAGTACTCCCGCTAAAATACAGGTTTCCACAGGCGCCGAATACATGAATGATGCAAGCGGGAATTCCAAACCGGTTGCCGGCTCCAACGAAACAGGAAACCCGTTTATACCCGGTACATTTGGTGCATGCACACTAACGCGCAAGCCCTGCATTCCGAATATTACCCAATGGCGGAACGTATTGCCTGGCATTACACTTTCCAATGGTGGAAAAATACTAACGGAAAACAGTACCGCTGTCTGTACTGTATCAGGAAGTTCCTCTGTTTGCATTATCCATCACGGACAAACAGCTTTCGTTACTCATCACAGCGTTTCTGAAAGTGAATATACTGCTGCACCGGCACTAAATCCGTTAGCTGCCACCCGGCCGAAGCGCAGGGAGTTTCCTGCCCTACGTGCAATTACTTTACATATTGAGAAGCGCAACCCTCCGGCGGATTTTAATAGTGAGAAGGAGGATAACATTCCCGTCAGGATCAATGAGCCTTTATTATTTGAGGTTGAAAGCTACTATAATTGTAGCTCTCCGGACGAATCAGCGGTACAATGGAAAATATTCAATCATCACGATTATAGCAGCAGCATTGCATCATTCGAATCATCCGGTTCCCGGTTACCATTCTCATTTAGTGCCAGCGGCAATTACCGGGTACTGGCCTTCGGAAAGGAGCAAACAGATAGCATCGCTTACATAGATATACATGTGGATAACAACACACTTAAAGAGAAATTCATTATTAATGGAATGTCTCATAAATCCGGCCGTCTGCAGAGTGGGATTCCGGTTTGTGCAGAAGCAGTATACAAGATAACTCCTCCAACCGAGGCAGAAAGAGAGCTGGTGTCTATGCGGGTAACTGATAATAGCAAAAACACAATTGCCATATCTGATAGTGACAAAATCTGGTTCACACCCACCAATGCCTCTGCCACTTATATTGTTTCCGCCACCATGTACAGTGAGATACATTCACAGGTAGTCAGCAAAGAAATCCAAACCCCAAACAGCGGTGCCATATCGGTGATCAACCGGGCCTCAGTACATGTAGTGAGGCCCCGTACAAACATGCATTTTCAGGTATCAGAAATGATGCGTACCATACCACAGCCTGTACCTGTAACGGCTATCCGATGGCTCCTAAACGGCAGTCCCATAGGCACAGGGCCGGCCATCACAGTCAATGGCGACATTCATCTTATTGTTCCCGGAAAGTATACGATAGAAGTATCCGTGAGCATTGCGGAAAAAGAGGGTATTAGTAATCAACATGCCGCCTGGCACTTTGAAGTAAAAAATAATGAAATATTAAAGATACTCGTCCAGAATGGGAGTACGAACTGGATTATCGGAAAGTATTATACCCTTTCTGCGCAAACACTAATGGAGTATGATGAAACATTGGATGGGCCTGTTCTCTGGAATCCTTATGGAGCTCATTCCAATACAGTATCAGATGCCTTTGCTTCACAGGAGGGCGGATTCATTATCAGTGCGCGCTTGGGTAATTCTCAAAAAACGCTCCCGGTAAATGCAGTAAAAGCAAAGATTATCCGCTGGTGTTTTACGGATGAACAATTAATTTATAAATCGTACGCAGGTTGGCGGGAGGTAGTGCGGGCAGTTATCAGCAGTCGGGAAGCGGCAAACGAAAACATACCCCTTCATCTGTTACAGATAAATCCGGCGAATTGTATTCATCATGTAAAGGATCTTGGAATAGTAACTTTCAATGCCGAAGGGCAGGTACAACTCGATATCAGCACAAAAAGTCTGAAGCCACTGTTAACTAACACCGGTTTTGAATGGGATACATTCCGCCTGTTGTTTGCAATACCTATATCAACCAACTGCATCCGGTTTGCTGATATGAAAACGATTACCTGCGATGGAACTCAATATTGGGTACCGCAAATGCAAAGTAATAAGCGTATGCAGGAAAAAGGAACGTACCTGGAACTCAATATAAAACGGCGTGTAGTAGCTGTACACTTTTACGACCAGCAGCATCATCCTGCTTATAAAGTTTATAAGTACGGCCAGCAGTTCAGCATGCACGTACAAACTACCAATCTTACAGGAGAAGAATTAATTTTTGAGATATGGGAAAACAGGTATCAGACAAAAGATAAGTACTGCTTCAGCGGTAAACTTTATATAAATGAATATGGAACAGCAGACGCAGAGATAGACTCAAACCGGCTGAAAGCAGGAAGCATCCTGGAAGATAGCTTTCTCCGCTGCTTCTATGTAGTGATAAAGTCTCCTTCAGATAAGTACTTCTATCCACATGAAATAGCAGATAAAAATATCCTGAACCCGGACAATATCAGTTACTATCAGCATATAAAACTATCAAACTGGTTTGACAAACTGCTCAACAGGCACTCCAGGAAAAATGCCCCGGTAGTGCTGGGCGAGCAACTGGCAACAAATGAGCCTGATATCCAATGCCCGGCATGTAATGAGACGGTTACTACTGAACAACTGGCTAAAATATTCACCCACGCAACCATGCCCGCATTACAGACGGCAGCTGCCACCTACAACAGTTTTATGGAACAAACCGGGATGAACACCTGTTGGAATAAGGCACACTTTTTTGCACAGGTAGCCATTGAAAGCGGCGGATCTCTGAACATCAAAGAAGGAGAAAGCTTCAATTGGTATTGGGAAGACCTGGATAAAAATTTCCCACCTTTCAGAACAGCAGCAGGTAAAATAAAGGCGAAAGCATGGGGCAGAGCAGTGAGAAAACCGGCTCATCCCGGCGTAACGAAGGAAAACCAACAACATATTGCTGATTATGTATACGGCCCCGATTCCGTAAAGGGGAAGACGTTAGGAAATATACAAAAAGGAGATGGATGGAAGTTCCGCGGACGGGGACTTATCCAGCTTACCGGCCGGGCAGCTTATGCTTACGCAAACAATTTTACGCAGAAAGAAAAGGCTGAGATCCTTCTCCATCCGGACCTGGTGGCTACGGATATAAAAATAGCCGTACTCTCTTCAATGGCTTTCTGGAAGTGGAAAGGACTGCATCTCGCTGCTAACGGTAATACAGAAGTAACCACCAAAATAAGCAGGGTGGTGGGATTGGATGCAGTTTCAAATGGTAAAAGCTCACATGCAGAAAAGAAGCATTTCTTTGACACAAATTCATCTGTTTTATTCCGGGTAAACAACTGCCGGCATAGGAAAATATCCAGTGGTGCATTGAACAGGTACATTGTTAAAATAGATACTTTCAGTTACACAATGGTAGAACAAAATGCCACTTCCCATCAATATAAGTACGACCTGTACAACGCCGGTACGCTTGTTAAAACATTCCTGTTGCACAAAAATAGAAACGGCCTGTTGCCATTCCCGGAAACTGGCCCCAACTGGGGAAGATATGGCACCAGGGACGGGGGCGATGATAATTATATAGCGCCTGGTATTGCTGCAGCCTTATTTGGTTTTTTCTATTCATTGCCGGGAAACGGCTATAAGGACAAGCTATATTTTAATGATATCTCTGCCGGGGATAAAAGGAATATAGGACATAAGGGACATATAAATGGTAATGATATCGACATCAGATATCCCGGGAGTTCAAACAGGAAAGGAGCGGTATTGTGGACGGAGGCAAAGCAGGCATATGGTAGTGAAAGAGAGTTTTTGAAAGTGTTGGAGAACATACTTAAAATAGCCGGGAGATGGGGATTTAAAAAGAATTACGCGTATAAGACAGGAATTAAAAACACCACAGGCATGTCTACAGATATTCACAAAAATCATTTTCACATAGGTCTCCGATAATCAACACAATTTATATGAGAAACACATCCATACTGTCAATAACTATTATGGCATACTTAACAAGCTGTCAAATGCAAAACAAAGCTGCATCAACTCCGCCGATAAAAGACAGTATTCTTCCCACAGGAAAGGTATATGATATGAATATAGAGGAAATAAAAAAACAGATGCATTTGCAATCCCGTATAGAAGCATCAGAGGATAATAGCTACCCCATCTACAATTACACAATACACGATGTAGAGATAGCCTTACCTATTATCGCTGAGGGATTAAAAGAAAAAGGGTTCATTCAACTGGAACAACCTGTATTTGAGGAGAAGATAAAAACAATATTCGGAAATATATTTCACGGAAATAATCATAAAGTAAAACTGAGAACGAAGTTCAATACCATTTTCGTTGATTCAACATCCACAAATGAGGATGAGTTTGACTATACAATAGAGAATGTTTTCGTTTCCAAAGAATATAAGTTTATTACCTGTGTACCCTTAATTGGAGATTTTGTTGAATTCACGGATAGCAATCATTATAAAATAGAAATCAATCCTCCTTTAATCGCGCGCAACAAATACCTCTTCAACAACAGCCAATCAGATCTCGCTTACCTTCTCGCTGAAGATACACTCTTCCTCAAAACGCTGGTCAAATCATTTGGCTATACCAAAGAAGAAAAAATAAACACGCTGGCAATGAACGACTACCTGGATCTTGATAACAATCATATGCCAACAGTAGGAGAGATCATCTTTGTAAAAAACACAGAAGGCGTATTAGAAATAAAGCAGGAACTACTACAATGGGTTTCGGATCATACCCACGCAAATGATAACACATTGCTTCTGGCGCTGGCGCAATACGCCTATTCTTTATACAACAACAGCAGCAACAACATCTTCACCAATAATCCCTTCGAAATATTTTGGCTGGAGGAAAAAAGAAAAATTGCGGCTTATATCGCCAATATCTATGAACCGCTTCATCACAGGCTTGCTCCTCAAAATCCCGGGATGTGGCCGGTTTCAACGGTGCTGGAAAATATACTTAACGAGGATAAGGGTCTGGCTGATTTTCTCAAACAGCATCGCTATTTTTCATTGCCTGCGTTAAAACAGGAACTGGAACCGGCCGATTAAATACATTACTTCCTAACTACTACGCCGGGGAATTATCCCCGGCGTAGCTATCATTTAAGGTTCTTTCTTTTCTATCTTCTGTTTCTGATACTCTTCAAACGATTGTTTTATATAAAGTAACAGATCATAATCGGAAGCTGAATTTAAAAACTGGTATCCCGGTCTGTATTTATACATAAACGAATCCAGTTCCGGACTCTGTAGCTTAGTCATTCTTCCCACCAGCTCCGGAGAGTAGCGATAATCAATGAATTTTTCTTTCTCCCAGTAAAGCAGCTGTTCATGAAACTGTTCTTTTCTTTTACGCACTTTACTCGGCACTAGATAACTTAAAGCCGTAATAGGGTTTGCCGGTAAGGTTTTAAGTACATCCATAGCACCCGGCTTACGGTAGTCAAAGTAGCGCCCATACTCATCCCGCAGCGCCATAGAGTCGTTGCGGTAGTTCTTACCACGTATATTTACACCCTGCAGTTCAAACAACCGCTTCTGCATATACACGTCCTGGGAAGATGACATTCCCGGAACAAGCATCATTTTCGGCGTATAGCTCAACATGGAAAATTCAAGGGTATCCCCCGGCATGGCTTCAATATAAAAACGGCCACTTTCATTACTTAATGTGCCCGTCATGGTCCTCTTGTTAACAATAGAAACAAAAGGTAATCCCGTTTTGGAATCCTGATCCGCCACCATACCGGACAAACGCACCTGTGCGAAGGTTCCTTGCATGCCAATGAAAAAGAAAAAAAACAGTGCTCCGATATATGCTGTAATACGAATCATGAATATACTAATCCTTCAAATTTAATGTTCCACCCGCAAATGAAAAGTTAAAAAACAGGGGAAATGTAAGTGCTCAACGGCAAAATTATTAATTATCAACATTATAAATATCCCCCTAATCACTTATTTTTACGGTTATCAGTCATTTATCTTGTAAAAGTCATGCCACAGAAAATCATCTTTGCTACCCAACATTATCAGTATCTAAAAGACCGGATCCTGGCAATTACAGGCTCCACCTGGGAAAATGGGGAATTAGACATACGTGATTTTCCCGATGGGGAACATTATCACCGCATTTTGAGTAATGTCAGCAACAAAGAAGTGATTTTGCTCGGCGGCACCATCGACGATAAAGAAACACTGGAATTATATGATCTGGCCAGTGGCTGTATCCAACTCGGAGCTTACTCCCTGACTATCATCATCCCTTTCTTCGGATATTCTACGATGGAACGCGCCGTGAAATATGGCGAAATTGTAAAGGCTAAAACACGCGCTGTACTGTTTTCATCTTTACCTAATACCTCCCGTGGCAACAGGATCGTGATGATTGACCTGCATGTGGATGGCATTACCTGGTATTTTGAAAACGATGTTCGCCCGGTACACTTATATGCCAAGGAATTTGTTATGAATACTGCGATGGAACTCGCAGCCGGAAAGCCTTTTGTACTGGCCAGCACAGATGCCGGCAGGGCTAAGTGGGTAGAATCCCTCGCCAACGACCTGCATGTACCGGCGGCTTTCGCCTTCAAACGCCGCCTCTCCGGCGATGAAACCGCCATTACCGCTATCAGTGCCGACGTAAAGGATAAAACAGTGATCATCTATGATGATATGATCCGCACCGGTGGATCACTTATCCACGCTGCACAATCTTATCGTGATGCGGGTGCCGGAAATATCTTTGTTATCACCACCCATGGCATCTTTGCGGGAAATGGTTTCGAAAAAATCAAACAATCCGGACTCATTAAAAAGGTAGTCTGCACCGATACCCACCCCAATGCCATCACCATCAACGACGATATGTTGCTCGTAAAATCAGTCGATCAGCTGATCGTCAATTATTTCCAGTCGCAACACTCCTGATCTTCCTGTTGGCAGGCTATTTGTCACCCAGACACTTGTGAACCATGTAGCGGTAATTCCTGCAAATCGAAATGGCATAACGGGCCATCTGCAAATCTGATAAATAATTATGCTTGATTTTCGTATAATCGAATACGGTAGTTGTGACTACCACACTATGACAGACCTTCGTAACGAGGTGCTTAGAAAGCCGCTGGGGCTCACATTTTCAGCCGAACAATTACAGAAAGAAATCAATGATATCTTCATTGCTGGCTTTACACAAAAGGATGATCGTGAAATACTCGCCGGTTGTTGTATTCTCACTCCTGTCAGTGAAAACACGGTACAGTTAAGGCAAATGGCGGTATCACCCCGCTTACAGGGAAAAGGTATCGGCAGAGAAATTGTAATATTCGCAGAACAATACGCACGTAGCAACGGCTTTGATGAATTAACCATGCACGCCCGGAAAGAAGCCACTGGATTCTATCAGAAACTGGGATATAAAATCTGTGGAGAAGAATTTACAGAGGTGGGCATTCCGCACTACGAAATGAGGAAAAACCTGAATTAATTATTTTTTTGCTTCTGCAACCCATTGTAGAAGGCGTTTTGATTGTATTGTTATATTGATGGATAACCAATATAACAATAGACAGCATAGGAATCCTGTCAAAAAATTTTGTAACCAAATCTTTCATAATACGATGAGAAGCCATGTACTAGCCTGGTCGGGGCTGTGCTATGCCTTTTTCTGCTATACCTCCAGCAGCGCATACGCAAAACCCGAAGGGTATCTCACAGCAAAACAGCTGCAAGCTGATACCACTGTTCCGGTAGTGATTAAACCCGCTGCTGCTGATACCAGTGTTAAACCTAAACAGGATACCACGGTCCCTGTAGTTATCAAGCCAGCCACCGATTCCACTGTTAAACCCAAACAGGATACTTCCAAACCGGTAACTGATACTACCAAAACCGCTGTAGCTAAACCGAAAGAGGATACCGCACTCATCCTTCCTCCGGATTCTGCTACTGCAAAAAGTGAAGTAGGAAAATTCCAGCTTACAGGATCAGTGAAAGATGATAAAGGAACTCCTATCCCCGGCGCCATCATCCGGAACAAAACATCTAAACTAAATGCACAGGCAGACCCAACTGGTGAATACACCATCAAAGCAGCCATACGTGATACCATACTCGTCACAGCTCCTACCTTCGGTGAACAATCTATCCCGGTAGAAAAAAGAGGTGAACTCAATGTTACACTGGTTCCCTCCAGTGCTACTAAAAAAGTATTGGGAGAAGTAGTTGTTACAGCGCTCGGCATTAAAAAGAATCCCCGCTCTGTAGGCTACGCTATACAGGAAGTAAGCGGCAATGCTGTACAGGAAGCAAAAGAAGTAAACTTTGTAAACGCCCTCACAGGAAAAGTTCCCGGTGTACAAATCAGCTCAAACACAGGATCCATGGGCGGCGCCAGCAAAATCACCATCCGTGGTGTAAAATCAATCCTGGGTGATAACAATGCCTTCTTTGTACTGGATGGTGTACCCATGATAAACAACGTAACAAACGATCCCGGTCAGCAAAACGGCGGTGGTGGTTACGACTACGGTAGCCCCATGCAGGATATCAACCCGGAAGACATCGAAAATATTTCCGTCCTGAAAGGTGCAGCTGCAACGGCCCTCTACGGAAGCCGCGGTGCTAACGGCGTTCTTCAGATAACTACCAAAAAACGTCCGGACACAGAAAGAGGAATCGGCGTTACTTATAGTCTTAATGCTCAGATAGACCAGGTAGCTGTACTGCCCAATTACCAGAACACATACGGTGGCGGTAGTGCAGGAAAATTTGATACCCTGTATTACAACCAGCATCCGGAAGGCTTCCTGAATGAACAGGCAGCTACTTACGATGATAACAATGGCAAAGGACGCTATGACCTCATGCCGCAATACGCAGTGGATGAGTCATGGGGGCCAAAACTGAACGGCCAGATCGTTCGCCCTTACTGGTCATGGGATAAAGAAAAAAACAATCCATACTTCGGTCAAACCGATACCTGGTCACCACATCCAAATAACGTAAAAGACTTTTATAAAACAGGTTTTACACTCACCAACAATATTTCAATGGCAGGCAGCGACGATAAAGGAAGCTTCCGCTTGTCATATGGAAACATGGATCAAACCTTTGTACTCCCCAATGCCACCAACAAAAGAAATAATCTCTCTTTCAACGGTAGCTATGAATTAACAAAGGGAGTAAGGGCTGTAGCTTCCATGAACTACACCTCCTTAAAAGTAAAAGGCCGTCCGGGTACCGGCTTTACCGGCCCCAATCCTACATTGCAGTTTACTATGTATGGCCAGCGTCAGCTGGATATAGAAAAGGAGAAAAGGTATAAATACGATGATGGCTCCCAAATTACCTGGAACCGCCGGGCATGGGACAATCCAAATATCTCCTCCAGCAACGGACCATACTGGAACCGTTATATGGATTATGAAACAGATAGCCGCAACAGGCTCTTTGGATCTGCAGGACTGGATATAGACGCCACAAAATGGCTCTCCTTCTCCGGCCGCGTATTTATGGATGATTATAGCACACTCGAAGAAGAAAGAACAGCAAAAGATTATGCGATAGGCGGATATATCAAACGCGTGAGAAGCAACCGCGAAATGAACTACCAGTTAACAGCAGATATCAAAAAAGATTTCGGCACAGATTTCCAGCTGAATGCAACAGTGGGTGGAAACGTGATGCATCGTAAATGGACCGTTACCGGTGGAAGCACCGTAGGCGGATTGATTACTAAAGATGTGTACAACCTGCTCAACTCCGCACAACCGGCACAGGCCATAGATCAGTACTACGAAAAACAGATCAACTCCGTTTTTGCTACTGCCAACCTGGGCTACAAGAACCTGTTGTTCCTCGACCTCACTGGTCGCAGCGACTGGTCCTCTACACTGGTAAAAGGTAATAACCAATATTTCTATCCATCAGCTTCCCTTTCTTTTGTTTTTTCAGACCTGCTGAAAGAATGGAAATGGTTGTCATTTGGTAAATTAAGAGGTAGCCTCGCCGCAGTAGGTAACGATGCAGATCCATACCGGATCTATAACACATACGACTTCATTCCTCCTTTTGGCAGCGACCCGGTTATTCAGTTCTCTCCAACATTATACAATGAAGACCTGAAGCCGGAACGTACTACGGAAGTGGAAACAGGCTTGGAACTAAAATTCCTGGACAATCGTATTGGTGTTGATTTCACCTACTACAGACGCGTTACCAAGGATCAGATCATTACGCTGGCATTGCCCACAGCAACCGGCTTTACCGGCGCCTACGTAAACGGCGGTAGTGTGGAAAATAAAGGTATTGAAATAGGTCTGAACCTGAACCCCATCCGTCTGAAAAATGGCTTCCGCTGGGATATCAGTGCCAACATTGCCCGCAACCGGAACAAGGTACTGAACCTGGATATTGCACAGTATAACACCTCGCTGGACTTCCTGACTATCGGCACCGACCGCCGTACGCAGAAGGTATCCGTAGTAGGTCAGGTAGGAGAACCACTGGGAACCATTCGTGGTACCGACTATACTTATCTTAACGGCCAGAAAGTTGTAGACGCACTTGGACGTTATGTACCCAGCACAATCAAACCTATCGGTAACGCCTATCCCGACTATGTAGGCGGTGTTACCAATACCTTCTCTTATAAAGGTATTTATCTGTCGGCACTGGTTGACTTCCAACACGGTGGCGATTTCTTCTCCTACACTAACCTGTACGGAAATAAATCCGGTCTGCTGGAAACTACCGTAGAAAATGGCATTCGTGAAAATGGTATCATCGTTCCTGGTGTTACTGCGGATGGTCATACCAATACAACAAAAATCAGCGCACAAGACCATTTCAACTACAACGGTGGAAATGTAATCAGTAAAGCTAACCTGTATGATGCCAGCTACATCTACCTGAGAGAAGCCAAAATTGGTTATAACCTGCCGGAATCATGGTATAAGAAGATAGGAGCCCAGGCCGCCCGCCTGTCTCTCTATGGCCGTAATCTGTGGCTGATCAAATCCAACGCGCCGAATGTAGATCCATCCAATATCCTCAATTCCGCTTCCAATGTGCAGGGAATTGAAGGTGGTGCGCTGCCATCACTCCGGTCTTATGGATTAAACCTGAATGTATCATTCTAAATTTTGTGAAGATGACTAAAAAGATTTTTAAATATAGCAGCATCCTGTTCTTGTTGGCTTCACTGGCAGTTACCAGCTGTAAAAAGTTGGATGATATGAACACTGATCCGACCAGACCAACTACCGCTTCACCGGCAAACCTGCTTACAGGCGCCCAGAAAAGCACGATGGACATGCTTTACAGCGGATTACAAAACGGCTTCATCGCTATGAACTATGCGCAGTTCTGGACTGGAAACTCCAGAACAAATGATAGCCAGTTCAATTTGGATGAAGGTAATAATGCCGCTTTCTGGAATACATTATATCGTATCTCGTTGCATAATCTCGACGACCTGGTTAAGCAAAACACTGCTAACCCGGGACTGCCTGGTGCAACTAACCAGAGTGCCATCGCCAAAATTACCAGCGCCTGGATCTACCAGATTCTGGCAGATACCTATGGAAACATTCCATACACAAAAACCTTCCAGGGTAGTAGTAATATTACTCCCCAATACGATGATGCCCAAACCATTTATAACTCCCTGCTCGATACCCTGCAGGCACAAATAAATGTGCTGGATACAGCACAGGTAAGCTTTGATACCGGGGATATTATCTATAAGGGAGATGTGGGAAAATGGAAAAAACTGGCAAATTCACTGATGCTCAGATTGGCCATTCGTATGGTAGATGCCAACCCGCAAAAAGCCAAACAAATCATTGAAGCGCATTACAAGGATGCCATTAGCGACAACGGGGAAAATGCAGAGTTCGAATATCTCAGTACGGCACCCAATAAGTTTCCATATAATGAGTCTGAGCGCGCTATCATCGATTTCTCCGTAAGCGCTACCCTGGTAGACTACATGAAAAGTGTAAATGATCCACGTCTCAGCATCTATGCCCGCCCATCCACTATTAGTGATACTATTTTAGGTATGCCTTATGGCTCATCCGCTTCAAATCCGGACAGGCTTCCTATAGACAACTACTCGTTTCCCGGCACACAGATCTATAGCGCAACAATGCCGGGTATCCTCATGGGCTATGCCGAAGTGGAGTTTATCCTCGCTGAAGCCGCGGCCAGGGGGATGAGTGTGGGCGACGATGCTGCTACACATTACGCAAAAGGCATCACCGCTTCCATTAACTACTGGCGCACGCTTACCAACAATGCAGATATTACCGACGCCACCATTCAGGCATATATAGCAAAAGTACCTTACGTGGCAGCCGACTGGAGAAATGTGATTGGTACACAAAAATGGCTGGCACTTTATCCGCAAGGCTTCCAGGCATGGTTTGAAAGAACCAGGTTGCATTTCAGCAAACCCGGCGGACAACCATTATTCATTGCTCCGGTATCAGGTTCTCTGGACCCAAGCGTAACAATGGTGCCTTACCGGTTAACTTATCTGCAATCCGAACAAACACAGAATAAAGCCAGCTATGAAAAAGCAGCTTCCGACATCGGTGGCGACAAGAAAGGCACCAAACTGTGGTATAACAAATTCTGATACAACAATCAACTATAGCTAAACAACAATCTACCGGCGCCTGCATCTGCAGGCGCTTTCTTTTTTTATCCCTATTTATTTATCTTTAGCCCCACCTATATTCAGCGATTATGAGGAAAGTACTGTTAACAATAGCCCTGATGGCTATTGCCCGTTTTGTATCAGCACAGGATGTGACACATGCATACCAGAATTGGTATACCTATTTCGGCACCATGAAAATTAACAGCAAATGGGCGGTTCCGTTTGATGTGCAGTTACGTATCAGGGATGGTATCAGTAACAAAGGTCAACTGCTCATGCGCGGCGGTCTGCAATATTCTATTAACAAACAGGATCATATTTTACTGGGATACGCCTACGTACCAACCTATAATGCTACCAGCAATACATGGCTGCCCGAACAACGCATCTTTGAACAATATATCCATAAAGCAAAAAAACTGGATATGACGCATCGCGTCCGGCTGGAGCAACGCTGGGTATCACAACCTTCTGCGCCAGGGGATCCACACGCTATCGGCAACTGGAAATACGGCAACCGCGCCCGCTATTTCAATCGCACACAACTGCCTGTCCGTCATAAAAAAGCAGCCACGCCATTCTATGTGGCCTTACAGGACGAAATCTTTTTGAATCTCTGGGGAAATGATATCAGCAACCTGCTGTTCGATCAGAACCGCTTCCTGGTGGCCTTTGGATATCAGTTCAATGCCAACCTCAAAGCAGATATAGGCTACATGAACCAGCTGATCCAGGTTACCTCAGGCGCTAAAACCATGAACCACATCCTGCATTTCAGCGTATTTCAGAACATCAACCTGTAACGCTGCAAACCATTACTGGTAATTACTAAATTTCGATTTGAGTATTCCCGCGAAATTGCGGTAGGCTTCCTCTGTCTGGAAAGCACTGGTAGGAATGAGAAAGAAGGTTTTCTTATCACGATAGAGGAAGAAGAATTTTTCAGTTTCCACTACCCGGGAAAAATTACTCCAGCTGATATTCCGCGGATGGTCACTCCCGCGGGTGGTAATCAATAACCCCTCGTCAGAATACTTCAGATGTATACTGTCTTTAAAAGTAGCTGCCTTATTGTAAATGGAAACGGGTAACAGGTACCAGAATACCCAGCCAAGCACCAATATCATGATAACAATACCAGTGAGTGCACCAGTGGTAACAACGCTGAAAAAATAACCCGTTAAAGTAGCAAGTAATAAGATGATAAGGGTATTGCGGAAGACTTTAATCTCGCCTCTTCGCATAAAATGATAGCGCAATGCATGCAACACATCCCCTTTATCGTAGTTAAACTCTAAATGCATTATCGCCTGGCAAAACTATTTTATCTGTTAACTGAAATCGACATAGGATTATCCATTTCATCACGCACAGTAACAGGTGCTTCCTTCTTCCGGCCGCGTTTTACATTAGACAGATCGTCCTCGCTGAATCCGGGGAAGTTCTTCTTGATGAACAGAAAATATTGTTGCAAGGTTTTTGGATCTACCTTGAAAGGGAAAGCCAGCTCCTTACCACTTCCTTTGAGGAAGTCGTTTGTATTTAACTTGGTTTCGTTTTGTAAGTACCACTTGTATAAATCCACAATAGCTTTCTCCAACTCTGCTTCATCCACTTTCTCTGTTGTCTCTACCCGCGGAAACATTAACACAAACTCTTCTACCCTTACAGGTTTTGCATTATTTGTGTTTTTGGCGTTATTACGGTTATCGTTGTTGTCTCCGTTTTTATCACCATTATTATCTCCGTTCTTGAAACCAGTGCTGGCATTTGCTGATGCGGCTGCGGCCAAAACTACCAACAGCATTAACAACAGCTTTTTCATAAGGTGTCAAATTTTCGAGTCTAAAAATACAATTATATTTTGAGATTTCTAGTAGATTCCAAAATATGCGTAAAAACCCCTAAAAAAACAAAAGCAATGGGCGAACCATTGCTTTCGAGAGTCATTTACAGTGCATGATGAATCATGCGGTGTAGGAATATTTGGTTTTTCATAGGACAGTAACCATAATAAAAATTAATACAATAACAAATATAATAAAATTATATCGTGAGTCAGGCGAAAGATTAAATATTAGAAATAATAAAATATTTCGAGATGTTTTTTAAAAAGACGCAATAAAATCAATCTTTTTAGAAAAAAATCAAATAGAAAAATACGTGATAAAGAATAAGGACTTAAATATCGTCCGGAGAAGAGAAGAAAAATCGGGCGTTTTTTGAAAAAAGTAAGGGCGCCTAGAAAAGCGCCCTCAATTTGTTACTATCCTATGAAAACCCTATTTGAATACAAAGGTAAGGGCATGTTATTTTTCTTTGAAATTTTAGAGGCTAAATAACATATCATTAACAAGAAGTTGCAACATCAATCAGCTGCAACCCATGCTGGTACCGCAATTCAAACATTTATAGCAAGTTCCCGAACGTACCGTGATATGCCCGCAGGTATTACACGCAGGCGCATCACTTTGCATACTTTTCAGGTAATCCTGTGTACCGCTTTCCTGCTGAAACGCAGTAGCCGCCTGCTTTTTGGGAACACGCGGCGCAGCCTGCCCGCTATTACTTACCCGCCCCGGCAACGGAGCCTCCACGTCCTCATCCGCATCCCCTTCACCCGTATTACCAGGTGCGTCAAGCACATGCACCAGGTCCGTACGCCCCAGATACTCGTATCCCAATACCCGGAAAATATAATCAATCAGTGAGGTGGCCGATTTAATATTCGGATGATCTACCATCCCGGCCGGCTCAAACCGCGTAAATACAAACTTATCTACAAACTCCTCCAGCGGAACCCCATATTGCAAACCCACAGAAACTGCAATGGCAAAACAGTTCATCAAACTCCGTAAAGTAGAGCCCTCTTTCGCCAGATCAATAAATATCTCTCCCAACGTACCATCATTATATTCTCCGGTACGCACAAAAATCACCTGGCCCCCCACATTCGCCTTTTGCGTGAATCCTCCCCGTTTGGATGGCAAACTTTGCCGCTCTACAATCCTCGACAACTGACGCTTCAATGTTGTGTCCCTGCTGGCCAGCATGCGCTTGTTCACTTCTTCCAGCAACTCATCTATCGTCAGCTGCTGCAGATCCTGCCCGGTTGCAGGCTCGGTTACAGCCTCCGCCTTTTTCTTTTTATCGCTCTTGTTACTCAAAGGCTGACTTAACTTACTGCCATCCCTGTACAAAGCACAGGCTTTCAACCCAAGCTCCCAGCTCAGCTTGTAGGCGTCCGCAATTTCATCCACAGTCGCCTCGTTCGGCAGATTAATGGTTTTGGAAATAGCCCCGGAAATAAAAGGCTGCACCGCCGCCATCATCCTGATATGGCCATGCGCATGTATGTATCTCTCTCCATGCTTGCCGCACTTATTGGCGCAATCAAACACCGGCAAATGAGCCTCCTTCAGGTAAGGCGCGCCCTCCACAGTCATTGTTCCGCACACATAATCATTCGCCGCCTCTATCTGCTCATCCGTAAATCCCAAAGCATGCAACAGGCTGAACTCAAGACTGTAATATTCCTCCGCCTTAAATCCTAACCGCTGCAAACATTCTTCGCCCAATGTGTAAACATTAAATACAAATGATATATCAAAAGAAGAAGAAACAGCAGTATCCAGCTTCTTCAGCTCTTCTCCCATAAACCCCTTCTCACTCAGCGACTGATGATTAATATAAGGCGCCCCGGCAAAATTGCCGGTACCCTTTGCGTAATCCACAATCGCCTTTATTTCATGGGAAGAATATCCCAGGTTTTGCAACGCCGTAGGGATAGACTGGTTAATAATCTTAAAATAACCGCCACCAGAAAGCTTTTTGAATTTCACCAATGCAAAATCAGGCTCCACACCAGTCGTGTCACAATCCATCACCAGGCCGATAGTACCGGTAGGTGCAATCACCGTTGCCTGCGCATTGCGGTAACCATATTGCTCTCCCAGCTTCACCGCCTCATCCCAGGCCTTAGTGGCCGACTTTAATAAATAATCCGCGCAATACCGCGCGTCAATGCCTTTGGGTCTTATTTCCAGTCCATCATATGCGTCAGATGCATCATATGCCGCCGCCCGGTGATTCCGCATCACCCGCAACATATCCTCCCGGTTTTCCTCATACCGTGGAAAGGCGCCCAGGTGTGCAGCCATCTCCGCAGATGTTTTGTAGGCAATCCCCGTCATGATAGCAGATATTGCCCCCGATATGCCACGCGCCTCCTCACTGTCGTACGCAATACCACTCACCATCAGCATGGAACCCAGGTTAGCATACCCCAGCCCCAACGTGCGATACTCGTAACTGAGCTGCGCCACCTCTTTAGATGGAAACTGCGCCATCAGTACGGAAATTTCCAGCACTACTGTCCATAATCTCACGGTATACTCAAAGCCCGGCACGTCAAACAGGTTCTTTTCATCATTGAAAAACTGCCTGAGGTTCACAGAAGCCAGGTTACAGGCTGTATTATCAAGAAACATATACTCCGAACACGGATTGGAGGCGTTAATACGCCCGCCCTGCGGACACGTATGCCACTCATTGATAGTAGTATCATATTGAGTACCGGGATCTGCACAGCGCCAGGCGGCATAGGTAATCTGGTCCCAGAGATCCTTTGCCTTTACCGTTTTCACGGTTTTACCGGTACTCCTGGCCTTCAGCTCCCATTCGCCATCTGCTTCCAGTACCCGGAAAAAAGAATTCGGCACCCGCACCGAGTTATTGGAATTCTGACCGGATACTGTTTTATATGCATCTCCCTCATAATCAGAAGAATACCCGGCGGCAATCAGCGCTGCCACCTTCTTTTCTTCCTCAACTTTCCAGTTCACAAATTCCATGATCTCCGGGTGATCAAGATCCAGGCACACCATTTTTGCCGCCCTCCTGGTGGTACCACCCGACTTAATAGCTCCCGCTGCCCGGTCACCGATCTTCAGAAAGCTCATTAATCCACTGGAAGTTCCGCCACCACTAAGCTTTTCCCCATCTCCCCGGATATGCGAAAAATTAGTACCAACGCCGGAACCATATTTAAAGATACGCGCTTCCCGCATCCATAAATCCATTATTCCGCCTTCATTCACCAGGTCATCATTTACACTTAATATAAAACAGGCATGAGGCTGAGGCCGCTCATAAGCAGAGGTAGACTTTTCCAGGGTACCCGTATGCTGCTCCACATAATAATGCCCCTGCGGCTTACCTTTAATACCATAGCTCTCAAATAAACCGGTATTGAACCACTGCGGGGAGTTAGGCACACACGACTGGTTGAGCATGCTGTAGGTCAGTTCCTCATAAAATACCCGGGCATCTTCTGCAGAAGCGAAATAGCCGTATTTTTCTCCCCAGGCACGCCAGCAGTTGGCCATACGATGTACCACCTGTTTCACAGAAGTTTCCCTCCCTGAAGTTCCATCAGCCTGTGGCACCCCGGCTTTGCGGAAATATTTCTGCGCCAGGATGTCGGTAGCAATTTGCGACCAGGCTGCCGGTACTTCCACGTTGTTCATTTCGAATACTACGTCGCCACCAGGATTACGGATCACAGAGGAGCGGAGCTCATACGTAAACTGATCGTAAGGACTCACACCTTCTTTCGTAAAATGGCGGGAAAACGCAAGCCCATTCTTACTATTGACTGGATTTTTCATGCCCGTAAATTTTTCTTAGATGATATAAATGAGTTAGTATAGCGGAGTACTCTAAAATTAATTTTAAAATGCCTGGAGCGACTCATTTATTTTGCACAGATTGTGGATAATTGCGCAAACAGTTTGCCAACACGTTTGTTATAGAGCCAAAAGAAATCCGGCTTAAAATTTGTCATTAACAAAACGTTCACAGTTCTGTCACACATAATCAGCTAGGTATCATGAAGTTCATGAATAGAAAATGAATTGAATGCATATTTATTTAGCAATGTGTGTTATTAATAAAAATATTATACATTTGCGACAACCGGAACAATGCGCTATTGATGTACAATAACATATACACTTCGTTCATCGAAAGAAAGGCTAAAAAGGAAAAGGCATTCGCGGTTTTAATTGATCCGGATAAGGTGACACCTGCCGGAATCATAGAGATTGCTGATAAATGCACTGCTGCCAAAGTTGATTATATCTTCCTTGGAGGTAGTCTGGTGATTTCTGATCACCTTGATGAATGCGTACAACAGCTGAAAGCCAGCTGCAACATTCCCGTTGTATTATTTCCCGGAAGCCCTTCTCAGGTATCAAAATATGCCGATGCCTTACTCTATCTGTCTGTAATTTCCGGCAGAAACCCCGAATTACTGATCGGTCAGCATGTAGTATCTGCTGCTGCCGTGAAGAAAAGCGGACTGGAAGTAATTTCAACCGGTTACATGGTAATCGACGGCGGAGCACCCACAACTGTTTCTTATATCAGTAACACCATGCCTATCCCGGCAGACAAGGCAGATATTGCCATGTGTACCGCAATAGCAGGAGAAATGCTGGGAATGAAAGTGATTTATATGGATGCCGGCAGCGGCGCCCGTGTACCTATCACAGAAAGTATGATCAGCCGGGTGGCCAGCCAGGTACAGGCTCCTATTATCGTAGGAGGAGGTATCAGGGATGCAGAAAAGGCTTACCTGAACTGTAAAGCAGGCGCGGATATTCTCGTAGTAGGTAATGCTATTGAGAAAGATCTCTCTCTCATCAAGGAACTGGCAGATGCGGTGCATTCTGTTCCCGTGAAAGCATAAAACAGATTTGACTTAAAAGATATAAAGCGAATGACAGCAGATATCCTGCTGTCATTCGCTTTAATAGCTGATCGCCAAATGCTTACAGGCTCATCATTTCTTTAAACTTCACTGCCTGTCTGCGGCTTACTTCAATTTTTTCGCCTCCGCGCATTTCCAGCAACAGACCGCCATTAAAATAAGTATCAATTTTCTCGATCATCCGCAGATTCACAATATGTTTACGGTTTGCACGGAAAAAAGTACGCTCGTCCAGTCTTTCTTCCAGCGCATTCAATGATTTGAGGATCAAAGGTTTGTTGGTTTCAAAATATACCCGTGCATAGTTCCCCACACTTTCAAAAAGCCGGATCTCCTGCAGCTTCACAAACCAGCACCTGTCGCCATCTTTCACAAAAACCTGGTCATTCTCAGACAATAAATTACGGATACCACCGGATGCCGCCAAACGGTCCTTTTCATCCTGCTGATGCAGTTTGTGGATCGCATCTGCCAGCCGCTTGGGCTCTACCGGCTTTAACAGGTAGTCCAGCGCGTTGTACTCAAATGCTTTCAGCGCATACTCATCATATGCAGTAGTGAAAATCACCTGTGGTGTTTTTTCCAGCTCTGCCAGCAAGTCAAAGCCCGTTTTATCAGGCATCTGAATATCCAGGAACAGTAGGTCGGGATGAAGCGTTTCTATCTTTTCTATACCATCCTTCGCGTTCACAGCTTCTCCTACCACCACTATTTCCGGGTGATCTGCCAGCAATTTCTTTAACTCACTCCTGGCCAGGCGTTCATCATCTATTATCAATGCTTTTTTCATTGGCAATATGAAGTTTGGTTGATGATTTAATTGATTTAAAAATAATAGCTATAACCAGTTTATCCGGCTACAGCAGTTTATAACAAGTGATTTAGAGCAAAGGCATCACTACAGTAGCTTCTACCGTTTGCTCATCTTTATTCCTGATTTCAAAGGAAGCCCTGCTTCCAAACAAAAGGCTCAACCGCTGCCGGGTGCTTTGTAATCCAAAGCCATGCCCGTTCATATTGTTTTCTACAAGCTGACCGGTGTTTTCAATGGTAATTACATGCTGCATACCCTTCAGGGAAGAGTGAATATAAACGAACCCGCCCCTGATGATCCGGGAAATCCCATGTTTAATGGCATTTTCCACCAGCGTTTGCAACATCATAGGAGGTACTTGTAACTCCAGCGTATCCGGGTCAATCTCATACTTTACACTCAAACGCTCCTCAAACCGGATATGTTCCAATGCAAGGTAATCCTTTACTATATTCAATTCGTTTTCCAGACTCACCGTTTCCGCCTTCTCCGTTTGCATAGAGCTTCGCAGGATATTGGAAAGCTCTGTGATGGCAGTTCTTGCCCGTTGGGGGTTTTCATCTACCAGCGCCCGGATACTGTTCAGTGCGTTAAAAATAAAATGCGGATTCAGCTGCGCTTTAATCGTTTTCAGCTCCAGCTCCTTCACAGTAGCTTCCAGCTTTAACTGATCCACCTGCGACCGCCGGTTCCTTTCAATGTAGTGCCATATGAAATATAGAAACCACCAGATGGTAGTGATCAGGAAAGAACCTACAATCCCCACCTGGATGGGCGTATCCGATAAGTGCAACAGGTATATCCCAAAAAAGTAATATCCAATATACGATACCAGCCCCGATCCCGTCATTAACCCGATGAACAGCAGGATCTGGTTCTCAAAATTATAGTTCACCCACGCAAACCGGTGAATCAGGTTACGGAAAAAATGAGTGGCTATAAAACCGAATAACACAAAAATTACCAGATTCAGATAATAAGCCGCGTCCGGAGACGTTTTTCTGTAAACAGAAAAGGCGAAGAAAACATTGATCAGAAAATATGCCGACCACCCCAATATCTGGCACCACCAATATTTGTTTATTTGTTTAAACATTCAATCAAATTAGTAAACTTCACCTATATTCCAAAAATACCCTACAGCGCCCCCTGCAGAAACCTAAATGTTATAAATGGTGAATCAAAAAAGGTAAATGGCAGATGGCTGTATCTGAATGGCGAAATATCACGGAACTGTCCTATTTTCCTGTCATACTTACACTATTTACCACATATTTTTATGTATTTTTGTTACTTCATATAAACCCTGAGCCCAATTATGAATATAAAGGCAGGTCAACTGTTGAGCCAGATAGAATATCCCGCTGATTTGCGAAAGCTGAATAAAGAACAGCTTCACCAGGTATGTGAGGAGCTGCGTCAATACATTATTGACGTAGTAAGTGTGCATGGTGGCCACTTTGCGGCCAGTCTTGGTGTAGTGGAGCTGACAGTCGCTTTGCATTACGTTTTTAATACTCCTTACGATCAGCTGGTATGGGACGTGGGCCATCAGGCATACGGCCATAAAATTCTCACCGGTCGCCGGGAAACATTTCCTACCAACAGGAAATATAAGGGCCTCAGCGGATTTCCTAAAAGAGATGAAAGCCGCTACGATACCTTCGGCGTAGGACACTCATCCACTTCCATCTCCGCAGCACTGGGCATGGCAATGGCCTCCCATTATAAAGGAGAATTCGACCGCCAGCATATTGCAGTGATCGGCGACGGCGCCATGACCGCAGGTATGGCCTTCGAAGCCCTCAACCACGCCGGTGTGGCAAACGCCAACGTACTCATTATCCTGAACGATAACTGCATGTCCATAGATCCTAATGTGGGCGCGCTGAAAGAATACCTCACAGATATCACCACTTCCCCCACCTATAACAAGGTAAGGGATGATGTGTGGAACCTGCTGGGCAAATTACCTGTAGGAAAGAAATTTACCCGCGACATGGCCTCCAAACTGGAAGCCAGCCTAAAAGGCGTGGTGTCAAAATCCAGCAACCTCTTCGAAGCACTGAAGATGCGCTACTTTGGCCCCATCGACGGACATAACATCACCAAACTGGCGGATACCCTCCAGGATCTGAAAGATATTCCCGGCCCGAAACTGCTGCACATCGTTACCACCAAAGGTAAAGGCTATGCACTCGCAGAAAAGGACCAAACCACCTGGCACGCGCCGGGTCTCTTCGATAAAATTACCGGCGAAATATTCAAAAAACCGGTCACCAGCCCGCAACCTCCCAAATACCAGGACGTTTTTGGCCATACCATCATTGAACTCGCAGAACAAAACGATAAAATTATCGGTATCACCCCCGCTATGCCTTCCGGCTCCTCCCTCAAATTTATGATGGAGAAAATGCCGCAAAGAGCCTTCGACGTGGGCATCTGCGAACAACATGCGGTTACCCTCTCTGCCGGCATGGCAACACAGGGCATGCGCGTTTTCTGTAACATCTACTCTTCCTTCTTCCAACGTGCCTTCGATCAGGCCGTACATGATGTAGCCATCCAGAAACTACCCGTGATATTCTGCCTCGACAGGGCGGGACTCGTAGGAGAAGACGGACCTACCCATCACGGCGCCTACGATATTGCCTATATGCGCAGTATCCCCAACGTGATCATCAGCGCGCCCATGAATGAGGAAGAAATGCGCAACCTGATGTACAGCGCACAACTGCCGGAAAATGATATGCCTTATGTAATCCGCTATCCACGCGGACAAGGCGTAATGCCGGAATGGCGTACACCGTTTAAAGCCATCAAAGCAGGTACCGGCCGCAAAATCCGCGACGGAAAAGATATCGCTATCCTCTCCCTCGGACATACCGGCAACTTCGTGGCTGAAGCATGTAAAGAATTGATAGGAGACGGATTACAACCCGCTCACTACGATATGCGCTTTGTAAAACCATTGGATGAAACCATGCTGCACGAAATCTTCCAGTCGTTCGACAAAATAATTACTGTGGAAGATGGTACCATTGTAGGTGGTTTCGGCAGCGCCGTTATCGAATTCATGGCAGCCAACAACTATAAGGCAACCGTTAAAAGATTAGGTATCCCCGATAGAATTGTGGAACATGGCAAGCCGGAAGAATTATACCGCGAATGTGGTTATGATGCTGCTGGTGTTGCACGCACCACCAGGGATATGCTGAAAGAAAAAATTACCGTCACTATTTAATAAAAGAATTTAGTTATTTAGCTATTTGAATATTTGATTTCCACAGAAATTGAATATTTAAATAGCTAAACTTTTTTATACCATGTATTTTCAGCTCAGGATAACGGAGATCATACGCGAAACACCCGGTACTTATACTTATAAGCTGGAAAATACATCGCCGGAACCACTGGAATACATCGCCGGACAATTCCTCACCTTTCTCATTGCACTCAACAATAAAGAATACAGACGTTCTTATTCTTTCAGCTCCACACCAGGCGTGGATTCCTTTCTGTCTGTAACGATCCGCGAAAAAGAAAACGGGGAAATATCACGTCACCTTATCCATACCTGGAAAGTAAATGATATCGTTACCGCACTGGAACCTTCCGGCCGGTTCACTTACGAAAAATCGGGCGTTGCGGAGAAAGACATTTTCCTTCTGGCTGCAGGAAGCGGTATAACGCCCGTATTTTCGCTGCTGAAACAGATATTAACAACGGAGCCCAATGCCCACGTTAAACTGATTTACAGCAACACCACCCCCGAAAGAACCATCTTTTATGAAGCATTGCTGACGTGGCAAAAGCGTTACCCGCAGCAACTGGAATGCATCTGGCTTTTCAGCAACGATCCGGATAGTCATCATACCTACAGAAGGCTTAATAATATTTTACTGGAACAACTGGTAAATACCCATATTCGTTACCACCGGGAAGATTCGCAATTCTTTCTTTGTGGCCCTCCCGATTATATGCGCACTATCCTGCTCACGCTTACCTTCATGGGCTTCCGGGAATCACAGCTCCATAAAGAAAACTTTGTGGTGAATACAGATACCCGGATCGCCAAAACACCATTGCCGCAGGATCACGACCTGAAACAGGTAATCATCCGCTACCGCAATGCAGAATACAAACTGGCTGTTCCCGGTAACCAAACCATTCTGAACTATGCATTGGCAAACGAAATATTGTTGCCCTACAGCTGCAAAGGCGGCGTATGTGGTTCCTGCACGGCACAGTGTGTGAGTGGTAAAGTATGGATGCCGGTAAATGAAGTCCTTACCGATAAAGAACTCGCCGAAGGTCTCGTACTTACCTGCGTTGGATATCCCGCAAGCGACGAAGTGATCCTTGAATTATAAAACCATATAATGTAAAAAATATTATCAGTCATAACGATCTGATATTATTTTTTAGTTGCTAAAATTTTGGCTAAATTATGAGGAAAATCAGGTGATGCGAAATGCCCCGATAAAGATTACTTGCTTATCGCTTTTGCTTGTTGTTATCTTTATTAACAGCTATCTCCTGTTTAAAAACGGTTTTCAAACATCTTCATTACTACTGTCACTCAGTATACTAACGCTTTGCAGTGTATTTGCCCTGCTGATTGTCGCCACATTCTTATCAGACAAACGTCCCCTTCAGTTCGAACATCTTTTTAATGAATATCCGATCCCCATGTGGATCTATGAAAAAGCCACCATGCGCTTTTTATCTGTTAACAATGCTGCCGTAGAAAAATACGGGTACAACAGGAAAGATTTCCTGAACCTAACGTTAAAGGATATACGTAATGAAGAAGATATACCACTGCTGCTGGAAAATGCTGCAGAACGGTGCAATGGAGATGAATACAGGGGCATCTGGAAACACCGTAAAAAAGATGGCACCAATTTTTTTGTAGAGATCTACTCCCTTCCCGCGGTATACTACGGAAAAAATGCCCGCTTCATCATGGCCAAAGACGTGGATGCACAAATGAGGGCCGCCAAAGAAGCGCGTGAACTGGGCATTCGCTATGAACTGCTTGCGCAGGCTACAAATGATGCTGTATACGACAAAAACCTCGTAACAAATGCCGTTACCTGGAACCACGGACTACATAATCTCTTCCATTATAACAGCCATGATGAAACCGACCTGGTGCAGTGGTGGCAGGATAATATACACCCCGCGGATCATGCCAGGATCATTTCTTCACTTGATAGCTGCAAACGTGCACATCTGAACTACTGGTCGGAAGAATACCGCTTTAAATGTGCAGATGGCAGCTATAAATATGTGGTAGACCGTGCATTCATCATGTACGAAAATAATATCCCATATCGCATGATAGGGATGATACAGGATATCGACAAGCTCGTAAAACAAGCCAGGCAACTGGAAGAACAAAATGAAACACTCAAGGAAATTGCCTGGATCAATTCCCACGAAATACGCCGGCCGGTAGTATCTATACTCAGCATTGCCGGCTTATTCGATAAAAGCAACCAGGACCTGCATCTCAACACCCAGCTCATGGAATGGCTGCATGAATCCACCCTTCAGCTGGATGAAATCATTCATAAAATTGAGCATAAGGTAAAAGCTCTCCAGTAATCACACCTCGTAAGGTATAAATTGATTGAAGTCTTCCTTTAACGACATATATAATTTCCGGAAAATTTCCATACGATGTTGTATGGTCTGAAAGTCATCGATAGGACGGTCGTCATGCACTACGGTTACCGGCGCGTTGGCTACTCTTTTAGCGCACTGCTTGATGTCGTGATGCATTTCATCAGCTACTTCACGTTGCCGCAGTAAACGGTTTTCAAAATGTTCAACCTGTGTCATTACATCCCGGGAAGCTTTGCTGAGCGCGATTTGTTCCAACCGCTCCCGCATCATTTTTACTTCAGTTCTTACTTCATTTACTTCTTCTTTCCAGGAATTCAGCTGCTGGTGCAGCTCTTCAGTGGGAGTTGTGATTTCCATGGTGTATTGATTTATCAATTTAAATGATGATTAAAAAACTATTCATCATACCAAACGCTGTTGTCAATATCCATATTAATTTACCAGAAAAGACCTATTCTAAGGTACAATCTTTTTCTGTTCCACCCCTCACTTTTGCACTTCTTTTTACAGATAAATGCCAAACTCAGGAAAAAAACTCATCGCTTCCAGGATGCCGCCTGCACCTGCCCGCTGCGCCTGCAATACATTCGACATTCCTGCAGTGCGCGCTATTAATTCGGGCTCCGAATCACCTACTACCACTCCTTTGAATCCGGATTCATACATGGAATAATCATTCATAGAATCTCCGGCCACCAGCACCTTTTGATGAGGCAGTGCCAGCACCTGCAATAATTGTTTCAACGTAAACCCTTTATTTACACCGGCAGGTAATATATCAAGGTATTTTCCAGCAGATAAAACCAGGTCGCATTGCAGCGATGCCGCTATTTCACGGGCGCCTTCAATATCAGTGCTATCATTATAATAATAAGAACAACGGTACTGCTGATGTGCGTCCTGGTGCAGTAATCCTCTCACTGTTTTCAATGTCTCTCTCACATGATCACCAGGCCATTTGGCCGCAATGTGCGATTGTACCGGCTCCACCGCCGTTAATGTAGGCAGGTGGGTAACAGTAGCCCCTACATCTCCAATAATATATTCGGGCCGCGGCAAAGCATTATTCTCCAGTAACGACAATACACTTGGTATGCCCCGGCCGGTTACAAACACCAGCTGTATATCTTTTTGTTGCTGCAATAAACTGTATAATTGTTCTTTATCTGCTGCTGTACCTCCTAAAAATGTACCGTCCAGGTCTGTGGCTAATAACATGTGTTGTAGTGGCTTTTAATGATTTCAATGAATGCGGATGCCGATAAAAATATAAAAAAAAGACCAGCCGTAACGACTGATCTTCTTTTAGATATAACGGGTTAGTATATAACGATGTGATTAGTTCAGCATTGGTACATCTATCAGCAAAAACTCTGCCGGTTTGATTACTTCAATACTTACTTTGTCATATTCAGATAACCCGATTGCATCACGTGTTGCTAATGTTTCTTCATCTACTTTCAATTCTCCGCTGAGCAAAAACAGGTAAGTACCTATGTTGGGCGCTTTCGCTGCAATGTCCAGTGTTTTACCGGCTTCATATTTACCTAATGTAAACCAGGCATCCTGGTTCAGCCACAGGCCGTTGGCATTTTTATCCGGTGAAATCACCACCTGTAAAGCGTTTTCACGGGCGGCAGGATCAAATGTTTGCTGATCATAACGGGGCGTTACATTTCTATCTCTCGGTATCACCCAGATCTGCAGAAAGCTTACCTCCTCCGTTTTAGACGCATTAAACTCAGAGTGTACCACACCTGTTCCGGCACTCATAATCTGTACATCATTTTTACGGATCACTTCTTTATTACCGGTGTTATCGCTGTGCGCCAATTCACCATCCAACACAATAGATACAATTTCCATATTATCATGCGGGTGAGCGCCAAAACCCATTCCACCTTTTACCGCATCATCATTCAACACACGCAGTGCGCCAAAGTGAATCCTGTTTGGATCATAATAGTTAGCAAAGCTGAAAGTATGGTGGCTCTTCAGCCAGCCGTGGTTGGCATATCCCCTGGTATCTGCACGATGAATAACTTTTTTCATAACTAAATCTCCTTTGTTTTAACACTACAAATATCGTTATAAACAAAGCGGTGGAGAATGGATCATATGTTGAAAAGCGTGGACAAAAAAATACGGATTTCTCTATGCACTACCCGCGTGAAAAAACGGTATGCATATGAAAAATCCGTAAAGCAGTAACGATGCCTGGTAACTATTTACACCAGTTTCGCATCTGTAGTAATGGTAGCATTCAGCACTTTGCTCACCGGGCAGTTAGCCTCAGCATCCGCTACAAATTCAGCGAATTTGGCGGCATCCAGGCCCTCTACGCTGGCGGTTACTTCCAGGTGGCTGGTAGTAATAGCACCGTTATCTAAAGTGATTGTGCATTTGGTATCAATGTTACCGGGAGTAAAACCGGCGCCAGTGATCACAAAGCTCAGTTTCATGGTAAAACAACCGGCATGAGCTGCGGCAATCAGTTCTTCAGGGTTAGTACCAATACCATCTTCAAAACGGCTGCTGAAAGAGTACTGGGTCTTGTTTAATACAGTTGACTGGGAAGTTAAAGTGCCTTTACCTTCTTTACCGGTACCTTGCCAATTGGCAGATGCAAATCTTTTCATGTTAAATTTTTATTTTTTTCCTGTTAGAAAAATCAGTGCGGAGGCCCAAATTACAAATTAATCGGCAATAAAAAATGCCGGAGCTTCCTGGAACATAAAAGCGCATAAAAAAGCCGCACAGTTTCCTGTGCGGCTGTACATGGTTCCTGTCAATTGATTCCTATATCATTTCTACCAATTCTGCAATTGGCTTACGTACTTTCCTGGCATGTTGCATCACATCATCGGGCGCTCTGAATCCTATCGCAGCAACTACTACAGCAGCCAGGCCCTTCTCTGTAAGTCCTAATACCCTGTTGTATCCGGCAGCATCAAAGCCTTCCATCGGACAGGCATCAATGTTTTCCACAGCTGCTGCCGTAAGCAGGGTGCCTAAAGCAAGATAGGCCTGCTTTGCACTCCATACAGCTGTTCCTTCTGCACCTAACCGGTTAACGGTTCCCTTCACTACTCCTGAAAAACCTGCCAGTTGTTCAGGAGCTATGTTACGCGTTTCCGCCACATTATTCATATAGTCATCTACGTGGGTTTCGTTCAGATCGGTATACCTCGCAAAAACGATCAGATGCGATGCATCCGTAACCTGCAACTGTCCGTTGGACACTGCTTTCAATTGCTCACGTACGGCAGGGTTCTCTACTACCAGGATCTTATACGGTTGTAAACCGTAGGAAGAGGCAGAGAGTCTTGTAGCGGCCAGTAATTTCTCCAGCTGATCTGCACTCAGTTTCTTAGCCGGGTCAAATTTCTTAACGGCATAACGCCATTCCAGTTTATTCAGAATATCCATTTCATTTTTATTGAGCATTACCCGCTACAGATTATGATCTGTAACGGGTAAACACTATCTTATTGTTGTTTTACCATTTGCACGCTGGCCAGCAGCTTTACTTCATCACTCAGCAGCAAACCGCCGGTTTCAGTAGTAGCGTGGAAAGTAAGACCAAAATCTTTACGGTTAATTTTACCGCTCAGTTCAAATCCTGCTTTAGTCTGACCATAAGGATCTACCACTTCGCCGCCAAATTCAACATTCAGCTCTACAGGACGGGTATTGTCGCGGATGGTTAAATCACCTACCAGCTTAAATGTATCGGCATCTATTTTCTTTACTTCTTTAGACACGAATGTGAGCTTAGGATACTTTTCTGCTTCGAAGAAATCTCCTGCCTGCAGGTGAGCATCACGCTGCGCATTCTGCGTGGAAATACTGTTGATGTCTGCTTCAAATGTAATGTTGGCAGTGCTGAAATCATTATCAACGGTCTGCATGGTACCATCAAATTTTGCAAACTGACCGGTTACAGTCGTAATCATCAGGTGCTTTATTTTAAATTGTACGTCACTGTGTGAAGGATCAATTTTCCAGGTTGTCATATAATTTTGTTTTTTTAGTATTATTAAATGCTTAATTAGTTTAAAACTCCCATTTTACCGGCGTTGTAGTCATCTATCGCCGTTCTGATTTCATCTTCCGTATTCATCACAAACGGACCGTAAGCAAAAATTGGCTCATCAATCGGTTCGCCGCTCAACACCAGCATGGCAGTATCTTTCAGCGCGGTGATGATTATTTCAGTACCCTCTTTTTCAAAGAGTGCAGTTTCTACTCCTTTGAGCGGCTGACCATTCACATCTGCTTCTCCCCGGAATACTACTGCTGCCGTGTTAAAATTTTCCGGTATGCTTAAAGTGATCTTATCATCTTTTTTCAGATGGATATCATAAACATTCACCGGGGAAAAGGTACTGGCAGCGCCTTTCACGCCATCATATTCACCTGCAATTACTCTCACATATCCTTCTTCACTTACTTTTATCACAGGTATTGCTGCTTGGGTAAGGTTCTGATAGGAGGGAGGATTATTTTTAAATGCTTTGGGAAGATTTACCCATAACTGGGCAAACTCTGCTTTCCCGCCTTGTTTGCTGAATGCATCACTGTATTTTTCTTCATGTAAGATGCCGCCGGCTGCTGTCATCCACTGCACATCACCCGGAAACAACAAACCATGACTACCGGTAGAATCCCGGTGTTCCAGTTCGCCCTGGTATACGATGGTAACGGTTTCAAAGCCTTTGTGCGGATGTTCGCCAACACCTTTGGGTCTTACACTCGGTGGGATGTAGTTGGGAGCTGCATAGTCCATCATGATAAAAGGACTGATCCTGTTACCTTCAGAACGGGTACCGCCCGGTAAGGTACTCTGTACCCTGAATCCATCACCTACCATGTGTGGTGCGGCTGCAATTATGATCTGGCTTACATGTTTTCGTGTTTTCATATTGTTTGCCTCCTTAAGACAACACAAAAGTACATGTTGCAACATCCATTAAGAATGGATAAAACACTCCTAGTGATGGACTTTTTTTAAAATTCCGGAAAATTCAGACAGAAGGGCCTACAGAAGTGCGGGAAGCCTCTTTAAATTCAGAAGGACTCTGGTTGGTATACTTCTTAAAAAAGCGGCTGAAATAGTGCGGGTCATCAAAACCCAGCTTGTAGGCAATTTCTTTGGCAGTAAGGTCTGTATTATACAAATACCGCTGCGCTTCCAGGATCACCCGGTTACGGATATGCTCCCCGGCAGTAATACCGGATAATTGCTTGCTGATTTCATTCAACAGCACAGGTTTGATATGTAAAAGGCCCGCATAATCAGATACGGTTTTTAATTCCTGGTATTTTTCCTCTATCAGGTTTTTAAATTTCAGGAAGATGGAACTATTGTGAGCAGCATGCTGTTCAGGGGTAATGGCCACATTCTCTCCCTTTATGCGGGAAGCCAGTACCAGGAAATAACGCAGCAGTCCGTGCAGGGCCATTTCGTATTCAGGTTCGCGCAGGGTTAATTCTTTCATCATCAGGCGCACAATAGCGTCAATATCCTTCTCCTGTTCATCATCAATATGAATAACGCTGCTGAACTGGCTATTGAAAAACAACCCGGAATTAATACCGGATACCTGCGTCTGATCTTTTAAACACATGAAAGCATCACGAAATGCAATCATGTATCCATCTATTTTATCGGTTGCCTGCAGGTTATGCACCTGGCCGGGAGCTACAAAAAACAACGTGTTTTTCTTTACCTCATGCGTCACTGCATCAATGGTATGCAACAGCTTACCTTTCTTAATCCAGTAAATGGTGTAGAAGTCGTGCCGGTGCGGCACGCCGATCTGATCAAAAAAACTGTTGCCTAATTCACAAAGACCAGACACCACAAATCCCGGATCTGCATGCGAGTATTCCGGTAAGGAAACAATCCCGATATTTTCACGTTTCTCAGCCATCTATTAAGGTTCCTGCAGTTTCCTCCTCCCTCTCGGAAGGATCAATGTATTCAATAATAAAGTTATTCCTGCCTTCTCCCACCATAATCCCCATATGCTTCATCTGCACCAGTTCCAGCATACTGAGGAACAGGAAAATGGCATGTACACGGTCTTTACAGTGATCGAATATTTTTTCAAAAGATAAAGTACGTTCCGCCCGCGCCAGCTCTTCCATATACATTCTGGAGCCTTCCATCGTATAGTCGTACTTGTATACTACATGCTGGGGCTTATTATCGCGCTCTTTCATGCGCTGTATTACCTTTTCAAAGGTTTTTGTCAGCTTGAAGAGCGTGAGTGTCTGTACTTCGGTACCTTCACTGGTCACTTCCCCGATCTCCGCCAGTTCCTTTGCAATATTTCCACGCTTTACAGACAGCATACGGTCTGCTTCCATTTCCGCCAGTTCCGCGGCTGCCAGCTTGTATCGCTTATATTCAAGGATCTTGTCTATCAGCTCCATGCGGGGATCAATCTCATTTCCCTGCTCATCCAGCTCCTTGCGTGGCAGCAACATTTTGGCCTTGATACGCATGAGGGTAGATACAAAGAGAATGAATTCACTGGCCAGCTCAATATTCAACGTTTCAATATGATGGATATAATCCAGGAAGTCCTGTGTGAGAGTATTAATAGGGATATTGTAGATATCCAGCTCATCACGTTCAATGAAGAACAGCAACAGGTCGAAAGGACCTTCAAATTGCGGTAATTTGATCTTATAGACAGGTGCTTGTTCGCTCATTAAAGATTTTTTTAAAAAGATATCGCACAATTGCACGGAGTCATTAAATGCCCGGTTCAAGATAACCGGCTGCTTGGCTCCATGCCGCTGTGCGATATCAAAAATAACAAAATTCCGGCGAATCAGAACTTGGCAGCAAAGCCAACCCCTATCACCTGTTTTATTTGCAGACGAGGCCCCATTACACCAGTTTCCTTATTCTCAAATACTTTTACATCATCATCATATATCATATCTACGGTCAGCAGGGCGGAAATCCACTTATTAACCTTCAGTTCCAATGCGTTGGTAAAAAACACATCGATATTTCCCGGGTTATGCCTGTAATCGGAAAATAAATCCAGCCGGCCTTTGTAAGTCATGTTTTTGGCAAAAGTCTTTATATAGTTGGCAGACAGGTAGGCGCCTATTTCATATTTAAAATGCGAGCCCGTATCCACTCCATAAGCACCCTGTTTAGAGAGTACGTCATCCATTACAAACACAAAACGGGAAGTAATCGGCGACAGGAATAAAGAAAATGATTTGTCAGGTTTATAGTCAAAACCCGGCGACACCAGCACATAAGCAGGAGAGAAGAATTTTGAGGACAACTGTGGCGTAGTATCTGAAGGATACAAATAACCATTGGTGAATTGCGTACGCAGATTCACTAACCCGCTTAAATACCAGTTTTTGCCGATATCATAACCATACTTGGTTGTCAGGTCAATACGGTCATCATTCTTGCGCCCGCCCAAACTCGTGGTGTTAATATAGCCATATGCGAGGTCGGCCACGTTGTCCCAGGAATGTCTTCCGTTTTTATAAAATGCCCAGGCAAAAAGATTGGACCCAAGGGAGAAAGCAAAATTATCGCCACCCGCAGCCCAGTTACTTAATGATCCCTGATTGATATTGACGTTAATGTTCATCCCTTTTTTCCATAATTTGGGAATGGTGTCATTAGCGTCTTTCTTGATTTTATCAGAAGCTTCTTCTCTCGACTTCTTCATCCAGTCATTTTGCGCGTGCACGGCCGTAAACAATAGCATACAGCAGGCAATGGATAAAGTATTTTTTTTCATCAATTTGTGTTTAAATGAGTATACGTAATAAACCATCCCACTTCTTCCGGGAAGGAAAAACGGGATGGTAAGGGTATTTTTAAAAAAATTTATCTGGATTTTTTCAGTTCATCACGAATTTCCATGAGCAGTTTTTCCTGGGTAGACAGTTCGGCCGGGGCAGGGGCTTCTTCTTTTTTCTTGGTAAGCTTATTCATAAATTTTACCAGCAGGAAAATACAGAAGGCGATAATAAGGAAATCAATCACGCTCTGTATAAAAGCGCCGTAAGCAAATACCGCTACGCCCTTGGCTTTCGCATCTGCCAGCGTGGCCACCTCTCCCTTACTTGTGTCCAATACATAAAAGACGTCATTAAAATTCCTTCCTCCGGTAAATACCCCAACGAGAGGCATCAGGATATTATCTACCAGAGATGTAACAATCTTTCCAAACGCACCACCTATGATCACACCCACAGCAAGATCCATTACATTGCCTTTCATGGCAAACTCCTTAAACTCTTTGATGAACGACATAATGCAAGGTTTTTATTGGTTAAAATAAGTGAACAAAATTAAAGTATAATACCCGAAGACGTTAATTATTAGGTTATTATTTCTTTAGCCGGGGGTATTTCATCTTTAATGATTTCAGTGTATCCCTTAACGTTAGCGCAATCAGGTATTCTTTATACCAGTTCTGATCTGCCGGTACAATCAGCCAGGGCACATAATTACAGCGGTTGATGGCGTCTTCATACGCATCCATATATTTATTCCACAACTTTGCTTCTGCCAGGTCATTTTCGTTATACTTCCACATTTTCCGGGGGTCTTCGGTTCGTTCCATCAGGCGCTGCTGCTGGGCTTCCTGTGATACATGCAGGTAACATTTTATGATGTGTGTATTATTATGAACCGTTAGCAACTTTTCAAAATCATTGATGGCCTCCATCCGTTTAAAAGCCATTTTATCGTCAATCCACTTATGCACACGTTGTATGAGAATATCCTCATAATGTGAGCGGTTAAATACCTGGATCATGCCTTTACCCGGCGCATGCTGATGTACCCTCCATAAAAAATCATGTTCTGATTCTTCTGTGGTGGGTGCTTTGAAAGAGTGTACTACGCAACCCTGCGGATTCAAGGTACCTGTAACATTCTTTATTACGCCGTCTTTCCCACTGGCGTCCATTCCCTGCACCACCAGCAATACACAGTGCTTATGCTGTGCATACAGCAGGTTTTGAAGTTCATCCAGTTCTTCCAGAATTTCCCGGGTTACCGCCTTTATTGTTTCTTTTTCCAGCTTTTTGGGAGCCGATGTGCTGATAGCTGACAATTTGATTTTACCCATGTAGCGCATTCTTATAAATAAATTTAACAAAATAGGGACAGAAGTGTTGCATTAACACGATTTATATTTTGCTGAATATGAAGGATACCTGCACCTTTGTACTCGAAAAATAAAAGATATGCAGCAACGTTTCGCCCATTGGGGAGTGTTTATCCTGTTATCACTCACCTGGGGCAGTTCCTTTATATTGATGAAAATAGGTCTGGAATCATTTACATCCTACCAGGTAGCCAGCTTAAGACTGGTAGCTGCCGGCATTGCACTTTCTCCTTTTTTACCAAAGGCATTCAGACAAACACCGATAAAAAAGCTTCCCATTATTATATTGTCCGGTATCCTGGGTAACGGTATCCCGGCCTTTCTGTTTTGTTTGGCCGAAACGGAAATCGACAGCTCTCTTGCAGGTATACTTAATGCCTTAACACCATTGATGGCCTTACTGTCCGGGATTATTATCTTTAAAAGTCCATTTAAAAAAGCGCAGCTCACCGGCATTTTCGTAGGGCTGGCAGGGGTAGTGTTATTGTTCACCGCCAAAGGTATCAATACAAATGGCCACTGGTATTATGCGCTGCTGGTAATTCTGGCTACCGTAAGCTATGGCGTCAATATTAGTATGGTACATCATAAGCTGCAGGGTTTCAGTTCGCTGCAGTTGGGGTCTATTGCTATGTTCTTTTGTGCCCTGTTCACTTTCCCTATTTTGTGGTGCAGTAATTTCTTTCCACAGTTTTCACAACCGGATGCGCCCTGGCGGTCGCTTTCAGCGGGCCTGGTACTGGGGGTGATGGGAACCGGGGTGGCAGCTGTACTCTTTTTCCTGCTCATCAAAAAAGCGGGATCCATGCTGGCCTCAATGGTAGCATATGCGTTACCGTTAGTAGCAGTAGGGTGGGGATTAGTGGCGCATGAAACAATTACCTGGGTCCAGGTGGGGAGCATGGGTATTATTCTGCTCGGTGTGTACCTCGTAAACAAGGCTAACAAAGTGGCTCCGGCAAAATAAGCCACTGCTAAAAAAAGCAGCGGAGATATTAACCGGATCAGTATCCGTTAATATCTCCGCTGTTATATTTTCAGGCTATAAAACTCTTAAATAGCCATAATTTCTTTCTCTTTTACTTCGCAGTGTTTATCAATCAGCGTAATGTGCTTGTCGGTTAATTGCTGGATATCGGCTTCTGCATCCTTGGCAGTATCTTCACTTAAACCGTCTTTCTGCAATTTTTTAACTGCTTCAATAGCATCCCTGCGGATATTCCTGATGGCTACTTTTGCCTGTTCGCCTTCGTTATTCACCTTTTTCACAAATTCTTTCCTGCGTTCTTCGGTTAATGGCGGGAGGAATAAACGGATGATAACCCCGTCGTTTTGTGGATTGAGACCAATATTAGATGCAATAATGGCTCTTTCAATAGGCTGCAGCATGTTTTTTTCCCAGGGCTGAATGGTCAGGGTACGGGCATCTGCAATGCTTACGTTAGCTACCTGGTTTAGTGCAGTTGGTGCGCCATAATAGTCAACAAAGATACCATCCAGTATTTGCGGATTGGCTTTCCCGGCTCTGATTTTTGTAAGTTCCAATTCCAGGTGCCCGATAGCTTTCTTCATCGAGTCCGCTGCCTCATCAATGATAAGCGTTAGATCATCTTGCATAACATAAATAGTTAAGTGCGTGCAAACCTACAGGTTTTCTTTTAATCGTCAAAGCAACGCCCTGATAATGGAAGTAGAAATGCTTACAAATAACCACAACAAAAGGATTATTTATCTTGTAATACACCCTCTGTTGTAACACGCAATATTTTGGTGGCTTCTTTTGCTGTTGCCGCTGCTGGCTGTACTACCGGTTCCGGTATGGCTTTCGCAGCCAGTTTCTTCCGGCGTGCCAGGTATAATATTCCTGTAAAAAAGGTAGCAGAACCTATTACAACCATTAACAACCAGGTAGCGCCCATTCCCTGCAGCACAAATGCACCAAGTATGTAGGTAGCATTAATGGCTACGGAAACCAGCGTGGTTTGCCTGTGATTGAGTTTCAGGTCCAGCAGGTAGTGATGGATATGGTTTCTGTCGGCAGAGAAAGGAGATCTTCCCTGTAACATACGGACAGCGAATACGCGTAAAGTATCAAATAAAGGTACGATCAGGATGGCAAAAGCCACAGCTGGTGTAGCTCCGATTGGCATCTTACCGGCCGGGTTACCTGCCACATCAATGAATTTCAACACCAGCACTGCATTTACCAACCCTATCAGTAAGGATCCCGTATCACCCATAAAAATGCGGGCGGGGGAAATATTATATATAAGAAAACTGGCCAGCCCACCTGCCAGTGCAAAACCAATGACTGCATAAGTGATTTCACCTACATGCAGAAAATAAGCCCCCAGTACGGCACTTACCAGCAATCCGATGCTGCCGGCATGACCATCTACCCCGTCTATCAGGTTGAAAGCATTGATTACCACAATGAAAGTGAAATAGGTCAGCATCAGGCTGATATTGGGAGGCATGGCATAAATACCCATGAAGCCATACATGCTTGTAATCTGCAGATTGCCCAGGTAGATAATAGCGAAAGACGCCGCCAGCTGCCCGATTAATTTCTTTAACGGAGACAGCCCTACGATATCATCTTTCATACCTACCATGAAAATGATAAAGAACGCCGCCATCATGTATTGAAATGGCGAATTGGCTAACGCAGGTACGCAGATAGCAGTGGCAATTATAAATCCGGAGAAAAAACCGATTCCTCCGAGCGTTGGTATACGCTGTTTATGCGTCTTTCTTTCGTCCGGTTCGTCGTATAAATGCTTTAATTCCGCCACTCTGATCAGTATTGGAATAGAAAAATAGGTAACAACAAAACTTAGGACGGTAGCAATTAATACATTCTCCATTAGTGGGGCTTAATTGTGCAAAGATATTAATTTCAACGAAATGTGAAAAGAAACGTTAAAAAAATCAACTTTTTTAATACTTTGAGATCGCAAAAAAACATTCAACAGCCACAAATTCTACGAAATTCTATTAGTTTTGCGGCACAAAAATTAACAACTATCATGCCACAGCTCAAAGATATTGCTACTCAGGTAAGGAGAGATATTGTACGAATGGTACATGGCGTTCAAAGCGGTCACCCCGGAGGTTCATTAGGTTGCGCCGACTTTCTGACTGCATTGTATTTCAAGGTAATGGATCACAAACCGGAACCTTTTGATATGGATGGTAAGAACCAGGACTTGTTCTTCCTGTCTAATGGACATATTTCACCAGTGTTCTATAGCGCACTGGCCCGTTCCGGCTACTTCCCCGTACAGGAACTGAGCACTTTCCGTAAGCTGAACTCCCGCCTGCAGGGCCACCCCACCACCCACGAACACTTACCGGGCGTACGCATCGCTTCCGGCTCCCTGGGCCAGGGCATGAGCGTGGCAATAGGCGCAGCGCTCGCTAAAAAACTCAATAACGATAAAAATCTGGTATTCTCCCTGCACGGAGACGGTGAGCTGGAAGAAGGACAAATATGGGAATCCGTAATGTTTGCTCCTCATCATAAAGTAGATAATCTTATCATCACCGTTGATCTGAATGGTCAGCAAATTGATGGAACTACAGATGATGTTGCCGGCCTCGGTGATGTAGGCGCTAAATTCGAAGTATTCGGATGGCTCGTTCTGCACATGAATGGTAACGATATGGATGATGTTGTTGCCACACTGGAAAAAGCCAAAAGCCTTACCGGTCAGGGTAAACCCATTGCTATTATCATGAAAACCGTTATGGGTCAGGGTGTTGACTTCATGGAAGGCCACCACGAATGGCATGGTATCGCTCCAAGTGATGAACAACTCGCCAAAGCACTGGCGCAGTTACCAGAAACATTAGGCGACTATTAATTGTAGTTACTTAAAAATATTTAAAAAGGAGGAGCATGAATTCATGCTCCTCCTTTTTAATATTTTTAATCAGGTCCTTATCAGGTGGCCTTCAGTGTAATCGCTTCCACCGCCGCTCTTCTCGCCGGATACCAGCTGGCAGCCACACCTATCACTATAATCGTAACAAACACCAGCAGGAAATCTGCCGCATGCATACTCACTGGGTATGAATCCACCAGGAAAGAGGTTCCCTCCAGCTTAATAATACCAAAATGCTGTTGCAACACACAAAAGGTGATGCCCAAACCAAAGCCCAGCGCGGTTCCTATCCCTGCAATGATCAGTCCTTCTGCCAGGAAGATGCGCATAATCAATGATTTACGCGCACCCATTGCCTTCAGGATCGTAATATCTTTTTGCTTTTCTATCACCAGCATGTACAAAGAGCCAATCATATTAAAAGCGGCAATGATCATAATAAAGCTAAGTATCACGTATACCGCCCACTTCTCCGTTTGCATAATGGCATACAGCGATTGATTCTGCTCATACCGGGTTTGCACTTTGTAATGGCTCCCCAGCAACTTTTCAAGTTGCACTTTCAGTTCTTTATCGTTTATCCCTGCCCGTGTCCCGATTTCCAGCGACGACATCTCATCGTCCCCCATCTGCAACAGGCCCCTTAAAAATTCAATGTTTGTAATAACATACTTGCTGTTAAACTCCTGCTGAATAGCAAAAGTTCCGGCAGGATACAAAACGCCATTGTTCAGCGCATCCTCGGGGGTTACAAAAGCATTCACATTCCTGCGGGGAAGATATACCGTAACAGGTGCAATACTATGCACTACATCCACGCCCAGCGCGCCTTCCAGCTCTAACCCCAGCACCGCCCGGTAAGCCACACTGTCGCCGGTATCAAAACGTCCCCGGATAATGTTGCTTTTCACATCCGTAACATAATTGTAACTGCTGTCAACGCCCTTCAACACTGCAATCGTAGGCTCGTCACCGTAGCGCAGCACCGCCTTCTCTTCAATTACCCGGGAGAAATGGGCCACACCCGGCACCGCTGCTATTTGCTGCAGCTGCGCAGGCGTAAGGATAATTGTTTTACCAGTAACCGGCGCAATCTTCACCGCGGGATAAAAAGAGGAGTAAAGGGATTTTACCAGGCCCTCAAAGCCGTTGAATACACTCAGTATCACAATCAGGGCGCCTGTCCCAACTGCAATTGCCGCCACACTTACCCAGGCAATGATATTGATAGCATTGGTAGATTTTTTTGCCCGGAAGTAACGGGAAGCAAATTGCCAAACCATGTATTTGTAGAATTACGAATGAAGAATAACGAATCCGTAACCCTTATTTCTTGCCGTCCTTAATGTTGGCGTCATCTTCCTTGATCTTCTTAAACAATTCTTCCATCTTAAACACATAGTCAAGGGTATCATCCAAAAAGAAGCTCAGCTCGGGGATTCTGCGCAATTGTTTACCTAATCCTATTCCGAGTAACTTCTTGATTTCACCCATTCTTTCCTTGATCCGCTCCAGCATCTCAGAAGGAGCTTTGATCTGGAACATACTCAGGTATACCTTCGCTTCCAGCAGGTCTGGGGTCATCTTCACGGCAGCAACAGATATCATTCCCCCATCCACCACGTTAAATCCCAACCGCTGAAAAATACCACTCAGCTCCTGCTGCACAAGTTGTCCTATTTGTTTCTGCCTTTTAGTTTCCTGCATCTCATTCAGTTTTAATCGTTAGTAAAACAGTCTGCGTACGATAATAACATAATTACCCCGCCCCGCCAAACCATAACCGGCTGCCAGCAGCCCGTCAGTTGCGAAATTAACCATTTCCGGCAAAGAATAGCCGCATTTACACCCCCTCATACCTTAATTATGCTATTTTTGCCAGCAAGTTAAACAGACTACCAGGAATGAAGACATTCAAGCGATTACTAAGATTTGCCACACCTTTGCACCATTATCTGCCCGAATATGTGATATATACTTTTATAGGTATCATATTCGGTATGGTCAATTTTGCGATGCTGATTCCACTACTGACCGTTATTTTTAACCAGGTGGGAGAAATTCCCCAGGCACTGCCGGAACCACATTTCACCTTCTCTATTAACTACTTCATTGACCTGTTCAACTACTATTTCTACAATTTCATCAGGGCCAGCGGCTCCAAACAAAGCGCCCTGTACTTTGTTTGTGCAGTGATAGGCGTGTGTATCGTGATCGCCAACTTTGGCCGCTACATGAGTGCCAGGGTAATGGTACGGCTTAAAATGACCGTCCTGTCCAGGCTACGTATACGCCTCTATGAAAAATTCACGCAACAATCATTATCATTTTACAGCGATCAGCAAAAAGGAGATCTGCTTTCTTCCATGACCAACGATGTACAGGAAATTGAAAACAGTGTGATCAACGCCATACAAACACTGCTGCGCGATCCATTCATTATAATCGGCTACTTCGCAGCGCTGTTCTATCTCTCTGTAAAACTCACCCTGTTTACCATCGTATTCTTTCCTATCTCCGGTTTACTGATATCGTATGTCTCCAAAAAATTAAAGCTAAAAGGTAAATTCAGCCAGGACCTGCTGGGAAAAATCCTTTCAGTAACAGAAGAAACACTGAGCGGTATCCGGATCATACAATCCTTTACTGCAGAGCGTTTCATGAAAAATAAATTCGGTGAGGTAAACACCCGGTTTGTGAAAGTGAGTAAGTCGATGTACAACCAGCGCGAACTGGCTTCTCCTATTTCTGAAATACTTGGGGTAATCGTTATCGTTATCCTCGTGATCTACGGAGGAAGCCTCGTATTATCAGGCAGCGAACTGCTTACCGGCGCTACCTTCATGACCTATCTTGTTTTCTACTCACAGATCATGCAGCCTGCAAAAAACGTATCTACTTCCATTACTACTATACAAAAAGGAATGGTGGCCAGTGAAAGGATTTTCAAAATTCTTGACGCACCGGTTACCATCCATGAAAAGCCTGATGCGCGCGCTGTGAGCGGGTTTAATAGCAGCGTGGAATACGATGATGTTTCCTTTAAATACGAACAGCAATATGTGCTGAAGCACATCCGGCTTACTATTAATAAGGGGCAGATGATAGCGCTTGTTGGCCGCAGTGGTGCGGGCAAATCCACGATGGCCGATATTTTACCACGCTTCTATGATGTAAATGAAGGTGCCATTCGTATAGACGGTACCGATATACGCGACCTGAAAGTACACGACCTCCGCAGCCTGATAGGCGTTGTATCGCAGGAAGCCATTCTCTTTAATGATACAGTACTGAACAATATTGCCTTTGGTCAGCCAAAGGCCGACAGGGAGGCCATTATAACCGCTGCAAAAATTGCCAATGCACATGAATTTATTGAACAGCTGGACAACGGTTATGACACCATTATTGGCGACCGCGGGCTGAAACTCAGCGGGGGCCAGCGTCAACGCCTTACCATTGCACGCGCTATTTTCAAAAATCCTCCTATTCTCATATTGGATGAAGCCACTTCCGCACTGGATACGGAGTCCGAAAAACTGGTACAGGCAGCGCTGGATAAGCTCATGCAAAACCGCACCACCATTGTAATCGCACACCGGTTGAGTACCATACAACATGCCAGTGAAATCATTGTAATGGACCAGGGAGAAATCAAAGAACGTGGTACCCACGATGCATTGCTGAAGCAGCATGGCATCTATCACAAACTGGTGGAAATGCAGGAATTTAAATAAAGGAATCCTAACGTTAAAGCATATACGCAATATTGCACGTTCCGCTCAAAAAGTGGAACGTGTTGCGTTTTATCCATCTCCACATGGCTTTCCATAACATTTTCTTCTTCCCAAAAAACCGTAACAGGTACGGTTTTTGTTATTGAAGCGCCCTGACAATGCCAACACCAGCTCTTTGCAGCACTTATTTTTTAACCTTTAACATAGCGAACTCCTATGATATCTATCGTAATTCCTGTATTAAACGAAGGTGCTACCATACGCCAGGTTATTAAAACCGTAAAGAAAACAACCCGGAAAATTGAGATCATTGTGGTAGATGATAATTCTACAGACAACACAGTGGAAGAGGCGATGAAAGAACATGTGAGAGTGATTACCAGCAGCCAGCGCGGAAAAGGAATATCTATGCGTGAAGGTATGATGGCTGCCAAACATGATATTATTGCCTACGTAGATGGCGACATCCTGACTTACCCCGACAATATTATAGACCTATTAACTGGTCCTATCGAAAAAGACGAAGCTGACTTCGTCAAATCCTACTTTGAAAGGCAGGCAGGCAGGGTCACCCAATTGGTGGCCAAGCCACTGCTGAGTATATTATTCCCTGAGATTGCTCATTTCCAGCAGCCACTCAGCGGTATGATTGCAGCACGCAAATCTTTCCTTTCCCGTGTGCATTTTGAAAATGATTATGGCGTGGATATCGGCCTGCTGATAGATATGCATCACCTGGGCGCGCGCATCACAGAAGCCAATATCGGGAAGGTGGAAAATGCTATGCAAACCTGGGAACAGCTGAGCAAAATGTCGAGAGAAGTTTCCCGCACCATTCTCCGCAAGGCGGAAAATATACCACAGGAAAACCTCGAAACACTGGGAAATATTAACCTGATCCGGGAGCAAATGGAGTACTCTATCCTGGAATCTATTGATAAATTACAGAAGATGGTCATCTTCAACCTCGACCATGCGGTGTTTACACAAGATTACATGCAATGGGCCGCAGTGGCCTTTGGGCAGGAGGAAGGATTACAGGAAATTGAATCTGCCGGGCATAATGAAGTAACTACATTACATTTAAAAGCTACTCTTTTTGAAGGCCGCAATATTGCAGAACTGCTGGAAGTAGCCGATGCTATTCCATTGGTACCCGGCATCCGCGAAATAGTGCGTGAACTGAAAAAAAGAGGCTATGCTGTTGGTCTTATCACCGATGGATTTGGTACTGTGGCCCGTCATATTAAGAATCAGCTGGGAATGGATTTCGTATTTGCCAATAAGCTGCATCTGGTGAACAGCGTGGCTACCGGCGAGTTTACCATTGCAGATTATTTCATGAAAGGAGCCGAGTATTCCCGTAGCAATATGTATCCTTATATCGCACAGCAATATCATATTAATACACAGAATATCATTTATGTGGGAGATGGAAAACGGGACAGCAAATTATTAACCGAGGCCGGCATCGGCGTTGCTTTTTGTCCACAGTATCCTGGCAATGTTGTAGAAAAGGTTGCCGATAAAATCATCAGTGGTTTATCATTAGCGCCATTGCTGGATATTGCGCAGGCCAGTCCTGCGAAGTTTGGAATCAAGCTACCGGCTATCAGTAAAAAGCAGGCGCGTAATATTGGAGTGGGCAGCCTGATAGGATTAGCCGGAGCAGGATTACTTTACCTGGCCGTACGGCAGATGCGTAATAAAAAAGAGATGGCCGCCTGTTGATAATATCATTCAGCTATAAAACGAAAAGGCGCAGCGGATAACCGCTGCGCCTTTTCTGTCTTAATAATTATTAAGACTATTTACTTTTAGCCAGTTTGGCTTCAATGCTCAAGGTGGCGTGAGGAACTGCTCTGAGGCGTGCTTTATCTATGAGTTTACCGGTTACGCGGCAAATACCATAGGTTTTGTTTTCAATACGCATCATTGCTTTTTCCAGGTGATCGATGAACTGGATCTGACGGCTGGCCATCTGGTTCAGTTGCTCTCTTTCCTGGGAGCCGCTGCCATCTTCCATACTCATGTATTTGTTCTCTGTATCGTCAGTACCTGCCTCGTCTTTACGGGTGATCAGGCCTTGCAGATAGATGAGCTCCTTTTTAGCTGATTCCAGCTTCTTTTGGATCAATTCTCTAAACTCCTGCAGGTCTGAATCACTGTATCTGTATACAGGACCAGTAGGTTGCGCTGGTTGATCCAGCACTGACTTGGTGAATTCAGGTTGGTAAGTTACCAGGGTAGCTTTTCCACCTTTTTTCTCAGATTTTTCAGTTTTTTCGGGTTTCTCGGATCTTTCCGCCTTTACTGACTTTTCAGCCTTAACAACAGGCTTTTCCGCTGCTTTTTTTGTGGATTCTTTTTCCTTAGCAACTTCTACCTTAGTATCTGCTTTCTTTACTGCCATCGTTTTAAGTTCTTTTTCTTCTGACTTAGAAATAAATGGTTTCTCTTTTCCAGCGGAAACACTTTTCGTTACCACTTGCTGCTTTACAGCAGGCTCTTTTTTAACGGTCGATTTCGCAGGTACAGCAACTTTCTTGACGGATGATGTTTTACTGTTTGGTAAGGCAGAGGCCTTTTTCACTGCTTTTTTAGGCGCCGGAGCGGCTTTTTTGGCAGTGCTTTTAGCTACCACGGCTTTTCCGGCTGCTGGTTTTGCTGCTGTTTTAGGAGCCGCCTTTGCAGGGGCTGCTTTTGCAGCTGCTTTCTTTGGAGCAGGCGCCGCTTTCTTTACCGGAGCAGGTTTAGCAGCTTTCTTCGCTGGTGATGCCTTTGCTACAGTCTTCTTAGCCGGAGCCGCCTTCTGGGTCGTTTTACTAGCAACCTTCTTTTTTGTTGCCATGGGGGATTAGCTTTTTTTGTTAACTAATACATTAAATTTAAGGTCGTTTACCTCTATTTCTGTACCATCTTGTAATCGCTCCACTAATTCCAGGCTATCTGCCAAAATTTCCGTGCAAATATAATCATTATAGTTCACAATGGCCGACTTGAGCGTATCCACACTTTCAACTGTTACGTCAATTCTGTCAGTCAATGCAAAATCACTATCCTTACGGATTTTTTGTATCCGGTTTACCAGTTCCCTGGCATTTCCTTCATCCTGTAACTGGGGAGTAATAGTAATGTCGAGCGCTACCGTTAAGGCGCCTTTATTAGCTACTGTCCATCCCGGAATATCTTCGGAAATGATCTCAACGTCAGAGAGTTGGATTTGCAACTGCTCTCCCTCTACAACCAGATTGAAATGGCCGTCGCGCTCAATGGTGGTAATTTCTGCCTCTGTAAACGCGCTGATCGCGGCTGCTACAGATTTCATCTTTGCTCCCATTTTACCACCGAGGGACTTGAAGTTAGGCTTAATCTTTTTCTTGATAAAACCCTCCGTTTCCGTAAGATAATCAATCCCTTTGACATTGACCTCACTTTTTATCAGGTCGGCTACCAATTCTATTTGCTCTTTCATTCTGCCATTTGCCACCGGAATTAAAATCTTCTGCAAAGGCTGACGAACCTTAATGTTCACCTTTTTACGCAAGGATAATACCAGCGAGGAAATATCCTGCGCCAGCTGCATCCTTTCTTCCAGATCAATATCCACCGCACCTTCATTTATCACAGGAAAATCAGTGTGATGGATGGAAGCTGCCTTGCTAAGGCCACTCACACTGTTCAGGTTGTTAAATAACCAATCGGTGAAAAATGGGGAAACCGGGGCCATCAATTGTGCAATTTTTTCCAAACATTCGTATAATGTCTGGTAAGCACTGATCTTATCATGCTCATAGTCCCCTTTCCAGAACCGGCGACGGCACAAACGCACATACCAGTTGCTCAGCTGCTCATCCACAAAACGCTCTATCGCTCTGCCGGCCTGCGTAGGCTCATAATCATCAAAGCTGCTGGTCACATCTTTTACCAGCGTATTCAATACGGAAATAATCCAGCGGTCAATTTCAGGACGTTCTTCTAAAGGAATATATGCTTCCCTGAAAGTAAACTTATCAAGATTTGCATACATAGCAAAGAAGTTGTATGTATTGTACAGGGTGCCAAACAATTTACGCTGCGCTTCACCTATACCTTTTACATCAAACTTTAAACTATCCCAGGGTGAAGCATTGGTGATCAGGTACCAACGGGTGGCATCTGCTCCAAACTTTTCAATGGTTTCAAACGGATTCACCACGTTGCCGAGGCGTTTACTCATTTTCTGCCCCTTCGCATCCAGTACTAACCCGTTGGAAACTACTGTTTTATACGCCACGCTATCAAACAACATAACGCCCAGTGCGTGTAAAGTATAGAACCAGCCACGGGTTTGATCCACTCCCTCAGCAATAAAATCGGCCGGGAAAGCCTGTCCTTTATCTACCAGCTCTTTATTTTCAAAAGGATAATGCCACTGTGCATATGGCATCGCGCCGCTGTCAAACCAAACATCCACCAGATCAGGTTCACGACGCATTGGCTTGCCTGATGGGCTCACCAGGATAATATCATCTACATATGGCTTATGCAGGTCCAGGATGCCCTCATGGAGATAGGACTTGTTCACATCTCCGCCCAACACCTGGTTTGCCTTTCGGATTTCTGCATTCAGTTCCTCAATACCTCCGATACAGATTTCTTCTGTACCGTCTTCTGTACGCCAGATAGGCAACGGCGTACCCCAGTAACGGCTACGGCTGAGGTTCCAGTCCACCATGTTCTCCAACCAGTTGCCAAAACGACCGGTACCGGTGGATGCCGGCTTCCAGTTGATCGTTTTATTCAACTCTACCATCCTGTCTTTTACCGCAGTGGTTTTTATAAACCACGCATCCAGCGGGTAATACAATACCGGCTTATCAGTACGCCAGCAATGCGGATAGGTATGTTCGTACTTTTCTACCTTAAATGCACGGTTTTCTTTCTTCAGCTTCACGGCGATATCCACGTCTACATCTTTGTAATCGGGATCATCTTTATAATTCTTTACATATCTGCCTGAAAATTCACCAACATTCTCTGTAAACTTACCGGTTCTGTCTACCAGCGTTAAAATACCAATACCATATTTCTTACCTACCCGGTTATCATCCGCGCCAAAAGCAGGAGCAGTATGAACGATACCTGTACCATCTTCTGTAGTAACAAAGTCACCGAGGATTACACGGAATGGGTCGCCTTCTTCCGGCTGGGCAAATGGTAATAACTGTTCGTAACGGATATTTTCGAGCTGACTGCCCTTAAAGCTGGTCAGTATCTTCCACGGAATCACTTTATCGCCTTCCTGGTATGCCGCAAAGTCGCCGTTTTCTCCTTCTGCCTTAAAATATTTACCCAGCAGCACTTTAGCCATTATAACATTTACCGGCAGGTGAGTATATGGATTAAAAGTGTTTACCAGTACATATTCTATATTGGCACCTACCGTTAAACCCAGATTTGACGGTAAAGTCCACGGGGTGGTAGTCCAGGCCAGGAAAAATACCTCGTCTGATCCAGCCGCATCAAAAAGAAACTGAGAATTACTTGCTTTTTGGGCCTTAAACATTGCCACAACGGTAGTATCCTTTACATCCTTATAGGTGCCCGGCTGATTCAGCTCATGGGAGCTCAGACCGGTACCGGCCGCAGGGGAGTAAGGCTGGATACTTACACTTTTATACAGGAATCCTTTTTTATAAAGCGTTTGAAGACACCACCAGAGTGTTTCAATATAATTGTTCTCAAAAGTGATATATGGATCTTTCAGATCAACCCAGTATCCCATTTTCAGGGTCAGGTCATCCCACATATCTTTATATTTCAATACCTCCCGGCGGCAGGTATCATTATATTCAGCAACAGAAATCTTCTTGCCTATATCTTCTTTGGTAATCCCTAAAGTTTTTTCAACACCCAGTTCCACCGGCAAACCGTGGGTATCCCACCCACCTTTACGCTTTACCTGGTAACCACGCATCGTTTTATAGCGACACACCAGGTCTTTTAATGTACGTGAAATAACATGGTGAATACCCGGTAAACCATTGGCGCTTGGAGGTCCTTCATAAAAAACAAAAGGAGTGGCGCCTTCGCGCACTTCCACACTTTTTTCAAAAGTCTGGTGCTGCTCCCAGTGTTGCAGTATATCTTTCTCTATCTGAGGTAAATTCAACTGGTTATATTCCTGATATTTGCTGGACATAAAACAATTCCCCGCCCTTTGATGTTATTTAGACAATAATTGATTAAAATTGTGCGAAGTTAAGAAAATACGCTGGCTCCTAAATGGCCATCTTTGCTAAAAACTGTGCTTTTTGAATATTTTTTATTGTTTTTTTTGTAATTTGCAATAAAGAGTATCTAAACTGCGTTTTTGGCATTGTTTTAGCTAACTAGCCAGGAAGAAATTAGAAAAACCTAGTAGTTAATTTTAACCCAACGGAAAAAACCATATCAAATATGAAAAAGTTGACGTTAATATTTTGCGCGGTTCTATTCACTTCCGGCATAACTTTTGCACAGCAAAAAAAATCAGTTAAAAAAACAAAGATAGTTGCCAAAGCGGTGCAAGCACCTGAGGCAGTTAAGAGTTCTTTTGATCAGAATTTTGCGGGAACAGCAGCTGCTAAGTGGACAAAGACAAGTGCAGGACATTGGACAGCAAGTTTCCAAAAAGACAACATAAACACAATTGCAGAGTATGATGCGGATGGCAAATGGGTTGCCACAAGAAGCGCTTATGATGCTCAAAATCTTCCGGAATCAGTGGCTGGTACACTGAAAACAAAATATCCGGCAGCAACCATAAAAGATGGCTGGAAAATTGAGAGATCAGATGTAGCTTCATACTACAAAATCAATATTCAGGATAATGGTACGGACAAGGCAGTGTTGCTGAATGAAGCTGGTACCATCACTGAATAACACAAACAAGTATTTCATAGGTATAGGGATAAATAGGACAGACCCTGCTCTTTTGGGCGGGGTTTTTTATTTGTTATGACTCCTCACATCTGTTTTTCTCACTCCCGCATTTCCCAACATGTGAATTTTTTCCAACGGTAGAACCTGCAAATTCCACACCCCGTAAATCGGAAACCTGTAAAGCTCAAACTGCATTTAACAAAAAGGATGTAAAGTTAATCCTGTATCATTAGTACTACCTGTAAGGTCCTGCCAGGCTGGCGCCATTATAGGATAAGCCGTAGATAAGCCGTAGATAAGCCGTAGATAACTTGTACCTATAGAGATACGGCTTATCGATGACTTATCATCATTTCATCTCCGGGTATAATCCGGGTTATTATCCAATAGACCTGCTTTTGCACTTGCAGCACTATTTCCTACTACATTTCAGAAGAATACTTTTCCCAAACAAAAAAAGTCGCCCGCAGAAGCGAACGACTTTATAAAATCTGGTAGAAACTTTTCTGGCATATTGCACTTCAATGGTGTTTGATATTCATGCAAGTATGATTTATGGCTTTACTTACTTTTGCCAGCCAAGCTTCTTCCAAGGTCAAATCTGATAAGGAAGCTTATAGGAAACGCAAATGGATATCTGCCTATCGTGTTACAAAGAAACACCTATATTTTATCTTCCGTTTTTCAAATCGGGAAAACAAATGATCGAAAAGGGAAAATACCGGCTCATTTGCCGGACTTCAAACTTCTTTTCAGCGCCCGGGAAATGGTAAACCAGTAAAACCGGGCTAACCGCCCCTGGTAGAAATACTTCAAAACCTGCTTGTACTCCCCCTGGAAATGCAATACAGACATCGCCTGGGCCTTTCCATCGGTGGCCTTGCAATACACTGCTTCCCCCTTTAATTTAATCGCCTTCCTGTTGCAAAAAGACTGGTAAACGCCATTCTCGCTATAAACAGAAGAAATGTTATGGTCAATACCCAGCGAGCTGCCGACGGCATTGGAATTCAAGTAGGGAATACCCTTCTCTTTTACCCACATATAGAGCAGGGTCATGTCTGAAATAGCCGTTCTTCCTATCTTTTCCTGCTGTATTTTGTAATGCCTCGCCAGGAAATGATCTTGTTTATTTCTCTTATAAACCTCCAGCAGGTAATCAGTGAAACTATTGATCAGCGCTTTATTCCAGAACGAAAAATGCGGGGAAATCTGGTGTTCGCTACCTTCTCCGTAAAAACCTTCACTGCCAATAAATACACCTTGCAAGGATGTATCTTCCCGGATATGCTGCAGGTTATTCACCAGGTAAATATCTGAATCAGAAAGAATAAAAGTATCCTCATTTTTATGAGCTTCCGCAATAGCGAAGTAACGGGCGAAACAACTTACTTCAAACTCAACCGAGTTGACACTATAGTGTTCATAAAGAGACAGGAATTGCTCATATCTGGTGTTGCCTTTCAATTGATCAGGACCAATTACGGTAAGATTCAGGCTCAAACGCCGGGCTTTTCTTTCATATAACTTTAAATAGATAAGATCCCTGTTTTCATATATATAAATGTCATTCAACATATGTACTATTTTATCATCTGTTTTAGGCATAAACAGATGACTTAAAAATCATATAAATATAGTTACGTTATTTTTAACGCAGAGATATTTCCCTTACAGGGAAAGCATAGCAGTGACGTAGAAGTAATGAAGTAGCTGTGTTTAACGCAACAGCAGTTCGCAGGGCTTCAGCCCTGTGTGCTTTTTAAAGGCAGTAGAGAAGTGGGAAATACAGGAATATCCCATCAGCATGGCTACTTCAGAAACAGACATCCCTTTTTCATACAAAAGCCCTTTGGCCTTTTCCATTCTTTCCTTCTGGAAATAATCATATATAGTGGTACCATACATGGCTTTGAAGCCTTTCTTCAGGTAACATTCGTTCATGGCTACCCGGCGGGCGAGATCCCTGATGGTAATAGGAGAGTCCAGTTGTTCCAACAGGATACCCCGGGCGTTTTCTATTTTTTCGCGGTCTTCCAGATGAGTGAGGAAGCGGCAACCATAGCGTTCGTCGGTATCATTCTGCATAAACTGGTCGGAGCTGTATAATAACAGGTCCAGCGCGCGGCTTTGCAGGAATATATTTTTCAGGATGCCCTCGTAATCATGATGCACCATTGTTTCCAGTACGGATTTGGACTTCGTACAGGGCTGGATGGTTTTCACAAAAGGTTTGCGGGACTGATTCTCAAATAAAGAAAAGGTAGTGGTGCCCTTTTGCAGCGACTGGATAAATGCAGGCTGGAAGCGAACCGTGATCAGGTCTACCGATGGTATCCTGTCATTGCAGGCTTCCTTCTTGCCTTCCGAGCAAAGCTGATCAGTACAGGAAGGATTTTTACAATATTTACTGCCGGCAACACAATACCGCAGCTCAATGGCGGCAGATTGTCCCCTTTTGGCGGGCTGGTAAATAACCATCGCCACATCTTCAACAGGTAACGGTTTATCGTAGGTAAAACGTTGTAACGTAAAATCAAGACAGTCAGGTACTGACACACTATCCTGCTCCGCCAGCTGTAACTGGTCGCTCATCGCGGGCTGCGGAATGGCTAAAGACAATATTTCCTGTATTTCTTTCACTTTATCTGTTTTTAAACGCCGTGCTGTTATAGAAGTCACAAATTTAGGGATTCGTTTTTTAAACAAATACGTTTTGACAATACAGTTACAAACCCACACCTACTTTTCCCCTTGAAAAAGCCCACTTATTGGTATAAATTTCGTTTATGCTTCCCTGATGGCAAAAAATATCCGCAGACTGGTAAAGATCATACTTATTGTAGCCGGTGTACTTACCTTATTGGTGTTGGGTACCGGCTGGTATCTTAATCAACACTGGAATAAACTGCTGAAACAGGAGCTTCAGGGCTATGTAACCGATCTGTCGGACAGTCTTTATACCGTTAAGTTCGAGGAACTGCACCTGGACGTGCTTTCCGGCAGTATAACTATTAACAAAGCCAGCATGACGGCCGATTCCGTTGTTTATCAACGCCTGTTGTCGCAACAACGGGCGCCGGCCGATATTTACACCATCAGCGTGGACCGGCTGGAACTTAAATACTTTAAGCCCTGGCGCTATTTTTTCGGGAAAGACCTCAACGCTGGTATCCTCAAGGTAACCAGCCCCAGTATCATTATGGATCAAAACGCCACCGTGAAAGATACCAGCACCCCGAAAACAGCCTACCAGAATATCTCTGCCAAAATGAAATCCATTTTTATAGGTAAGCTGGTACTGGACAGCACCAACTTCAAATATATTTTTACCCGGAAAGACTCGTCCCGGGTGATTCATCAATTCCACAATCTGAGTGTACAAATCAATGATTTCCTCATAGACTCGGTAGCCCTGGATGATCCCACCCGTTTTTTATATGCCCGCAATTACGAAATAGGGATGAAGGACTATATGAACAGAACCCGGGATAGCCTTTACTGGATGTATGTTCGCGGAATCCGGTATGACGCAGCCCAACGCACCGTGAATATTAGCCAGTTTGAATTGCAATCCCGTTATGATAAAGCCGCCTTCCAGAAAAAGACCGGCGTGCAGCAGGACCGGTTTGAAGTGGTATTTAACGATATCAGCCTGCGCAACCTTAATCCACGTCTTTTATTACAGGAGCAGCAGATCTGGGCTGAGCGGGCAAATATCCAGAGCGGAAAACTGGATATTTACAGGAACCGCATGATGCCTATGCCTCCCGGCAATAAACTGGGTCAATATCCCCACCAGCTGCTGGCTAAGCTGAAAATCCCCGTGAATATTGATACGCTTACCGGCAATAACATCGATATCCGGTATACAGAATTGAGCCCGGTTACGGAACAAACCGGGTATATCAATTTCAGTCATGTACACGGTTTGTTCCGTAACATCACCAATATTGATAGCATGGTAGCCAAAAACAGGCACCTCACAGCCGATTTTGATGCAATATTTATGAAAAGCGGTAAACTAACCGCCCGGTTTGATTTTCTGCTGAACGATAAAGGCGGCAGTTTTGGCGTTTCCGGCCGGCTGAATAACATGAACGGCAAAGATCTGAACGTTATCACCCAGCCAATGGGGAAAATCGAGATCAGGTCGTGCGATATCCAGGATCTTACCTTTAATATTAATGGAGATGAGCGAAGGGCGAAGGGCCATGTAAAACTGCTGTACCAAAATCTTAAAATTGCCGTTTTAAAGCAAAATAAGGATCACGATGGATTTAAACGCAAAGGGCTCATTAGTCTCGTAGCTAACGCATTGGTAATCAATTCAGAGAACCCATCCAAAAATGAAAAAGTCCGTACCGCGGATGTTGCTTACGCCCGGGACATCCAAAAGTCCTTTTTTAACCTGGTGTGGAAAACTTTATTTACAGGCGTAAAAGACATTGCTGGTGCAGGAAATCTCTAGTGGAAAAAATGATGGATCCTCACCACATAAAAACAGCCCTTCTTTTGTGGAAATAAGGCTTATTTTTCGTATTTTTGCATGATTGTCTACCGATTTTATTTCTAATAGATTTTACACCAACATATGAGCGAAGAATTAGTGCAAGCACCCAGCCCCAGCAGCAACGGATATGATGCAGGGAGTATACAGGTATTGGAAGGACTGGAAGCCGTTAGGAAGCGTCCGGCCATGTATATCGGCGATATTGGCGTCAAGGGTCTCCACCACCTTGTTTATGAGGTAGTAGATAACTCTATCGATGAAGCATTGGCGGGGTACTGCAAAAACATCGATGTTACCATCCTGGAAGATAACTCCATCCGTGTAAAGGATGATGGCCGTGGTATTCCAACCGGCATTATCCCGAAGGAAGGCCGTTCTGCCCTGGAAGTGGTAATGACGGTACTCCACGCCGGTGGTAAATTTGACAAGAATACCTACAAGGTGTCCGGTGGTTTGCACGGTGTGGGTGTGAGTTGCGTAAACGCATTGAGCGACAGGCTTTATGTAACTGTAGAACGTGAAGGCAAATTATTTGAACAGGAATTTCATCGTGGCGCGCCACAGTATCCTGCACGTGAAATAGGTACCAGTGAAGTAACCGGAACCACCATTCACTTTAAACCCGATGGTGAAATCTTCAAAGAAACCACCTACAACCGCGAAATACTTGCTGGTCGTTTGCGTGAGCTGTCTTACCTGAACCGTAAAATCAAGATCACTTTAACCGACGAACGTGAAAAAGATGAAGAAGGTAACTTCTTCTCTGAAACTTTCTACAGTGAAGGTGGTATCCGCGAGTTTATCCAGATGCTCGACAAAAATGGCCGCCGTAACCCGATATTGCTGAATCCAATTTATGTAGAAGTACATGAGCCGGTTTCAAATGTAGCCGTAGAGGTAGCACTGGTATACAACGACGCATTCAGTGAGAACATTTTCTCCTACGTAAATAATATCAACACCATTGAAGGAGGTACACACGTAGCCGGTTTCCGCCGTGCTATCACCCGTGTATTTAAATCTTATGGTGATAAAAATAAAATGTTTGAGAAGTCGAAGATCGAAGTTACCGGCGACGACTTCCGTGAAGGACTGAGCGCTATTATCAGCGTAAAAGTTCCTGAACCACAGTTTGAAGGACAAACCAAAACCAAGCTCGGTAACTCCGATGTAATGGGTGTGGTAGATAGTTCTGTTGCCGGAGTACTGGAGGCATTCCTGGAAGAAAATCCGCGTGAAGCAAAGCAGATCATCAATAAGGTGGTATTGGCTGCGCAGGCCCGTGAAGCCGCCCGTAAAGCACGTCAGCTGGTACAACGCAAAAGCGTAATGACCGGTAGCGGCTTACCAGGTAAACTGGCCGATTGCTCCGATAACGATCCTACCAAATGTGAGCTGTACCTTGTCGAAGGAGACTCCGCAGGTGGTACCGCCAAACAGGGACGTAACCGTAACTACCAGGCCATCCTGCCACTCCGTGGTAAAATCCTCAACGTGGAAAAAGCAATGGAGCATAAGATCTACGAGGATAATGAAATCAAAAATATCTTTACTGCACTGGGCGTTACCATTGGTACAGAAGAAGATGATAAAGCACTGAACCTTTCCAAACTGCGCTATCACAAGCTCATCATCATGACGGATGCCGACGTGGATGGTAGCCACATTGCCACACTGATCCTGACCTTCGTTTTCCGTTATATGAAAGCAATGGTTGAACAGGGTTACGTGTACATTGCGCAACCACCACTGTATCTCGTGAAAAAAGGTAAAGAACAAACTTACGCCTGGACAGAAGAACAGCGTAAGGAAGCGACCGTAAGGCTCGCTGGCGGCGGTAAGGAAGACAGCGTAACCATTCAGCGTTATAAAGGTTTGGGTGAGATGAACGCAGAACAGCTGTGGGATACTACCATGAACCCTGAACACCGTACCCTGAAACAGGTAACCATTGAAAGCGCCGCAGAAGCTGACCGCGTATTCAGTATGCTGATGGGTGATGAAGTTCCTCCACGCAGGGCATTCATCGAATCACATGCGAAGTATGCTAAGATTGATGCTTAATTACGTATATACGTTATAGTTATAAACAAAAAATCCTGCCGTTTCAGCGGCAGGATTTTTTGTTTTATCATCTGAAAATAATCTCTTTATCCTTCTCTCGTAAGAATATAATTTGCCAACACCTGGTACAGGAACACACCTATCAGCATAGCAGTAACAACTATATTGAAGGCATCATTAATAACAAATGCCAACACAGTACCCAATACGCCCAACAATGCCAGCCCTGCGGTATACCACGTAATAATCCGGCGGTTCTTTTTGCTTTCAGGTATATAAAATCCCGCAGCCGGCAGCAACATAATACCACTGCAAAGACACAATGCCAACAATCCCTGCAGATGCGAGAACAGGAACGCCGCACCTGCTGCTAACGATACACATAACAGGATCCCTACTACATTAGACACCTGTGTTTGTTCTTTGCTCAATGCGTATCTGCCGTATGGATTCAGGCGCAGGAACAGGTTACTCACCGGCGTAATGAGCCAGGTAGAAAGCGCCAGGAACGCCAACAGTACGTATACCGGGAAGAATACCCTGCTGGCGATTTGTGTGAGTATAAAGATGGCAATGATAATGATCCATTGTGTACGCGCTTTTTGCCGCGCCATAAAAAAAGCATAGTTCAGGAACTGCCGGTACAGCCAGTACCTGGCTTTCATGGCTTGCACCATACCCTGCCGCGCCCATTCATTATTAGGGTCCAGTTTCAACGACTCCCTGAAATGCTCCAGCGACTTCCGGTGATCACCGGCCTCCAGCCACTTCTGGCCGAGGTTGGCGTGGGTATAGGCATTTTCGGGATTGTGCTCCAATGCCTCATGCAAATTGGAAAATGCTTCTTCCTTTTTGCCCAGCCGGAACAACGCATGGGAACGGAGATTAAGACAGGCTTCATCTTCCGGGTTAATAGCCAATCCCTCTTCCGCCTTGTGGAGCGCGGCTTCATATTCTTTCCTCGACAACAAAATCTGGCTCCACATGGCAAAATAATTCACCCGGTAAGGGTTTATAGCCACTGCATTGCTGATGGTCCTGATAGCTTCGTTAAATTGATTCTTTGCAAAAGCGATCCTGGACAACAGGTACAGGAAACGATCATCGTATGGCGCAAAGCTGAGGGTATTGCTTGCTATCTGGGATGCTTCTGCCGTGTTGCCTGTTTCCAGGTAACAGATCGCCAGCAGGTACAATCCGTCGGTATCGTGGGCATTGGTGCTCAGGTGCTGACGTAATGCTGCAAAGGCATCTTGGAAGCGGCCTTGTTGTACTAAAATCTGAGCGCGCTGAATTAATACAGCCATAAACGTTATTTCTTAATATCCAGGTATTTCAATACATCATCATAAAGACCGGTTTCATTTGAATACAGCGCATAATTACGGGCAGTATTAAACCATTCCCTTGTGGTGGGTTTATGTATTTTGGCGGCTTTTAATAATTCCTTCTGTGTAATGGGCTGTGGTACGCCTTTCTGCAAGGCTTCCAACAGTTTCTCTTCTATCGCAATATCCACAATCGCTTTAAGGTCGGCGCCGGAGTAGCCCGGAGTGGCCTTTGCCAGGGCGTTGTAATTAATATCGCTTACCGGTTTATTGCGTAATTGTAACTTCAGGATTTCTTCCCTGCCTTCCGTTTCCGGTGGCGCCACAAAAATGATCCGGTCGAAACGGCCCGGGCGGCGGAATGCAGGATCCAGGCTCCACGGAGCATTGGTGGCGCCAATAATGAGAATGTTCTCATTGCTGGCGGCAATACCATCCATTTCTGCGAGGAACTGATTAATAATATGCGTTGCGCCCGACTGCCGGAGCGCTGTACGGTTAGCGCCTAGTGCATCTACCTCATCAAAAAACAAAACACAGGGCTTACTCTGACGGGCCAGCTCAAACAAGCTATGCAGATTTTTTTCACTGGTACCCACCCACATGTCCAGCACATCATGAATGCCTACATTTATAAACTCCGCCTGTATTTGTCCTGCGGTGGCTTTGGCCAGGTATGTTTTACCGCATCCCGGAGGGCCATACAGCAAGATACCGCCACCGGCTTTTTTTCCATAGGCTTTATAAAGATCTGGGAACTGCAGGGGCTTGATGATCTTCAGATCTATTTCCTGCTTTTCTCTTTCCATACCACCTACATCTGAAAAATTAATTTCAGGTTTTTCCAGCATGAACAGGCTCTCACTTTCTTCTTCTTCCTCATCTTCTCCGTTAAAGGAAACAGATGGTTGTTGCGCTACCCTGAAAAGCCCGTCCAGCGCTTCATCACGGAAGCCCGGATTTATTTGCAGCAAATGCTGATATATTTCTTTGGCAGACGGCATAGATTGTTCCTTCACCAGGATGCGGCAATGCAGCAGCAGCGCATCAAAATGGTCCGGCTCCCGGTTTTCCAGTTGTTCCAGTACCACAATGGCAGCAGAATATTTATGCTGATGATAAAAGGTGCGCGCCAGGCCAAGCTGTGCAGCAGTATTAGAAGACGACAGTTCCAGTACTTTTCTGTATTGTTCTTCTGCGGCAGTATATTCATAATCCTGCAGCAGTACCTGCGCCAGATGCATACGTAAAGGCACATTCTCCGGTGAAAACTGCACCGCCTCCTGTAATTGCTTTATTACTTCCGATGACATAATGTGCTTCTTTTAATTATTCAGTAACCCCGTAATAATACGCAATTCGGCCGCAAAAAAAGTGTTAATTGTGCCTAAATCCCCACGTCCATCAAAAATATACTCCTCATTCTATCTATATATATTTTATTTAATTAATAAATATTTATATATATTGCAGCCATATTATCCCTATGCCAACAGAACCTAACCAGTATCCTATGTCAAATTAACTAATGGCCGGCTGCACAAAAGCGGCCGGCAATGGTTTCGTTTCGTTAAAAAACGGCATGCCTAAACTATAATGTTATGAGAATGAAACTCTTAATGGTAGCCGTTATTGCTGCTTTAGGAACGATCCTTTGTTCCTGTGATAAAAAGACCGAAACAACACCAGCCAGCAGCTTCTACTTTAAAATGGATGGCGTTAAATACCAGTCAAATGCCACAGAAGCATACCTTACCGATACTGTATATGCCGGCAAAAAGACCCTGGTGATAGATGGTGTTACCAATAACTTCGGCCATCATATGGAGCTGATGATCACTTTTCCGGATTCACTGAAAGCGGGTACTTATATAGAAGATGTGGAAATGTCGCTGATGAATATCCAGGAAAAAGAACCGGGTTACCTGAGTAAAAATATCAAAGTAATTATAACGAGCATTAATAGTAAACACGCGGAGGGGACATTCTCCGGTGTATTAATAAGTGGTGAAACAGAAAAACCTTTAACGGACGGGACTTTTAAAGTCGAAATTTATTGAACACATTTGATGAACTTTCTCACATGCCCCTCCTTTAAAGGCGGGGCTTTTTAATTCGTACGTACGTTAAGGTTATATTATTTTGTTTGTTGTTTACCCTGAGTTAACAATTAATTCCTATCTCATTTTAGCGCACTGTTAACATTAAAGTTAAATCGAACTCCCATTTCTGATAGTATTTAAACACTAAATAGCCCTAAACGGCTCCTTTTTAGGATGTTTTAGGCACTTCTTAACAATTCCGTAATGATCTGTTAACATTCTGGTTGCATCAGACTGTTTCCTTTGCACCTGTAAATACTTACAAAACAGTTTATGAAATCATTCTTTACGCTATTAGCTAGCTTCATTGTAATTCTATGTTACAGCGCGAACGCACAGGTGACCACTTCCGTTATATCGGGTAAAGTATCCGATCCGGGTGGACAGGCCATTCCCGGCGTTACAGTAGTAATAGTAAATAACAGCACCGGCGCCAAATCAGGCGTACAAACCAACACTGATGGCCGTTATAATCTGCCTAACCTGAATCCAGGCGGCCCTTACACTATCACTGTTTCATTCATTGGGTATAAGAAAGAAGTAAAATCAGATGTTAACCTCGGACTGGGAACCACCAGTTTCAACTTTAAATTACAGGAAGAATCCACTGCACTGAGTGAAGTGGTGGTAACAGGTAATGCCGGTGCAGGCAAATCCGGTACCAGAGTAGGACAGGAGCAGATTAAAGCGCTCCCTACACTGAGCCGCAGCCTGCAGGACCTTACCAAAGTAACGCCGCAGAGCAACAACAACTCCTTCCTGGGCACCAACTACCGTTACAATAACGTAACTGTAGATGGCGCTATCAACAACGACGCCATTGGTTTCAGCCCTTCACTGGGTGGACAAAGCAACACCAGCGGTCAGCCAGGCAGCAGCACCCGTACCAACCCGGTATCTGTAGATGCCATCCAGGATATACAGGTGTTACTGGCTCCCTTCGATGTGAAAGTTGGTAACTTCCTCGGTGGTAGCGTAAATGCCGTAACCCGCAGCGGTACCAACGAAGTACACGGTTCCATCTACGGATTTGGCCGCAACGCTTCTATGGTTGGTAAAAACAACGCCGGCGACGGTTCTAAATTACCAAGCGATTTTCATGAGTACCAGACCGGTGTTCGTCTCGGTTTCCCCATCATCAAAAACAAATTATTCTTCTTCACCAACGAAGAAATTACCCGCCGTGTGGATCCGGTGATCCTCGGTGCAGGTTCTACTGATGGCGGTGGCATCTTAACAGAAAAAGACGCTGCTGATATCACCGCATTGATGAAAACATACGGCGTAGATCCGGGTACCGCAGGTAACACCAGCATCTATTCCAACTCTAATAAATTCTTCAACAGGATCGACTGGCACATCAATGGAAAACACCAGTTGTCTGTTCGTAACAACACCATCACTTCCGAAGCTACCAACCTGGAACGCGATCAGCAAAACTTCCGTTTCAAGGGCATCGACTTCAAACAGGTAAATAACCAGACCTCCACTGTAGCTGAACTGAAAAGTAACTTTAACAGCGGTTTCTCCAACAGCTTGATTCTCGGTTACTCCAATGTACACGATTACAGGGATCCACTGTCTGATCCGGCTACACCACAGATCCAGATTAAAGGAAGAACACCAGGTTCTACCATCTTCCTGGGTACCGACCGTGAAGCCAGTATCTTCAACATGAAACAAAAAACATTTGAAATAACTGACAACGTAACCCTGTTCAAAGGAAATCACACTATTACCCTCGGTACACACAATGAGTTTTACAACATCACCTATGGTTTTGTAAACTCCTGGAATGGCCGTCTGGATTACAACAGCGTTGAAGACTTCCTGGCTAACAATCCTGCACGTGTACGTGGTAACTATAACTACACCAACAACTCCCGTGATTATATCATGGCTAATCCTCCTGCCCAGTTCAAAGCAAACCTGCTGAGCGTTTACGGACAGGATGAAATCCAGCTGACTGACCGTTTCAGGATTACTCCAGGTATCCGTTTGGATTACACAGGTATTCCCAACAAACAGCCGTTGAGTGATAAAACAATCAAATCACCGGAAGATCCTAATTACGGCACCACTTACAACTATACCAAACCAAAGGATATCAAAAATGACTTCCTGAATAATGTGCAGATCTCTCCGCGCTTAGGATTCAACTACGATATCAAAGGCGATAACAGCCTGGTACTGCGTGGCGGTTCCGGTTTATTCACCGGCCGTATTCCTTTCGCATGGGTTGGTTATGCTTACTATAACAATGGTGTTACTTACGGCGCTTACGATCAGAAAAGTAGCAAACCATTTGTTAACGCACCGCTGCCTGCAGCAAAACCATCCCAGAATGGTATCGCAGACTTCGCCTCTCAGAACGGTGTAGACGTTAAAAATGCTGCCGGCGCTACACAGGTGGATATGATCGACAACAACTTCAAAATGCCGCAGGTATGGAGAAGCAGCCTCGCATTGGATTACACCACCCACGACCAGTGGAAGTTCTCCATCGAAGGTATCTATACCAAAGTAATCAAGGATCTGATGTTCCAGCAGGTAAACCTGGCGGATAATCCAACTTACTTTGCATACGATGTAAACAAGCAACAGCCTATCTACACCGGTTCTAAAATCAATCCTTTATATACTAACGCTTACCTGTTATCCAACACCGATAAAGGTTACCGTTACAGCATCACCGGCCAGGTATCCAAAACATTCCCTTTTGGTTTGAACTTCATGGTGGCTTACACTTACGGACAGGCAAAAGATATCACCAATGGTATCCGCAACTCGATGGAATCAAACTGGCAGCTGAACCAGGCGCTGAATCCTAACAATCCAGGACTGGCTTACTCTAACTTTGACATCCGTAACCGTATCGTTGCTACCGTTGCTTACAAACAGGATTGGGGCACTAAAGGCAAATGGGTATCTAACTTCTCTGCCTTCTTCAATACCTCTTCCGGTACACCGTTCTCTTATGGTTTAGTGAATGCTACCATCAACGGTACACCACAGCAGGTGAGCCTCACCTACATCCCGAAAGATGTGGCTGAAGCAACCAACTTCTTTACCGATAAAGCAGGCGGACCAACCGCTGCTCAACAGGCAAATGATTTCATGAACTATGTTAACAGCAATAGCTACCTGAGTGGCCGTAAAGGTCAGTTCACTGAACGTAACGGCGGCCGCACACCGTGGAACACACAGGCCGACTTCCGTTTCGCGCAGGACTATAACTTTAAAGCAGGTAAGAAAGTACATACCATCACGTTAACTTACGATATCGTGAACGTTACTAACCTGTTGAACAAAGACTGGGGTATTCAGTACTTCACACCTAACACCTTTAACTCAATGGCGAGTGTTGGTTTGAGCCCTACCGGTAAAGTGGTTAACAATTATCCTACTTATACTTTCAGTAAACCAGGCACTCCATACTCAAAAGATTTCTTTGCATCGCGTCACCAGATGCAGCTGGGCCTGAGATACAGCTTCTAATTCAGCTTGTCTTAATAAAACGTAAAAGAGGTTGTTCCATACGGAACAACCTCTTTTTTTGGTATTACATCTCCAGTGTAATTATTTAATAGCAAACACTGCTCTTACTTCTGCACGGATCTTAATGGTTTTGAAATCAATATCAGAAGCTGCTTCTGCACTATCTGCTGATTTAGCCATGTAGTTACTCATCATAGGACGAACATCAGAATAATTATCTGTATTCATTTCCTGAATTTCGATCACACCATCTGTTTTATTACCAATAGCGGAAAGCATATACTCTGCTTTTTCTTTCGCAGCCTGTAGCGCCTTAATTTTTACTTCCTTACGGTAAGCTTCCATTTTGCTGGAAGAGTAAGAGGCTATCCTGGCATTTTCAATACCTTCTGCATCTACTGCGCCGAGGATTTCATTGATTTTATCCAGCTTGCTTAATTTAAGACGGTATTGTTTGCGCGCCATAAATTCCTGCGGATCTTTCTTCTTCCTTAAAATCTCAAAGTTGTTACCATATACATTTTCAATGGTGAAATCGGCTTTCGGAATTCCTGCGTCAGATACGGCTTTCTGCAGTTGTTTTTCGAGTGTGCTGATTTCCACTTTGGTTTTTCCTTTAAGATATTCTCTTAAAGAGATGTTGAAATAAATTTCGTCCGGTGTGATTTCCATTTCTGCGGATCCGTTTACTTCAATCTTCTTTACCGGAGGCTGCTTATCTGTTTGCTGTGCAAAAGTGCTCAGTGCAAAAAATAATCCTGCTGCTAATAACATTACTTTTTTCATGTGTCGATGTTTTCTATTGTTAAAAAAATTAGTGTTTGTTGTTATTTACACCCTCATGATGCGGGGTTAAAAAGTGTTTCCACAAAAGGGGATTTATAAAATTTTGTTAATGCAATAGTTACAGAAATAGAATTATACATTTCATATTAGTTATGAAACGATTACAAAGGAATTATGTTACAGGGGAAGAATTATTTCCGGCTATCAGTCATAGCTTTCAGGAAGTCGTACAGGTCGTTCATATGACGGATACGGGAAGCCACCAGCATAAAGTTTTTACCAACCTGTTTTAGTTTGGCGTTGTTGGTACGGGTTTGTATATACGTTAATATATGATTGAACGTAGGGGATTCGAAGTAAGGAGAATCCGGGTTATTGATAAAGTAGCAACGCAGGTTTTCTTCTTTCAGCATCATTTTCTCGAAGCCGAGCTGTATGGCCATCCAGCGGCAGCGGATAGCGGTGAGCAGGTCTTTCACCGGTTCCGGCATGGGGCCGAAGCGGTCTATCATATCATTGGCGAAAGCCTGTAATTTGCCTTCTTCCGTGATGTTATCCAACTCCTGGTAAAGGTTAAGTCTTTCCTGGATGCTTTCAATATAAGTATCGGGGATCAGTATTTCCAGGTCTGTATCAATGGTACAGTCGCTCACGAAATCTTTCTTTTCTTCCAGCTGATCTTTAAACAGGTCGCGGAATTCATTTTGTTTCAGTTCCCGGATGGCCTCGTCCAGGATTTTCTGGTACATATCAAAGCCTATTTCGGCCATGAATCCGCTCTGTTCACCACCCAGCAGGTTACCGGCGCCACGGATATCGAGGTCGCGCATGGCGATCTGGAAACCGCTGCCCAGTTCACTGTGTTGCTCCAGCGTTTGCAGGCGTTTCCGGCTATCGGAAGGCAGCGTGCTCATAGGCGGCGCCAACAGGTAACAGAAAGCCTTTTTATTACTGCGGCCTACACGGCCACGTAACTGATGCAGATCACTCAACCCGAAATGATGAGCGTTATTAATGATGATGGTATTGGCGTTTGGAATATCCACACCACTTTCCACTATGTTGGTACACACCAGCACATCGTACTTGCGGTCAATGAAATCGAGGATCACTTCTTCCAGCTGATGCCCTTCCAGCTGCCCGTGCGCGGTAGCGATGGACAGATCGGGGCAAAGTCCCTGTATGAGGCCCGCCATTTCTTTCAGGCCCTTTACCCTGTTGTGGATAAAGTAAACCTGTCCGCCTCTCTCGGCTTCATAATAAATAGCTTCGCGGATCAGGTCCTGGTTAAACACCTGTACTTCCGTTTCAATGGCCTGGCGGTTTGGCGGCGGCGTATTGATTACGGAGAGGTCGCGGGCGCCCATCAGTGAAAACTGGAGCGTACGCGGTATAGGCGTTGCCGTTAGTGTAAGGGTATCTACGTTATGTTTTATCTGTTTCAGTTTTTCTTTGGCAGAAACACCGAATTTTTGTTCTTCATCTACCACCAGCACGCCAAGGTCTTTAAACTTCACTTCCTTGCCCAGTAAGGCATGCGTACCGATAATGATATCGATCTTTCCTTCTTCGAGGCGTTTAAGCGTTTCCTTTTTTTCTTTGGAAGATTTAAACCTGTTGAGGTAATCAACAGTGCAGGGAAAGTCTTTCAGGCGGTCTGCAAATGTTTTATAGTGCTGGAAAGCGAGGATGGTAGTAGGCACCAGTACGGCGGCCTGTTTACCATCAACAATGGATTTAAACGCTGCGCGGATGGCGACTTCTGTTTTACCGAAACCTACATCTCCGCACACCAGCCTGTCCATTGGCGCCGGCGATTCCATATCACGTTTCACATCCGCGGTGGCCTTGCTCTGATCCGGCGTATCTTCATAGATGAAAGACGCTTCCAGTTCAGTTTGCAGATAGGTATCCGGCGTATGTGCAAAGCCTTGCTGGGCTTTACGTACGGCATACAACTGGATCAGGTCTTTGGCTATATCTTTTACCTGCGTTTTGGCTTTCTCCTTCAGTTTATCCCAGGCATCGCTGCCCAGTTTATTCACTTTAGGTTCCACGCCTTCTTTGCCGGTGTATTTACTGATTTTATGCAGGGAGTTGATATTTACATACAACAGGTCGTTGTTTTTGTAAATAATGCGGATAGCTTCCTGCATTTTACCACCTACTTCAATTTTCTGCAAGCCGCTGTACATTCCCACACCATGATCGATGTGTGTTACAAAATCGCCCGACTGCAGCTCCCGCAAGGTTTTCATGGTAATTGCCTTATTCTTGTTGTAGGCTTGCTTTACCTTGTACTTGTGGAAGCGCTGGAAGATCTGGTGATCCGTATAACACGCCAGTTTCAGCGAATGATCAATAAACCCGCTACTGATGGCAACAGGGATAGGGAAGAATACAAAATCTGCTTTGAGGTCCTCGAAGATACTACGCAAACGTTCCAGCTGACGCGGATTGTCTGAGAATATAAAGAGGGAGTATTTATTGCTGTTATGTTTACCGAGATCTTTGATCAGCAGATCAAACTGCCGGTTAAACACGGGTTGTTCCTGTGTATCGAAGGCGATGAGCTGTGGCTGGTAACCGTTGTCTGTAAGCCAGTCTTTGTTACCAAAAACAATCGTTGGCTTTTGCAACAGTTGTTCCAGCAGTGGCGCCGCTTTCACAAAGTCTTCTTCCTTCAGCACCATTTCTTCATCTTCATCCACTTTCACTTTCTGACCGGTGAGCAGGAAATCATCCAGCCGTTGTTCCATTTGTTCTATCACACCTTTTACATAGGAAGGATCTTTCATCCATACTACGGTATTGGCGGGAAGGAATTCGGTGAGTGGTGTTTTGCTGTGGTCTGCCGCATGGGTGTCCATGTTGGCGATCAGTGTTACCTGTGTGAGTTTGCGTTCACTGAGCTGTGATTCCGGATCAAACAGGCGGATAGAATCTATATCTTCTCCAAATAATTCAATACGGTAAGGCTTTTCGTTACCAAAGGAATAGATATCAAGGATACCGCCCCTTACGGCATACTGACCGGGTTCATACACAAAATCGGTGGCGTGAAAACCCCAGCCGATGAGTTGTTCCAGCAGTGGATCTACTTTCAGTACATCGCCTACTTTCAGTTGTACCATGTTGGCGCTGAAAGCCTGGTTACCGGCTACTTTCTCCCAGAGTGCTTCCGGATAGGTGACCAGGATCTTCTTCCTTACGGTATCTCCGGAAAGCTTCATGAGTGCTTCTGTACGGAGCATACTATGGCTGCCGTTGATTTCATGAAACTGACCAGCTTTCTTAAAAGAGTCGGGGAAATAGAAAATATCCAGTGCCTGGCTGAGTTGCTCCAGGTCGTTATGGAAATAGGCTGCCTCCTCCCTATCGTTTAAGATAAAGAGATGGTTTGCATCTGCATGCGCCCAGGTGCTGACTGCCACAAAATTTATTGCGCTTCCACTAATGGAGGAGAGCTGAAAGTATTGTGGGGTGGGTGATTGTATCCCCTTCACCAGCGACTGCAGGCGCGCATCACGTTGAAATAGTTGTAATACAGCCTGTAAATTCATGAAGAATGCAAAGGTACGAAGATTTACCGATTTTGAAATTTGATTAGAGAAGATATTTAGAGAAGGCAGCTCTGCTTCTCCATAACAAAAAAAATAAATAAGAAAATATCCCAATAGCAGAATGCCAAATTTTCACTATATTCAATAAGACCAAACTCAACTTCCATGCTGGACCTATGGCATACCGGAATCGTAACTAAGTTGGTGGATGAAACCCACAATACGCGCCGTTTTTGGATACAGGTACCGGACATGGAACGGTTTGATTTCAAACCGGGACAGTTTGTAACCCTGGACCTTCCCATCCACGAGAAAAAAAACAAACGCTGGCGTAGTTATTCCATTGCCTCCCATCCGGACGGTACCAATGTAATTGAGCTGGTGATTGTTTTGCTGGAAGGAGGATTAGGGAGTACTTACCTGTTCAATGAAATAAAAGTAGGGAGCGAACTGCTGATGAGAGGACCACAGGGCGTTTTCGTACTGCCGGAACCGTTGGACAAAGAGCTATTCCTTATCTGTACAGGCACTGGTATTGCGCCGTTCCGGTCTATGGCACATTACATTCAGTTGCATGGAGTGCCGCATGCGCCTATTCACCTTATTTTCGGCGTCCGTTATCAGCACGACCTGCTCTATGCCGCTGAAATGGAACAATTAGCCACTACGCTGCCCAATTTCAATTACATTCCTACTTTATCACGCGAAGAAAACTGGAGCGGCCGGAAAGGCTATGTGCACAGTATTTATGAAGAACTGCTGCAGGATAAGCGCCCTGCCAATTTCTTTCTTTGCGGCTGGAAAGCCATGATCGACGAAGCAAAGCAACGGATCCAGGCAATGGGGTACGACCGGCATGATATCCACCAGGAGTTGTACGGTTAATCCTTTCTTTTCTAAAAACGAAATCCCACAGTATTTTTCACCGTTACTGATGGCAGCGCAATTTGCGCCGGCAGGGAACTATAAATAAAAAGGGCTGCAACAGTTATAAGTATTCGTATAGGCATAAAGGAGTGCTTATACTAAATACAACGGTTGTAGCCCTTATATATTACTAGAGGATTTTACTTAATACCAGTGCTTTCACTTCAGACAGCGGAATGCGTTCCTGCTCCATGCTATCGCGGTGACGGATGGTAACCGTACCATCTTCTTTCGTCTGATGATCGATGGTTACGCAGAAAGGTGTACCAATGGCATCCTGGCGGCGGTAACGTCTACCGATAGCATCTTTTTCTTCGTAGAAGCAATGGAATGCCTGTTTGCAATCATTCATCAGTTCTCTTGCTACTTCCGGTAAACCATCTTTTTTTGTCAGTGGGAAAATGGCCAGTTTCACAGGCGCCAGTTTAGCAGGCAGTCGAAGTACTACGCGGCTATCTTGTTTCTCCGCAGTGCTCAGATCCTCTTCTGCATAAGCATTACAGATAGTGAGCAGGAACATACGATCCAAACCGATAGAAGTTTCTATCACATAAGGAACATAGTTCTGATTGATTTCTGTATCGAAATATTGAATTTTCTTCTTGCTGTATTCCTGGTGTTGTTTCAGGTCAAAATCAGTGCGGGAGTGGATACCTTCCACTTCTTTGAAGCCGAATGGGAATTCGTATTCAATGTCCACGGCGGCATCTGCATAGTGCGCTAATTTGATATGGTCTTTGAAATGATATTTTGCAGGATCGATGCCGAGGCTCAGGTGCCACTGCATACGTTCTTCTTTCCATTTCTCATACCATTCCTGCTGGGTGCCGGGGCGTACAAAGAACTGCATTTCCATCTGCTCAAATTCACGCATACGGAAAATAAACTGGCGGGCTACGATTTCATTTCTGAAGGCCTTACCAATCTGCGCAATACCAAACGGCACTTTCATTCTGCCGGTTTTCTGTACGTTCAGAAAGTTTACAAAGATACCCTGGGCCGTTTCCGGACGCAGGTATATTTCGCTGGCTTCGTCTGTTACGCTACCCAGCTGGGTGGAGAACATCAGGTTAAACTGACGCACATCGGTCCAGTTGGAAGTACCGCTTACCGTGCACTTTATTTTGTTGCTTTCTATCAGTGTTTTAAGACCTGCGAAGTCATTTTCCTTCAGCAGTTCATCCATCTGTGCCAGAAGGGCATTGCCGGCTTCCTGTGGTAGTGTTTCTGCATAACCTTCAATCAGGTGATCTACCCGGTAGCGTTTATTACTATCCTTGTTATCGATCATCGGGTCGCTGAAATTATCCACGTGTCCGGATGCCTTCCAGGTAGTAGGATGCATAAAGATGGCGGCATCGATCCCTACGATATCCTCGTGCAACTGGGTCATGCTTTTCCACCAGTAATCCTTAATGTTTTTCTTCAGTTCTGAACCATACTGACCGTAATCGTATACGGCGCTGAGTCCATCGTAAATTTCGCTGGACGGAAAAACAAAACCATATTCTTTACAATGCGATATGATCGCCTGGAATTTATTCTGATCTGTAGACATAGTGGCGCAAAGATAAAGGGCTATTTTGAAAATACGTATGCGATTATTAAATAATTTATAAGCTGATGATTACCCTTCCTGAACTACCTCCGGCTCGTGAGGAATTTCAATTTGTTTGATCCAAACCGCATAATCATTGGGATAAATCTGTGCGCCGAAATATTGTACATAATTGCGGGTAAATACAGCCCCGAAATACAGGATAGCTGCGGAATAGTATACCCATAACAGGATAATAACAATGGATCCGGCGGCGCCATAAGTAGAGCTGACCCTGCTGGCGCCGAGATAATAACCGATCGCAAACTTACCGATCATAAAAAGGATAGCGGTGGCAATGGCGCCCACGCGTACATCTTTCCATTTGATCCGGGCATCGGGCAGCACTTTAAAGATGATAGCAAACAAGGTAGCGATCACTATAAACGGCACTACAAAATCGGCCAGCGAGAAGAGGATGCCTGATGTAATCTTCCCTGGAAGAAAACTCACCACAAGGGCGGAGAATAATTCCACCAAACCGTTGATGGCCAGCGACACCAGCAAAATGAACCCGAGGCTTACTACCAGTGAAAAAGACAACAACCTGTTCAGTATCATCCGCAACAGGCCATTTTTTTTAGGCTTTGATTTCAGCCGCCAGATGAAGTTAATAGAGTCCTGGATTTCCGCGAACACCCCGGTGGCACCAATGATCAGCGTAATGAACCCTACCATAGTGGCCCAGCTCATATCGCCGGAAAGGGAAGCATTTTTAATCATGGCCTGTATCTGTATTGCCGCATCATTACCTACCAGCCCACGGATCTGGCCGTAAATATTTCCTTCGATGGCGTCTCTCCCCAGGAACAGGTCGCATAAATAGATAATAATGATCAGCATGGGAGCCACGGAAAAGATGGTATAATAGGCCAGTGCGGCACTGAGCTTCATTACTTTATCATCTAGAAAATCAATACCGGACTGCTTCAGTACCTGCCAGATGATTTTAAGCTTGCTCGGTTTTTTCATAGCAGCATTTTAGTAACAGTAAACAAAAAGTATGCAGGCTGTATTATGATTTTAATTTAGGGTTGTTATGATGCCGTTGCGCGTCGCGGATATTCTTCTTCTCAAAATTCTTTTCCAGGGCTACCGTCATATCAATACCGGTTTGATTGGCAATACAAAGCAGTACCCACATCACATCAGCCAGTTCATCTGCCAGCAGCTTTTTATTATCGCTTTCCTTCGACGACTGATCGCCGTACTTACGGGCCATGATACGGGCTACTTCTCCCACTTCTTCCGTGAGGATAGCCATGTTGGTGAGCTCACTGAAATAACGTACACCGGTGGTATTGATCCAGTTATCAATTTTTTGCTGGACTTCCTGAATGGTCATGGATTAGTTTTTATTTATTAAAGATAATGGATTGACCTTATTCCCGGTTGTGCGAATCTATGATGATCGTAACAGGACCATCATTTAACAGCGCTACTTTCATATCAGCACCGAAAATTCCCCGTTGAATGGTGGTGCCCATATCCTGTTCCAGTTGCACGATCATTTTTTCGTACAACGGGATGGCAACATCCGGCTTACTGGCACGGATATACGAAGGGCGGTTTCCCTTTTTGGTAGAGGCATGCAGGGTAAACTGGCTTACGAGCAAAATATCGCCGTGAACATCTTTCACGGATACATTCATTACTCCTTCATCGTCGTTAAAGATCCGGAGATTCACTATTTTGGCACTCAGCCACTGAATATCTTCTTCCGTATCAATATCTTCAATACCCAGCAGCACCAGCAGGCCCGTCTGGATTTCACCGGTTACGGCGCCGTCTACTGTAACGGACGCGGAACTGACGCGTTGTATAACTGCTCTCATGGATTTTCATTTAACGCCGGAAAATTAAGGCAAATCGTTTGTATCTGTAACTTTAGGACAGGTGCATCGTTTTAATTTTTACCAAAATCACTCAATATATGTTCAGGCCCCTTACCTTTTTACTGTTATTAGCGGTATTGATAACAGCCTGTAACGATGATAAACTGGCGGATCCCTGTGAAGGAATATCCTGTGAAGGCGACACCCTGCATCTCGCCTTTGCAATGATCAGGCTGATGGACCCTGCTAATAAACAAGACCTGGTGTATGGCCCGGATGCCACTATATCACCAGACAGTGTTAAATATAAAGGTCCGGGGGATGCCACGTTTATCCCCATTGAACAAAGGCCGGGCTGGACGCCGGAAAGGCAGATAATAGAACTTCCCCTGCAAGAACCGGTATACCTGTATATAGGTAAACCTGGAAAAGACACGATTATTAAGGTTACTTATCAATTCACCAAAACCTGCTGCAGCCCTTTGCTTTCACAGGTGATACTGAATGATAAAACAGTAATAAAGCTGGGGGCCAGTACCTATGTATACAGGATACCACTGGATTTTTAGTCTTATGTTCTTCCAACGATTCATGTATCTGTAACATATCACTCGCTACTTACGTTTAACGATCACCAAAATCATCGTTCTATGACCCGTATCTGTTACCTGTTTATCAGCATACTTTTATTCGCAGCCTGTTCCACTTCTTCAGAGAAAAATCCCTGTGAAGGTGTTGTGTGTGATTATATGGCGCCTGTTTGTAAATTCAAACTGGTAGAACCCGGAACCGGCCGTGATCTTGTTTATGGCCCCTATGCCCACATACCATTGGATAGTATCAAAATTCTTATGCAGGATACTGTCATACAGGTGAAACAGGTGATAGACACACCCCGTAATACCGCTGTGTTATATTTTTATGTGATAGGTCCTCAAACCCTGCGGGTTGGCCGGCCAGCTAAGACTACCCTGGATAAATTGAATTTCCTGACAAGATCAGTTGGCTGTTGCGGTACTGAAATATACAGTTTGCAGTTGAACGGCAACCCCGTTCCTGTGCCACGGGATTCTGCCAATACTTACCTGATCCCTTATAATTTATAAATGTCGTGATAAGCTGCTGGCATTACCGGCGGAAACCGCTGCCGCCGGTAAAAACAGCGCGTATTCGCCGTAATTTGTAATAAATTGCGCTTCCTGAGACATTTTTTATATTATAAATTAAATCAAGATGAATATCAATGTGACCCCCGAAATCACGTTCCGCACAGCCCGCAGCGGTGGCAGCGGAGGACAAAACGTGAATAAGGTGGAAACGATGGTGGAAGGCTATTTCGATATCATGGCTTCCGCCCTGTTAACCCCGGAACAAAAAACGGTGCTGGTGGAGAAGTTACAGAACCGCATCAACGCAGACGGCCTGCTCCAGGTAAAGTCCCAGACTGAACGTACCCAGCTGGGCAACAAACAGGAAGTGATCACCAAAATGAATGACCTGATCAGCAAGGCGCTGATACCGCGCAAAAAGCGCGTACCTACACGGCCGTCCAAAGCCGCCAGGGAAAAACGCATCCAGTCGAAAAAAAGGCATTCCGATAAAAAGCAGCAACGGAGAGGGGGATTTGAATAAACACAAGCCACCGGCCAATCCTCACAAATCCGCGATTCGTAATCCGTAATTCGTAATTTGCGTCAAAATATTTGGGAATTGAGTATTAAGAACCTGGCAGGACAAACGGTATTTTACGGATTGAGTAACATAGTGAGCAAACTGCTCAATTATTTCCTTACTCCCTTTTATCTGACCATCTTAACCCGTGCATCATTCGGGGAGATGTCCAACGTATACGCCTATATACCGTTTGCCAATATTGTGCTGACTTATGGCATGGAAACGGCCTTTTTCCGTTTCGCCAAAAAGGAGAACAAAGCGCATGTACTGGGTACTTCCACCATTTCCCTACTGCTTTCCACTATCAGCATTACCATTTTACTGCTATTGCTGCGATCGCCGGTCATTAATTCCTACGCCGGGGAGCTGGCGGGCCTGAACGGGCATCCCACCTACTATACCTATGTAGTGCTGCTGATGGCTTTTGATGCGCTCACAGCCATTCCTTTCGCACAGCTGCGGCTGGAAGGACGGCCCATGAGATATGCCGCGATTCGTATAGCCGGAATAGTTACTACCATCTTTTTCAATATTTTCTTCCTGGTCATTTGTCCGAAACTCTATGCCGCCGGCCATCACTGGCTGCCGGACCTCCAAAGCGGCAGCGATCAGACCGGTTATATTTACCTGAGCAATATGCTGGGCAGCGCCATTACGCTGGTACTGTTTCTCCCCCAGATCCGCAAAATAGAGTGGAAGTTTGATGCCGGTTTATGGAAACAAATGATGCACTACGCCCTTCCGCTGATCGTAGTGGGAATGGCGGGTATGGTCAATGAAACGTTCGACAGGGCCTGGTTTTTACCCCAGTTCCTCCCGGGCGATAACATGGAGGCCAAAAAAGAAGTAATTGCCCTATACAGTGCCAATTATAAACTGGCCATCCTGATTACCATGTTCATACAGGCATTCCGGTTAGGGGCGGAACCCTTTTTCTTTAAACAGGCGGAAAGCGGCGATCCGAGGAAAATGTATGCCCGGATCATGAAGCTGTTTGTGATCATGCTTTGCTTCATGTTCCTGTTTGTGAGTCTTTACCTGAATATCTGGAAAGCCTTCCTGCGCGTGCCTTTCTACTACCAGGGGATGCGTATTGTGCCCGTATTGCTGCTGGCCAACATGTTCCTGGGCATTTATTACAATCTCACTATCTGGTTTAAGCTCACCGATCGTACCAAAACCGGCGCGGTGATTACGATCATCACTGCCGTGCTGGCCTTCCTGCTCAACTACTGGTGGATACCGGTGATGGGCTACTATGGCGCTGCTCTGGCCACTATGGTGTGCTATTTTGTACAGATGGTTATCTGCTATGTATGGGGGCAGAAGTATTACCCCATCCCTTACCATCTCCCTAAATTAATTACCTACATGGGGCTGGCTACAGGCATTTACTATGTATTCAACTGGCTTAACTCGACGGTGCTGTCGCCGAAAGATATTTACGCCCTCAAACCCCTTCCTCTCGCAGTGGCAACGGCTTTCTTTGCTGCCTATGCCTGGTTCATTTTCCGTATGGAGAAGAAGGAGTTTGCCCGTTTACCGGTAATCGGGAAGTTCGTTAAAGTATAAGCTAATCCACCAGGAAAGGATTGTGTTTCTTTTCAAAACCGATAGTGGTGGCTGGTCCGTGACCCGGGAACACCCTTACCTCGTCCGGCAATACAAACATTTGTTCACGGATACTTTTCAGCAAGGTGGCATGATTGCCTCCCGGAAGATCGGTACGGCCAATACTCTGGTAAAACAGCACATCACCGCCGATCACAAAATGCTGACCGGGGCAATAGAAGGCTACACTCCCCGGAGAATGGCCAGGGGTAAACAACACCGTTAGTTCATCGGTGCCAAAAAGGATCTTTTCCCCTTCTGCCAGGTAGCGGCCTGCCTCGGGGGAGGGATCAAACGGAATGTTGTACATCCCTGCTGCCCGCTGGGAATTGTCCAGTACCGGCTGTTCCAGTTCATGAAACTCCGGGCGCACTTTATACGTATCTGATACGAGCTTATTACCGAATATATGATCAAAGTGGCAGTGCGTATTCAATAATCTTATAACATTTAACCCGTGTGTTTGTATATATTGTAATAATTCTTTTCTTTCGTCCTGAAAATAACACCCTGGGTCTATAATTATACATTCCTTTTTTCCGTTAATAAGCAGGAAAGTGTTTTCTTGTAGTGGACCAAAAGTGAATTGTTGTATTTCAATCATTGTAACCCGATTTTTTTAGGCTAATTTTAAAACAGATCACAATATTATCAATACTTTCTGTATGAACAGATTTATTACCCGGTTATTATTCCACGGTACCCTATTACTTGGAACGATAGTATCCCAGGCCCAGACCAATACAGTAGAATTCGGACAAAATCGTGTGCAGTTCAAGAACTTCAAGTGGAGATACTATCAAAGCCGGCATTTCAACACCTATTTCGCCCAGAACGGGCTGGAACTTGGTAAGTATGCCGCCCAGGTAGCCGAAAAGGAATTACCCCAGCTGGAACAGTTCATGGAATCCAACCCCAGACAGCGTATTAATATTGTGGTTTACAACTCTTTCGGGGAAATGAAGCAGTCCAATATCGGTATTGGCGTGGATTGGCAGAATACAGGAGGGGTGACCAAACTGGTGGGCAACAAAATGATCGTTTATTTCGACGGTAACCACGAAAACCTCCGCCGCCAGATCCGGCAGGGGATAGCCCGTATCATGCTGGAAACACTGCTGTTTGGGGAAGATATCGGCGAATTTGCCGGTAATGCCGCCCTGATCGACTTCCCAAAATGGTTCACCGATGGCTTTATTGGCTATGCCGCCGAAAACTGGACCGCCAAACAGGATGAAGAACTAAAACTCATCATCATGTCCGGCAAGTACAGCAACTTCAACGCCCTCGCTTATGATCATACCCTCCTGGCAGGTCAGGCGTTCTGGTACTATGTGGAAAGCAAGTACGGCAAAGATGCCGTGCCTTACCTCATGTACATCACCCGTATTAACCGCGGACTGAAAAAAGGCTTTGAACAGGTACTTAACCAAACACCCAAGAAAGCCACCAAAGACTTCTTTGTATTTTATCAGAAAAGATTCCAGGAAGATAACCGCAGAAGAAAGACTTCTGCCAAAGGCCGTACTATCGTAGCCCAGGAAATTACGCCCAAAGCCGATTACTACCGCTTTAACCCGAATCCTAAAAATAATTCCTACGCGGTAGTTGAGTTCAAAAAAGGAGTATACCGCGTACAGATCCAGCTCGGCTGGAATAAGCCCAAGGTATTGCTGCATAGCGGTGTAATGCAGCTGGCCAACCAGGTAGATCCAAACTATCCACAGATGGCATGGAACACCAAAGGCAACCGCCTGGCCGTTGTATACGAGCATGAAGGCAAAACAAAACTGATGATCTATGACCTCATCACCCGCACGACTATACGCCAGGAACTGAACCAGTTTGACCGGATCATCGACTTTAAATACATGCCGGTACAGGAAAATACCCTGTTACTGTCTGCCGTGAAAAACGGGCATACCGACATCTTTACCTATAACATCAGCAATTCTAAAACAGACCAGATCACAAATGACGTGTATGATGACCTGGACCCGTCTTTTGCCGCATTCCCCGGCAAAAGCGGTATTCTCTACTCTTCCAACAGGCCCGGCCCCAAAGGAAGAGGAAGCGATACCTCCCTGCTGAACCACCCGTTCAATATCTTCATGGTGGACAACTGGAACCGGAGCTCTGAAAAGCAGATCACCCAGCTGACCGACCTGCAGTACGGCAACGCCAAACTGCCCATGCAGTACAATACCACTCACTTTACCTTTGTGTCCGATGCCAATGGTATCCGTAACCGTTATGCCGGTTTCTTCAAGTCGCAGGCTGATGGCGTGGATTCCCTCTTCTATGTAGGCTCTGAAATTCTTCATAATCCCGACCAGGAAGAACTGGATTCAGCAATGGCAGCCTATGGCTCTACCGCCCCGGATTCAGTAGAAGCCATCACCATCACCAAAGATTCTACCTATACTTTCCCTATTTCCAACTATCCTTACGGCATCCAGGAATCGAGGATTACCGGGGAAAAGGGAGAAGTATCGGAAGTAGTGCAATATGCAGATATCAAACGCCTGATGAAGCTGAAGGTAGATACCGTGGTGTTGAAGAAAAGGAATATAACGGCAAAAAACACCAATTTCAGGAAAGCACAGATGCATGCGGACAGTTTACGTTTAGGCTTGCCTACCTACCTGGCGCCGTCAAAAGATACGAGTACACATCCCAATTTCTTCCAGAACGAGTTTGGTAACGAGCCGGCCGATACCAGCAACAACGCCGTTACCGCAAATGAACCGTCGCTGTTTGAAAAAAGAAGAGACGAGGAGTCGACCCTGAAAAAGTCGAAACTGTTCCCGTATAAATTCAAATTCGCCTCCGATTACCTGATCCTGCAACTGGATAACTCCATCCTGGTAAATAAATACCAGCCATTTACCGGTCCGCCAAGCGGCCCTATCCGCCTCACCGACCCGGTGAACGGGTTAATCCGCATCGGGGTAAGCGATTTGTTCGAAGATCTGAAATTCAACGGCGGTTTCCGCATTCCTTCTTCCCTGCAGGGATCGGAATATTTCTTTACGGCCAATTACCTGAAGAAACGCTTTGATTATAAATTCACTTACTATCGCAAAGTGGATAAAGGCAGTGGATTTGTTATCCGTGACCAAGCTGGTAATGATTCCGCTTTTATTTCTACCAAAATGATCACCAACATTTACCAGGGCGAAATAAGATATCCTTTCGACCAGGTAAGGAGTATCCGTTTATCAGCAGGCATACGTACTGATAAACTGGTGATACAGTCGGAGAACAAAGAAGCGCTGATAGCTCCTGATTACAAGGAAACCTACGCGTTAATGCGCCTGGAATACGTATACGACAATACGATCAACCCGGCTATTAATATCTGGAATGGTACCCGTTATAAAATTTATGGAGAAACCAATGCACAGCTGACCAACGGCGGATTGAACGAGTTATTCAATCCGGGTCTTTCTGCTGCAGCACAGGGCAGGTTTACCTATAACATGGGAGTGGATATCCGCCATTATACAAAAATTTACCGCAACTTTATCTGGGCTACACGCTTTGCAATGGATATGTCGTGGGGCACGCGCAAACTGCTGTATTACCTGGGAGGTGTGGACAACTGGCTGAATCCGCAGATCAATACAAAGAACCCGGTAAACCTAACAGAAAATTATGCTTTCCAGACGTTAGCTGAAAACCTGCGTGGTTACAAGCAGAATGCAAGAAATGGTAATAATGTGATGTTGTTGAATACAGAACTCCGTTTACCGGTATTTGCCACTTTCATCGACAAGCCTATCAACTCTGCATTCCTGCGCAATTTCCAGGTTACCTCCTTCATTGATATCGGTACCGCCTGGAATAAAAAGCTGAGCTTTAAAGATGCCAATTACACCACTTATGACGATGGTCAGGGTGTAACTACCCGTATCAAAGAAGGTTTCCTCGGACCCTTTGTAGGTGGTTATGGTTTTGGTGCACGTACTACCATTGCCGGTTACTTCCTCCGTGCGGATGCTGGCTGGCCTGCAGTAGCGTTTTTCAGAGGCAGCCCGATCTGGTACTTTGGTATGGGCGTTGACTTCTAAGCGGAGGCCTTCGGGCCTAGATTATAGGATTTTTGGATTTTTTATAAAAGAAGAAGGGAGAAAGAAGTGAGTATTCACTTCTTTCTCCCTTCTTCTTTAAAATCAAATATGATCAAATCAAAAAATCAGTGTTCCATTGCAATCGCCGAAGGCGATCTCTCCGCACTACGCATGTTGCTTTTTCACCAGCGGGTACATCAGGCTCAGAAATATTCCCATACATATGGTAAAGGCCCAGGCATGCCGGTTTTCCACGGGATGCAGGAAAATATCCCTCATGTCTCCCAGCAGGGTAAGCGGGTCTTTCACAATATCCCAGCTGTTATAGCGTAAATACCTGCCGATATATACACCCATTCCGCAGAGAAACATTACCGGGAAAGTGAATAACCATGCCGGCCAGCGGCTATGGCGGTTGCCCCACAATTTTTCCATGCTACGGATAGACATATAGCCGAACATCATACCATTCCAGGCGAAAGAGAAAATCACAAACAGATCAAACCACAATGGCACGCCGCCGTCGAACAAATGGAACAGATCCGTGAGGATATAGGGTGCGTTGGGAATAAACAGCAACCATACAATGAAGCAGCCGTACCAGTTATACCGGTTCTTAATTTGCGCCGGGTGCTTTTCCATCCAGCCGGTGATAGCGAAAGGAATAAAGGCCAGGAAAAGGTTCCAGATCAGCGATACCCGCAGATAGCTACCGGTATGCATTACACGAAAAAAGAGCAACGCCATACTGAACAGTACAGATGTATACAGGGTGTATTGGTGCCGCGACCGGCCTATACGATGTTGTAATAAACGGATGGTTCTCATCAATTGCATATGGTTACTTTTAGACAAATTAAAATATGTAAGGAATAAATATGACAGCCCCGATAATAACGGCTGCTATGGCCGCTACCAGTACAGCGCCGGCCGCTACATCCTTGATGAATTTCACTTTGGGATGCAGCTGCGGCGAAAGATGATCCATTATTTTTTCTATAACTGTATTAAGCATTTCTGTAATCCACACCAATGTAATGGCGAGAATGATCCAAATCCATTCCGGCGTTGCTATTTTATACCAGCAACCGGCTGCCACCACCACAATTGTAGCGAGGGCATGAATACGCGCATGTGGCTCACTGCGCAGGAAAGCGGCAATACCACTAAATGCGTATCCGAAGCTGGCCAACCGTTTGCTGATATAAGAGTTTCCCATGTTTGTTTTTATTGCTGGATATTGGTGTTTTTCTGTCCTAATTTATCCCATTTGATAGTGGTGCTGAAATACATGATCAGGGCGAGGATGATAAAGAGTCCTAAGCTTCCCATGAGCAGCGCCTGATCTTCTGCACTGATAATCACATAAATGAATCCATAAAGGATAGTAAGTGTAGCCCCTATGCCGGCTGCAATGCGCCTGCTTTTAAAGGCAGCAGCCGTATATGCAATAATCAGACCTATTGTGAGCACACTGGCAATAACATAAGCCATCATAAAGTTAATTTGTTCTGAGATAGAGATGAGCAGGGTATAAAAAATACAAAGGGCTAACCCGATAAGGGCATATTGCAATGGATGAAGGGCGCGGCGTTGTGATAGCTCAATAAAATAAAAAACAAAAAAAGTTAACCCAATGATCATGACGGCATACTTTACCGCCCGCATAGACATCTGGTAGCTTTCGGCAGGCATAAACAGCTTAATCCCGAAATCAGCGGAGTGGATGTTAAACTTTTTGCCTTCCCAGCTTTGGGGATAGTTGCGGTTGAGGTGCTGGACCTGCCAGGTAGCAGCAAAACCTTTTTCATCCACCCTGCGGGTTTTCGGGGGAAAGGCTTCGTCAAATCCGGGATCGGTCCAGCTGGAGTTAATACCTACCGTGGTTGTTTTACCAACGGGAGAGAAGCTGATCCGGCCGGAGCCCTTTATACCCAGCTCCAGGGAGAAGTTACCGCCCAGGGCGTCGCCGGGGGTAACTGATACCGGTGTTTGGATCCCGTTATCAAACAGGTCCTTGCTGACCAAACCGGGGTTAAACGCATAGGATTTACCATTCCACATCATCTGTACCTGGTTCCCGATGCCGCGTAAATCGCTGATGCCAATGAGTACTGACGCATGTTCCCAATCTAAGGCGGAAGGAGGGATATTAAGCGACAACAGCTCATCGCGGTTAAATGTGCCACTCAGCTGCAACCTGGCGTTGTATACGGCTACATTGAAAATACCGCGGTGTAATTTCTCCGGTAATAACTCCCCGTTGATCCGTAAGCTATCCGGCAGGAAATACACGTAGGTTGCTTCGCTGGTTCCTGGTTTATACGGAATGGCCAGCACCGGTCCTGTAATATTCTGTTCGCCTCCCCAGCGGCTGCCGATTTCCTGGGTGGCTTCATTTTGCCGGTCGCGGCGTTCCCAGATGATGTTTTGAATCAGGGCCGCCGGCACGAGTAGTATCAGCATTAATACAAAAATGATAATCGCTTTAATAGCGTAGGCGTAGCGGTCAAAGAAAGAAGGAGATCCGTTTGTTGAAGGTTCCATATTTTTTATTTTTAGAAAGCACTTTGTATTTCAAAGTAAAAAGGCAAAAAAAATTTATTTAGTGAATTTGATCATATGCTCAAGTGCCGCGATATGGCCTTTGAAAGCTTTTTCGCCAGCCGCGGTGATAGCATAGGTCGTATTGGTTTTCCGGCCAATAAAGCCCTTATGCACTTTGAGATAGCCGTTTTCTTCCAGTGTATTGAGATGCGATGCCAGGTTACCATCGGTTACTTCCAGCATCTGTTTGAGATCGTTGAAATTTACTTCCTCGTTCACCATCAATACACTCATAACGCCCAGGCGTATACGGCTCTCGAAAATCTTATTTAAGTTACCTATCGGGTTCATGCGATTGATTAAACTGTCCCTTTCCGTTCATATTTCCACCACATCAATGTTCCATAAATGATGTGCAGTAAACCGAAACCTATAGCCCAAAAATAAAGACCGTAGTTCAAATAGAAAAGATTAAGTATACCGAGAACAACTTCACAGATTCCCAGGTACCTTACATCCGGCAAAGTATATTTGCTGGCATTGATAATGGCCAACCCGTAAAATACCAGGCAGGTAGGAGCTATCAGTCCTTCCAGGTGATTAAATAATAAACCCGCTATAAAAGCACCACCTGCTGCCAAAGGAATCGCTGTATTGATCAGCACCTTCCGCGAGGTTAAATCCCAGATGGGTAAATTATTTTTTCTCGCTTTGCGCCAGGTGAAAAAAGTGCCCGCTATCAGTGCCGCCGCTAATACAGAGAATCCCAAAACAATTAACCGGTACTTCAGCACGATGAAATCTGCATGATTATGTACCCCCGTGGTGTTCCACCTGAAATAATATTCATTCAGCCACATATTGGCGATAAATGCCCCGATCAGGCCGCAGATACCGGCGGAGATACCGCTTAATCCACTCAGCGAAATGAAACGGCTGCTGCGTTCCATCATCCGCTTAATGTCTGTTAATGCCTCCAGATGTTGTTGGTCTGTCATACAAAAAAAGTACTTTGCAATACAAAGCTAATAGAAAAATCCGAATCACAAAATATAATTTTTTGTTATAACTGCGTTACCTAAAGGATAGTGATTGTCCAGAATCGCAATAAATAATATAATATTGTTGTCAGATATGGTTGGCTGGAAAAGAATATTAGCAATAATCATCGGCGTAAGCGGTTGGGGTTCGGGTTTGATGGCGCAGCAGTACAAGGTTAGTGGAGTGGTCAGAGACGCGCACTCACAGGAAATCATTCCGTTCGCCACTCTTCAGTTTGTGCATACCCAAACAGGTATGGTTAGCAACGCGGAAGGGAAATACCTGTTCGAACTAAATGTTATCCCATCAGATTCATTACTGGTAAGGGTAATGGGATATAACATCCTTAAACTGCCGGTTAACAAAGAACAGAAAGAACAGGTCATCAACTTTGAGGTAACCCGCTCAGATGTTTCCCTGAAAACATACGAGGTGAAAGCCAACGTAAACTGGGCACTCATTCTCCTTAAACAGATTGTTAAGCATAAACCGGAGAACAATTATAATCGCCTTGATAACTACAAATACGAGGTGTATAATAAACTGGAGCTGGATATGAAGAATCTCAACAAAGAGAAACTTGGGAGAAACCGCTTCACCAAACCCTTCGCGTTTATTCTTGATAACATAGACAGTACTTCTGAAGACAAACCTTTTCTGCCTATATTCCTCACGGAAACATTGTCGGATTACTACTTCCAGTCGAACCCACGCAAAACGAAAGAAATAATCAAAGCTGCCCGGACCTCCGGTATAGATAATGAAAGCGTAACCAAATTCCTGGGTGGGATGTATCAGAACGTAAATGTTTACGACAACTTCATCCCGGTATTCGATAAACAGTTTGTAAGTCCCATTCATCACAACGGCGCCTTCTATTACGATTACTCCATTGCAGATACGCAATACGTGAACAGCCAGCGGTTTATTAAACTAAACTTCACGCCTAAACGCAAAGGAGAAAATACTTTTATAGGTGATATCTGGGTACATGATACCACCTATGCCGTACAAAAAACTACGCTGTCGGTGCCCCGCGACGCCAACATTAACTTCGTCCGCAAAATCAGTATGGTACAGGAATTCCGGCAACTGCCCGACAGCTCCTGGTTCCTGTATAAAGATAAATTTATTGCCGACTTCTGGGCGCCAAGCCCCAAGCCGGGGAAAACGTTTGATTTCATAGGTCGTAAAACCACGACTTATGATGACGTAGTAACGAATGATACCGCCGCGACCAACATCTTCAGTAATAAAAAATTTCCTGAAAATGTGGTGGTGCTGGATAGTGCAAGGGCCCGGAAAGATTCTTTCTGGATGGACAACCGCCCGGAAAATCTCAGCAAAAACGAAGAAGGCATCTATAAAATGGTGGATACCCTCCAGAAAATGCCGCTCTTCCGGAGCTATTCAAACACCATCCGGTTCCTCGCTACCGGCTATAAACCTTTTGGCCCTATTGAATGGGGACCTTACTATTACCTGTTTTCCCAAAACAGGCTGGAAGGCTTCCGTTTAAGACTGGACCTCGGTACCACTCCACAGTTCCATAAAGATCTGTACCTGTATGGCTACCTGGCCTATGGCTTCTCAGATCATGTTTATAAAGGGAAGATGTCTGCTCTGTGGCTGCTGAAAAGACATCCGCGTTCCTATCTGTATGCGTCTTTCACCAAAGACCTGGACAATGGCACACACTACTACGATGAAGTAGGTACCGATAACATCTTTACCCTTGCCATCCGGAAAAATGGCGTGCCGCAGAAATTTTTAATGGTGAATGAAAAACGCTTTGAATTCTTCAAAGAATATTACAGCGGTTTCTCCCACCAGATATCACTGACGCACAAACAGGTAAGACCTTACGAGCCGCTGCCTACCGCTGCGTTTTATCCGAAAGCGCCCAATGGCCGCGATCCGCTCACCAGCATGGAAGTAGAACTGAAATTCCGCTACGCCTTCCATGAACAATTCCTGGAAGGAAACTATTACCGGATCAGTTTGGGTAGCAAATACCCCATCGCAGAACTGAAATTTGCTGCCGGCATACCCGGCATAGCCAACAGCGGACAGCAATATCAGCGCCTCACACTCAGCGTATCAGATTATGTAAAGCTGCCGCCTTTCGGCTCTTTCTACTATAACGTTTTTGGCGGTAAAATTTTTGGTACTGTGCCTTATACTTCGCTTGAAGTACATCCCGGTAACGAAATTTACTACTATAATAAGTATGCTTTTAACATGATGAACCGTTTTGAGTTCATCAGCGATCAATACGCGGGCTTTAACGTAGAACATACCATTGGCAATGGTATCTTCGGTTATATCCCATTAATTAAAAAACTGAAATGGCGCCAGTTCTGGACTGCCAAAGGCGTAATAGGTTCCTTGTCTGAATCCAACAAACAACTGAACCTCAACAACGGTTTTGCATTCAAAACATTACAGGGGGATCCGTATCTCGAATTGGGTACCGGTATAGAAAATATTTTTAAATTCCTGCGGGTAGATTTTATCTGGAGAGTAACACCGGATGTAACACGGGGAGAACCTGCCAACAAACGTTTTGGCGTATTCGGTAGTTTCAAATTACAGTTTTAACCTGCTGCTCATGAAAGATGTAACACATACCCCGCTGTTTGAATGTATACTGCGGGGAGAAATAGACGGCAGCTCTTACGATCTGGAAAATGACTATCAATGCATCAAAATGCAATTAGATGGAGCAGAGAAAAAATTACAGTTAAGATTTATTAATGATGACTATAAAATCATTCTCGAATTTCATCAAACCACTATTACCTGTTTCACCATTCTCCCCGAAAAAAGCAACGGTAGCACTTCGCTGACAAGCTTCTACCGGGGGCAGTTTAAGTTTAACAACAACCTTCACGAAATAACCGCACAAGGCAAATACTATTACTATTTATCTTTCCTCGGAAACGATGCCATAGAGCTGTTTGCCAAACGTGTTACCCTTTCTTTAAGCCGGCTGAATTCCTGAATAAAAGCGAACAGGTACTATATATTATCGGCTGCTTCGCAGATGACGCTGCACGCCCATTTAATTTCTTCGGGGGTAATAATCAGCGGAGGCACAATGCGCATACATTCCGCAGCGAAGAGGAACCAATCCGTGAGTACTCCTTTATCGATGCAGTAATCAATTACTTTTTTATTTACCGGGAAGCTTTCAAACTCTACTGCTATCATTAATCCTAATGAACGCACCGATTTAATAGCCGGATGTTTCAGATGATCCAGGAATAACTGCCCCTTTGCATTCACATCTTTCAACAAGTCCTGGTCCAGCAGCGCCTGGAAGCCTGCACGGCCTGCGGCGCAATTTACCGGGTGGCCGCCAAAAGTGGTGATATGGCCTAATACAGGATTGTTGGTCAGCGTCCACATAATTTCACGGGAAGCGATGAACGCGCCCAAAGGCATGCCTCCGCCGAGGGCTTTACCAAGCAGTAATACATCGGGCACAATCCCAAATTGTTCGAAAGCCCACAGCGTACCATTTCTCCCAAAACCACACTGAATTTCATCCAGTATCAACAAGGCGCCGGTAGCGGAACATTTGTCTCTTAATGCGTGTAGCCATTCCCGTTGTGGCACGATTACGCCGCCTTCTGCCTGTACACTTTCCGCAATCACGGCAGCAGTTCTTTCAGTAATCAGTTCCAGTGACTCAAAATTATTATACTCCAGGTGTTGAATACCCGGCAACAAAGGCCGGTAGGCGTTGCGCCAGTATTCATCCCCGAGGATACTCAGCGCTCCTTGTGTGGAACCATGATAACTACGGTTAAAAGCAGCTATTTCCGGGCGGCCGGTATACCGTTTGGCCAGCTTCATGGCGCCTTCCACGGCTTCAGCTCCTGAATTGGTAAAGTATACGCAGTTTAACTGTTCCGGAAGATGTTGGGTAAGCAGGCTGGCAAAGGCCACCTGCGGCGATTGTACAAACTCGCCATATACCAGCAGGTGCATATATTGCTGCGCCTGTTCCTGTATAGCCTTTACAACAGCAGGATGGCAATGTCCTACGTTACACACACTGATACCGGCAATAAGGTCGAGATACCTTTTTCCGTTTACATCCCACATATACATGCCTTCCGCTTTCACGATCTCCAATGCCAGAGGAGCGTCGGAGGTTTGCGCTACGTGCTGCAAAAAAAGTTGCCTGTTATTCATATCACTAAACTGCTCTGTTCTTTGCGAAGTTAGAAAACAACTGCTAATTAGTAATTGTTATATTTGTAACATAAGCACTAAAGCATTTAATTATGGCGCACATTATTCCACTGAACGGAGTTACTCCTCAAATTCCTGAAGACTGTTACGTTGCCCCCAATGCTACCATAGTAGGGGATGTAGTAATGGGTAAAGGTTGCACGATATGGTTCAACGCTGTTGTTCGCGGCGATGTAAACAGCATCCGCCTCGGCGAAAATGTGAACGTACAGGATGGTGCGGTGATTCACTGTACTTATCAGAAAACCAAAACGATTGTGGGCAATAATGTGTCTATTGGCCATAATGCCATTCTGCATGGCTGTACTATCGAGGATAATGTGCTGGTAGGAATGGGCGCCATTGTGATGGATAATGCCCGTGTAAGCAGCAACAGCATCATTGCTGCCGGCGCTGTTGTACTGAGCGATACGCATGTGGAACCAGGCACCATTTACGCCGGTGTGCCTGCCCGTAAAGTGAAAGATATTGATATGGCCCTCATCAGCGGGGAAATCAACCGCATTTCCAAAAACTACAGCATGTACGCGTCCTGGTACCAGAACGCAGAAGAAGTAAAAGCGCCTCAATAATCATCTTACAAAAAAATGTTATATTGCAGGCAAATATCCTCCTATGAAAATACCCGTATGCCTGCTGATATTGGGAAGCATCCTGTTTGCCAGCTGTTCATCGCAGAAAACAGGATGCCCTGCCTCCAACTACTACACGAAAGAAATAAAGCAACAAAACCGTAAGGCAGGCAAACAAATGCGCCTGTTTTAAACCTATCCTATGCGCAAAGTTATCCCACTGGCCCTGATGGCCATCATTATAGGCTTTACTGCCTGCAGAACACAGAAAAAAGGCTGTCCGCAACCCAAACGGAACTGGGGAGCAGAAAAAGTGCTGGACGAATTGGGTAAACCCGGAAAAGGCTGATCAGTACTGTTCTTCCTCAATGGTTTCCAGGATGGTAGCATAGCTCACATACCTGTCTACATCAATATGCCCTTCCTCTACGGCTACTTTCACCGCACAGCCGGGCTCATTGATATGCAAACAGTTATTAAACTGGCATTGGGCTATATAAGGCTGCATTTCAAGGAAATAGTGGGAGAGTTCCGGCTTTGGAATATCCACGATTCCAAATTCCCTGACGCCGGGGGTATCTATCAAACAACCGCCAAAAGGCAGGTCGTACATTTCAGCAGAAGTGGTAGTGTGTAATCCCTTACCACTCCAGCCGCTCACCGCTTTGGTACGCAGGTCGAGGCCAGGCATCAGCACATTGATCAGGGAAGATTTACCCACACCGGAATGGCCGGCCATTAAAGTGGTTTTATCTTTCAGCAGCGCCCGCACGGTATCTACACCGTTGCCGTTCGCCGCAGAAATCAGTAATACCTGGTAGCCGATACTGCTGTACAGTTCTTCCAGTTCTTCAAACTTTTCGTTTTCCTTCTCTTTATAAATATCCTGTTTGTTGAAAACCAGTATCACCGGGATGTGATAGGCTGCCGCAGTAACCAGGAAACGGTCGATAAAGCCCTGCGAGGTCCGGGGTTCCTTTACGGTGCACACCAGCATCGCCTGATCCATATTAGCCGCTACAATGTGTTTTTTGTTTTTACCGTGGGGAGAACTGCGCACTATATAATTCTTCCGGGAGCCTATTTCGGTTATCATGGCATTTTTGGCGTTGGCATCGCTGTCATCTTCCACAATTTCCACTACATCGCCTACAGCGATAGGGTTGGTAGAAGTAATATCTTCATTCTTTTTGAAAATACCTTTCATCCTCGCCTGAAATGTTTCACCAGTGGCCGTTTTAACCACATACCAGCTTCCCGTTGATTTATATACTGTTGCTTGCAATACGTTTGGATATTTATAAGATCACCAAAGGTACGCGAATTTTGTTTTACGGAGGATGTATGCGGAGGGGAAGGCTTTCCCCTCCGTTTATTTATGGCAGGCTCTTGAAAGCCGTATACCGCAGCACTACTTCCAGCAGGATGCAGCCTAACGCAATCATCGCCAGCAGGAAGAAATGTTCTGCAAAACGTTTATAGGAAGTAATTTCCACCTTTGTTTTTTCCAGCTGGTCAATTTCACCGTAGATGTTCTTCAGATCGTCTGTATTGGTAGCCCGGAAATATTTACCACCGGTTTCTTTTGAGATCTTTTTCATCAGTGGTTCGTCGATCTGCACATCCTGCATCACCATCTGCACGCTGCCATCAGACATCGGCATAGGAAACGGCGCTTTACCGATGGTACCCACGCCAATGGTGTATACACGGATCTTGAATGCCTTGGCTATTTCCAGCGCGGTGAGCGGATCTACCAGGCCGGTATTATTCACCCCATCTGTAAGGAGGATGATCACTTTACTTTTAGCATGACTGTTACGCAACCTGTCTACTGAAGTAGCGAGCCCCATACCGATAGCGGTACCATCCTGCAACATGCCGCTTTTCACCTGCATGATCTGGTTTTTCAGCACGGCATGATCGGTGGTGATCGGGCATTGCGTAAAGCTTTCGCCGGAAAATACCACCAGCCCGATACGGTCGCTGATGCGTTTATCCACAAAGTCGGAGGCCACTCTCTTTGCTGCCTCCATACGGTTGGGCTGCAGGTCTTCCGCCAGCATACTGCCGGAAATATCAATGGCCATTACAATGTCGATCCCTTCGCTGTCGATGCTTTCAGAGGTATTGGAAGTTTGTGGCCTTGCCAGTGCTACAATCAGTGCAATCACCGCCAGGATACGCAGCACCAGTAACAAAGGTCTGAAACGTACCTTCCAGGATACCGGCAGTCCTTTCAAACCTTCAATGGAAGATACCATCATTACACTTTGCCGGCCCTTGCGCCGCGCAAAGTACCAGTATATCAACACCGGTACCAGCAGCAAAAGCCACAGGAAAACCGGGTAGGCAAATTCAATATTTTTCCAGGTTGAAAAATTCATCAATTTTTTAATTAAGATCCATGCTGACTTTATGCTTTCTCCAGAGTGGCATCAGTACCGGTTTCTTCTGCCGCACCAGTTTTCGGTTTGGTCCACTCCAGGATTTCTTCGGCCTTCTGCATACATTCCTGGTGTTCATCTGCTGTTGGCTGCAATTTGGCAAACTTTGCCAGATCCGCAATCGCCAACAGGGAACGCAGTTTGTCTCTTTGCTGGTTCAGCTTAGTCACCGGTTTAATATTCTGCAGTAATTCCTCGCTGGTTTGCTCCAGTGCAGCAATGCTGAACTGATGCTCAAAGTAGGTACGCAGGATATCTGTTAACCGGGTATAGTATTGTTTAATATCTCCCTGTTGCCATACCTTCTCTTCCTTCAGCGCTTTCAGCTCCTGGATGGCAATTTCGTACGGGGAAACGGTTGGTGTTTTTATAACCGGTTCCGGTTTTTTACGGGTACGGAGATACCATATCAGGCCGCCGATGATCAGCACAGCTGCGGCGCCTATTACAATATACAGCCAGTAGTCCCAGATACTCCAGGCTACGCCTTTTATTTCCTTAATAGGTTTGAATGCTTTCGTAGTATCAACCGCCACGGTATTTACATCTACGCCGATGGGCAGTGTAACGGCTGAATCGGGAGTAGCGTTGGCGCCGCTGAAAACTTCAAAACGCATGGGAGGAATTTCCCAATGGCCGGAGTCGAAACTGGTGAGGGTAAAAGTCTGATGAAGGATATGCTGATCCTGGTTTACCAGTGTATCAAGATTGGAGCGGGTTACCACTTCAAAATGGTCCAGTGAATCGGGTAATACCGGGAAGAGCACTTTAAAGTTAGCGTCCTTAAACTGTTGCGCTGTCAGCGTAGCGGTAAGCTGCAGTTTTATCTGCTCACCTATCCTGATACTGTTGGTATCTGCTTTGGCGGTTACATCCACGGCCTGCTGTGCCAGCAGGGAGAAAGGAAATAACAACCCCAGTATGCAACATAAAAATATACGCCTTATAACTTCTTGTTTATACATGTTTAATTTGCTCTCCTTTAAATCTTATGCCCTGTTCAGGAAAAATGTTTGCAGTGCTTTCACATAGTCCTCGTCGGTACGTACGCTCACTAATTCTGCGCCACTTTTCATAAAGGCATTTTTGCAATATTGTGAATGTTGCAGGAATTGCTGTTCATAATACTGGCGCACGCGGCGGTCGTTGGTATCCACCCACTGTGTAGCGCCGGTTTCAGCGTCTGCCACCTGGATCAGTCCTACCGGGGGCAGATCTTTATCCCGCTGATCGTATACCTGTACGCCTACTACATCGTGCCGTTTGGCGGCGATGTTCAAGGCATCCTGGTAATTTCCGGATAAGAAATCGCTCAGCATAAAAACGATGCTGCGTTTTTTTGTAGCGTTGTTAAAGAAACGCAGGGTTTCTTTAATATTGGTTCCTTTTCGTTTAGGCGTAAACGATAGTAGTTCACGGATGATGAAAAGAATATGCGATTTACCCTTTTTTGGCGGAATATATTTCTCCATCCCATCGCTGAAAAAGATAACGCCCACCTTATCGTTATTTTTGATGGCAGAAAAAGCGAGTACAGCGCACAGTTCCGTGATCAGGTCACGTTTATCCTGTTTTTTGGTGCCGAAGGAAGAGCTTTCGCTCATATCCACCAGCAGCATTACGGTAAGTTCTCTTTCTTCTTCAAAAACTTTTACGAAAGGATGGTTGAACCGTGCTGTTACATTCCAGTCGATAGACCTCACATCATCACCAAAATGATAATCCCTTACTTCGCTGAACGACATACCGCGGCCTTTGAAGGCGCTATGGTACTCTCCCGCAAATATGTGGTTGGTAAGCCCTTTCGTCTTAATCTCTATCTGCCTTACCTTTTTTAATATTTCAGCCGTATCCAATGGGAAAAATTTTGAGTTACGAATTACGAATAAATGCCCGGTCCGGCAGCTTTTCAGCTGCTATGGTACTTCTACTGCGTTCAGGATTTCACTCAGGATATTTTCGCTGGTAACATTTTCCGCTTCTGCTTCATAGGTTAATCCTACACGGTGGCGCATAACGTCGAAGCATATATTGCGTACATCTTCCGGAATCACATAGCCGCGGCGCTTCATGAAAGCGTAGGCTTTGGCTGCCCAGGCCAGGTTGATGCTGGCTCTTGGCGAACCACCGTATGCAATCAGCGGTTTCAGTTTATTGAGTTTGTATTCTTCCGGGTTACGGGTTGCAAAAACAATATCGAGAATATATTTTTCGATCTTCTCATCCATATACACTTCCCTTACCAGTTTACGCGCTTCGAGGATATCGGAGGGATGGATAATGGGACGGATAGGAGCGGAGAGTTCCGGGTTCAGATTTTGACGGATGATCTGTTTTTCTTCTTCTTTGGTAGGATAACCAATCACCACTTTCAGCATGAAACGGTCTACCTGTGCTTCGGGCAGGGTGTAGGTACCTTCCTGCTCAATCGGGTTCTGGGTGGCCAGTACCAGGAAGGGCTCGTCCAGTTTGAAAGTAGTATCGCCGATGGTGATTTGTCTTTCCTGCATGGCTTCCAGCAAGGCACTCTGTACTTTTGCCGGGGCGCGGTTGATCTCATCTGCCAGGATAAAGTTGGCGAAGATGGGACCTCTGCGTACTACAAACTCATTCTTCTGCTGGTTATAGATCATGGTACCTATCACATCCGCAGGCAACAGGTCAGGCGTAAACTGGATACGGCTGAATTTTGCGTTGATAGCGGACGACAGGGACTTGATCGACAATGTTTTTGCCAGACCGGGTACGCCTTCCAGCAGTACGTGGCCCTGGGCCAGCAAACCGATGAGCAGTCTCTCCACCATATAACGCTGGCCAACAATTACTTTACCTAACTCCATTGTGAGCAGGTCCACGAAGGCGCTTGCCTGGTGAATCTTCTCATTCAGTTGCCGGATGTCGGACGATGTATTTTCCATGCTAATAATTTTTCAGGTGTGCTAAAATAAACATTCTCTGGTCAAATAAAACTTATCACTATGTGAATGGGCCGTTAAAATGCTGTTAAACTTGCCACTATGGCTCATTTCCGGCTAATAATCATTCAATGGCGCTGCCTAAATTAATAAAGCCCGGCATATTTATATAATATTTTTCCCTATAACGTACCTTTGCGGGGAATAAGCCGTTGGCAAAACGCCAACAATTTAAAAGCAACAGTAATATGGAAGATTTTGAGAAGCGCTGGAAACCGGTAGAAGATATGCTTACCGAAAGGTTTGGTAAAAAGCCCAATATGGAAGCTATTCTGTTCCTCATCGGCGTAAATGAAATAAATAATTTAAAGAAGAAATATACCAAAGAACAGAAACAGGACCTGATGCACGTGGCAGTATGCACGCTGCTGAGCCAGAGTGGCTACTTTGAGCTGGATGGCTATGATAAAGACGGATGGCCGCATTTCAAGGAGTTACAACCCGTTCCAAAAATGGAAATGATGGAACAGGAAACCTTTCTGAAAGAACACGTAATTGCTTACTTTGCCGGTCATGAAGAAGCCTAATACACCTTTATGAAGAAACTGCTACTCCTTTGTACCCTCTTTTTGCTGATTGTTGGCCCGGGCATTGCCAAAGACCGGAAAGTAAAAGTAACGACCCCTTATGGCACCATGATCATCCGGTTGTATGATCAAACCCCGAAACACCGGGATAATTTCATAAAACTGGCCAGGCAACACTTTTACGACAGCACGTTGTTTCACCGCGTTATCCTGAACTTTATGATCCAGGGCGGCGATCCGGATTCCAAACACGCCCATCCCGGCGATACGCTGGGCAACGGCGATGTGGGTTATACCATCCCACCGGAGTTCCAGCTGGACTTATTCCATCGCAAAGGCGCACTGGGGGCGGCCCGGGAAGACCGGCCCGACAAAGCCTCTTCCGGCTGCCAGTTTTACATTGTGCAGGGTAAAGTGTTTACCGATGAACAACTGGATAAACTGGAGCAAACAAGACTTAAAGGCCGCAAAATACCAACGGATCAGCGGCAGGTATATAAAACAGCAGGTGGCAGCCCGCACCTCGACCAGAACTATACCGTGTTTGGCCAGGTGATTAAAGGCATGGACGTGATCGATAAAATCGCCGCACTTAAAACCGACAGTCACGACAGACCACTGCAGGACATGCCCATGAAGATCCGTGTCATGAAGAAATGGTTGATCTTCTAAATAAAAAAAATACCATGTCCGGGGAAAGTCAAAATTTAGGATAGCTTCCCGTCAAAATCATAATAGTTTCTGTATTTTTACGGCTCAAAATCAAACTTGATATGAATTTTCCGTCAAATCTGCGTTACACAAAGGATCACGAATGGATTTTATTAGAAGGTAACGTAGCTACCATCGGTATAACTGAATTTGCACAACGCGAATTAGGCGATATAGTTTTCGTTGATATCAATTCATTGAACAAGCCAGTAAACGCCGAAGAAGTATTTGGTACAGTAGAAGCAGTAAAAACAGTATCTGATCTGTTTATGCCGGTTGCAGGCACCGTTAGTGAAGTGAATCCCGCACTGGATGGCTCTCCGGAGCTGGTAAACCAGGATCCTTATGGTGAAGGCTGGATGGTGAAAGTAACCGTTAACAACCCCGCTGATGTAGAAGGTCTGCTGGATGCTGCTGCTTACCAGGCGTTGGTAGGTGAATAATTCCGACCAAAATAATCTTTTATATAAGAAAGGACAACAGGCTACGTTATTGAACGGTCAGCCTGTTGTCCTTTTTACTAGCAGTACAGTAACCCGTTAATTAAAAAAAGGATCATGAAACTCCTGAGATATTACATGCCAGCTATTCTATGGATCATCCTGATCCTTGTTTTGTGTACCCTGCCCGGGAAAGATATTCCCTCCAACTCATTTTTTGACAGAATCCATTTTGATAAGTTTGTTCACTTCGGCCTGTTTGGAGGCATCGTTTTATTTCTGAGTCTCGGTATCTACCGGCAAAAAAAACACATCTCTGCGGGCACCCTCGCATTGCTGGTGGTATGTGCAGCCGGTTATGGTCTTGCAATAGAGTTTATCCAGGAATACTGGGCCATTGGCCGCAGCTTTGATATGTATGATGTGGTGGCCGACACCCTGGGCGCTATCGCCGGCGTATGGGTATTTAAAATTGTCAGATCCCTGTTCTTCAACAACCTGGATAAATAAAAAATCCCCCCTGTAACCAGGGGGGAATGTATATCTGCTTATGAGAAATAAGTGTTCTTAATATTTTTATTACTGTTGACCAGCTTCTTTCTTCGCGTCATTTTTCATCTTATCATTTGCGAAGATAGAGAACTCACAACGACGATTGGTAGCGCGGTTAGCGTCTGAATCATTTGGCACTTTAGGCTGTGATTCACCATACCAGAATCCCTGGATACGGCTCTTGGCAATACCCTGTGCTTCCAGATAAGCCATTACACTCTTGGTTCTTCTTTCAGATAAACCCATGTTGTACTCATCTGTACCCTTGTCGTCGGTATGACCTTCCACACGTACATAAGTGTCAGGATACTTATTCAGGATAACAGCCAGTTGCTTGATATTGTCCTGTGCTACAGCAGACAGGTTAGACTTATCAAAACCAAATAACACACCTGCATCAAATGTTACGTTGATACCTTCACCCACACGTTCTACAGTCGCATTTGGTACTTCTGTTTTTATTTCCTGTGCCTGTTTATCCATTTTTTTACCGATCAAAGCACCACCAGCACCACCTAATGCAGCACCAATAATAGCTCCTAATGCGGTATTACCGGCTACTTTACCAATTACAGCGCCAGCGGCAGCTCCGCCACCAACACCAATTGCAGCACCTTTTTTAGTATTGTCCATGCTCTGCCAGGTTTTACAACTGAACAACATGGTTGCAGACAAGACCAAAGCTACCAGAACATTGATTTTTTTCATCATAATAAATTTAGACATGAAGGTTTTTTAGCATTAATTCCGTTGACAAAACTAATTGAAAAACTTGTACGCAAATAGTTTGCCAACTTGATTTAGCGTACACAACATATTGATCAGTAGAAATAAACAGGCAATAAAAAAACTGCAGGCATAAATCACATAACAATAATTGCGCATACAAAGGTAACGCGTACGACTATACAACAATCGAAGTGGCGAAAAAGATTAGCCAAGCAGATTTTTTAATAACCCGCCGATACCGCCGGCATCGCCAGCCTGTTGTTGCTGTTGCTGCTGCTGGGCTCCGTTTGATAACAAGCTCTTTAAATCATCCAGGTTAACCTGTCCGTCGCCATTTTTATCGAGGCCGCCGGAAAGGCTACCCAGTATACCGTTCAGGTTAAGTCCCTGTGCGGAGCCACCGGTAAGTGAGTTCAGGATACCATCCAGGCTGAAACTGCTATTGTTGGGATCTTTTGTTTTATTTGCCAGGGAGCCTAATACCGTTGGGATCAGGGTAGCAGCCAGCTGTGTGGCCGTACCTTTATCCAGGTTGAATTTCTCCAGGAGTGTTCCGATAAAGTTGTTGGAGATATTTCCTACCACAGGATTAGCGGCAGAGGTATCACTACCGGCGCCACCCAGCAAAGACAACACACCTTCCGTGTTGCCACTGGCCAGTTCCTGCTGCAAACCTGTTGCGATAGAAGAAGTGGCAGCGCCTATTACGGCTTCATTCTGTTCGTTAGGAATAGCAGGGTTGTTTACCACAGTACCCTGGGCATTCTCGCGGACAAGGTCCATTAATTGCTCTAACATTTGATGATAATTTAGGGGGAAGAAAAGGTTTTCCTTTAGTGCTACGGCTTGTGACCGCTGACTAAATGTAGGATATTTTGTGTGATTACGAATTAACCTGCAGAAAATTTGTGGAAAGATAACAGCACAGGGATAGCCGTCACTTTCCACAAATTTAAAACCTGTAATTATTAACTGCCCTGCTTCAGCTTCTCCGCGTTTTCTGCAAACTGGAGAGCATCTATCATATCTTTAATATCTCCATTCATAAAGGCGTCCATATTGTATACGGTCATACCAATACGGTGGTCCGTTACACGCCCCTGCGGATAGTTGTAGGTACGTATTTTAGCGGACCGGTCGCCGGTAGATACAAGGCTTTTACGCTGGGAGGCAATGGCATCTTCATGCTTGCGCACCGCTGCTTCGTATATGCGGGTACGTAACATCTTCATTGCAATTTCACGGTTAGAGTGCTGACTGCGTCCTTCCTGGCACTCCACTACCACACCGGTAGGGATATGCGTTAACCTCACGGCCGATTCAGTTTTATTTACGTGCTGACCACCCGCACCAGAGGAACGGAAGGTATCCATTTTAATATCAGCTTCTCTTACATCCACATCCACTTCTTCTGCTTCCGGCAACACCGCTACGGTAGCCGCCGAAGTATGCACACGTCCGGAAGCCTCTGTAGCCGGTACACGCTGTACCCGGTGTACGCCCGATTCAAATTTCAGGGTACCATATACATCATCACCGTTTACTTCCATCACTATTTCCTTATAACCACCCGCAGATCCCGCATTTTCACTCAGCAAACTGGTGGTCCAGCCCTTGAGCTCACAAAAACGGAGATACATACGGAACAGGTCTCCCGCAAAAAGACTCGCCTCATCGCCACCGGTACCGGCACGTATTTCAAGGATGGCATTCTTTTCATCCTGTGGATCTTTTGGTATCAGCAGGTTGCGGATCTCTGCTTCCAGGGCTGTTTTCTGCTCCTGCAATTCTTCCGTTTCGGCTTTGGCCAGTTCACGCATTTCATCGTCGCCACTGTCCAGCACTTCTTTGTTAAATGCAATATTATCCAGCAATTTACGGTAGGCATCATATGCCTTCACGATCTTTTCCAACTGCCGGTATTCCTTGCTGAGCTGACCAAACTTCTTGTTATCACTAACAACCGCCGGGTTGGTAAGCGCCATCGATACCTGCTCGAAACGACCTTTTATAGCTTCCAGTTTGTCTATCATAATTATATTTGACTTTTGAGTACCCTTTCCAACCGGAAATGATACTGCCAATCGGGTTGCAAAATTAACACCATTAACTTAATTAAACAGCAGGTAATTGAAACAGATCAAATTAAAGGGAAAAGATATATTTAACGGTACGCATCTGCTGGGGCCCGGAAAAGTATTGATATTAACTGAAGATGGCGTAGTGACGGGCATTGTAGCCGAATCTGACGCCGGCGGCGATGTCAGGGAACTGGATGGAATACTATGCCCGGGATTTGTAAATACCCATTGCCACCTGGAATTATCCCACATGAAAGGGGTAATTCCGGAAAAAACCGGCCTGCCGGCATTCCTTACCCAGGTGATGCAATCCAGGAACCAGGCTACCGGCGACTATGACGCTGTTATAGACAAGGCCGAACTGGAAATGTGGGAAAGCGGCATCTCCGCAGTAGGTGATATCTGCAACAGCACCGCCACGCTCGTAAAGAAACAGCAGGGCAGAATGTATTACCACACCTTTGTGGAATGTATGGGCGTAGCGCCCGCAGGCGCTAATAGCCGCTACCAGTATAGTATGGACGTACTGGCATCGTTCCGGGAGATCAATGGCTCCCATCACAGCTGTTCCATTGTGCCGCACGCTCCCTATTCGGTTAGCAACGCCCTGTTCGGGCTACTGGCCGGTACACCGCACAACGCACCGGTATCTATCCACAACCAGGAAACACCGGCTGAAAATGAATTGTACCAGCAAAAAACAGGGGAGTTCCTTTCTTTTTACCAGCACTTCGGCATGGATATCAGTGGCTTCCAACCTACCGGTACCAACAGCCTGGAAGCTTATCTGCCTTATTTCTCCCGGAATAAAATCTTGCTGGTACATAACACTTTTACCTCTGAAGCCGATATCCGTTTTGCACAGCAGCAACCCGTGGAAACCTGGTGGTGCCTTTGCCCGCAGGCGAACCTGTACATCGAAAACCGCTTACCGGATATTCAACAATTCCGGCAGCAGCAATGCAATATCACGCTGGGTACCGACAGCCTCGCTTCTAATCATCACCTGTCTATCTGGGAGGAAATAAAAACCATCCGTCAGTATTTTCCGGAGATTCCGTTGGAAGAAATATTGCAATGGGCTACTTTTAACGGCGCAAAGGCCCTGGGCATACAGGACACCTATGGCAGTTTTAACACCGGCAGCAAGCCAGGTGTAATATTGATTAACCAGGAAAGCAGTAGAATTATTTAGCTGTAACTTATGAACGAGTTTTTAAACAAAGTAATTTTAGACAACCCCGTACAGGATTACCTGATATTGATCGGCGTTTTATTGTTTGTATTTATTATCAAACGGTATATTTCAAAAGGACTCGCCACCATCCTGTTCCGGCTGGTAAGACACTGGTCGCCGCAAATTGAAGAAAAAGACTTTATCAGCCTGTTACTGCGGCCCCTGGAATATTTTTTCCTGTTGGTCACCTTCATGCTCACCATCGACCGATTTACCTTTCCGCAGGTTCTTAATGTTCATATCTATAATAAGGCAACGCTGCATGATGTTACCAATACCTTACTGAGCCTGGCGCTGAGTATGAGCATTATCTGGATCATGCTGCGGCTGATCGATTTCATTGCCCTGGTACTGGAAAAGAAAGCCGATCTCACAGAAGATAAAACCGATAACCAGTTCATTATTTTCTTCCGCGATTTTTTCAAGGCCATTATATTTATCATGGGCGCCATTGCCTTCATCCGCATCCTTTTCGGACCGGGGCTGGTAGAAAAGATCATCGCCGGTTTGGGAATAGGTGCGGCCGCCCTTGCATTGGCAGCGAAGGAAAGTATAGAAAATCTGATCGGCTCCTTTATTATCTTCTTTGACAAACCATTCCGTGTAGGCGACAACGTTAAGGTGGATTCCTGGCAGGGGACTGTAGAAAAAATTGGTTTACGCAGTACGCGTATCCGTACACTGGAGAAGACTTTCGTTACGGTTCCCAACAAAAAAATGGTGGACAGTATCCTGGATAATCTTTCCCTGCGTACCCAGCAACGCGTGGCTTTAAAGCTGGAACTGGGAACGGATACGCCGGCAGACACGCTGCTGTTATTTTTACAGGATGTACGGCAGATGCTGAACAACAATTCTAACGTACTGGAAAATCCTACGGTAAACCTGAATGATTTTACCAAAGATACTTACGTGATCCAGATCATCTTTAACACGTATATTATTGATGGCGCCCAGTATAATGCGTTAAGAGAAACGGTGAACCTTGGTGTAATCAAACTGATGGAGGCGCGTGAACTCAAGCTGCCTACTACCTCTACAACCGTTACGCTGAGCGACCTGCGGGCGGAGTAAAAGATCGCCTTCGGCGATGGAAATTGTCTTGGAGCAGGATTACGCCGATTAACCGTGATTTCATTGACTTTACTTTTGGGATTTTTTAAAAGATTAGGGGAGATAGAAACGAAAATATTCGATTCTATCTCCCCTAAATATTTAAAATCAAACCTGATCAAATCAGCGTAATCACGGTTAATCGGCGTAATCCTGCTCCAAGACAATTTCCATCGCCGAAGGCGATTATTCCTTTTCCTTCTTCGTGCTGCTCAGCAGAATGCGGGAAATATCAGCTTCTATTGATTCTTTCGGCGCACCTACAATACGGCCTTCTTCTTTACCATCTTTAAATACGATGATGGTAGGTAATTTCTTTACTTTATAATCTACCGGCGCATCTGTTTGCAGTTTTTTATCTGCAGCAAACATTACAATCTGTTCGTCAGGGCTGCCGCCGGTGATCATTACTTTATATAACGCTGGTACTACCTCGCGGCTGGTATTGTCCCAGGTACCCATTACCACTACCATATTGAAGTTGGCGCGGTTGGTTTTAATATAGTTCAGCATATTGTCGTTAGGCTGGTAGCTGTTTACACCTTTGTAGAACCACGTTGCGGAGGTGTCATTCATCAGTGTTTTCATATCTATCTTGCCCTTCAGTACTGTTTCGTTCTGTGCCCATGCCAGGGATGAGAATAACAGGCCACCACCCAGTAGTAATGTTTTCAATCGCATAATGTTGTTTTTATAATTGATCTTTCAGTTCCGTTAAGAAACCACGTACCTTTAGCAAAGCCTGTACCATTTCAAAATTACGGGCGGCCAGCTTATGATCTTCTTTCAGTTTTTGCTTGGCGCCTTCTATCGTATATTTTCGTTCCCGCAGTAAATGGTAGATTAATTTAAGGTGGTGAATATCTTCCTGCCGGAAAAGGCGGTCGCCCTTCCGGTTCTTTTTAGGTTGCAGTATATCAAACTCATTTTCCCAATAACGTATCAGCGACGTATTCACCTTAAACATGGCTGCAACCTCACTGATCGAATAATACTGTTTATCCAATACCAATTTATCCAATTCCATAATCAGATCCGGGTCCTCCGATAACTCTTTCAATGATTTACGCCCCCGTTTTTTCCCAGGTATGGTGGTTGCTACGGCAGCTTTCTTGCTGCTGGCCTTTGCTTTTACTTTAACTGGTCTTGTTACCGCAGCTTCTGTGGGATGCGGTACTCCAGATGTCGAAAAAAGGTCTAGCTGGTGCATCGTAGTAAAAAACGAGGTGACAAATATCTTTTACAAAGATGAAGTTAAGCTTTTAGCTTGTAGCTTGTAACATTCAGACCTCATTTTTTGGGTTTAGACAACTTACGGAAAGCCCGCAACTAACTAAAAGCTAATAACTTTAGTCAAACGACTGGTTTCCCGACCTGGCCATTTTAAGCATCCGGTCAAACTGTTCCGGGGTAAGATCATTAAAGAAGAAATACACCGGGTCTACCTTATCCCCGTTTTTAATGACTTCGTAATGGCAGTGCGGTCCGGTAGATTTGCCGGTGCTGCCTACCCAACCCAATACATCGCCGCGTTTCACTGCCTGTCCGGCTTTTACTTTCATGCGGAGCATGTGGCCGTAGAGGGTTTTATAGCCATATCCATGTCGTACTATCACGTGGTTGCCGTAACCCACATCACTCAGGCTGGCCTCTTCGATAACACCGTCGCCGGTGGCATAGATAGGCGTGCCGCTGGGCGCCGCAAAGTCGAGCCCCGCGTGGTATTTCATGGTTTTATAAATAGGATCGATGCGGTAACCAAAACCGGAGGCAATATGTTTAAGATCTTTATTGGAAACCGGCTGGATGGCAGGAATAGAGGCCAGCATCTGCTGTTTGTTCTTCACCATCTTATCAATTTCGTTGTAAGATTCCTCCTGCGCCTTTACACGGTTATTGAGTTCTTTCAGGAGTACGGAGGTAGAGGCGATAATCTCACTGCTGGCAAAGGATTGCAGCTGGGCGGCTTCTTCATCCCGCTTAACTTTACCCATCCGGGTACTGTCCGGGATAGGAGATGCTTCAAATATAACCCGGTAAATTTCATTGTCACGGTCTTCCAGCTCGGCCAGTTTTCCCTTTACTTCCCGCATCCGGCCCTGCAACGCATCATATTTTTCTTTCATGCCTTCAAGGTCGCGGCGAAGCGATTTCTCTTTTGGAGAGTCAACCAGCCGGTATGCCACAGAAAGAAAAATAGCCCCGGTTACGATAGCCGCAGACACAAACCCCAGTATTCTCAGGATTTTTACCCGCAGAGAAACCACGAGCTTCTCGTATTTTAATGTTTGGGTATTATAAAAATATTTAACCTTCTTCATGCACCAGGGTGTACTTTATGCGCCATAGTGCAGTGAACGCTATGACAGCCGATTTATTTCACGAGGTACAAACTTATGGATGGGTATCGTTGGCATTTCTTTTCCCACTTAACTATTTTTGCCGGGTAACACAACCTGTTTTGCATAATCATACAGGTTTCGATATTTTTGCACTCCCTTTAACACGGCGGGAAAATAAGGCGCACAAACCTACTGTAATTAGATTAAAACATCAACCTTTTGATTGTCAATTTTCTAACTACTTCATAAGGGCTTGAAATACAACTACAAGCCTCTAACCGGTTATGGCTTATAAGATATAAAATACATATTAATTCGTATCAATATTTATGACAGCATCCGAAATAAGACAGCAATTCCTGGACTTTTTTGCGTCAAAAGGGCACCAGATTGTCCCATCTGCCCCTATCGTTATTAAAAACGACCCCACCCTGATGTTCACCAACGCGGGTATGAACCAGTTCAAGGATTACTTCCTGGGCAACAGGGTGCCTCCTAACAAAAGGGTGGTTGATACGCAAAAGTGCCTGCGGGTAAGCGGCAAGCACAACGACCTGGAAGAAGTAGGCATTGATACTTACCACCATACCATGTTTGAAATGCTCGGTAACTGGAGCTTTGGCGACTATTTTAAAAAAGAAGCCATTGCCTGGAGCTGGGAACTGCTCACAGAAGTATATAAAATCCCTAAAGACAAGCTCTACGTGACTGTTTTCCAGGGAGATGAAAAAGAAAACCTGCCAAAAGACCAGGAAGCATACGACTTCTGGAAAGAACATATCGCAGAAGACCGTATCCTGCTGGGTAATAAAAAAGATAATTTCTGGGAGATGGGTGATACCGGTCCATGCGGCCCCTGCTCAGAAATCCATGTAGACTGCAGACCTGCAGCAGAAAAAAATCTGGTTGACGGTAAAACCCTGGTGAATGCCGACCACCCACAGGTGATTGAAATATGGAACAACGTATTCATGCAGTTCAACCGCCTGAAAGATAAATCCCTGGAACCACTGCCTGCCCAACACGTAGATACAGGTATGGGACTGGAACGCCTCGTAAGAGTGTTGCAGGATAAAACCTCCAACTATGATACGGACCTTTTCATGGGTACCATCCACACCACAGAAGGACTTACCGGTAAAAAATATGCCGGTACTGATGATAAAAAAGATGTAGCCTTCCGTGTAATTGCTGATCACATCCGCGCAATTTCCTTTACCATTGCCGACGGGCAGCTGCCATCCAATACCGGCGCCGGTTACGTGATCCGTCGTATTCTCCGCAGGGCGGTTCGTTACTATTTCTCTTTCCTCGATGTGAAAAAGCCTTTGTTGCACGAACTGGTACCCGTACTGGCTGCACAGTTTTCGCATGTATTCCCTGAACTGCAACAGCAGGTGGATTTTGTGAAGAAAGTAGTGTTCGAAGAAGAAAACAACTTCCTGCGTACCCTGGAAAGCGGTATCCGCCGGATCGAAGATTTTATCCAGCACGCTGCCACCAAAGCAGTTGATGGAAAAACAGCTTTTGAACTGTATGATACCTACGGTTTTCCTTATGACCTCACCAGCCTGATAGCCGCAGAAAATGGTTTTTCTGTAGATGAAAAAGGCTTTGATGCTGCCATGAAGCAACAGAAAGACCGCTCCCGCGCCGCTACAGAACTGGATATGGGCGATTGGGTAATACTCGACGAAACACCCAACTCCGTTTTCGTAGGCTACGAACAACTGGAAAGCACTACCAAACTGCTGAAGTACCGCACCGTGAAAGCAAAAGGTAAGGAGCAGTTCCAGCTGGTACTGGGCCAAACGCCTTTCTACGCTGAAAGCGGCGGACAGGTAGGTGATACCGGCACCCTGCACTTCGGCGATGAAGTAATTCATATTACCGACACCAAAAAAGAGAACAACCTCACTATACATTTTGCAGATAAACTGCCCGCACAGCCCGATGCGCCTGTAAAAGCCGCCGTAGCCAAAGATAAGCGCCATAATACAGAGCGCCATCACTCGGCCACGCACTTACTGCACGCAGCATTGCGCCAGGTATTGGGCACACACGTGGCACAGAAAGGTTCATTGGTAAATGCAGATGCCCTGCGTTTCGACTTCTCGCACTTCGCCAAAGTAACCGACGAGGAACTGGCGCAGATAGAAGCCATTGTGAACGAAAAGATCCGCGAAAATATCCCGGTAGTGATCCGTGAGCTTCCAAAGGAGGAGGCCCTGAAACTGGGCGCAATGGCTCTTTTTGGTGAGAAATACGGCGATACTGTACGCGTAGTGATCATAGACCCCGCCTATAGTGTGGAACTTTGCGGTGGTACACATATCAGCTCAACCGGCGAATTGGGCCAGTTTAAATTTGTTTCAGAAGGAGCAGTGGCCGCCGGCGTACGCCGCGTGGAAGCCGTAACCGGCTCCAAGGCAGAAGCCTTCGTTAACGAGCAACTGCAGCAACTGAAAGAAATTAAAGCCGCCCTGAAAAATCCGAAAGAACTCGTGAAATCCATAGAAACACTGATCCAGGATAAATCTTCCCTGGAAAAACAACTGGAAACACTGGAACTGGAAAAAGTACGGGCACTGGCAGCAGTAATACGCCACCAGGCAGAAAACATCAACGGCGTTAACTTCCTGGGCCAGGTAGTGAATGTAGGCAACGCGGAAGGACTGAAACAACTTTCTTTCCAGCTGAAAAACGAGATCCCGGATCATGTGCTGCTGTTTGTTGCCAATGTTGGCGGCAAAGCCAGCGTGGCCCTCAGTATTGATGAAAAACTGGTGGCGTCCAAAGGATGGGAAGCGCCAAAGATCATCAAAGAATACATTGCTCCGCTGATCAAAGGTGGTGGCGGTGGCCAGAAAACCTTTGCCACAGCAGGCGGACAGGAAACAGACAAACTGGATCAGGTAATTGCTGCGGTAAAGAAACTACTCACAGCATAAAATAATGCTCACAGCATAAAAAGATGAGGGCTGGCCAAAAAGTCTATTGGGCTTTTAGGTCAGCCCTCTCTTTTTACCCCGTTCATATAATTTATTTCATTCATATATGTAGACATAGTGCATGGGGAGTGCATTAACAGTGCATTAATAGTGCATGAGGAGTGCATGCTAACAGTATAGATAGTGCATGGATGATCCATGACATACGCAGGTCCGGGGCATTGGAGATACATCCGGAAGGCAAGAGCGGCTCCCCCATCAAATAATAAAAAAATATGCTGTAAAGCGTATTTCTTTTGCCCCCAAACCATACATTTTAACTTTTTCTTTCCTGGCACGCCCTTTAATTTTGCCGCATTAGTTTAAATTTAATCAACAAAACACCTAAGCACCATGACCAGGTTACTGCAAATCCTCACTATAGCGGGTTTTTCCTGCTTCACCATGAGCGCGGTATCTGCGCAAACGAAAGACACTTCCAAAAATCAGCTGGGAGAGTTTGATGAAATTGTAATCAAACATAAAAGCGACAAAGACGGTAAAGTGACCGTGGAAATCAAAAACGGCGATGTACTCATCAATGGCCAGAAACTGGACCAGTACAGTAACTCCGACCTTACCGTTTTCCGCAGGAAGATCACGCCGCGCGATGGCAACGCCCTCACGTTTGACAGCAACAGTTTACAGGGAGGCAGCTTTGATTTGTTTAACGACAACGATGAAGACAACGATATAGAAATGCCGGTAATGAACAAAGCCATCCTCGGTGTGATAACTGAAAAAGTGGCAGCCAGCGGCGTTACGGTAAAATCAGTAGCAAAAGGCACCCCAGCTGATAAAGCAGGCATAAAAACCGGCGATATCATTGTTTCTGTAGATGATAAAAAGATCAATGAACCGGCAGAATTATTTGAAGAGATCGGCAAACATAAACCGGCAGACAAAGTAACGGTAACGTACATACGTAATACCAAAACAAACAAGGTAGCGGTTACCCTCGATGAACGAAAAGAAATGGATAATGGCTGGACCATGCATCCACCTTTATCTGCACTGCCAAAGAACGGACCAAGATCCTTCTCTTTCCCTATGCCGCGTGGTTTCCAGGGATTTGGCGACAACTGGGATAACAACGAAAAACTGGGCCTCCGCGTACAGGATACCGAAAATAATGAAGGCGCACAGGTAATTGAGGTGGCTCCTTCTTCTGCAGCCGCAGCAGCAGGTTTCCAGAAAGACGATATAGTATTGGAACTTGCCGGGATACCGGTTAAAAATGCAGCAGAGCTATCTAAAGCATACCGTGAAACACAGGCCAAAGTGAAAGGTGATGCACCGGCAAAAATCCGCCGGAATGGATCCGATAAAACGCTGATAATTAAATTGCCCGTGAAACTGAATAAGGCGGATATATAGCCTATTTCATTACCATCTTCATCATCTTCAATTTATTTTTAAACGGCGGATACTTCATTGGAACATCCAGCCAGGTAGCCGTTTTCAGCATACCTTTCTGATGGGTAAAAGTATCAAAGCTGTATTTGCCGTGATACTTTCCCATCCCGCTGTACCCTGCGCCACCAAAGGGTAATTCAGGATTGGTGAGATGAACCAGCGCATTATTCACGCAACCTCCGCCAAAACGCACCTGTTCTATCAGTGCCTTCTCCGTTTTCTTACTCTTTGTAAAAACATACAACGCCAGCGGGTAAGGCAACTGCTTAATGGCCTCTATGGCCTGCGGCAGGCTGGCGTAGGTAAGTATAGGCAACACGGGACCAAATATTTCGTCCTGCATCACCGGGTCCGTCCATTCCACATCTTCCAGCAGGGTAGGGGCTATGTAAAGCTGATCCCGGTTTGTTTCCCCGCCGTGCAGTATGTGGCCTTCGCCCAGGTAGCCGGCCACCGTATCAAATCGCCTGGCATTGATAATACGGGCATAATCATCACTGCGGGAGGGATCTTCCCCGAAAAATTCTGTTATCGCCGCTTTCAGCGCAGCTACCAGTTCATCCTTCACTTTATGGTGTACCAGCAGGTAATCCGGCGCTACACAGGTTTGACCGGCATTCCAGAACTTACCCCACACTATTCGTTTAGCCGCCACCGTTACATTCACTTTTTCATCTACCACACAAGGCGATTTACCGCCCAGTTCCAGCGTAACCGGCGTGAGGTGCGGCACCGCCATTTCCAGGATCTTCTTGCCCACCGGGATACTCCCCGTGAAAAACACATGATCGAACCGGAAGCTCATCAGGGTAGGAATCACCTCTGTTCCATCCCCCTCTACTACCGTAATATAGGCCGGATCAAAAGTATCTTTTATCAGCGCAGCGGTTACCGCCGCAGTATGCGGCGCCAGCTCCGACGGCTTAATAATGGCACAGTTACCACCGGCAATGGCCCCCAGTAAAGGGCTGATAAGCAACATAAACGGGTAGTTCCAGGGGCCAACAATGAGGGTAAGCCCCAACGGCTGCTTATATACCCGGCTGCTGCTGGGATAGGTCACAAAAGGAGAGGTAACCGGCTCGGGCTCCATCCATTGCTTCAGCCCTTGCAGGATATAACTGATTTCTTCATACAAAAATCCTATCTCACTACCATAAGACTCCAGCGGATGCTTGTGCAGATCAGCATGCAGGGCAGCGGTGATTTTATCTTCAAACTTCTTAATCCCGTTCTTCAAACGCTTTAACTGCGTTTTGCGGAAGGAATAAGAAAGTGTGGCGCCAGAGTCGAAATAAACCTGTTGCGCCTGATAAAGCTGACTTGCCTGGGCCTTGCTGATCATAGGGAAGAAATTTTGATGTGTATCTCAATTTAGGGATTTATTGGCACCAAATAGCCTGAAATCACGGTATTATTTGAATATATTTGTGGGAATCAGTACGGAAAATGAGCGATATATACAGCAAATATGAAACAGTGATCGGGCTGGAAGTGCACGCCCAGCTGCTTACCGAAAGTAAATTATTTTGCAGCGACAGTGCAGCTTTTGGCGGCGCTCCAAATACGCATATCAGTCCCATTACAATGGGCCACCCGGGCACCTTGCCCCGCATGAACCGCAAAGCGGCCGAATATGCCATCAAACTGGGTCTTGCCTGTCATTGTGAAATTGAAAAGGACAATTATTTTGCCCGTAAGAACTACTTCTACCCGGATCTTCCAAAAGGATACCAGGTATCCCAACATACGGCTCCCATCTGTAAAGGCGGTTATATTACCATTATTACAGATGCCGGCACCCGCAATGTACAGCTGAACCGCATCCACCTGGAAGAAGATGCGGGTAAACTCCTCCACGACCAGGACCCTGACAACAGCTACGTGGATTTAAACCGCGCAGGCGTTCCCCTCGTGGAAATAGTAACCGAACCAGACATGCATAACAGTGAGGAAGCATACGCCTACCTTACCGAAATGCGCCGCCTGGTACGTTACCTCGGCGTATGTGATGGTAATATGGAAGAAGGCAGCATGCGCTGCGATGCCAACATTTCGGTTCGTCTGAAAGGCAGCACCACCCTGGGTACGAAGGTAGAGGTGAAAAATATGAACTCTATCCGCAACGTAAAACGGGCCATCGACAACGAAGTAAAAAGACAAATAGATCTCATAGAAGCCGGTGGCACCCTGGTACAGGAAACACGCAGCTTTGACGCTTCCAACGGCAGCTCGTTTTCCCTGCGTTCCAAAGAAGAAGCAAATGATTACCGCTACTTCCCGGAACCAGATCTGGCGCCATTTAAGCTAACAGATGAATTCATTAACAGCGTACGGGCCACATTGCCCGCACTGCCGGAAGAACTCATCCGTAAATACACCACCGATTTTGGCCTGCCGGAATACGATGCGCGTGTTATCTGCGATGATAAATCCACGGCCGACTATTACGAAAGTTTAATTGCCGTTACCTCGCAATATAAAGCCGCTGCCAACTGGATGCTGGGCCCTGTTAAATCCTGGCTGAATGAACACTCAGCAGAAATCAGTCATTTCCCGGTAACACCACAGGCATTGGCAGCGTTAATTACGCTTACAGATGAGGGAAAAGTCAGCTTCTCCATCGCCTCTTCCCGCATATTGCCGGAAATGATCCAAACACCCGCAGATCATCCGATGGACATCGCCACCCGCCTGAATTTATTACAGGATAACAACGCCGACAACATTTCTCCCATTATTGATGAAGTGCTGGCAAAATATCCGGATAAAGTAGCGGCCTTTAAAAGTGGCAAAAAAGGGCTGATGTCGCTGTTCGTAGGAGAGGTAATGAAATTATCCAAAGGCAAGGCTGATCCGCGGCTCACCAATGAATTGCTGGCAGAGAAGCTGAAAGGCTAAAACAGCATTGGAAATATTTATCCTATATTGAGTGGTATCCGTCAGATGAATGTTCAAAAAATAGTAGCATGAAAAAATACTTATTATGGATTTCCGCCGCCGCTTTCCTCGCAGGATGCGCCGGGCAAACGGAAAAAGGTGAATTTAAAATAGAAGGACACCTGAGCAATTTACCATTAGGTTCTGTATTACTGGAAGAACTGACACTGGACAATGTGAAAGTGGTGGATTCTACCAATGTAAAAGATGCCAGTGGCAAATTCACGCTGAAAGGAATGGTGCCCGAACAGGGACTGTACCGCGTACGCTTTGAAAATGGCAAATTTATATTACTTGCACTCGATGCCGGCGATATGAAAATAGATGGAGATATAGATAAACTGGAAGATGTAAAGATCAGCGGTTCCGAACCAACTGCCGAACTCCAACAGTTTATGAGCGATATCAGCAAACAGTCTATTGCACTCACAGAAGAAATGCGTAGCCTGGATAGTCTCCACGCTGTGCTGCCCGATAGTGCATTCCAGCCCAAAGTAGCTGCTTTTCAGAAAAAAGAAAAAGAATTTGAAAACGGCTTTTTCCTCATGGCAGATAAAACAAAAAATCCAGCCACCGCAGTATTTGCGATCAGCCAGGTGAGGAACGGAGAAGAGATTGTTGCACACAAACAGGTGATCACCAATCTTGCTACCCGTTTTCCAAAAAACACTTTGGTAAAAAGCATGACAGATAAGATCCTGGAACTGGAGAAGAATCAGGGCTCCGGCGGCGATGCAGCCGGTGGAGAAGAACCATCTGCTATAAAAGTAGGCCAGGTAGCTCCCGACTTCACCCTTCCCGATCCATCCGGCAAAATGATCAGTCTCAGTTCTTTCCGCGGTAAATTTGTACTGGTGGATTTCTGGGCCAGCTGGTGCGGTCCATGCCGCCAGGAAAACCCGAACGTGGTGAAAGCTTATCAGCAATACAAAGGAAAAAACTTTACCATTCTCGGTGTATCACTGGATAAAACAAAAGATAAATGGCAGGAAGCTATTAAAGCAGACGGACTGGTATGGAGCCATGTGAGCGATCTCAAATTCTGGGATTCTTCCGTAGTACCTTTATATGGTCTTAATGCTATTCCAACCAATTTCCTGCTGGATCCGCAGGGAAAAGTAATTGCCTCCAACCTGAGAGGACCTGCACTGGAAGCGAAGCTACAGGAAGTGCTGAAATAATATAATCGTCTACATAAAAAAAACTCACCGGCATTACACCGGTGAGTTTTTTTGTTATTATAGGTTAAGGCAAGGTTTAGTATTGTGGATTCTGTGCATTCTTCAAAGCAGGATTTGCAGAGATCTCAGTTGCCGGCAGCGGCCAGATAAACCGGTAATCAGCATACTTGATGCTACCGTAACTGGACGGTGTTACCGGTCTGGTAACGGTGTTGTAATTGCTACCGTCATCTTTCAGATCATCAACAATCACTTTTGCAGGGATACCACCTGTTCCATACTTTGCATCCAGTGCAAGACGGGTAATATCCGGCCAGCGGCGACCTTCACCCGCAAACTCTACGCGACGCTCATCCAGTACTGCCTGGATCATGTCGAGCGGAGCAGTAGTGATGCGGTTAGGACTGCCTTCAGGTAAAGAACGGTTGCGAACAGCATTGTATAACTTGAACGACTGTACGATATTACCTGCGCGTGCATAAGCTTCAGCTGCATTCAGCAATACTTCTGCATAACGGATCATCGGCGCCCAGTCGGACTTATTCAGATAATCACGGTATTTATAATTGAAGTAGAAATTCTGAACCGGCTTACCACCTGATACAGTAGCCTGTTTTACCTGCAATAAAACACGGCGCATGTCATCGCCTGCCCAGAAAGAGGCGTTGTACAGATTCGGGCTGGTGGCTACCAGGCCACGGCCTTTCTGATCAGAAGGACCAAACATCGCTGCCAGCGCACCGTTGGAACCTCCGTTGGTGATTGCACTGTTAGCGATAGAGAAAATAGATTCTGTATTATTATCTGCTTTTGTGAATGGACCATCAGGACTATCAGTGAGTTTATAACCTTTCACCGGGCTCACAAATGGCGCGCTTTGATCTGCACCCAGCTTCGCTGCTTCTGTGATAACACCCTGCCAATCGGCCATATGGAGCTTAATCCTTGTTTTCAAAGCAATAGCTGCTCCTTTGGTTGCCCTGCTGATAGGATTGGCTGTAGTAGGAAGCAGGTTCGCTTCTGCAAAATCCAGATCCGCCAGTATTTTGGTATAGTCTTCTTTTACCGTACCACGGCCCACTTTCAGCGCTTCCTGTATTTCAGCCGGTGTGCTGACAGGCATATCTCTGTAAGGAATCCCAACTTGTGCACCCGCACCATCTGCATACGGACGGCTGTAATGAATCACCGCTTCATGATGCGCCAGCGCACGCAGAAAACGGGCTTCACCTTCCAGCTGCAGCGCTTTAGCCTGCGAAATCACGTTGCTGGCAGCGGCTTTCCGCACACCATCAATGAGCGTATTGGCCTGGTTGATCAGTGCATAAAGGTTCACCCACATCTGCACATTATTGGCAGAAGTAGGACTGTAACTACCTTTGTAAGTGATATCATAAAACGTAGCCAGGTTCACCATATCTTCTCCGCGCATTTCATCCTGCTCTATGGCAGCGGCACCGAAAGGATAGCCACGGCCTAAAGTATAATCATCATTATAACTTCCCAGCGCAGCTGTATTATACATACCATTTGCAGCGAGTTCGATAGTAGACGAATCCGAAAATACGGCGTCCTGCGGCAAGGCGTTCTTTGGTGATAATTCCGTGTATTTTGAACAGGACACAGCACCCAGTGATAACACCAGTAATCCTGCTGCTACTGCTTTCATGCTTCTGTTATATTTATATGCCATTGTATTTCTCATGTTCATTATTTTTTATAATCCTACGTTAATACCAAAAGTATAGCTGCGGGGAACCGGGTTGGTGTTGTAATCCAAACCTGGTTGCGTGTTAGCTCTTGAATCCACATAAGTGTTTAATTCAGGATCAAGACCGGAATACTTTGTGATGATGAATGCGTTCTGCACCTGTGCATAAACGCGGATGCTGCTCAGCTTAATTCTTTCCAGCATAGCTTTAGGCAGGGTATAACCCAGGCCAATGTTCTGCGCACGGATAAAGCTGCCATCTTCCAGGAAACGGCTGTTAACGTTACCACTCTGCAGGATAAAGTTATCTGCACCCAGGTACAGTTTAGGCACGTCTGTTACCTGGCCCGGAGTAGTCCACCTGTTTAAAATTTCTTTACCGTTGTTCAGGAACTTCTGGTTGTTCAAACCTTCCTGGCGGGTTACGCTGTAAACCTTGTTACCACCGGAGAAAGAGAGGAACAGGTTAAAGTCGAATCCTTTGTAATTAACGGTATTGTTCAAACCACCATAATAGGTTGGAGTAGCATTACCGAGGATTTTTTTGTCGGAAGATGATAATGCTTTTGCTGAAGTAGATACATCTTCAGGTTTTGAAGCATTGTAGGCATAATAAACACCTTTTGATGCATCACCCTGTATAATGGAACCATCTGCTTTTTTCCACAATGGGTTACCGTTTGCAGGATTCACACCCATGGATTCGTAACCATAAAAAGCACCCATAGATTCACCTACGCGGGTAATGTTGTATGGATAAACGATATCTGCATTATCTACCAGTGCAGTAATTTTATTTTTTACAAAAGAGATGTTGAAGGAAGTAGTCCAGGAGAAATCACCACGCTGAATATTAGTACTGTTCACTGTCAGCTCATAACCTTTGTTATACATTTTACCCACGTTGGAATAAAATACATTCGGTTTGGTAGCGCTTGGAACACCTAATGACGGAGGCAGCGGAGATGCCAGGATCATGTTGTCAATATCATTCCTGAAATAATCAGCCGTTACGGTGATCCTGTCGTGGAATAATCCCAGATCCAGCCCGATATTCATTTTTTTGCTGGTTTCAAAAGTCAGGTCCGGGTTGTATACCTGATTGAAAGCAATACCCAGTAAGGATCCATACAGTGCTGGTTTGTAAGTACCGGCATAAGGATATGCACCGATATCCACGTTACCTACTTTAGCATAACCGCCACGGATCTTCAGGTTGCTGATCAGGTCGGCGATACCACCTTCCTGGAAGAAATTTTCCTGTGAAGCTCTCCAGCCTACGGAAACGCCCGGCAGTGTTACATCCTGTTTGCCGATAGGCAGGGAAGAAATAGCATCTCTGCGAAGGGTTGCAGATACCAGGTAGCGGTCTTTGTAGCTGTAGTTAGCTCTGATAAAGTACGACTGGAATGCGCGTTCCACCAGTGTACCACCCACCGTTTGGGTACCGGTGCTGTTGTCGATCAGGTTATCAGTACCAAAGAAAGGGCTGATCAGGTTAGTACCCTGCGCATAGAAACTTCTTTCTCTGGTTTTCTGATTTTCTGTTCCGATCACCGCGCCTACATTATGTGCGCCGATAGTTTTGTTATAGCTTAAAGTGTTTACCCAGTTATAACGGAAGCTTGGAACAGACTGCTGATAGATAATACCATTGGTACCACGGCCATCGCCATGAATCGGGTTCCAGTACTGGTAATCTTCCCCATTCATATAGTTTATACCGATCTGCGTTCTCAGGTCAAAATCTTTCAGAATTTTTACACTGGCAAAAGTATTACCGGTAAAATTCAGGTTCTTGTTACGGTAGATGTTATGATCCAACACATATTTGATGTTGGTATAGTTATCAGCGATAGTGGCTTTATTAGCGCCGCTACCGAGTGTATTGGTGTTGCTGAGATTATAGGTACCATCATTCCATTGTGCAGGTACGTTAGGTAAAGCACGGATAGCATTGGAAAGATTGCTGGAAAGTCCGTTCTGGCTAACGTTCAGACCATTGTTGGTAATGTGCGAAACACCGGCATTTACGCCTACAGTTACTACATTAAAAGCTTTCTGTTCCACTTTCAGGCGTACCTGGTATTTCCGCTGATCATTACCAACAAGAATACCTTTCATATCGGTATATCCGAGGGAAACGTAGTAGTTGGTTTGATCATTGGCACCGCTTAATGACAGCGCATGATTCTGTTGGAACCCTGTTCTGGTCACAATTTTCTGCCAATCGGTATCGTAAAAACCGCCATCAGGATTTGGTGTAGGGAAAGCATCCGGTGTAGCTGTTGGCTTGGCGTTCAGCTTTTTCTCATTAGCGATGGTTACAAATTCATCTGCATTCAGCAGATCAAATAATTTGGAAGGCTTAGCTGCAGCCATCCACATATCGTATGTGAGGCGTGGTCTACCGCTTTTACCTCTCTTGGTAGTTACCAGGATAACGCCGTTAGCGGCCCTGGAACCATAGATTGCAGTAGCGGCGCCATCTTTCAGCACTTCCATGCTTTCGATATCATTTGGATTGATATCACCCAGCGGGTTATTGGAAGTAATAGTACTCTGGTTGCCGGTGATGTAAGGCACCCCGTCAATTACATACAACGGATCGGTGCCACTGCTGATACTGTTGGTACCGCGGATGCGGATACGTGCAGGCTGGCCCAGTATACCGCTGGACACAGTAGCCTGTACACCTGCTACCTGTCCGGATAACTGACGATCGATGCTGGATGCGGCCACATTTTTCAGCGTGGCTCCTTTGATGCTGGATACAGAAGCCGTGAGGTTTTTACGCTCAATAGTACCGTAACCAACCACCACTACTTCGCTCAATCCTTTCAGATCGGCAGCCAGTTGGGCGTTTACGATAGATTTACCGGTAATACTTTCCTGTTGGGCGGTATAACCTACAAAAGAAAATTCAATGGCAGTCGCCTTCTCACCAACGTTGAGCTTAAACTCTCCATTGGAGGCCGTCATGGTGCCGTTGGAAGTACCAACAATTTTCACTGTAACCCCAGGCAGCGGAGATCCATCTTTGGAGTCTGTCACCTTACCTGTGATGACCCTGGTTTGGCCAAGCGCCTGCAGCGCGGTAATAGCCGCAAATAACCAGAGAAACAATCCTTTCTTCATAAGCGATTTTGATTTGAAAAAATAAATGTAATACAGACATGTCCAGGCATAGCATGGCCATTTAGCGCAAGGCTATTATTATATAACAATAAAGACTAAACGAAATAACAATGTTGCTTTGCGGAAATCTTCGCAAAGCACAATTCTACATAAGCAATCTAAAAATCATAAGCAATCCTAACATTATAAAAACAAGTGAACAAGAGTACAGCAGTGGCACGCCACTGAATAATCAGATAATTTTATACAGATTGCCATTTCATTTTCTGTGGTCAACAGAAAACGACTCCGTTCCTGCGTGAACAGCAGGATGGGCAACTATTGAATCTCATTAAATTAGATGGAAAATCTGGCCGTAAGCCGCTCCCCATAAGCAAATATTCCCGTTATAAATTCCCGATAAGCAAAAAAAATGTATTCGTTGTTATGTTGTATTACTCTAAATAAACCTTGATTCTCCGATTTTGGCTTCATGAAAATTTTCATGACGGGAACAAATATAGGGAAACATTTCAAGTAAAAAATAACATTTTAGGGGTAAATGAAGATAAGCATAAAAAAAGCGGTTGTCTCTTTGCAGAGACAACCGCTTCGTATTATTAGTTAAATGAAATACTGATTATTGTTTGGTATCCCACCAAACGCGATCTGTAAGTTTGCCTGGTTGTTCAGGCTGTGCGTTTGTTTCATTCTCTGAAGCTGGATACACCCATCTGCGTGGGATGGTAGTGATACCCTGGTATGCATTCTGCACAACAGTGAGCTTAGGGAAATTAGTTCTGCGCCAGTCGTTGTATGATTCAAGAGACAGATAGTTAGAAATATATTTCTGTGTCATGATCACCTCGTAAGCATTGGCAGCAGTAAGTGTGCATTTAGCAGTGATATAAGCCTGAACCGCAGCGCTGGCCGGATTCAAACCGCATCTTTCCATATGCGCTTCCACTGCACTTTTAAGAACAGGTTGAGCTGCAGCAAAACCAGCGGTCAGGAAAGTAGCTTCTGCTTTGATGAACAGCTGTTCATCATAAGTAGCTAAATACACTGACTGATCAGCAGCAGCAAAGAACTTACCTACACCTGAAAGTGAATCAATGTTAATCTGGTCTTCGCCTATTATTCTGCCTCTGTAACCAGTGCCTAATTTAACCGGATCTACCATTACTGGCAACCTGGGATCATTTGTTGATTGCAGCAAAGTGAGGAAAGTAGATGATACTGCAACGCTACCCCATTTCACTGTAAACTGGTTCCAGGGGGCTTCTGATCCGGATTTGGTACCAAATGTAACACCTGGATTGAAACTGGCATCAGGGAAAGCCTTTGCCAATGCTGTTAAGGCAGCTTGTGCCTGTGTGGCAGCCACTTTACCAGGTGCATATGTTAAACGTAAAGCAAAACGGGCTTTCAGGAAATAAGCAAACGCCGTCCACTTTTCAGGATCGGAACCATATATCAGATCTTTATCACCAACTGATCCGGAAGCATCTTCCTGTGCCAGCAGTGCGATGGCATCATCCAGTAAAGTATTAATGCTGGTGTAAATGCTTTCCTGCGTATCATACTTTGGCTTTAAATTTCCAAAGCCTGTGAATCCCTGTGAATAAGGTACTGCATTCCACAAGTCGGTAGCAACAGCCATATTATAAGCCATTAATACCTTTCCTATACCAGCGGCATGCGGATGACTAGCTGTGGCAGCCTGGTCCTGCAGGATCTTCAGGTTGTTCAGGATCTGGGGATACATGTCAAAAGACCAGGTATTATCTACATCGGAAGCTGTTACTTTATAAGTATCCCATTCCGGTGCATTTTGGTCATAACCCAGTTGTTGTGTCCAGAAAGCGGCAGTTCTGGCAGGATAACCACCCGCAATATTAAATGCGGTAGTTAATTCAACACCGCCCACCAACAGGGCGTCAGTTACGTTCGTGGCTGCAGCCGGGTCATTGTTTACATCCAGGAATTTTTTACATCCTGAACCCCCTAACATTACACTTCCCGCTATAATGGATATAATTATCTTCTTGTTCATCATTACTCAGTTTAGAAAGTTAACTTCAAAGTTGCGTTGTAAGATCTGGTGCTTGGTGAAACGTAGTGATAGAAACCACCGGAGTTACTACCTGCTCCATAAGTACTCAGTTCAGGATCTGAACCGGTAAAGTGTGGAGTGTAGATCCACAGGTTACGGCCTGCAACAGAAACCATTGCCGCTTTAAATGGAGTACGTTTTAACAACTTTGGACTAAAATTATAGGCCAGTGTAACATTTCTCAGTTTTACAAACGTTGCATCCTGGATCAGGTTTTCATAAGTATCACCCCATGCCTGCCAATAAGGCTCATTAGTTTTAATGGATTTCGTGTTTTGTTTACCATCGGCAGTTACACCGTCATATACCTTTGATCCGTCGCGGCTGCTGGTAAGACCACTGGTACCGTAGAAGGTCATATAGTATTCATCAAAGTTGATCACCTGACCACCAAAACGGCCGTCGAACGTAAACGACAGGTTGATACCTTTATAAGATACGCTGTTGGTTACACCACCAATCCATCTTGGTTGAGTATTACCAATATCAAAAGAGGTACCATCATCCTGGATAGGATAACCGTCATCATCGATCAGCAGTTTACCCTGGTCGTTCCTCTTGTAACGTGAACCTCTGATAGTACCATAAGGCTGACCAGCTACCAGGTATATACCCGGAGTGGTGAAACCGCCTATCTGGATAGAAGTTACACCTTCAGTCAGCTCATTGATCATGGCTTTGTTCCTGGAGTAGTTAGCAGAAATATTCCAGTTGAAATCTTTACCCCTGATTGGGTTAGCATTTAAAGTTACTTCCAAACCTTTGTTGGTGATCTTACCTGCATTGATTACTGCCTGGGTATAACCGGAACCAGCAGATACTGCTGTCTGGAATATCAGGTCAGTACTAACCTTATTATAGTAGCTCGCTTCCAGGCCAATACGGTTGTCTAACCATTTTGTTTCCAAACCAACTTCAAATTCTTTAATCCTTTCTGGTTTCAGATCAGGATTACCCAACACATTATTCTTGGAGAAACCATTTACACCATTGAAAGGAAGATCCAGTGAACCACGAAGACCATCACCAACTACTGTTTTATTAAAAGGTGTTGCTACCTTATAAGGGAGTGCATCATTACCAATAGCAGTGTAAGCCACCCTTACTTTACCAAATGATAATACTTTGCTATCTTTTAATCCTTCCAGTTCAGAGAATACAAATGCACCGGTAACAGAAGGGTAGAAGTAGGAGTTATTCTTAACCGGCATGGAAGATGACCAGTCATTTCTACCAGTTAAGGTTAATGACAACATACGGTTATATTCCAGGACTGCCTGGCCGTAAATACTCACCCTTCTTCTGTCGTAGAAAGTTTTCGTAGATGTTACAGACTCCGCACTGGTAATATCGTAGAAGCCAGGTACGGCTAACCCGATACCTTTTGAAAACTGATCGGTATAGTGTTCAGAAATGATGTTATTACCTACCATTACGGTCAGATCGAATTTATTAAATTCTTTTCTGGCGGTAGCGTAAAAGTCGTGGTTGATCTGTTTGTTGTTGATGATTTCATTGTACATACGACCATTCGGGAAAGTACCAAATGAGCCGATTGCCTCATGAAATATACGTTCATCTGTATAAATATCCGCACCAATTCTTTCTGTTAAAGTCAGCCAGTTTAATGGAGTATATACCAGGCTGAAGTTAGGAATGAAGCGGGATACATTCAGTTGCAATCCGGTATTGGCAGCAGTCCAGAAAGGGTTATTGGCATTCACCTTATACATATTCTGTGACTTATCTACCGGGTTCTCATATGGTAACAGGTTGTAACTTACCGGGGCAGTGTAAAGGTTAGCCAGGTAAGAAGTACCACCACTACCGTTACCTTCCAGCAAACGGTCGTTACGTGAATCGATGTAGCTGATACCCGTAGTTGCTGTTAACTTATCGGTAAGATGGGTAGAGAAATTTGCGTAAAAGGAATTACGATAAAAATCAGTACCGGGAGCCACACCTTCCTGTCTTAAAGAAGAGTAGGACATCAGGTAATTAGATTTATCTGTAGATCCATTCAGGCTGATGTTATTATCCCAGGTAGTGCCTGTTTTAAAGAACGCATCACGTGGATCGTAGGTAACAGCTGGCTTACCGTCAACTTTTAAGGTATCCATTTTAGCGCCCCAGGAACGTGAAGTAGGACGGGTTCTTCCATCCCAGAATACTCCACCGTTACCTTGTGACCAACCGGTCTGAAACTCAGGCAGTACCACTTTATCAATGTTCAAGCTGGAACCCACTGTGAGGCTGAAAGATTTACCTTTCAAACCAGCACCGGTTTTAGTGGTGATGATGATCGCTCCACCAGCAGCCCTGGAACCATACAATGCCGTTGCAGAAGCACCCCGGAGAACGTTTACAGACTCAATAATATTAGGGTCAATGTCGATGCCCCTGTTAGGAGTAGTACCACCCGCCAGTACAGGATCATCGTCAGAATCACCGGCTCCAATCTGATCATTATTGATCGGGTTACCATCTACTACAAACAGTGGTTGGTTATTACCGGTCAAAGAGGCACCACCACGAATAACGATACGGGTACCACCACCCGGAATACCGGAAGTGTTATTAATTTGTACACCGGCAATTTTACCCTGCATACCATTCAGGAAGTTTACTTCCTTGGATTGCACGATATCATCACCTTTTACTTCCTGGGTAGTATAACCCAGGGTGCGTTTTTCGCGTTTAATACCCAGCGCGGTAACTACTACCTCACTAAGATCTTTATTGTCGGCGCCAAGTGCAACATTGATAGTGCCTTCAGCTCCAACCGGTACTTCTTTAGATGCGTAACCAATAAAAGAAAAAACAAGCACGGAACCCGCGGGAGCTTCGAGTTTGTAAGAGCCATCGTTGGTGGTTAGGGAACCTTTACCTGTACCTTTAATTCCGACAGATACACCAGGGAGTCCGGAGCCGTCTTTGGCATCCGTAACCTTGCCGCTGATTAATTTTGTTTGTGCATAGGCTTGCACAACACTGATGGCCACTAGCAACCATAAGAGTAGTCCTCTTTTCATAAGCAATTTAGATTTGAAAGATATTGTCAGTTAACTAATAAAAATGGGGGTGCCGTACTCATTTATCCCAAAGGTTAATTCCGTAAATCCGTTTTCCTCATAACCCATCGTTCCTTATTCGTATTTTTCTCAAAGCAAATTCCAGTTTCTCTCCTCTATTTTCTTCCTAAACTATATCAGAAACTGTTTCCGGTATAGATTTGAAATGGCGGTTAAATCCACACAAGCACCAACTAATTAAAATTTTGTTATTTAGATTCTGTTTTAGATTCTGATACGTATTTGTTAAATATTGTTTAAATTCTACTGCAATATAGGAAATTTAAAAAATACTAGTGCAAAACCAGCTTTTTTTTAAATCTGTTCCGGAATATATCCCAACAGCCATCTTCACCTGAGAATCGTATTTATAAGCTAGTAATTATAATAAATATAATATATAATTATTTATCTTTCAAATATATTATACTCATATAAGTACCCAGCAAAAACCGGTTGGTTATTATATTATATAATGATATACATGCTATCAGTCTGATCATATATATATCGCAATGCTGCCCGCAGCCAGAGCCTGTTTTGCCTGATCCTTCCTAAAATAAATCACTTGATAATTATTCCGCTCTTTTTTTTCTTATCCAGTAGGCATCTGCTCAAATAAAAAAAGGTGCCTCCGCGGAAGCACCTCTCTTGTCATATAATAATATTAATTGGAATAACCCTGGTTCTGTACCATATTCGGATTTGCATCCATCTCGGCCTGCGGAATAGGGAAAGCTACGCGGAAATCACTCGCCTCCGTAACCCTTGTGCTCAGCGCGTTGGCATCTCTGATATTACGCTGTCCATTCTTCCGGAACAGATCAGACATACCCAAACCTTCACCCACCAGCTCCAATCTTCTCTGCTTAATAATTTCAGCTTTGATATTTGCAACATCAGTAAAAGGATCCAGTCCACGTTTAGCTCTCAGCATATTCACATCATCCGTTGCTTTCTGCAGGTTACCCAACTCAGCATAAGCTTCTGCACGATTCAGCAACACTTCACTGATTCTCAGGATCTTTACGTTTACAAGACCTACCTGTCCTGTTGCTTCATTACCCGAAAATTTCATCAGGTAGTTACTGCCATCAAGATTCTGAACCAGCTCATTACGAACATCCTTTGGATCCAGCAATTCCATAAAACCATCTGTGAGCCTGATATCTCCATACCCACCTAATTTAGCAGGTACATACATATAACCGAAGTTATTGGAGCCGGCACCATCTGGTGTCAGGAAACGCAGGGAAAAGATTTCTTCCGAACCGGCGGCATCCAGGTTGAATGCTTTCGCCACTTCAGACGCTTCATATAAGGAATACTTCCCGATCAGCTTATCAGCTTCGTCAATAGCCAGCTGCCAGTCGCCCTTATACAGGTAAGCACGGCTCAGTAATGCAGTTGCTGCATCCTTTGTAGCATTAAACACATTCGCGTTTCTGTCTTCGGATTTACCCGCAGGAGCAGTTTGCTGCGCCACTTTCAGATCGCTGATAATAGCCGCATAGGTTTCAGCCAGCGTACTGCGACCAGGTTTATAGTTTGCAGGAGCATCCACCGCTTTTGTTACCAGTGTAATACCGGTATTGGGCTCATTGATTTTTGCTGCTACGTTGGTGTAAGGTCTTGTGTACCTCCTGGCCAGATCGAAATTTGCCAATGCACGCAGAAAATAGGCTTCTCCACGGATGGTACTGGTCTTTTCAGTTTCAGGCATTTTATCGATCAGTACATTCGCCTGGTTTACCACTCTGTATGCATTCAGGAATGTATTGGTTTGCGGCGCCAGCAATGGTGTATAGTTCAACTGGAATTCTGTAATAAACCGGTTGGAGTTCTGGGAAGTGATCTTCATATCATTACCGCCCAGGTCAGACACGATCATGAAGTCGCGGCCATAGTATTCCAGCGTTTGCATGCGCTCATACATTCCGTTTGCAAGAATACGTGCGTTCCCTTCATTTACCGCATCCCCTTCATTCAATGAGGACTGCGGATTCTGATCCAGCTTGGAGCAGGCTGAAAACAAACCAGCCGTAGCCAATGCTAATATGGAGAGTTTTGTATATTTCATAATTAACTTAAATTTTTGATGTTACTTCATTACAGTCCCACACTAATACCAAACGTGATCACTCTTGAAGTAGGATAACGGTAAAAATCAGTTCCCGCATTTGTAGTAGCCGGAGATGCAGTGCTGGTTGGAGAAATCGGGTTGGTGCTCATATCCGGATCCCATCCTTTATATCCTGTCAGCGTAAATAAGTTCTCTGCCTGCGCATATACTCTCAATCCCTGCATTTTCAATCTGCTCAAAGTACTTTTTGGAAGATTGTAACCTAATGAAAGGTTTCTCAGCCGCACATAGGAGATATCTTCCAGGTAGCGGGTAGAGGAAGCATTGGAGTTGGTACCATTACCCCAGATTACTTTAGGTCTGTCTGCAATATCGCCTGGTTTTTCCCAGTGGCTGCCGGCATCTTTCGCCTGGTTTCCGGTGGTGTTGTTACCATCGCTTTCCAGGAAGGAACGGTTATAGTTGTAAGCTTTGTTTCCTGCGCTGAAAGTGATGAACACAGACAGGTCGAATTCTTTGTAAGTGAATTTATTGGTGAAACCGCCTGTGATTTTAGGCAGTGCCTGGCCAACATATTTTCTAACTGCTGAATTGTAATCGGAAGTTGGTTTTCCGTCGGCGCCTTCCCAGGTAGCAGCACCGGTAGCAGGATCAACACCTGTCCAAACCGGCATATACCAGGAACCAAATGGCATCCCCACTTCAATCCGCTGACGGGAACCCGCCGGAATGAACTGCTGACCGCCCAGAGACAGTATCCTGTTTTTCAGGGTAGCGAAGTTCAGATCTGAAGTCCACTGGAAGTTTTTAGTAGACACCGGGATACCACCCAGTGTTACTTCAAAACCCTGGTTCAGCATCTTACCTACGTTCATCGTCATTACATCAAAACCGCTGGTCATGGATAATGGCAGTTGCATGAGCAATGCGGAAGAGCGTTTGTCGTAATATCCAACGCTACCGTATAAACGTTTTTTCAGTACACTGATATCCAATCCCACATCATACAGGTTTTGTTTTTCCCAGCTCAGCGCCATGTTGCCCGGCTGTTTCAGATAAGCAACTGATCCGCCATCATAAGCACCTACAAGGCTATACAGGGGTTGATAAGGATAATCTCCCAAACCTTCTGCATTACCCATAATACCATAGCTGGAACGCAGTTTCAGATCGTTCAGCCAGGAGATGTTTTTTGTAAATTCTTCTTCTGTAATACGCCATGCAGCACCAACAGAGTAGAAATTACCATAGCGGTTGTCTTTAGGGAAACGGGAAGAACCGTCTCTTCTGAAACTACCACTTAAGAAATACTTTGATTTATAGTCATAGTCTGCTTTCGCCAGTATGCCCTGGAAAGCATAAGATGTTTCATCACCGGCCATGTCAAAGTACTGGGAACCCGCATCCGGCACCTGTGCCTGACCATTGGGAAAACCATTCTTTGCACCATAGTTCCACACACGGTTCTGGAAGGAATATTCATTACCTGCCAGTAAACGGAAACTGTGATCTTTACCCAGGTTGAAGTTGTAAGTCAGTAATTGCTGGGTAGTGTACAACGCCATGTTGGTATTCACATTGTACATATAACCGCCATAGTTGCGTCCATCGTAAGAATCCGGAGATGTCCATTGCTTTTCGCGGATGTTGGTCAACTCTGCATTACCCTTTACCACGAAACGTAACCCGTCAATAATGTTATAGCCCAATGCAGCATTAAAGACTGTTTGGGTATTATTGCTTCTGTTATAGTTACTGTTTACAGTGCTCACGAAGTTACCCCCGCGTAATACCGGGCGGTAAGAGGAGGGAATATCCGCAAAACCAGCCCAGGACGTGGTGCCTGGCTGACCAGCAGTATATCCGTTATAAGGATTTCCGTTCTCATCACGGGAAGGGATAAACGGAGAATTGGCCAGTGCGCCCATCAGCGGTGAAGAGTAGCTGTTACCTGCACTTGCACTTCTCTGATCAGTATAGCTGCCGTTTACCTTTACGCTCAGGTCAAATTTTTCGTTGAACTTATGATCCACATTCAAACGGCCACTATACCGGCTGAAATCAGAGCCAATCAGGATACCCTGCTGTTTGAAATAATCGCCGGAAGCATAGAACTGTGTTTTATCATTTCCGCCGCTGGCGTTGATACCGTAGGATTGAGTTTTACCCGTGCGGAAAGCTTCGTCCATCCAGTCGGTGTTGATATTTGTGAGACTGTTCGGACGATTCGCCAGGATCTGTTCTGCAGTGAAAAGTGGTGTACCGTCTTTTTTGGTCGCATTTTTCATAGCCTCCCGCTGATATGCCAGCAGTTCAGTAGCGTTCATCATATCAATTGCATGCGACAGGTCCTGGAAACCATATTTGGCATTGAAATTAATTCTGCTCACCCCTTTCTTACCGGTTTTGGTAGTAATAACCACCACACCGTTAGAACCACGGGAACCGTACAATGCTGTGGCAGACGCATCTTTCAGGATGGTCACATTTTCAATGTCGGCAGGGTTCAGGTTAGCAATTACATCCTGGGAAGGCGTGTTCTGGGTAAAATCTCCGGAAGAAATTATTACGCCGTCTACTACATACAGCGGGCTGTTGCTCGCAGAAATAGAACCGATACCACGGATACGTACCTCCGTTTTTGCACCAGGCTGACCGGAGTTAGTTGATACCGCAACACCAGGCGCGTTACCCTGCAGCATCTGGTTTACATCAGGCAGTGCAACGTTGTTGATCTTTGCGCCATTGATGCTGGATGCGGCAATGGTAGAGTTGATCTTCTTTTCCACGGTGTAACCTGTTACCACTACTTCATCCAGACTTTTGGAATCTGTTTTCAGTTTTACATTCAAAGTGGCAGCAGTACCTACCGGCACCTCTTTTGCTTCAAACCCAATAAATGATACGATCAGTGTGGCATTGGCATCCACCTGGATAGTGTAGACCCCTTCGGGATTCGTTGCGGTTCCTTTTGTGGTGCCTTTAATCTGGATGTTGGCACCAGGAATAGCTGAGCCATCTGCGGCATCAGTGACTCTCCCTGTTACTGTGCGGCTTTGCGCATAGACCTGCCCGCCCAGAAATAGCACGGACAAGAGGAGAAATAGTACTTTCCTCATAAGCATGATTTTGTTTCCTTAACCTTAAAAAATAATCCTCATTATCAAGACCCGTAAGCCTTAATTCAATTGGTTCCCGTTAAATAAGCAGTTGGTGAAATTGTGATTGGATACTTAAAGCTGGAGTAGGTAAAACGGTACAGTGATATTGACCATAAATTAAACAATTGACCTCTTCTCTTGCAATTTATTCAATAAATCGCAAGCAGAAGTAATCAACTTCTTCCTCATAAGCAGTTTCCTTAGCAAATTTTCAACCAGCCTCAAATATAATAATTCTTAACAAAAAGTTAAGCTTGGAAAGTTCCCGATAACGTTTAGGTAACATCTTTTTAACGCCTCATTAACATATAATTTTAATAACTAATACGTAAGGGCATAAAAATGAAACAAGCGGCAAGAATACCGCCTGTGCTCATCAACCAAAATCTAAATCGAGATTAAAGTTGCCCCGCATAACTGCGGGGCGAATGTTTTTATCAGGAAAGGGTAAGCGGATATGTTTTTAACAGCTCCAGCAATACCATAAAGAGATCATCATTGCGATGATTAAACCGGTATTCACACTCTTTCAGGTGTAAATAAGCAGTATTCCGGTTCAGCCCCTTGAACTTAGCCAGGCGATGCTTGGTTAAGCCCCAGAAAGCATCCACGTCATCCATCTGATGCGTGTCGGAAGTTTGCCCCAGCCGGTATAAGCGGTACTGACCGAGATCTACCAATCCATTGAACCGGCGCAAACGTTCTGTAGCCACCTGCGTTTCCAATACGGAACGCCCGCGGGTAGCTGCATGAATCATTGACCGGCTTACGTCCGGGAGAATTTCGGTGTGTAACCTGTCTGAGGATCTGCAGATGCCGAAGATTACCGGCTTAACAATCCGGTCTACTTCCGGCTTTACCGCCACCAGCGTGTCGCTGTCGTGGTCGGAGGTAAGGTCACTTTGCCGGGGTTCGTACGTTAACACGGGAACGGGCACAGGATGCTGCGTTTCACAGTATCGCGCAATCTGGTGTCGTAGCTTCTTCAGGTAGCTGTTAATAGTTACCCTGCTTACACCGCTGATATTCGCTATCTGGGTCGCAGTAAGATCATCGGCAAACAGCCGCAGGATCTCCTTAAATTTGCGCTCGGATAAATGAGCGCCCTTTAAGTACTTATTTTTCATGAACTATGTGGTTAGAATGGCGTATTAAACCTCATACTTTTTCATTATAATACCCCCCCTTTTTTTACAAGCGGCTATAAGGGTATGTGAATGCTGCCCACTAGATCATTTCAGCTTTATTTTTTGTCCATTTTAGCTAAATATTTAGCATCCACTGCGGTTTCCTGACACTAAAAAGCCACCGGGGCAAACAGAAAGCATGAAAAACACGCCCTGTCCGCCCCGGTGGCCCTGATATTATTATCTTTATAAACTACTCCTGATCACTGATCCCCAACTCTTTTATGTCAATATCTTCTTCCTCATCCAGCGGCTTCCACAACTCTTTCTTCTTCGCTTTCTTCAACAATGCCTTTTCCATCCACAACAGCAAAGCCGGCAAAATGGTCAGATTCGTAATCATCGCTATCACCAGTGTCAGGGAAGTGAGCCAGCCCAATGCTTTCGTACCGCCAAATTCTGAAAAACTGAAAATCATGAAGCCGGCAAACAGGATGGCAGATGTATAAATAATACTCAACCCTGTTTCATGGATCGTTTGCTTCACTGTAGCACTGATATCTAAATCATGACGCGGCAACTCCTGTTTAAAATTAACCAGGAAACGGATCGTAACGTCAATGGCTATACCAAGCGCCACGCTAAATACCAACACTGTAGATGGTTTCAACGGAACGCCTATCCACCCCATCACACCGGCAGTAACCACCAGCGGAATCACGTTCGGAATCAATGATATGATGAGCATCCTCCACGAACGGAACAGGTACAGCATACAAATCATAATTAACACGAAAGCAAGGATAACGCTCTCCATCAGCCCGTTAATAATGAAGCGGGTACCCTCCTGGAAAATCACGCTGGTACCGGTAAACGTAACCTTGTAATGCGCCGTATCAAAAATGGCGGTTACCTTAGGCTGTAAGGAATCCAGCAATACCGGCAGTTTCTGCGATCCCACATCTTTCATATTCACACTCAGCCTGGCCACCTGCCTGGTACTGTCCATAAAGGAAGAAACCAGTTTTGAAAAAGTAGAAGCCGGCCCGGCAGTATTCCCGCCCTTCATGCGCAGGTAAGGCGCCAGGAATCCCAGATCAAACTGATTAGGCACTGCAAAGTTGGAGCTGTCTCCATTATAATACGCCTGCTTGGCAAACTTAATCCCTTCCACTACCGACAACGGACGGCCGAAATCAGGCTGTGCGGCAATCAGCTGTGTCAGCTCATCCAGCTTATTCAGCGTTTGCAGGTTGATCACACCATTCTTCTTTTTCGTATCCACTGCAATTTCCAGCGGCATCACCCCTTTGAAATTCGTTTCCAGGAACTTCAGATCCGTATACAATTTATCAGTATGCGGAATATCATCCAGCATATATCCTACAGATTGCAAACGCCCCATTCCCACAATGGCCACTATCACCAGCGCAACAGTTACCCCATATACCCACGGCCGGTACTTAAACACCAGCGTAGTCAGAAAATCAAGTATCGCCCCAAAGAAACGGTTATCCAGGTAAGTAGTATGCTTGCTCTTTGGCGCAGGTAAATAACTTAAAACAGATGGCAGGAAAATAAAAGAGATCAGGAAGATGAACATGATATTCAACCCCGCTACTACACCAAACTCTTTCAGAAGAGCACTGTTGGTAAAACAGAACACTCCAAAACCAATGGCAGCGGTAAGATTGGTAAACAGGGTTACGATCCCCATCCGCTGTATCATATGCACCAATGCCCTCGTTTTATTGGCGTCTTTGGCGTATTCCGTATGGTATTTACTCAGGAAGTATACGCAGTTGGGAATCCCTATCACCACTATCAGCGAAGGGATAATTCCGGTAAGCAGGGTAATTTTATATCCCATCAGGACAATAGTGCCCACTGACCAGATTACGCCGATAGCCACTACAATCATCGACATCAATACGGCGCCAAATGAACGGAAGAACAGGAACAGGATCAAACCGGTTAACAGGAAAGATATTTTCAGGAACAGCTTCAGTTCATCTGCCACCTTAACGGCCATGGCTGTACGAATAAGGGGCAAACCACTCAAATGTACTTCTGTATGCTGTTTCTCCTGGAAAGCATTGGCCAGCTTCGTGATCTCGTTCACTACTGCCGTACGTTTCGGGGAATTAAACACATCCTTGTTTACATAAATAGCCATGAGGTAAGCATGGGTATCCGGGTTGTACAGCAATCCCTTGTAAAAAAGGAGCGTGTTAAAAACACGGGATAAACTATCAATCACCACCTGGTTCGTCAAATCACCCTGGAAAAGTAAATTAGCCTCCAGCTTCTGCGTGCTGTCGTTCTTCACCAGGTTGATAGCCATCGGCACACTCATAATATTCTCCACCGCAAACACATTCTTCATGTCCTTGTTCAGCTGAACATAGTCCTTGAAAAAATCTGCCTGGAAAAATTTATCCGTTTGTACAGCGAGCATAAGCACATTTCCATCTCCACCAAACTTCTTCTTGAACTCCTGGAATTCAAGAAACTTCTGGTTATCGTGAGGTATACTGGACACATACTCGTATGACATTTGTACCTTACTGGCAAAATAACCCATCACGCCGGTACCGGCAAGCAGTAAAAGAAGAAGCAATAATCGATATTTTAGCACAAAGCCTGCTAAACGTTGCCACATAAGGATTTCCTTTTTAGTAATGGGCGTAAAGGTAATTAAAATAGCTATTAGCTGTTAACAGACCGCGATGAGCTGACTCCTTTTAGCTGCCAGCTGTCAGGTTTTAGCTTTTAGCCGTTCAATCCCTTCGTTTGTGTAACTTGCATTCCGGTTTCTTTCACTAACTGCTAACAGCAAAAGCCAGGAAAAATTGCTTCACAAAACACGCGGCATCGTATTACGCACGGTAAAGTATGGCGACACCAGCCTGATCGTGAGTATATTTACTGAACTCTTCGGGGTGCAATCGTATATTGTGAACGGCGCCCGTTCTTCCAAACCCAAAGCTGCCAAAGGAAATCTGCTGCAACCCGGTAATATCCTGGAGCTGGTGGTATATCACAACGAAATTAAAAACCTCCAGCGCATTTCTGAATACAAACTGGGATATCTGTATAACGCTGTACACCTGAATGTGGTGAAAAATACGGTGGCCCTTTACATGATAGAACTCCTGCAGAAATGCCTGAAACAACCGGAGCAACAAACCGATCTCTATTTCTTTACAGAAAATATCCTGCAGCTGCTGGACATCTCCGGCCTGCCGGTGGTGGCAAACCTGCCGTTATATTTTACGCTGAAAATGGGGGAGCACCTGGGTTTCCGGCTCAATGGAAGATTTTCTGAATATACTCCTTATCTCGATTTGCAGGAAGGCACCTTCTCTGACCTGCCGCCACACCATGCCCATCACCTCGACACGCACAGCAGCGAATTAACAGACCAGCTGTTTCAATGCACAGCTGTAGAGCACCTGGCGGCGATTACGATGAATAAAGAAAGAAGAAGAAAATTACTGTATGCGTACCTGGAATTTTTCCGGCTGCACTTACCCGATTTTACGGAGATGCATTCCCCGCCTATTTTACATGAGATTCTGGATGCCTGATCTGCTGCCCCAGCCTGGCGGCCTTTGCGCCATCTTCTGTAAAAAACTTCAGGTCTACCGTATTCCCATCAAAAACAGCGTAGGAAAAATAATTCAGCCAATCACCCAGGTTGATATACCTGCTGCCATCGGATAAGGGAATATCGAGGGGCAGATGCCTGTGTCCGTAGATAAAATAATCGAAATGTTCTTTTTGCAGCACTTCTTTGCTGTAGATAGCCAGCCACTCATTTTCCGCTCCCAGAAAGTGTTCCAGCTCCTGCCCGGTGGCAGAGCGGCTTTTACGGCTGAAATAGTTGGCAAGTGCAATGCCCCATGCCGGGTGGATAGCAGAAAACATCCAGCGGCAAAACGGGTTCCTGAAAACTTTTTTCAGCATCTTATAACCGTGATCGCCGGGGCCCAAACCATCACCATGGCCTATATAAAACCGTTTAGTGCCAATGGTATAGGTTTGCGGCTCATAGTACACCGGGATATTCAGCTCTTCTTCAAAATATCCATCCATCCACATATCATGGTTACCAATGAAAATAGAGATCCCGATCCCTTTGTCGCTTAGTGCTGCCAGCTTTCCTAAAATGCGGGTATATCCCTTGGGAATAACATGTTTATATTCAAACCAGAAGTCAAAGATATCACCTACCAGGAAAATATGCTGCGCGTCGGGTTCCACCTGCTCCAGCCATTGCAGGAGCAGCTTTTCACGCTCCCTGCTGGCGGCAGGATTGGGAGCGCCAAGATGAAAATCGGAGGCAAAATATATTTTCTTATTGGCCGGTAATGCAATATCCATTCTTAAAATTATGAAGCTTTTAGCTTTTAACAGTTAACCTTCAGTGAAAGAAACGATACATCGCCCAGGCACTGAAAGTTAACAGCTAAAGACTAAAAGCCATTTATTTATTCGTCTACTAAAAATACGTATACTTCTTTGGGACCATGAATCCCTACCACCAGTGTTTTCTCGATATCTGCGGTACGACTGGGCCCTGTTGCAAAGGATATTGCCGATGGGATATCGTTGCCGTATTTATCTTTCAGCTTATTAAGCGCATCCTTCAGGTCAAATACCAACTGGTGCGTATAGGCTACCACGATATGCACTGGTGCATATACCGGTAAGGCCCTGCCACTGGGTTGTGCGGAACTCAGCACCAATGTTCCGGTGCGGGCTACCAGGTATTCACAATCCGTGATGGCAGCATCTGCTTCGTGCATAGTGCCCTGGTTCAATACTGGTAATTCCTGCTGATGAATTATTTTCAGCAGGGCAGGAGTCTGACAAAACACATTGTGCCATTCTTTGTGTTCACAAAGCGCACGAAGGCTATCCATCAACTCACCTTTCCCTGTACAGTAAACAAACTTTCCCTGCAACCGGGTAAATTCTTCTGCAAACTTTAATTCCAGGCTCTCGTTCTCGGTTCTGAAAACAGACGAGTTGCCCTCCGAATTCGGGAAGGGCAACTGTACTGACTGACTTAACGCATTCCGTACTCTCTTCAGAATATTTTCCTTAGCAGGAGAAATCTTCATATCACTATTTACGCATTAGCTGGTGATGGAGAAGGATTGATGATATCTGACGGATGTACTCCTTCAGTAGGAGCGCCTTCTTTACCCAGCTGGTGTTCTTTGTGGGTATCGTAAGGACGTTTACCGATCAATCTTTCCAGGTCGGCCTGGTATAAAACTTCTTTTTTCAGCAGTTCTTCCGCCAGTGCCTTCACCTGATCCATTTTGGATGTGAGCAGGTTTTTAGTTCTGATATAAGCGGTGGCAATCAGTTTCCTTACTTCATCGTCAATCATCTTGGATGTTTCTTCTGAGTAAGGTTTGGTAAATGACTGATCACTGTTCGGATCGTAGAAAGATACGTTACCAACTTTATCGTTCATACCGTACACGGTTACCATTGCATACGCCATACGGGTAATTACCTGCAGGTCGTTTTGTGCGCCGGTAGAAATTTTACCAAAAACCAGTTCCTCTACTGCGCGGCCACCGAGGGTCATGCAGATATCATCGAGCAACTGTTCGGTGTTGTACAGATATTGTTCCTTCGGAAGATATTGAGCATAACCGAGCGCCGCTACACCACGGGGAACGATGGTTACTTTCACCAGCGGGTTAGCATGTTCCAGGTGCCAGCCGCAAATAGCGTGACCAGCTTCATGGTAAGCAATTACTTCTTTTTCTTCCGGAGAGATGATTTTGTTTTTCTTTTCCAGACCACCAATTACACGATCAATCGCGTCATTAAAGTCGTCCATTTCCACCTGCGTTTTGCCTTTACGTGCAGCAATCAGTGCCGCCTCGTTACATACGTTGGCAATATCAGCGCCTGCGAAGCCTGGCGTCATGGAAGCCAGTTTTTTCACATCCAGGTTGGGAGAAGTTTTGATAGGCTTTAAGTGCACTTCAAAAATGGTTTCCCTTCCAGCCAGATCTGGTTTATCGATAGAGATCTGACGATCGAAACGACCCGGGCGCAACAAAGCGCTGTCCAGTACATCGGGGCGGTTGGTGGCAGCCAGGATAATGATACCGCTGTCTGTTCCGAAACCATCCATTTCTACCAGTAACTGGTTCAGGGTGTTTTCACGTTCGTCGTTACTCATCATTACATTCTTACCTCTTGCACGGCCGATCGCATCAATTTCATCGATAAAGATGATACATGGCGCTTTTTCGCGGGCCTGTTTAAACAGGTCACGTACACGGCTGGCACCCACCCCTACAAACAGTTCCACAAAGTCGGAACCGGACATAGAGAAGAAAGGCACCTGTGCTTCACCTGCCATGGCCTTTGCCAGGAGGGTTTTACCGGTACCCGGAGGGCCTACCAGCAGGGCGCCTTTAGGAATTTTACCTCCCAGGGCAGTATATTTTTTAGGATTCTTCAGGAAATCCACAATTTCCATTACCTCTACTTTCGCTTCGTCCAAACCGGCTACATCGTTGAATGTAATATTCACACGGGTACCTTTGTCGAACAGCGTAGCTTTGGATTTACCAATATTGAAGATGCCACCAGGACCTCCGCTGCCACCGGCAGGGCCGCCCATCTTACGCATCAGCAATATCCACAAACCAATGATCAGGATAATTGGCAACAGCAACTGGAAGATAGGTTCAAACCAGCTCTGACGCTCATCATAAGAGATCTTCACCTGGTTTTCCACCGGAACACCTTCCTGTGCTTTATCTATATCCTTTTTAAAACTTTCTTCGCTACCAATAGAAAAACGGAAGTGAGGACCGGGGTTCTCTCCGCCAAATTTACTTTTGTTAACGTCTTTAAACTTGGCCTCTTTAAGATGGTCATGTTTTATGTAGACTTCTACATATTTTTTATTTACAACAACCAGCTTATCAACATCTCCCGGTTTCAGATAATCAATCTGAAATTCCTGGAAACTGATTTCTTTGGTTGGGGATCTCAAATCAAAAAAGTTCATTGCGAGCAGGGCTACGCCAATAAAGGCATACACCCAGTATATATTGAACTTCGGTCCTTTCTTAGGTGATTTCTCTGAACCCTTGTTGAAGTTATTGCCTCCTTTTTCCATAATCTTACGCTCCTTTACGGATGTTTATTGCAATCAGAATAATATGAATAATTAAATTCTAAAACAACTGTTTTGTTCAGTCTTCTGTGTGGTCCATCCTGTCCGCGTCGCTCCACATTTCTTCCAGATTATAGAACTTCCGGTTTTCGGGTTGGAAAATGTGTACTACTACATTCACATAATCAACCAGAACCCAGTTTTGAGAACTAAATCCTTCGTGTTTGTACGGTTCCTCTGAAGTATGCTTCTCCACCTCCTCTGACACATAATCAGCAATGGCTTTCACCTGGGTGCCGGAATTGGCTTCACATATTATAAAGAAATCGGCCACGGCTTCAGGAATCTGGCGTAGATCCAGGGACACGATATTTTCCCCCTTCTTATCCTGTATGGCCTTTATGATGGTGGTAAAAATTTCACTTTCTCTGGTCAGGCGTTGCTGCGCCTTCTTTCTCGTGCTCAGAACGGTTAAGGGTGCCAATAAATCTCGTTTTTGTTAAAAATAATCTTTAATTGTCAAAGTTACTAAACAAGCAGTAATATAAGATGTTTAATATCCGCCGCGGGAGGCCTGAAAATGTTAATTAAATAATAAAATGAATTACTTTTCGGGCCGGATACAGACTAAAAAAGATTCATGTGATAGGACACCCGTTTTATATATTAGACGAGATAGACAGCACCAATAACTATGCCATGCAGCAGGTAAATTCCGGCCAGGTGACATCAGGCACAGCCTGGTTCACCAGCAACCAAACAGCCGGAAAAGGTACCCGCGGGAAACAATGGCTCGCTCAACCCGGAGACATCAGCGCCCTCACAATTGCCCTTCAACCGGCTATGTTACCGCTTTCAAGGCAGTTTATGCTCAGCGTGGCAGTAGCCCTCGGAACCACCGATTTCTTCACTTCCCATGCCGGCGACGAAACCATCATCAAATGGCCAAACGATATTTATTGGCGTGACAGAAAGGCAGGTGGCATCCTGATTGAGAATGTATTGCGTGGAAATATATGGCAATATGCCATTATCGGCATCGGGCTTAACATCAACCAGGCCGCCTTCCCCCCTGAATTGCCCAACGCGGTTTCCCTCCGGCAAATTACCGGCAAAACCCACCAGGCGGCAGACCTGGCCAAAGAACTATGCACTTTCCTTGATAAAAGGATCCGGCAGCTGCAACCCGCCAATTACGAAACCCTGCTCGCTGAATATACTTCAAGGCTCTTCCGCTGGCAACAACCCGGGCTATACCGCAAAGACGGGGAAATTTTTGAAGGCATCATCCGCGATGTACTGCCGGATGGGCATCTCTGCCTGGAAAAAAACGGAGAGATATTACAACTGGGCTTCGGGGAAGTGGAGTTTATTATTACGCGGTAATAGCTATTTACCGGAGTAAACATTTTGCTCTTCACGCAAAGCCTGCTTCAGCGCTGCCGGCAGCTCCGGTGAAAGGTCCGACAGCAACCAGGCGCCGGCGCCCCACTGGTATTCCCTGGACAAAGTATCCTTCATAACACCGGTTTGCTGCAACCGGCCTATCATTTTCATATAGGCGCCTTCCGGCTTCTTACCGATTTTAACAATGTAATGGATGGTATCCATCTCCCGGAACCAGAAAACATAATCCGCATCCATTGCATTGGCCAGCGGAATATTTCTTCCCCTGTTATAATAATTCAAAGCTCCGGCCTCCCCGTAGTTGTCGCAGATCAACAAGGTATATGGCTTCTCCGCTTCCGGTACCTGCTGCCAGGTTTGCCACGACATATCTGCGAGGTCGCGCCAGCCAAGCATATCCGCAAAATCCTGGGGAAGGATATGATCCTGCCCGTCTTCCCAGCGCAGCAAACCCAGCGACCGGAATTTGCCGGCCTTTTCACTGATCTGCACCGGTTTCATCACCGGGAAAATAACATTCACCAGCAACCCAAAAGGCACTACTATCAGGGCCACCCAAAGTAACCGCAGGTAACGCGTCCAGTCGTGGGTGAAAATCCGCTCCCAGTATACACTTCCGAATGCCAGTAACACCGGGTACAAACCAACGGAATAATAACTTTTTGCACGCAGGTAAGTAAACAACAGCATCGTTAACGCGTAAATACCGATGATAACCCTGTAAGTCCGGAACGACGGCGAAATAATTAACCCGATAACAGCTGCTACTACAATAAAAGCGCCTCCCACAAAGAACTTCAACTGATCTCCCAGAAAAGAAATACGGCTTACGTGTACCAGCTGGCTTTCACTCAGTTCCTTCATATGATGCAACACCGGCATGCCATGCTGCAACTGCCAGATGATATTCGGGGAAATGACTACCACGGCTACTGCCATTCCTATGTACAGGTATTTATTTAAAAATACTTTCCGGTGTGACGACAACAGTAAGGCGCCCGCCATTCCGAGTAACAGGAAAATAATATTGTACTTGTTAAGCACCCCCACGCCGGTAACAACACCCATCCATAATAACCATTTATTGTTCTGTGTTTGCAGCAACTGCATCAGGCACCAGAACAACGCCGTCCATGCCAGGATATCAAAAGAATTAGGCTGATACAGGATGTTCATGCGCGACAAACCTGAACATAAAAATGCCAGTGCCGCCAGTACCTGCGCAAACCAGCCGCCACCCAGCTTTTCCACCATCTTCCATACCAGTAGCATTGTGAGTGCACCATATAACGCGGGAAAAAATTTTATCCAAAAGAAGCTATTGCCCAACCATTGTATTACTAAAGAATTGAAAGCAGTAAGCGGAGGTACCGATAAATATCCTGCTGCGAGGTGATTGGCCATATCCAGGTGCAGGTACTCATCCCGGTGAAGCTCGTAATACGGGCTTAATACGGCGTACTGGAAAACCATCTTTATAATAATAAATGATAATAACAACCATAAAGAAGTGCGTCGATAGCCTGGTTGTCCGGCAGCGGGATGTATCATATGCACTAACAAAAAATTTTACTCATTAAAAAAAACGGAAATACCTGCTGATGTTGCAATGTATTTCCGTTATAGATTTTAAAATTTCTTGTTCAGTGGCATATGTGGCAGGCTGCTCTACATAGCGATCATCAGGGCTTGATGATAACAAGATTTTGGTTGATAAAGGCGTTAACAAATTGTGAAATTTTTTCTGATTAATCAAAAATGAAATTGCAACTATGTTTCATTTATAAAAACAAGCAGCTACCAGTAAGGGTTTACACACATCGCATGCGGATAAAAGTTAACATACACAGGTGAATTACCAAAAGATTTTAACATAGAATTGTTTAAATTTGGTGTATGCCTTCAAGTAAAAACAGCTCCATTACGTTCAGAACTTTCAATGAATTTAACGACGACCTGCTATTATACACGCACAAGGAGGTAACTCCCAAAGCACCGTTAAATGGCAGTTTTACGGTACATGAAAGATCTGATTGCCCCTGCATGGATGAAGTGAGAGCCAGCAGACGGGACTATTATAAGATCAGTTTCTTCACCAAAGGTTCCGGTATCTTTACGCTCGGCGATAACCGTTACGAGATCGATAGCCCTACCTTACTTTTTATTAATCCTTACGAATTAAAAACATGGCACGCCACCTCGGATGAGCAGGAAGGCTACAACTGCCTGTTCACCGACCTGCTGTTTGAATCACAGCCTAATCACCAGGAAAACCTGTTGCAACACCCGCTGCTGCAGCTGGGAGCGAAGGCTGTGTTCACCTTAACAAAAGAACAGGTCGATTATCTGCAATCCATTTTCAGACAGCTGGTAAAAGAATACCGCGAGAATGCCGCCTTTAAACAGGAAGCGATCCTTATTTACCTGAAATTGCTGATGCTGGAGGGTAAACGCCTGTCGGCCCAGGTAAACGAACCCAAACGCCAGTTAACAGCTGCGCAGGCGCTCGCACACCGCTTTACCGACAAACTCGAAAAACAGTTTCCGATTGAATTTACCCATAATCAATTGGCGCTGAAAACGGCCAAAGAATTTGCACAGGTATTAAATACACATCCCAATCATCTGAATGCGTGTGTGAAACAGGCCACCGGCCGCACTGTGAGCGAACATATCCGGCAAAGAATGCTGCTGGAAGCACGCCTGCTGCTCATGCACACCGATTGGCAGATTGCTGAAATAGCCTGGTGCCTGGGATTTGAAGATCCCGGTAACTTTACGCACTTCTTTAAAAATCACAGCGGCGTTTCTCCACATCTTTACCGGGCGCAGTAATACTTTGATATTTACAATTAATTGTTTGCTTCTTGCAATTCCGGGCCTGTACCTGCACGTACATTTGTATCACTAAATTTTAACAATATGCAGTACAGAAAACTAGGTAAAACAGGCGAATCAATTTCCGCAATAGGACTGGGTTGCATGGGCATGTCGTATGCATACGGCACCGCACAGGATTTTAATGAAACAGAATCACTGGCTACACTGGAGCTGGCACTCGAGCTGGGCGTTAACTTCTGGGATACCGCAGATATGTATGGCCAGGGCGCCAACGAAATCCTGCTGTCAAAAATACTTGCAACTAAAAGAGATAAAGTTTTCCTCGCCACCAAATTCGGATTCAGGTTTAAAGAAGATGGCACCAACTATTTTGATGGTTCTCCTGAATATATGAAACAAGCGGTGGAAGCCAGTTTGAAAAGACTGAAGGTAGATGTGATTGACCTTTATTACACCCACCGGATAGATGAAAATATTCCCGTAGAAGAAACAGTAGGCGCTATGGCCCAGCTGGTAAAAGAAGGTAAGGTGCGCTATCTCGGACTATCCGAAGCCAGTGTGGACTCTATTAAAAGAGCCCATGCTGTTCATCCTATCGCCGCGCTGCAAACAGAATACTCCCTGTTTACCCGCGATGTGGAAGATGGTATTCTGGCTGCTACCCGTGAACTGGGCATCACCCTGGTGGCTTACAGCCCGCTGGGAAGGGGTCTTTCCACCGGCGCCATCAATAGCACAGGTGCTTTGAAAGATGGCGACTTTCGCAAAAACCTGCCTCGTTTCCAGGGAGAAAATTTTGAGCAGAATTTACAAACGGTCAATGCGCTGGAAACTTTTGCCAAAGAAAAAGGAATTACCGCCGCACAGTTATCACTCGCATGGTTACTGGCACAGGGGGAAGATATAGTGCCTATTCCGGGAACAAAACGCAGAAAATATTTACAGGAAAATGCCGCTGCTGCAGAAGTGAATTTATCAGCAGATGACCTGACGGCCATCGATGGTATTTTACGCAATAACGCCATCGCCGGAACACGGTATACAGAAGGAGGAATGAAACTGGTAAACAGATAGGAGGGATCGCCTTCGGCGATTGTAAATCACCGAAGGCGGTCTGCATTACTTAGTACGCTTATAACCCCAATCCAGCAGCCACTTCACTACTTTCTCCTTATAATCTCCCTGGATCAGGATTTCACCATCTTTCACACTGCCGCCGGTGCCGCATTTCGTTTTGAGTTCTTTACCAAGCTTCTCAATATCTTCTTCTTTACCAACAAAACCGGTGATGAGCGTAACTACTTTACCGGCGCGTTGTTTTTTATCTAACGTTACTCTCAGTATCTGTTCTGCAGGTGCAAGTGTTTCTGTTACTTCTTCCTGCTCTGGCTCCAGTGAGAAGTTTGGATCGGTGGAATACACGATTCCATTGCCTGGTGTATTTTTCTTTTTCGACATCTCTCTAAAATATTTAAAGGTTATTCGTTTACCACTATATTGATTGCCTCTGTTTGAATACGGATGCGTACCACGCCGTTTTCGGTGAGCGGTACTGCGTCGCCGTCTACCTGCAAATATTGCAATGCGCTGCTGCTGATGGTGATATCCTTGCCTGTATAATGTTTCAGGTATCTTGTTTGATCAATGTTACCCATCAGGGAAAAAATACTTACCGGTAACAGGCTCAGAATGCCTACCGGTGGCATTACGCAAAGATCGAGTTGTCCATCGAAAACACTGGCTTTGGGAGCCAGTTTAAATTCATAGCCAAACTGGTTGCCATTGGCAACCGTTAAAAGAAATGCTTTTGTTTGCAACACTTCCCCATCTATATCGATCCTGTATTCTGCCGGTTCATAGCTGTTAAAACTTTTCAGCACCAGTTTCGCATAACCGGATAAACCACGTTTGGTATTATGCCGGAACTGTTCTGCAATAAGCGCATCAAATCCTACGCCGGCATTGCTGAGAAACAGGTGCTCATTGGCATAGCCTACATCGATGGCGCGTTGTTTATTGGCAACAACAAGACTTAACGCTTTATTCACATCCAGCGGAATTTTCAATGCGCGCGCAAGGCCGTTGCCACTGCCTAACGGCAGGATGGCCATTGCGGTGTTGCTTCCTACAAGTCCCTGTGCTATTTCATTGATAGAACCATCGCCGCCTACCGCCACCACGGTATCTACGCCGTTACTAACAGCTTCCCTGGCCAGGTCTGCACCGTGGCCAAGATACGCCAGGTAGGCAGTGCTTACCTCATACTGATCGGCAGGCAGATGCCGGCTGATAGCGCTTTCCAATCGTTTTTCACGGTCAGTGCCCGCTTTGCGGTTGATGATAAATAGAATCTTCTTCAAAAAAACTGTTTTATAATATAATCGCCTTCAGGCTCAGATCCAGGCTCACTGCATGGTGTATAATAGCGCCCACAGAAATATAGTCTACTCCTGTTTTTGCATATTCCTCAAGGGTGTCTATTGTGATGCCTCCGGAGGCTTCCGTTTCAAAACGTCCGTTAATCAATGCCAGTGCTTTAACAATATCTGCAGGGGCAAAGTTATCCAGCATGATCCTGTTCACCTGGCCTACGGCCAGCACTTCTTTCACGTCGTTGAGGTTACGTGTTTCCACTTCAATTTCGAGGGGCAGGTTACGCTCTTTCAGGTATGCAACGGTATTGGTAACGGCAGCAGTGATGCCACCGGAAAAATCAATGTGATTATCTTTCAGCATCACCATATCATACAATCCCATCCGGTGGTTAACGCCGCCACCTATGCGAACTGCTTCTTTTTCCAGCATTCTGAAGTTGGGAGTAGTTTTACGGGTATCGAGTATGCGGGTATGATATCCTTTTAGTTTTTCCACGTACCGGTGCGTTAAGGTGGCAATGCCGCTCATTCGCTGCATGCAGTTCAGCACCAGCCTTTCGCCCATCAACAGGGTATGTACGGCGGCTTCCACTTCAAAAGCTGTTTCACCGGCCTTCATGGGGTCGCCATCTTTTTTATGGGGTGTAAAAACAGTAAACATATCCAACCATTTAAAAATGGCTTCCGCCACTTCCATTCCGGCCAGGATACCATCTTCTTTAATTTTCAGCACCGCTTTCCCTTTGGCGGTGGGAGGGATACAAGCCATCGTGGAGTGGTCTCCGCTTCCGATATCTTCTGCCAGTGCGCTTCTGATAAACGCATTCAGCGCTGCTTCATCTAACATAATTGATTGTATTATCTGGTGTTCACGCAAAGATCGGTGCTTTGCTTCTGAGCGCGAAAGATAGCTCAAAAATAAAAAGTGCCCCGCAATAAATTGCGGGGCACCATGGTTTTTCAACTAATTTATGTTAGCATCTTTATTTATTCTCAAATCTAAGTTCGTTCAATACCATCGTTCCTCCTTTCTTCTGCAGGAAAAAAGAAACCCTGTAAGTACCGCTGCCGGTAGTCATATTGCCAATACCAAAACGGGAGTTATCACCGCCCTGATGCACCAGTTCAAATGATTTAACCTGGTTCTTTGAAAAGAAATCTTTCAGAATTATTTCGGCCTGTGCCTTACTGTAAGAATTTGATTTTCCGGCTATATTGATCTCTACGTTATTATCGAGGTAACTGGCTAAACCGCTTACATCGCCTTTTTTGAGTGCTGCCACCACATCATCGAACGGGCCGGCAACAGTGATTTCAATTGACCTGGCTGATAGTTTTTGTGTTGTAAAAGCACCTCCCAACAACATAATCCCCAGCACCATCAATAGCTTCTTCATTGTCAGTTTTTTTATTAAAAATGTGATTTTCTCCAACTCAAATTAAAAGCGAAAACTATGCCAAACACCCTGCAAATCAACAAAATCACATTATCGTGGTAGCTATTAAGCCGTAAGCAATAACGGTAAGATAATATGTGTTTCATTTTGAATAATTAGAATACGAAATCTATATGGAGATGCCTGTAGCACTTATTTTTCGCGGAAGTTTTATTTTTGTAAAATATTTAAACCCTTTATAAGTACTTTCACCCTCTCGAGTGAATTTATATTAAACTATAACCAGATAGGATATGGAAAAGAAAAGAGCCATTCTCGTAATTATGGACGGATGGGGCGAAGGTAAAGTTCCTACAGCCGATGCCATTGCACATGCAAAAACCCCTTTTGTAAGCAGTTTATACAAGCAATATCCGCATAGCCACCTTATAACCTGCGGGGAAGCGGTTGGTCTTCCTGACGGGCAAATGGGCAACTCTGAAGTAGGTCACCTGAACATCGGCGCCGGCAGAATCGTATACCAGGAACTGCAAAGGATCAATGTAGCCATCCGCGATGGCGAAATGGCCCAGAACCAGATCCTGCTCGACACCCTGGCACATGCTAAAAACAATAATAAAGCCCTTCACCTGATTGGCCTCGTAAGCGACGGCGGTGTTCACTCTCATATTGAACACGTAAAAGCACTCGCCACCATCGCCCAGGCACACGGACTTGAAAAAGTATATATCCATGCCTTTACCGATGGCCGCGATACCGACCCGAAAAGTGGATTAGGCTTCCTGGAAGATCTTTCCGCCCACCTGGAAAAAACCACCGGCAAAATCGCTTCGGTTACCGGCCGCTATTATGCAATGGACCGCGATAAGCGCTGGGAAAGGGTAAAGCTGGCCTATGACGCCATGGTAAACGGTATCGGCACACCTACACAGGACCTCTTCACCGCCGTGAAAGCATCCTATGCTGAAGGCGTTACAGACGAATTCATTAAACCTATCATCGTAACTGATGATCAGCATAAAGCCATTGCTACCATCCAGGACGGTGATGCCGTGCTTTGCTTCAATTTCCGGACAGACCGCTGCCGCGAAATTTCACAGGTGCTTACCCAGGAAGCCATCCCGGATTTCGGTATGAAACCGCTAGATATCTACTACACCACCATGACAGATTACGACCGTACCTATAAAAATGTACATGTCATCTTCGAAAACGATAACCTGAACATGACCCTGGGTGAAGTACTGGCGAAAGACCATTGCACACAGATCCGTATAGCTGAAACAGAAAAATATCCACACGTATCCTTCTTCTTCTCCGGCGGACGGGAAAAAGAATTTGAAGGAGAACGCAGGCTGATGGCGGCATCTCCAAAAGTTGCCACCTACGACCTGAAACCCGAAATGAGCGCCAATGAACTGGCAGACCTCATCGTTCCGGAACTGCAGGCGAAATCCGCTGATTTCGTAGTGCTCAACTTCGCCAACGCAGACATGGTAGGACATACCGGCGTGTTTGAAGCTGTAATCAAAGCCGTTGAAACTGTAGATCATTGTGTGGAACGCGTGGTAACCGCTGCCCTTGCAAGCGATTATACCGTTTTCCTGACTGCGGATCATGGTAACGCTGACTTCATGATCAATGCCGACGGTTCTCCCAACACTGCCCACTCACTGAACCTGGTGCCTTTCTTTATTATCAATAAAGATTTCAGAGGCCCGGTAAAAGATGGTAAACTGGGTGACATTGCACCTACTATCCTGCATTTCATGGGATTGGAGATTCCGAAAGAAATGACCGGTAATCTGCTGGTGTAGGCCCAGGAAGAAGTCGCCTTCGGCGATTGTCTTTTTCAGGATTACTTTTTGGATTTTATAAATGATTTAGGGAGATATAAGCGGATATTCGCTTTTATCTCCCTTCTTCTTTTCAAAGTCGCATATGATCAGTCTGGTCCCCGGCGATCCTCTCCCCATTTTCCCCGGTTTATTTATTCACCCCTGTAACATTTGGTTTATCACCTCCGTTTAACAAGCGTTACCCACGAAAAATATCAGCTCAACACGCTGATTTACATATTTTTAGTGCTCTCGACAGATTTGCTCATGCATCGATGCGCCGTTTTTACGGCGCATTTTTTATGACCCATATTTAAGTATTAATTTTGCAGCATGAAAAAATACAGGCAAGCAACCGCTTTGTTTACCATGATTGGCTTAATGGCCTGTAACCTGGCAAATAAACCATCAAAAAGCAACACGCCAGATAAGTTCATAAAACTGCCGGAGTACTTCGGCCAGGAGGATGCCCATATACGCACAGGCGGCTTTATACTACATAAATCCGTGACACTCAATGGCAAAACAGATACCATCAGCATTCCCGGCAGCGACAGCGCCACAGTACACGACCTGTTAAAGCCCTTCACTGATGCAGACCTAAATAAGCCCTCCCTCCGGGACGAATATGATACCTCCGGTTTGTATGATCCGTTTTCCGGAAGAAGATCACTGATCTATAAATCCAAAGGAAAACAAACCAATCCTTCGGAAATAACCCTCGAACTGGATAAACATGGCAACATACAACAGGTAAACATCCACTCTTATACCAGTAACATGGTGTATGAATTCCGGCAGGATCTGCACTACCAGCAAAACAGGCAGGTTCGGATGACTACCTATCAGAAAATTGCTTTCCTGTCGCCAAAAGAACTTGAAGTAAATGTAACGATCGCACCAAAAACAGGGATGTAAACATGACAGCAGCGGAGTTTCAGCAAATATCACATACCATACCGGGAGATGCCGGTATCTACAAATACTACGATGAAGCAGGCACCCTCCTGTATGTAGGGAAAGCCAAAAGTTTGCGCAAAAGGGTAAGTTCTTATTTTGTAAAAAATCATGACAACTATAAAACCCGCAAACTGGTTGAACATATCCATCATATTGAGTTCACCATCGTTGACTCTGAGCAGGATGCTTTCCTGCTGGAAAATTCTCTCATCAAACAATTCAAGCCCAGGTATAATATCAATCTGAAAGATGATAAAACCTATCCTTACATTGTTATCAAACATGAGTCTTTTCCACGGGTATTTTTCACCCGCAACATTATCAAAGACGGATCCGACTACCTGGGGCCATTCACGTCCGTAGGGCGGGTGAGGGAAATACTGGATGTGATCAAATACAATATCCCTCTCCGTACCTGTAACCTGAACCTGTCAGAAGAAAACATCCGGAAGGGGAAATTCAAAGTATGCCTGGAATATCACCTGGGTAACTGCAAAGGCCCCTGTGAAGGACTGCAAACACAGGAAGACTACCGCGAAGGACTGCAGCAGGTAAAGAACGTGTTAAAAGGTAATCTTACCCCGGTAGTAAATCTGTTCAAAGAACAAATGCTGGAGCATGTGTCGAAGATGGAATTTGAGAAAGCGGAAATCATGCGGAAAAAAATAGAAAGCCTGGAAGATTATTCCGCCAAATCCACCATCGTAAACACCCGCATGGGTAATGTGGATGTGTTCTCTATTATCAGCGAAGGTAATCATGCCTATGTAAATTATCTGCGCATCCTGAACGGCACCATTGCGGATACTAAAACCGTAACGCTGGAAAAACAACTGGAAGAAAGCGACGAGGAAGTACTGGCTTATGCTATTGCCTATCTCCGGGAAGTATTCAAAAGTATCAACCTGGAAATCGTAGTACCGTTCCCGTTAGTATACCCGGAAAGCAATGTTACCGTTACTGTTCCTAAAGGGGGCGATAAAAAGAAACTGCTGGAATTGTCTGAAAAGAATGTGAATTATTTTAAAGAAGAATTATACCGTAAGAAGATCCTGCACCTGGAAGGTAAGTCGGACATGGAGCGGAAACAGGTGCTATACCAATTGCAGGCCGACCTGGAACTGCCGGTACTACCGGAACACATCGAATGCTTTGATAACTCCAACTTCCAGGGTAGTTACCCGGTAGCCGCCTGCGTAGTATTTAAAAACGGTGTTGCCTCCAATAAAGATTACCGGCACTTTAATATTAAAACGGTGGAAGGGATCAACGACTTTGCTTCCATGAAAGAAGTTGTTTTCAGGCGGTATAACCGCCTGCTCGCAGAACAGCAACCCCTTCCTCAGCTGGTGATCATCGACGGTGGTAAAGGCCAGCTGGGCTCCGCTATGGAAAGCATCCGGGAACTGAACCTCATAGGCAGCATGACCGTGGTGGGACTTGCTAAAAATGAGGAAGAAATATTTTTCCCGGGAGATTCAGAAAGTATCAAACTGCCCTATAACAGCGAAAGCCTTAAACTTATCCGCCGGGTGCGTGATGAGGTACACCGTTTTGGTATTACCTTCCATCGTCAGAAAAGAAGTAAAGGCACCTTTAAAAATGAACTGGAAAGCATTAAAGGCATCGGTGAAAATACGGCTACACAGCTATTGAAAACATTCCGCTCTGTAGCCAAAATCAAACTGCTCACACAGGAAGACCTGGTAAAAGAAGTAGGCGCCGCCAAAGCAAAACTGATCTGGGATCACTTCCATAAAGAAGAAGCATAACATTAATGGCTATACGACCTTTTCTGCCTGCTGCATACTGCCAATAGCCCGTTCCGCCTGCAATATATGACGACGAATATGTGCGGTTAAAAAACAAAATGTATCGCCGGCAGATAATTTTATAAAACGCGACAGGGAAGTAGGTACTTTCAGCTGTTGGATGTTTACTTTCTCCGCGCGCAGTAATAAATCTTCCATCCGTTCCTGTTGCTGAATAAATTCCTGCAATACAGCTGCCACGTCCGGCTGAACGGATGGCAGGTGTCCTTTGGGGGATTTCATGCGGGAACGCAAACTCCCATCTGTTCCAGGTTCCATGAGACGGGTAAACCATGCACCGATCCAACTGCTGCGGAAAAGGGGAGCAGGCCGGCTGTTACGCTGTTCTCCACGGGTAATAGCCTGGTCCAGGGCCGGCAAATAAAAACGGCCATAAGTATTCAGATGCTCCAGGCATTGTACGGCACTCCACCGGCCAGGGCCGGGTGTATGTTGTAAAACAGCATCTGGTTGTCCGCCGAAACGGCTTTCTGCCTTGTATTGCAGGGCCACATTTTTTCTCCGCAATTCCTGCAGCAGTTCATCACTATTTCCACGATTCATGTTGTGTATGATTTAATACAAAACTAGGCGGGTTGGAGGTAAAAAATCTTTGCGCAGATCAACATTTTATAGTTTCACGGTACTTAATAATTTGCTGAAAGTAGCGGGGTCGATCCCGAGGTAGGAGGCGAGGTACTTATGCGGGATCAGCTGCAACACATGCGGGCTGCGGGTAAGCAGTTTCCTGAATTTCTGTTCTGCAGTGAAAGACAGTAATTCATTATTCCTTTCCAATACGCCGGCCATTGCGGCAACAGTTCCGAGGCGGACCCATCTTTCTATAACGGGATATTCGAGGGTAAGCCGGTTAAAGTCGGTGTATGACATCCGCAGGAATTCGCTGTGTGTGAGGGTTTCCAGGTACCAGGGCGACGGTTGCTGGAGCTGGAAAGAATCCAGTACACCGGAGAAAGATCCGGTGTAGGTAAATACCAGCGTGGATTCCTTGTCGCCTTCCAGGGAAAACACACGCTGTACGCCGGCAGTTACGAAGTAGAGATACTTTTCAATTTCCCCGGCAGCGGTCATCACTTCCCTGCGTTTAAATTGTACAGGATGCCAGCAGGCCGCCAGTGCCTCCCATATTGGATCCGGGAGGGGCATGATCTGGAAAACGGTTTTATGCAGCAGCTGAAGAGACATACGGAAAGATAAAAAAAGAAAGGCAATCAGCATAACTGATTGCCTTCCCGGTATTGATCGGTGATCATTATTTGATTAGTACTGCCAGAGGTCCTGCTCTTTATTAAAGATACGGTCGTGAATGGCCTGTCCTTCCAGGAGGCGCATGGTACCGTCTTTAATGTAGTCTTTGATCTCGCGGTTGTAGGTATTATTTTCCTTTACTATGTAGCTGCCAAAGAAGCGCATTTCAAAAAGGTCTTCCCAGCTGATAGTGGATGCATCGTTATTCTGGTTGTACACGTCATGTTTGGCCAGGATAGCGCGGCAGTCCGGATAATACACCCAGAATAAAGGAATGGATGCGCGAATGCTGCCATCTTCATTTATACGGGATACCATAGGAGCTATACCCAGTATACGAACTTTGAGGGCGGAAGCTTCTTTGTCGAATACCCAGACTTCTTTTATTTTGTACTGTTTAATGGTACGCGCATCAAAGTCGTCGCGGGTAGTCACCATTTTCTCTTCGCCGGTTACCGGATCTATACTGCGTACGGTTCTTTCTTCCCCTGCGAGTTTAGTTTGTATTTCGGAGTAGGGCATTACAGTGGTAAAGCGGTCGTCGATAGCGTTGAAAGCTTCGATCTCTTTATTCTTGATAGCGTCGAGCAAAATATTGATGAACAGCTGATTGGTACCAGACTCATCTTCCACATTGTATTGGAAGGGGAGGTTGATCTTTTCCCTGATATCGATTACCTGCCATACACGTTTTTCCCAGAACCGGTCATCCTCGCGGATGTAATCGTAGGCAATTGGTGTACGTTCTCTGGCAAGGTTTCTTTCCACCACACCATCCACTCGCAGTGATTTGCGTGGAGTGTCTACCAGCGGGGCTGATATCCCATCCGTACGCAGAGAAGCAGGAGGAGCAGAAGAAGGAGGAGGAGGCGTTACAGCATTCCCGGTAGCCGGGTTTACTACGCTATCCTGTGGTGTTGCTGTAGTAGCAGTTCTGCGGCGTGTTGTACCACCGCGGCGTTGCGCATCAGCAGCTGTTGCCAGCATTACCAGCAAAAGAGTGCACCAACCAATTCTGTTAAATATTACTGCTCGCATAATTCAGTAATTAATGGACCGTTAGTTTAATTTAAATATAGTACTCGGCATGGAACGAACCACATTATCCGGGCCTTTCACTTTTACGTTTTCAAAGAAAACCTCATCGCCTGGGCGCAGTGAACGGATGGATGCAGCTACGTTTCCTGGGAAATAAGCAGAAGTAGCATCGCCTTCCTGGTATTCTTTGCCTTTTGCAGAGATACCTACGCGGTAACCGATTACTTCATATTTCACGCCTTCAAATTCAAAATCTTCAAGGTCGGCGCGTAAGCCACCCTGTACTTTAAAGTCAGCTGCTTTCATGCTGCCGCCTTTATTAACTCCCACTTTCAACACCGGATCCGGAACACGTTTTACACGGAATTCTTTCTGGCCGAGTGATTTGGTTTTACCATCGATGTTAGCGACTACGTTAATCACTGCTTTGCCTGGCTGGCTAACAGTTACGAGGTATTCGCCGGAACCGCGTTTGGTCATATTACCACCTGATATAGAAGCAGACACCTGTTCGGCAGGTACACCCGCAGCAGAAATCGAGATAGGATTCTGCAGGCCGATATACAGCACGTTCATTTTATCTGCGGAGATGGAGGTAGCAGAAGCACCTACATTATAAGTTTCGGTAAAGGAATAGGATTCAGGAGCGCCACCAGTTGGGCTAGGTAAGGTAATAGACCCGGTAAGTGTTTTTTCACCAATGCCGGAAACAGGAACAGTATATACTCCTAAACCTTCATGTGCTTCAATGGTAGTACCATTTACAACAATAGTCGGATTAACCGTAGTGCTGTAAGCACCCACTGCGATGTTGGCAGTTAAGGATTGTCCTTCCATCAGGTTTTTGGAATTCAGGGAGATAAAAGGTCTTACTTTATCGAATTTGAAAGTATTCGCATCAATCTGACGGAACAGGTCATCGATAATGGCAGACTCAGAGTTTTTGATATCATTCTGGAATTTACCCAGGATGGTTACTGCAGCGATAGTAGGCACCATGTTGAAATGGTAGGTAGTCCATGATTTAGGACCGCCGCCATGTTCATCATTTGATTTACCTACTTCAATTTTCAGTGGTAAAGTTTTTGCGAATTGATCTTTCTTTTTAGGATCAACGAAAGTGAGCAATTGGTTACGTAAATCTTTCAGTTTAGCTTCCAGTTCGGGACCTTTCTTCATATTCTCCATTACCCTTGTAGGAGCATCCAGGCCGGCTTTATCCTTGATTTCGCCATGTTCATCAAAACCGCCACTTTCTGTAATGATGGTTTTCTTTAAAGATTCAACATAGTCATACATGCTGGCGGATATTTGTTTCACCTGTTGGGCTTTTGCTCTGAGAGGTGCTGTTTTTTCCGCATTATCCTTCATCTGTGCATCAAATTGTTTGTAGATGAAGTCATTCTTGTCAGCTAAGGATTTATTTGAAGTATTGATTGAATTATTTACGATACTAAAAGCGTTCAATATTTCAGCAGAGACGTTCAACGCCAGCATGGCCGTCAAGACCAGGTACATGATGTTGATCATCTTCTGCCTAGGATCTTTAGGTAGTGCCATAGTTTGTTTTCAGATTTAATTGATATGTGTTAATTCAGAAACTATTAGCGTTACCTTATCTTCCTCCGTGCATAGCGCTCAGCATATTACCATAAATTGAGTTCAGGTTGCTGAGGTTTTTAGCGAGCAGGGAAATTTGTTCCTGTGTTTTCTTGGCATCTTCAATGCTGCCACTCATAGCACTGGAAGCATTCTGCAGGTTGCTGTAGAATGAATTCATTGCTTTCAGGTGGTTGTTGGTGTCCTGGAGTTCCAGTTCGTAGATAGCATTGAGGGAAGCCAGATTTTTAGTCATACCCTGCATCTGTACATGGAAATCTTTAGTAGACTCTGATGCACTGTTGAAAGAAGATACGGCAGCAGCGGCAGTAGTGTAAGCATTTGCCACATTACCAATAGCGCTGGCAGCTTCTCTTGTTTTCTGTGTGTAATCTCCGGTAGCAGCTACTACATCGCTGATGTCTCTCATCTTGTCAACGGTAGTACCCAGTTTCTGGAAGTTTTCGCTTAAGCGCTGCAGGTTAGCAGGTGTGATGTCTGCTTCCTGGAGCATTTTGTCCAGGCCGGCTACAGCTGGACTTCCTGCTACCGCTACCACCTGGCCTTCAGTGTGTGCGCCGGTATCAGGTACAAAAGCGTAAACGAAAAAGATGAGCGCTTCAACACTCAGACCCAGGATCAGAGCGATGTCAGCTCCGCGCCAGTGCTGTAATTTGAACAATGCTCCTACGATTACCACGGAAGCCGCAATACATACGAAAAAGTTCAGCCATTTAGCTTTGTTAGGATTCATAGCCATAGGTTAAAATTTACTGGTTAAAATGTTAGTTAAAGTCTGTATGGAATAGTTAATTCTCACTGATTTACTCATAATAGTGTACATACTACAAAGGTTTCTTTGGTGTTAATAAATACAGGCTATTACTGATTTTAATTATCCTATCTGTGCTTTACTCGTCTGCTCAGGGCAATGGTACATCTGAAACCAACATAGGATTTCGAACTGTCCTGATACTCATATGTTCTGGTACCTGTTTGAAGGAAATATCCTACGTCTTTCCATGAACCGCCCCTGATTGCTTTACGCTTCATCTTTAATGGTGCATCATCCGGTACATCCATTCTCAGATATGGGTTCATATCTGATGTGAAAGAATAGGCATTTTCGTAAAAGATATCTGCTGTCCATTCTGCAACGTTGCCGGACATGTTATATAAACCATAATCATTGGGCCAGTAAGCATCTGCGCGAACTGTGTAAAAGCCACCATCTTCCGGATAATTACCACGGCCTGGTTTGAAGTTGGCCAGCAAACAGCCCTTTTTGTTACGGATGTAGTAACCACCCCACGGATAAGGCGTTTGTTCTCTTCCGCCACGTGCAGCATATTCCCACTGTGCTTCAGAAGGTAACTGGAATTTATCTTCCGTAAACAGCTTCTTGCTGGCGCGGTAGTCTTCCCAGAATTTACTTCTCCACTCACAGAAAGCGGTTGCCTGGTGCCAGTTTACACCTACCACCGGATAGTTATCAAACGCCGGATGCCAGAAGTACATACGTGTCATCGGCTCGTTGTAGGCGTATGAGAAATCCCTGATCCAGCACAGTGTATCCGGATAAATGGGCACGTCTTTCTTTACAATGAACGTAGAACGCGGCTTGCCGAAATTCTCTCTCAGCTTTGCTTTATCCCAGTTAAAGGTTTCCTGGTGGTAAATCAGTTTACCCACGTCAATATCCTTACGGCCATATAACCGGTCTGCTTCGGTATATACCATCGCATCCAGCTTCTCAATGGTCGCTTTGTCTTTCCAGACAATCTTCTGCTTCCAGTCAATCACATCATGACCGTCATCAGATTTTACATGACCCAGCAAAATGTGTGCAATAGAGTCCTGTACCCAATTCACAAACTGACGGTACTCGTTATTCGTAATTTCCGTAGCATCCATATAGAAGCCGGAAATAGAAATCGACTTGTTACGTGCAGTGTATGCATAGTTTACGTCCTCATCACTGGGACCCATGTGAAAAGTTCCGGCTGGTACGTATACCATCCCATACGGTACAGGGGGAGAGTACTTCGGTCTAGGACTTACGCCGATCAATTGCCCTTGCGCATTTTTAGGGGTTTTACTACCGCCACAGCTGGCCAGCAGGGAAACCAGCAAAACTGCCAACAGACCTTTTACATAGTTAAGCTTCATAAGGGTAGCTTTCATCAGAATATGTTTTTTCTATTAACCAGCCTGGTGTGATTTGCCTGTATACAAGGGAACACATTTCTCATTTTTTCACCCGCTTTGTTTATATGAAAGATAGCAAATGTAATAATTAATTTTAATCCGTAGTGACTTTTTATCCAACTTTTTCAATTCGCCTTATATCCGTTCTGTAACTAGTTTAAACGCGCCTTTTAACATTTTATTATATAAACGTAATAACATTTATTGAATCAATAGCCTCCCTTACAAACGGCAAGTTACATAATTATTATATTAAATTAATAATTTCTTCTATATAATATACGGGCTTAATGCAATGATAATCTTTACATAAATACACCAAAGTGTCATTTTCCCGCTCCCGTTCGGTCAGCAGCGGAATTGCCGGAATATTTTTTTCTGCGCCGACAAGAACCCTGTACGGGATAAACCATTTTCCCGCTTCATTCATTCTTTCCCTGAAATCTTTTCCAACAATGGCCAGTTCGGGGGTACCCTTTACCAGTTGTAATAACTGGCTCGCCCACACGCCAAAGGAAGTAGGGTATCTGACTATCGTTTGCGACAGGCTGGAAACGGCTTCCACACAACGGTTCGCCCATTCCTTCTGATCAAAAACAACAGAAAGGTACCAAAGGTTCTGCATCATTACCGCATTTCCACTGGGCACCGCCCCGTCGTAGATCTCCTTCTTCCGCACAATCACATCATTCTGACCTTCAATAGTATAATAAAAAAACTGTCCCGCTTCATCACCGAAATGAGCTATCACAAACGCCGTAATATCACGCGCCTCGTATAAATACTGTGTGTCACCGGTAACTTCCTGCAATGCTATCAGCGCGCGGATCAAACACGCATAATCATCCAGGAACGCCGGATACTTTGCCTGGTCCTGTTTCCATGTATGATAAAATGCGCTACCAGCGGCTTCCTGGCGGAAATTGGCCATACAGAAATCCATATTGCGGACTGCCATCTCCCGGTAAGCCGGTACACCCAATGCCGCATAAGCTTTACAGCAGGCATGTACCATCATGGCATTCCATCCCAGCAGGATCTTATCGTCCAGCCCCGGCCGGATACGGTTGGCCCTTACTGCCAGCAGTTTTTCTCGGCAACCCTTTAACATAGCCCCGAAAATATCCGCATCGTATCCCTTCTCTGCCGCAAAGGCCAGCAGTGGCTGCTGTACCCATAAAATATTCTGTTCTTCCCAGTTACCATGATCCGTTACATCATAATACTCGCAGAAAGGCTTCGCCTGTTCCCCCAGGATATGATGGATCTCCGCTTTGCTCCAGGTATAAAACTTCCCTTCCACGCCTTCGGAATCCGCGTCCAGGGCCGCATAAAAGCCGCCTTCGGGGCCAGTCATTTCATGGGTAATAAAGTCCATTGTATCCCTGATCGTTTGGGCGTATACCCCGTTGTGTGTCAGCTGGTAAGCATCGCACAACACATCAAGGAGGAGGGCATTATCATACAGCATCTTCTCAAAATGAGGCGCCAGCCATTTTTCATCAGTGGAATAACGGGCAAAACCGCCGCCCAGCTGATCATAAAGGCCGCCCTGCAACATTTTATCGAGCGACAACAACGCCTGTTGCAGCGCTCCGGGATGCTGATACGCATGATGATACCTCAGCAGATAGGCAATGGTAAAGGTTTGCGGGAACTTCGGCGCCCGCCCAAAACCACCCCAGCGGGTATCGGCCTGCTTCAGTATATTTTCGCAGATAGTATCACACTGCGCTTTGGTAAATAATTCTTCAAAGGGAATATTGAGGTGCAAACCAGGCTGTTGCCCAATCTGGGCCGACTGCTGTATATGCTGCACCAGGTTATCTGCCTGTGATTCAATCTCTTCCCGCTTATGCTTGAAAGCATCGGCGAGCGACAACAGTACATCCGTCCAGGAAGGGCGGCTGTATGCCTTCACCGGTGGAAAATAAGTGCCCCCGTAAAAAGGTTTTTTATCCGGCGTAAGAAAAACGTTCAGCGGCCAGCCACCAGCGCCGGTCATAGCCTGTACAGCATCCATGTAAATATGATCCAGATCGGGCCTTTCCTCCCGGTCTATCTTAATATTTATGAAGTGTTCATTCATGATGGCCGCCGTAGCTTCCTGCTCAAAACTTTCCCGCTCCATTACATGGCACCAGTGACAGGCGGCATATCCGATACTTACCAATATAGGTTTATCCTCCTGCAACGCACGTTGCAGCGCCTCTTCTCCCCACGGATACCAGTTTACAGGATTATGCGCATGCTGCAGCAGATATGGACTGGTTTCACTGATAAGCTTATTCATGGATTCCCCCCTACGCGATAAATAATGATTGATCTTCTATTTCTTCTACAAAGAAATTTATTTTTTCAGGATTACAAAGAAATATTTTGAAAACGGCCCCTGCACCGCCATAGCAGCAAAAAAACAGGGATGGCGTAATGCCATCCCTGCCCTGTTTTATCGCAGAAAAATTGCTTATTTCTTTATTAATGTAGTCAGGTACTGCTCCAGCGCAGCTGCCATAGAAGGCGCCTGTGGAAGTGGTGCCTTTACATCGAGTCTTAACCCTGCTTCTTCCACAGCAGCAGAAGTGGTAGGACCGAAGGCGCCGATATGCGTCCCGTTCTGCACAAATTCAGGCATATTCTCAAACAGCGATTTCACACCGGAGGGACTGAAAAACACGATCATGTCATAAGCAGTAGCAGCCAATACTTCCTTTACATCTGTAGAAACGGTTTTGTAAAGGGTAGCGGTAGCATAGTCGCACTTGTTTGCTTTCAGCCATTCTTCAATATCTTTCTTCTGGCTATCGGAACTCGGGAAAAGGAATTTCTCATTGTCCCGGTGTTTGTTCATTACCTCCAGCACTCCTTTGGTAGAACCGTCTGCTCCGTAAAATACCTTCCGCTTTCGATAGAGAATGAATTTCTGCAGATACAACGCAACTGCTTCCGTAATACAAAAGTATTTGCAGTCCTGTGACACCTTAATCTTCATTTCCTCACAAATCCGGAAAAAGTGGTCTACCGAGTTACGACTGGTGAAAATCACCGCCGTAAAGCTGAGAATGTCGATTTTCTGTTTTCTGAACTCCTTCGCTGGCAAACCTTCCACCCTTATGAACGGATAAAAATCCAATTTTATATTGAATTTCCTGGCCAGATCAAAGTAGGGTGACTTTTCTGTTTCAGGCTTAGGTTGAGAAATTAGGATTGACTGAATTTGTTTTCCTTGCAAATCTTTTTTTGGCCCGCCTTTTATCATACGTTTTTTGCTCTTGTGTTAACAATAGGCGATAATCAGGGATTACCAGTTAACCAGATATTCTGCAGCACCTTGGTTAATATTAAAACAGGCGCTACTTCGAATGCGCAAAGGTAAAGAAAAAAATGCAATTTACTGAAAGATAGGTACTGCCTAACCAGTGAATAAGATCTAATATACCTGTAGATAATGAGTAATACAATAAAAAACAAGGATATATATAGGAAAGTACGGGCTATTTCGGGCTTACAGAAGGCAATTATCACCAGGAACGGCACCAGTAACACCCCCAAAATCTTGTTGATCAGGTAAAGAATGAAAATATAAGCATCCGCCAGCTCAGAATTCCCGAATAACCAGCCGCAGAAACGCAGCATAATATACTTAAAACCATACACCACGGCCACCATCACTATTAAACCAGGTATCAGCAACCAGGGCTCCGCCTGTGGAAATACCTGCTGACGGTACAGCACCAGGTAAAAATACAGCCCCAGCGCAATAGCAAAGAAAATATTCAGCAACATGTTAGGGAAAGGCGATTGCGACAACTGGTCCTTTAACTGCCGCTGACTCAAAGTAGGATTCAGAAATGCACGGAACAGATCCGAGAAATATTTCCGGTAAGCCAGCCGGATCACGCTCAGCACCAGCAATACCCCCGCCATCAGGTAAATGAGCCAGTCCATATTACGGTAGGGCCTTATGGGGTTGGTATCTGCAAACCGCGGTTTGCCGGGTTTCAGGAAGACGTTTTCCTGCGATATCTTCTTCAGGTAAAGATCATATGCCGATACCGGCTTTTTTTTAGGCGCAGCCGCCAATGCCAGGCTATCTGTTTTCAGATTTGCCGTGTCCTTCAGCAGCTTTGTGGTATCCTTTTTCACCCGCGCAACAGCCGGCAAAGCAGCCCTGGTGCTGTCTCTCTTAACAGGAGCAGTACGCGCCTTCGGGCGTGATGAATCTGCAGCTGTACGGGTAATCACCGGTTTTTTCTTTACTGCCGGCCGTACCGCAGCGGAATCTGTTGTTTGTGCCAAAACGGGCAAATAACCTAAAATGAATAACAGCAGTAACCAGTTTCGCACCAGGAAAATATTTTGCAATGACTTTAAATCGGTTTTTCAATAACCCGTTTCCCACACAAAGGAATCAACGGCAATTAACAACGTCCTGCCCACATAACAAAAAGGAAACGTAATTATGATATCGCAAAGATATTAAAATAGTCCATAGTTGACCGGAGTGTAGTAAAGGGAAGAAGGTATCTTTGCGGCCAATACGGGTAAACAATCATAAAACGTTATGGCCGGAATTTATTTACATATTCCTTTTTGCAAGCAGGCCTGCTACTATTGTAATTTTCACTTTTCCACCTCGCTGTTGCAGCAGGAGGCAATGGTGAATAGCATTGTGCAGGAAATCGCCCTGCAAAAAGATTACCTCGCACAGGAGCCGGTACATACCATTTACTTTGGCGGCGGTACTCCCAGCCTGCTGAAGGAGCAGGAACTCACTGCTCTCCTGTCGCACCTGCGCGCCACATTTGCGGTAGCAGCGGATGCGGAAATTACCCTGGAGGCCAACCCCGACGACCTTACGGCCGAAAAACTGGTGCAGCTGAAAGCCGCCGGCATCAACCGCCTGAGCATAGGCGTACAGTCGTTTCATGAAGAAGACCTCACCTGGATGAACCGCGCACACAACAGCCGGCAGGCACTGGATTGTATCAAACAGGCGCAGGACCTCGGGTTTCAGAATATCACCATCGACCTTATTTACGGAGGGCCCACGCTCACCAATGAAGGCTGGGAACAAAATGTGAAGCAGGCCATTGCACTGGGCGTTCCGCATTTATCGTGCTATGCGCTCACCGTAGAACCGGGAACGGCGCTGGATCACTTTATAAAGAAAAAGAAAATGGCCGCCACCGACCCGGACAAAGCAGCACAGCATTTTGAAATGCTGATGGAATGGCTGGGAGCAGCCGGCTACGAACATTACGAAATCTCCAATTTCGCTTTACCGGGGTGGCATTCCCGGCATAACAGCAGCTATTGGCAGGGCAAACCCTATCTCGGGCTGGGCCCGTCGGCCCACTCGTTTAACGGCACATCACGGCAATGGAACATCGCAAACAACGCCCAATACATAAAAAGCATTGCGGCAGGTACGGTTCCTTTTGAGATAGAGTCGCTCACTACTGCGATGCAGTTCAACGAATACATCATGACGTCCCTTCGGACCTCCGCGGGATGCAACCTGGAATGGGTGGCAGAGAAGTTCGGAACCGATCATACCATTCATTTACTGGCGCACAGTGAACCGTATATTAAAATGGGCCGCATAGAGCGGGTAGGGGAAGCATTACGGTTAACAAAAGCCGGTCGCCTGTTCGCAGACGGAATAGCCGGCGAGTTATTCATCTTATAAAAAATAAAAAAAAGCAGCGGAGGTAATATCCCCGCTGCTCTTCTATATAAACACAATTAATGTTAATTACCATCCCAGGATATACGCAAACATCAGCGGCGCCACAATAGTAGCATCTGATTCTACGATAAACTTAGGCGTATTAATATCCAGCTTACCCCAGGTAATTTTCTCATTAGGCACAGCACCGGAGTACGAACCATAAGAAGTAGTGGAGTCGGATATCTGGCAGAAATAACCCCAGAAAGGTACATCTGTCCATTCCAGATCCTGGTACATCATTGGTACCACACAAATCGGGAAGTCGCCCGCAATACCGCCACCAATCTGGAAGAAGCCAACACCCTTACCTGCGGAATTGTTGCGGTACCATTCAGACAGGTAGATCATGTATTCAATACCGCTTTTCATGGTAGACGTTTTCAGGTCGCCCTTAATGCAGTAGGAAGCAAAGATGTTACCCATGGTACTGTCTTCCCATCCCGGAACGATGATAGGAATATTTCTTTCGGCAGCTGCAATCATCCAGCTGTTCTTTGGATCAATTTCGTAGTGTTCTTTCATCACACCGCTCAGCAGGAGCTTGTACATGAATTCGTGCGGGAAATAGCGCTCACCGGCTTCTTCAGCATCTTTCCATATTTTGTAGATATGTTTCTGAATACGGCGGAAAGCTTCTTCTTCCGGGATACAGGTATCTGTAACACGGTTAAAGCCCTGCTCCAGCAGATCCCATTCTTCCTGCGGGCTCAGATCACGGTAGTTAGGTACTCTCTTATAATGTGTATGCGCTACCAGGTTCATGATATCCTCTTCCAGGTTGGCGCCTGTACAGGAAATGATATCCACTTTACCCTGACGGATCATTTCCGCGAAAGAAATGCCCAGTTCAGCCGTACTCATCGCACCGGCCAACGTCACCATCATTTTACCACCTTCCAGTAAATGTGTTTCATATCCTTTGGCAGCATCCACCAATGCGGCTGCATTAAAGTGGCGGTAATGGTGCTGGATAAATTGAGAAACAGGTCCCTTATTCATGTCATTTAATCATTTATACATTAACAGTCTGGCTAATAAAGCCTTAACAGGTGGCAAAGTTAAGATAATTTTTGCAGGGGCAAGGGCGTGGGGATAAAACAAAAAGGCCCAGGGTAAATGCCCCGGGCCTTGTATTTTTAACACTACTAAAACTAAGCTTTTTTCAAACGGCTGTATACTTTCATATTGGCGTCTGTATCGGTTTTGATGACAGTCCAGGTATCAGTACTTTCCAGCGTTACAAAATATACTACATTATCTGAAGACGCATATTCCACTACGCAGTAAATGCTTGTGTTAGGATACTTTTTATTCAGTTTGCTGAGTACTTTCAGTGGCAGCTGTTCTGCCTGCAGGTACCGGGAAGTAGCCAGCAGGGTACCGTCTTCCTTGAAGAAGGCTGTCACCTTGGTGTTACTCATGGTAAACTTGGCGGTAAAGGTTTTGTTATCGTCTGTGTACCACTTTACATCGGTAGCACCGTTGAAAGAATCATGGAAAGTACTGTTGATCTTGTTGTTAACAGTAGTTTCATAAGGGCTTGCGAAAAGCACATTGGCACTTAACACGAGCGCTGCGCTGACTAATAAAATAAGTTTTTTCATGGCGGAAAAAATTTATGGTGATTGTAATTTTTTTTGTTTTGATAAGTCAAAGCTACACCCGGAAGTGCCCAGTGGTCAAGGCATACTTTACTGATGGGGGCACATGATTAGTTGGGCTATCCGTTAATGAACGTCCGCCTGACCGGTGGCGGACATACGGCCATACAGACCAGCCATAGCCTGTTTGTTGGTGCCAACCTGCCAATGTTGCTTGGGCGAGAGTTAAGAAATTGTTAAAATGGATAAGGTTTTTCAGCGGTCGACCGGCCACTGCCAATTGCCGCATAAATGTGTATCTTGAGATGATGAATCACCTGGCCCATGCTTACTTGTCTTTCCGCCAACCGGAACTGATCACCGGTAACCTCATTGCAGATTTTGTAAAGGGCCGGAAAAACATGGCTGCCTATACAGAAGGCATCCAGCAGGGCATCCGGATACACCGGGCTATCGACAACTTTACTGACCAACATCCGGTAACGGGCAGGGCTAAACAATTTTTCAGACCGTCCTGCGGATTATACAGCGGCGTGTTCACGGACCTGGTATATGATCATTTCCTGGCCATTGACCCCGAGCGCTTTACAAACGATTCCCTGTATTCGTTTGCCCGTTACGTTTATAGTGAGATTAACCAGCGCGCAGACCAGCTGCCGCCGGCTTTTTTGCAGATGTTTGAACATATGCAGGCGTACAACTGGCTCTATAACTACCATACTACAGAAGGAATTTCCAAATCCATCAGGGGAGTAGCCCGCCGGGCCAGGTATTTGGAAACCGATGGCAATATTGTATTTGCTGTGTTTATGGAACACTATGCCGCCCTGAAAGAATGTTACCAGGATTTCTTCCCTGAGCTTCAAACTTATGTGGAAGAACTGTTACAAACCGAAAACCGCTAACGGCTTGTTAAATGAGAGAACTACGCTTTTCAGATTCCTTAAAAAAAAGTAGGTTTGCCGCCAATAATCTATAAAAGAAATAAAGCTTTCCAGGATGATGAAAAAAGTTCTCCTTTTTGCCTTTGTAGCAGGTTTAATCAGCTTAAGCGCTGCTGCACAGGATAAAAAACTACCTCCACTTGATGCCAGCCCGATGGATATGGCGTATTACCCTGTAATGTATCCCTATGTTGTAAAAGTAAAAGGCGAACCCGGAACACTGGTAGCCAGAGTAATTTACAGCCGCCCGCAAACCAAAGGAAGGGATATCTTCGGGAACCTGGAAGAATACGGTAAAATATGGCGACTGGGCGCCAACGAGGCCACAGAAATAGAGTTCTTCCGGCCCGTGATCATCGCCGGTAAAAACATCCCGAAAGGACGTTATACCCTCTACGCCATTCCAACAGAAAAAACCTGGACCATCATTCTGAACAAAGACACCGACGTATGGGGAGCTTTCAAATATGATCAGAAAAAGGATGTGGTAAGAACTGCCCTCCCGGTATTGTCGCTGGATACGCCTGTAGAAGCATTTACAATGGTGTTTGAAAAAGGAGATCCGGGCGCCAATCTCATTATCGCCTGGGATAAAGTAAGCGTAAGCCTCCCTATTAAATGGTACGAGGGTTCCGCTGTTCCAAAAAAGAAATAAACCTTACATTATAAAATGCCGCCGGGGCGGGGTAAAAGCAGTGTTCTCCTGCTTTTGCTCCGCCCCGGTAACGTTTATACGAAAACTGTTTACACAGTGGTTGCTGTAAAAAGAAAAAGCGGTAAGAATACCGCCTTAAGAATTTTAACCATATCCTATGAAAAACCTGAAACGAATTTAGCCGGTTTATTCATATCCGTTAGTACCTAATTGGTGAATGATATAAAAATGTTCGTAAGCGTCGAATTTTATGCGATCATATTTTAATATATGCTAAAATGGACAAGTTTGCCCTTCATCAATTGGCCAATCTCCAATCGCAAAAACTGGAGTATATTTGGAAACCATCAGAAATTGATCATTCTAAACTATTTAAGACATGAAGCTGGGTACTAAACTCATACACGCAGGTGTAGCTCCCGATCCGTCTACCGGCGCTATTATGACGCCGATCTTTCAAACGTCTACCTATGTACAAAGTGCGCCAGGGGTGCATAAGGGCTACGAATACGCCCGGACGCAGAATCCTACCCGCGACGCCCTTCAGAACGCATTGGCAGCCATTGAAAACGGTACGCATGGCATTTCTTTCGGCAGCGGACTGGCAGCTACAGACGCAGTTATGAAACTCCTGAGCCCCGGCGACGAGGTAATTGCCACCAACGACCTTTACGGCGGCACCTACCGGATCTTTACCAAAGTGTTTGAACGTTACGGTATCCGGTTCAATTTCATCGACATGTCTGATGCCCGGAACATAGAAGCCCATATTACCCCAAAAACCCGGATGATATGGCTGGAAACACCTACCAACCCGCTTTTAAAAATCATAGATATTGCGGCCTGTGCAACGATAGCGCGTAAAAGTGAAGTGATACTTTGTGTAGATAATACCTTTGCATCGCCTTACCTCCAGAATCCGCTGGACCTGGGCGCTGATATCGTGCTGCATTCGGCCACCAAATACCTCGGAGGCCACAGCGATGTGGTTCACGGCGTAGTGATTGTAAAAAATGAAGACCTCGCCAAACAGCTGTATTTTATCCAGAACAGCTGCGGCGCCGTTCCCGGTCCGCAGGATTGCTTCCTGGTGCTCCGCGGTATCAAAACCTTACACGTACGCATGCAGCGCCATTGTGAAAACGGCGTAGTAGTAGCCAATTTCCTCCGCAACCACCCCAGGGTGGATAAAGTATACTGGCCCGGATTTACAGACCATCCAAATCATGATATTGCCAAACAACAGATGAGAGGCTTCGGAGGCATGATGTCCTTTACATTAAAAGATGATAGCATAGAGTCAGCAAACCGGATCCTGAGCAACACACATTTATTTGCCCTGGCAGAATCGCTGGGAGGGGTAGAGTCGCTGATAGGCCATCCCGCCAGCATGACACACGCCTCCATTCCACGCGCAGACAGAATAAAGAACGGACTCGCAGACTCTCTGATCCGGCTAAGCGTGGGTATTGAAGACGCAGATGACCTCACTGAAGACCTCGCAAAAGCCATCGGGTGAGTAATAGATTTTAATTCTTATGCGGTAAAAATTATCTTTACCGGGAGCGTAAATATTTATCCTAACCATGTCCAGAGCCTTTTTATATCTGAATTGAAGATTCCGGTGTAAAAAGGCTTGTGGTAATACACGTGATTAAACTTATGAAGATCCAGAAACTAAGGGAGTTTTTAGATGCCAAGGCAGCATACTATAATCACCCGGACTTTATAGCTAATGATCCTATTAGCATACCACACCGGTTCACTGTATTGCAGGATATCGAAATCGCCGGCCTTTTTGCAGCTATACTGGCATGGGGAAACCGTACCAGTATTATCAACAAATGCACGGAACTAATGAAAATGATGGATGATTCGCCGTACGATTTTATCCGTCATCACCAGCCGCGGGATCGTATGAAATTACTTTCCTTCTGCCACCGTACTTTCAACGGCCTGGATCTGCTGTATTTTGTAGAGTTCCTCCAGCATTATTACACCAATGTAACATCGCTGGAATTTGCCTTCAGTGCCCACATCACCCCACAGGATGAAAATGTGGAAAAAGCACTGATCGGATTCCGGAAAGTGTTTTTTGCTCTGGAACACCCGGAAAGAACAGTTAAGCACATCGCCACACCGGCAAAGAACTCTGCCTGCAAGCGATTGAATATGTATTTACGCTGGATGGTGAGAAATGACGAAAATGGCGTGGATTTTGGGCTCTGGCAGCACATATCACCTTCGCAACTGGTATGCCCGATGGATGTACACGTGAGCAGAGTGGCCACCAGGCTGGGAATCATTGCCGAGCCAAAGGCCGACTGGAAAACAGCCACCGCCCTTACACACCAGTTGAAGAAACTGGATCCTGATGATCCTGCCAAATATGATTTCGCCTTGTTTGGCCTCGGGGTGATCGAAAAATATGTCTGATAAAATAAAAAATGATAATGAAAAGAATCCTGGGACTGATTGCAATGGTAGTAACACTGTCTTTATCCGTTAAAGCACAGGAATATGTAGCCCTGAACTATACCTTCAACAAAGGAGAGCTATTTGAACTGGAACAGAAAAGCAGAAGCGAAACCTATATGACGGTGAATGAAATTGTACAAAGAACCACCCGCGATTACAACAATATCATTACTATGGAGGTAACCTCCGTGGAACCAGGCAAAACCATCCTCACGTTCCGTTACAAAGATCTGAAATTCAATTTCAACGCTAAAAATCAGAACATCTTTGTAGATGCAAAGGTCACCAAACAGGAAGAACCCTTCCAGGCAGGACTGAAAAAAGTGCTGGACCAACCCTTTACCGTGGAAATACAAACCACCGGGATCATCAATAAGGTAGACGGACTGGAAACTATCCTGGACAATGCCGCCGGGGCTTTCAGCACCCTTAAAAAAGATGAACAGGAAGCCTACAGGAAACTGATGAAAGACCAGTTCGGAACAGATGCTTTCCAGAGCTGGCTGGAACAACTGCTGATCATGTATCCTGCACATGGTATTAAAACCGGCACACAATGGGAGGAAAATGTTCCGCTGCGCGGTGGCCTGATAGGCCGGATAGACCTCTACTGGAACCTGCAGACATGGGACACACAAACCGCAAAGATCGGCGGCACTTCAAAAATCAATACCGATAAAGTACAGATGCTCACCCTGGATGATGGCATCAAAGCTACCGCGGAAATCAGCGGTACCACCTCTTCCAATTACCTGATTAACCGCAGCAGCGGCTTACCCAGCATCTGTGTACAAAATACCGATATGTCTGGCAACTACACCTACAAAGCCGATAAAGCAAAACGTATAAAACACGACCTGAAAGTACCGGTGAAAGTAGTTACCAACGCCTCCTACAAGATAAAACAAATGAAATAATGACCGCACAGCCAGCGCAATATCTCCAGGAAACAGCGGCCTGGACGCGGGACAACTTCGAAATAAGTGTACCCGTGAATGTTAGCTATGAACTACTGGAAGAAATACTGGCGGAGAAACTGCAGCAACTGATCAGCGAAAACTTCTCCCGGTTTATATTCCTGCTTTACCGCACAGATGTAGCAGAAAAAAAAGTAAAAGGAATACTGGAAGATGCCGCCGCTACAGGGGAAGACCCTTACAAGCCCATTGCTGCACTCATTATAGAAAGACAACTGCAAAAGATAACTTCCCGGGCCACATACAAACAAAACGACTTGCCCGATGATGAAGAAAGATGGTAAAAGAAGAAGGGGTGATGCTAAGCGTCACCCCTTCTTCTTTAATTTAAAATGTCAGTTCCTTCACTTTTTCCTTGTCTTCCTTTTCCTTTTCCAGGTCAAAGAAAGTTCCGAATACGTGATCCCATACGGAAGAACTTACACCAAAACCTTTGTCCTCACTCTTATAATGATGGAGGTGATGGTTACGCCACAACGGCTTCATAAACCGTAAAGGCGGGTTCCACGCATGAATGGCGTAGTGCATGCTGCCATAGATCAGGTACCCCAGGATAAAGCCGGGGAAAAACATAAACGTAATTTCACGCAGGAAGATATATTGCACACCAAAAATGGCGGACGCGAGTATCAGGCTTGGTACCGGAGGCATAAATAAACGCTGCTTGTCTCTCGGGTACTCATGGTGGTTACCATGCATTACATAAATAAAGCGTTGCACCCTGGGGCTGTCGCTCGCAAAGTGAAACAAAAACCGGTGCATGATATACTCAAAAAACGACCAGAATAACATGGCCCCAACGAATATACCTGCTACTGAACCGGGTGTAAAGCCGAGGGTATTGTGGCTATAGTAAAGCATGTAGCCAATAATGGGCAAATATAGCCCCCAGATCACCAATGGATGCGTTTTGGTAAGCATCTCAAGATACTGGCTCTCAAATAATCTTGCCTGTCCTTTGTTCTTAATCTTTTCAAACTTCATAACTCCCAAATTTTAGAGTGCAGTTACGGGATATGAATAAAACCTTCCTTATCTACCCTGGCAGCCGTCTCAAAAATGATGCGCATTTTGAAGATGACTGTCGTTATCGAACGCAAAAATACAACGTTCATGCATTATTTCGCTCACTATACTACTCTATAAGGCTATAAATAATATTTATCCCCTCTGTCAATCTTTATAGTTTATCTTAAAATTATGCAGGTCAGGTTTATACTTCCGCCTGCGTTGTAATTCATACCTGTAAATTATTTCCCCCACTTCTTTAAAAAAGGGGTGTCCATCCTCCTCATATTCGTATTTATCATCATTCAAAATACCATCCCTGTTTACATAAATATTGCCTGTAAGCATAAACTCCACCTGGTTCTTAAAGTCAACGATATAGGCCACATCAGTAAGGAAACCGTAAGACCAGCCAGCTTTATTAAATACACGTATATACGGCGGAATGTTCTTTTTACCGGCCTTGAAAAAAAAGAATTTTGTGAAACTGTCGTAATACTCCGCAGTGTCGTACTTCGGCCACAAAGTTTCGGACGGATATTGCGACATATAACGATATAAAAAACGGTAATCATCTTCCGAAATATCAAACCGCTGTGACGCCGGCACACTGGCAGGAAATAACACCGACTGCAGCATCTGTTGTAAATCTGTAAGCGGCAGGTTGTTATGTTTGGTAAAGTCCATCGGCATTAATACCAGCCTGTCGTTCTTATCCAGGTAACCATGCCCCAGCGTTACCTTCCGGCTGTAATCAAAGGTCAGGGTATCATATGCAGCCGGCTGCTCGTATACCAGCTTCCCGTTATCCACAAAACGCACAGGGTTGGTGTGGCGGTTTTCTTCTTCGGTAAGCGGCATAAACCGGCGCACAATGCGTACATCTTTATACCCTTTTGCCCATAACTTTTCGTGAATGGTTTGCTGACCTACAAATTCATACAACCGGTTATAGGCATCGTTATCACTGACAAGAAATATTTTTTTGATATAGTGCTCCACCGATGGCAACAAATTACTGGCAGAACTATCTGTGTGCACGGTCACCTGCCCCTGCCAGGCGCTATCCGTAAGCATAGGCGTATTCCTGTGAAGGCCGGGGGCCCGCAATTCATGCATCTTTTCCAGCGCCAGCAAAGCAATGGGCAGCTTCACCGTACTGGCAGGATTGAAATATTTATTGCCATCCACTTCCAAGTAATAGCTCTTAAAATGAGGTCTGTTATGGGCATCCCGGTCAATTTGCGTATAAATAAGCTGGCAGCGGAACGAATCAGGGTATTGCAGTACATGCCGGAGAGCCGGAGGCGCCTCACGGTCCAGCAGGTTTTTCAGCAGCGTATCTGTGCGGGGTTGTGCCTGCACAACGAATATTTGGCCATACATCAGGAGTAGCAGCAAACAGCAACGCATATCGGTGGTTCTGTTTATAAATATAAAGTAATTCGCCGGCAGCACACAAAAAAATAGCCAACGCTTTTAACCGCCATTCTTATATTTGATCCTTCATACAACCAGAACAATTACCAAACCATGAAACTAGTAAGTTATTTAAGAGAAGAAACAGATCAACTGGCCATCCTGGTGGACGGACTGCTATACAATACGCAGGAACTGTACCCGGATCTGCCTAACAATATGGGCATGTTCCTGATGATGTGGGAAGATGTGATAGACATCGCCAAACGTGCAGACGCCCTGCTGAAAGAAGGCAAAAACCCCAGCTCTGCTATCGGTATTCCCGTAAACAGCGTACAGCTGCTGTCGCCCGTACCTTTCCCCACTTCCTGCAGGGACGGATATGCTTTCCGGCAGCACGTTGCCGCGGCACGCCGCAACCGCAAGGTGCCCATGATCCCGGAGTTCGACCAATACCCGATTTTCTATTTTACCAATCATAACGCAATCCAGGGCCCCGGCGAAATTGTATGTATGCCCGACCATTTCGAAAAACTGGATTTTGAATTGGAAGTGGCCATCGTAATCTGTAAGGCAGGCCGTAACATCACCGCCGCGGAAGCAGACGATTATATCGGCGGATACATGATCATGAACGACATGAGTGCACGCACCCTCCAGATGGAAGAAATGCTGCTTAACCTGGGTCCCGCCAAAGGCAAGGATTTCAGCACCGTAGTAGGCCCCATGCTGGTTACTGCCGACGAACTGGAATCACTGAAAGTGCCCGCGAAAGACGGACATACCGGCAATAACTTCAACCTGAAAATGACCTGCAAGGTAAACGGCATCCCTGTAAGCGAAGGCAATATGGGCGATATGGACTGGACCTTTGCTGAAATTGTGGAACGCTGCGCCTATGGCGTAAATATCCTGCCCGGCGATATTATTGGCAGCGGCACCGTAGGCACCGGCTGCTTCCTGGAACTGAACGGTACCGGCAAACTGAATGATCCCGACTACACCGAACAATGGCTGCAACCCGGCGATGTAGTGGAAATGGAAGTAACCGGCTTAGGTACCTTATCCAATACTATTGTAAAAGAAGATACAGACTTCTCCCTGCTGGCCCTTAAGAAAAAAGCATAACCATGCAGATAGATCCATCACAGGTAAAAACAAGTGAGCTGCATGCTTACCTCCTGGGTGCGGTATCACCCCGCCCCATTTGCTTTGCCAGTACAATTGATGCTGATGGCCAGCCAAACCTGTCGCCCTTCAGCTTCTTTAATGTGTTTGGCTCCAATCCTCCTACACTGATCTTTTCGCCGTCGCGGCGTGTACGCGATAATACGGTAAAGCATACACTGGAAAATGTATACGCCACCAAAGAAGTGGTGATCAACATGGTAAGCTATGATATGGTGCAGCAGGCATCTCTATCTAGCTGCGAATATCCCGCTGGTGTAAATGAATTTGAAAAAGCCGGCTTCACCCCGTTGAAATCTGAAAAAGTACGGCCGTTCCGGGTAAAAGAAAGCCCGGTACAAATGGAGTGTATTGTAAGAGAGATCATTGAAACAGGGCAGGGCGGCGGCGCCGGCAACCTGGTGATCTGCGAACCGGTAATGCTGCACATCAACGAGAACATACTGGATATCAACGGCAAAATAGACCCGCATAAAATAGACCTGGTAGCCCGTATGGGCGGCGACTATTATTGCCGCGCCTCCGGCGATGCCGTGTTCGAGGTAGCCAAACCCAATACCAAACTGGGTATCGGCGTAGATGCGTTACCGTTGGCTATCCGGAATAGCCGAATCCTTACCGGCAACAACCTGGGGCAACTGGGCAATGTTCATGAAGTTCCTTTTGTGGATGCCACCTTTAATGATGATCATCTCAAAAATATTATCCAGTATTACAGCATAACACCGGATGAAATGGAAAAAGAACTGCACTACTATGCAAAGAAATTACTGGACGAAGGCAAAGTAGCCGCAGCATGGCAGGTATTACTGGCCGGCAGCTATTAAGCCGCAAAATAAAAAAGGAAAGGGGCAGAGATGATGATCTCTGCCCCTTTCCTTTTTTATCAGTAATATTATTTTGCACCAAATACCTTCTTCAGCAGGTCGGTAGTTCTGGCTGCAGGATTGGCGCGAATGGCCAGTTCCTCTTTTGCTATCTGGTCAAATAAAGCATTTACGGCCATTGTGGTTACGTAGTCCTGTAAATCAGGGTTTACTTTATTGAAGGTAGTAGGCAGCTTGTTATAATTATTTACGATATCCGCATAATAACGGGTAGCGCTGGTGCTGTCGAGCGATTTCTTGATCACCGGCATGAACGCGGTTTTCAGCGAATCGGTTGTTTTGCTTTTAAAGAAATCGGTGGCAGATGTGTTTCCACCTTTCACCAGGTTCACTGCGTCGGTGAGGGTCATTTGTTTGATGGCACCTACGAAGATAGGAGCGGCATAACCCACTGCTTTTTCCGCGGAACGGTTAATTTGCAGGATGGCCTTATCTACCTGGCTACCCAAACCAATTGCCCGTAAGGTGTTACCAATTTTCACCGCATCTTCCGGCAGTAACAGCTTATATACATCACTTCCAAAGAAACCATCTTTTTTATTCAGCTTTGCAATACCGGCAGCCACCCCTTTAGCCAAAGCTTCCTTAATACCGGAACCTGCATCAGATTCAGTTAACCCGGCGAGGGAAGTACCACTACCGGTACTTGTGCTGCTACTCTTGTTTGTGGCGGTTTCCAGCTGTTTACCCAGCTTCTTCAGGAATTGGGCCTGGGTAGCCTGCAGACTAAAAAAGCCCAGCAGTACCAATAATGAACGTTTAAGCATAGTGTTATTATAAATATTAATATCTTTCAAAAGTATAAATTATTCGTGTAAAGTCAACAGTGGTATATGGGTCTGATATGCCAGTTTTGAAGTACGGCTGCGCTTGAAGATGCTTTCAAATAATCCATGTTTTTTGGGAATTGTAAGAATAAGATCTGCTTTATTCTCTTCGGAAAATTCCACAATTCCCGCTACTACATTGGGATTATCGATGAAATGGTACTCCGGGCGGAAATCTTCCAGCAGGGTATCCAGCATCAGTGTTTCAAAAGGTGTATCAGTGCTGAAATGCCTGCTTTCATGATCTATATTGATTACATGCAGTTCTGCATTAAAAATATGTAATAGTTTCTTTAGTGGTTCTACCGGTGTGGTTTCCGCCACTTTCCGCAGATCCGCTGCAAAAACAATCTTTTCTATGGGTTTATATTTTGCAGACCCGGGAACGATCAGCACCGGGTAGCTCGTATTTTTCACTACATCAATTGTATTGGAGCCAACCAGTACTTCTTCCAGTTTACTGCCACCGGTAATGCCCATTACAATCAGGTCCACTTCTTCATTTTTACATACATCCTCAATAGTGGCGGCCAGCAAAGTGTTGTCTGCACGGGTCAGCAGCGTAGTGCCTTCCTGGATGAGGGGCGTCAGCTCTGCTTTCATTTTCTCCAGACCTTCAAGGCTGGCATCTCTCAGATCATCCGGATTTACCATTGGAATCATGGTAGGCACATCGGGGATAGGTACAATCAGCTCATATGCGTGGTACAATACAATGCGGGTAGCCCCTAAACTGTTTCCCAGGGCAATAGCGTAGGTAGCGGCATTATAAGCGGTATCAGAAAAATCAGTAGGTACTAAAATTGTTTTCATATGGGCTAATTTTAAGATACTAATAAGCACTACTTAAAGTTAACGATGTGCATTGGTATATGAACGCTTTATGAAAATTTAATGCCACATTTACATTGTATAAAACAAAAAGGCGGATGACCATAGCCATCCGCCTTTTTATTTTTATTAAGATGATTTTATTTCTGTTGTTCCGGCTTCATCTGCGGGAAGAAGAGTACATCCTGGATAGATGGCTGGTTTGTCATCAGCATGGTTAAGCGGTCGATACCGATACCGATACCGGAGGTAGGTGGCATACCATATTCCAGGGCGCGTAAGAAATCGTAGTCGATGTACATGGCTTCATCATCGCCGCGTTCCATCAGTTTCACCTGTTCTTCAAAACGTTCGCGCTGATCAATAGGATCATTCAACTCACTGTAGGCATTGGCAATTTCCTTACCGTTTACCATCAGCTCAAAACGTTCTACCAAACCAGCTTTGCTGCGGTGCTTCTTGGTGAGCGGGCTCATTTCTACCGGATAATCGGTGATGAAAGTAGGCTGGATATAATTGCCTTCGCATTTTTCACCAAAGATCTCATCTATCAGTTTGGCTTTGCCGAACTTGGCGTCCACGTGGATACCCAGTTGCTTACATGCGTCGCGCAGCTGTGCTTCATCCATAGCGGCAATATCCAAACCGGTATGTTCCTGTATGGCTTCATACATAGACACCCGGCGGAATGGCGCTTTAAAATCAATGGTTTTGTCGCCTACCTGTACAATGGTGGTGCCATGTAAGGTGAAGGCAATTTTCTCCAGCAGCGATTCTGTGGTGCGCATCATCCACTCGTAGTCTTTGTAGGCAGCGTACATTTCCATTACCGTAAATTCCGGGTTATGGGTACGGTCCATTCCTTCGTTGCGGAAATCTTTTGCAAACTCGTACACCCCTTCAAAACCGCCTACGATGAGGCGTTTCAGGTATAACTCATTGGCTATACGAAGATAGAGTGGCATATCCAGCGCATTGTGGTGCGTAACAAACGGACGGGCAGTAGCACCGCCGGGGATAGGTTGCAGGATTGGCGTTTCTACTTCCAGGTAACCCAGGTTATTATAGAAGTCGCGGATCGTTTGCATCATCCGGGTACGCTTGATGAACACCTCTTTTACTTCGGGGTTAATCACCAGGTCCACGTAACGCTGACGGTATTTGAATTCCGGATCGGTTACCTCATCAAATACTTCCCCTTCTTTCGCCTTTACTACCGGCAGGGGACGCAGTGATTTGGACAGAATGGTGATTTCCTTTGCATGGATGGAGGTTTCACCGGTTTTGGTGATAAAGGCGTAGCCTTTTACACCTATAAAGTCGCTGATATCCAGCAGTTTCTTGAATACGGTATCGTACATGGATTTATCTTCCCCGGGGCAGATGTCGTCCCGGCGGATATATACCTGGATACGGCCTACGCTGTCCTGGATAACGGCAAATGCCGCCTTACCCATATCACGAACGCTCATAATACGGCCTGCCAGGCATACTTCCTGGAATTGTTCCTTTGTTTCTTCCGAATAATTGGCTTTTATGTTTACGGAAGTATCATTAACCGGGTATTCAGCTGCAGGGTAGGGGTCTATACCTAGGTTATGCAGTTCCTGTAATTTTTCCCGGCGTATAATCTCTTGCTCAGATAATTGTGTCATGTAGTAATTTAATTGCACTAATGGAGTGCAAAAATAGTAAAAAGGGCTGTAAGACTACAGCCCTCTTATTTTTTGACCATATCCTATGAAAACCAGACTAAAGATAACCGCTTCCACTGCTATTTACAGCCCCAATTAACCGTCGCGGGGAAATCTTTCATATCTGGTGGTATTTGACCTGTTGCCGGTTTGCGGGGTATGCCCGTTTGTGTAAATTGTGACCGCTATTTTTCAGTTATGCTTATTTTCGTCCGCTAACGACAACAAAACAACCACCTGATATCTTACAAATGATGAGAAGCGAACAATGGTTAAAACCAACCACTATCAGCGGTGTAGGCTTACTGCTGCTGACTGCCCCCTGTTTAAAGGCCCAGCAAAAGCAGGACCTTACCTATGAACAGGCTTTTAAAGGCAAAGCAACCCATATCACCAAACCATTACCGGCCATCCGCGACTGGGCTGATGGAGAGCATTACCTGGAAATGCGCCCTGATGCGGCTAATGGCCGTATGCAGGCATGGTCTGTAGATGCGCGCACCGGCAAAGCCACCATTTACACTGCACCGGTAGACGGCCCCAGTGTAGAAGTACGCGAAAAAGATGTGTTCTATAAAGCGGCTGATGGCAACACCGTGCGGTTGACCAACGACGCTGCAGAAGAAAAAAATCCAACCCTTTCGCCGGATGGGAAATATGTGGCATTTACCCGCAACAATGACCTCTACAGCGTGGAAGTAGCTACCAAAAAAGAAACCCGCTACACTACCGATGGTTCCGATGTAATATATAATGGTTGGGCATCCTGGGTATATTATGAAGAAATCCTGGGCCGGCCTACGCATTACCGCGCTTTCTGGTGGAGTCCCAACAGCAGGCAGATCGCCTACATGCACTTTGACGATACCAAAGTGCCCGTATTCCCTATCTATAGCGAGAAAGGCCAGCACGGATACCTGGAAAACACCCGCTATCCTAAAGCCGGCGATCCCAACCCAGCTGTGAAAGTAGGCGTGGTACCCGTTACCGGCGGCGCCACCGTTTGGGCCGATTTCAACGAAAACGACGACCAGTATTTTGGTACGCCCTTCTGGACCGACGATAGCCAGCAACTGTGGATGCAATGGATGAACCGCGGACAGGACAACCTGAAAATATACAGCATCAACCCGCAAAGCGGCGTCAAAAAGGAAATCTATGATGAAAAACAAAAAACCTGGATCGATTGGTTCGATGCCGTTCCTTTTGTGCAAAACAATCACGGTTTCCTGCTGCAAAGCGATAAAACCGGCTGGTCGCACCTCTACCTCCATAATATGGATGGTTCCCTGAAAAAACAACTGACCTCCGGCAACTGGACCGTGAAAGAAGTTCTGCAGATAGACGATAAGAATCAGCTGGTATACTTCACCGCCCGTAAAGAAGCGTCTACCCGTTTCGACCTGTATAAGGTGAGCATGAAAACCGGTGCACTTACCCGTTTAACCAACGGTAACTATAATAATGTGATCAAACTGGCGCCTGGAGGTAAATACTTTATTACTACTTATTCCAACCTGCAAACGCCCTCAAAAATGGCCCTGCTGGACAATAATGGTAAACTGGTGCGGGAACTTGGCGACAGCAAAGGAGAAAATTTTAACGATTACAACCTCGCCCAAACAACGCTGAAAACATACAAGACCCGCGACGGACTGGAACTTCCACTCACTATTACCATGCCGCTGCATATGGAACCTGGTAAGAAATATCCAATTCTGATCAGCATTTATGGCGGCCCTAACGCCGGTACCGTTTATGATACCTGGAAATATGGTAATGTACAACAGTGGTGGGCGCAGGAAGGCGTAATCCAGGTGGCTATTGATAACCGCAGCAGCGGACAGCTCGGCAAAATGGGCATGAATTATATTCACCGTCAGCTGGGTAAACATGAAATAGAGGATTATATGGACGCCGCTATATGGCTCCGTTCCCAGCCCTGGGCCGATAGTAGCAAAATATGCATGACCGGCGGCAGTTTTGGCGGTTACATGACCTGCATGGCCCTCACCTATGGCGCCGATGTATTTAACTATGGCATGGCTAACTACGCGGTAACCGATTGGCAGCTGTACGACAGCCACTATACCGAACGCTATATGGATACCCCGGCTGAGAATCCCGAAGGTTACAAGGCTACCTCAGTAATGACCTACGCCGATAAATATAAAGGACTGATCCGTATTGTACATGGTACAATGGACGATAACGTGCACATGCAGAACTGCATCCAACTGATCGATAAACTGGAAAATCTTAATAAGCATTTTGAATTTATGCTGTATCCGGGCGAACGTCACGGATGGGGTGGCTTAAAAAGTGTGCATTCTTCCGGTGAATCTTACCGGTTTATTTATAATAACCTGCTGGATAAACCTTATCCTGCACTGTTCAGTAAGTAAGTACAACACTATAAAAAAGCATTACGGCTTGACATACAGATATACGCTTGTATCTGTTTGTCAAGCCGTAATGCTGTTAATGAGTTTTGGAAAATTACCGGAAAAGAGAAGGCAGAGGGAAAAATAGGACTTCAGAAAAAAGAAACAGGGCTGCAAGACTACAGCCCCGAAAAATTTTAACCATATCTTTATTGAAAAACCTATACCAAAGGTGGCCGATTTTTATCATACTGCGATGGCCATTCTAGTGAATGATATATTTTATCCGGTAAACGTATCAAAAGTGAAGGTGAACGTATGAGGGCAAAAAACACTTCATGATAAGCTGGTATGCGAGTAAAATCCCACAATAAATTGATTATCAGCTCAAGTAGGTGTTTAAACAGTTATTTTACCCTTTTTCCGGGTCTGGTGGGTAAAAAGCAAAAAAAAAGGGCTGGTAAGAATACCGCCCTTGTAATAATTTTAACCATATCCTATGAAAAACCTAGAACAAAGATATACTGCCGATTTTAGTAATAGGTTTCATTTCCGTGAACGATGTATTATTGTTCGTAAACTGATGATAATGGATAACGTCTTATTATATTATTTTAATAATAATATTATTAATATTTAGAATTATATAATTTAAATATCTATTACTCTATGATAATAAGATAGAAGAAGTATTTTCCGGGTTTATTTATAAATCCAATTAAGCTATACGTTGCCCGTTGACCACTTTCATATCCGGCTGAAGTAACACAATTTCCTTGTTATCGCCCACTGCACCCAAAACGAGGCATTCCGACATAAAGTTTGCGATTTGCTTTGGCGGAAAATTCACCACCGCCACAATTTGCTTTCCAACCAGGTCCTCTTTCCGGTAAAGACGGGTAATCTGGGCAGACGATTTCCTGATCCCGGTTTCCGGGCCAAAATCTATTACCAACTGATAAGAAGGATTACGGGCTTTGGGAAAATCGTTTACTTCCAGGATAGTGCCTACTCTCATTTCAACTTTTTCAAAATCGGGCCAGCTGATAGTTTCCATGCGCTAATTTTTTCGGCCAATATAGCCATCCCGGTTGTTGTTAGCAAGTTTAAAACAAAGCTTTGCACAAGGGCAGTCGTCTGTATTCCATTATTTTGAGGTTTTGGTATCATAAGATGACTACATAACAATGATTGTATTCAAATGTTATGAACGGTAGTAAACAATGCACCAAACCCGGCAAACTGGCATAATTATTGACTTTTTTATTCCAAATTTTAGGTTAAAAAATAGGTTAAAGCGAAAGAACCCCACCTGCAGAGGTGGGGTTCTTTCGTGTATATATTCACGTTAGTGATATCAGTTGAGGGCGGCGGTGCTGTCCTGGACAGTAATAGGACCACTAACCTTTAGTATTTTCTTTTCGCTGAAGTCCTGGTTAGCTTCCAGTCCCCATCCATGCAACGAGTCGGTAGGCGTTTTAATAAACACTTCTTTTGTAGAGTAGAAGATCTTTCTCTTGGGATCCCAGTTCAGTTCTTTGGTATCCAGCCGCTCTCCCTTCTTATTAATTACAATCACGCTATCTGACAGGAATACGTCTCCGTCATCTTCCATAAATTTTCCCTTCTTGGCCGATAGTGTACTTTCCAGCCCCAGGCTATCATTATACATAAACACTTTCAGCCCGTTATTAAAGGCCACATAGGTTGGCTTATCCAAACCACGCTCCATAGTGGGGCCCATTAATTTTGCATTTACCTTTCCGCCCTGGCTGAATATGATCACGATATCCTGCCCGTTTTCCGTGGCTGCTTTTTTGGAATCCAGTTCCATCACGGCATCAATATCGTTTTCGCAGCTACTAACGGCAATGGCTATTATAAAAAATAAAATGGCTCTTTTAATCATTTGAATGGATAATACTTCAAAGATAGGAATTCGCTTTCAGCTTCCTTTAAAACGAAGCGGAGATATAAGCGTAGTCCGTATTTAAACTTAGCTTATATCTCCGCTGCATGTATATGTGCAAAAAAGTTATTCGTATTTACGTTTGATAAACCATTTATCACTCAGGGTAAAGCCCAGTGATATACGGTAAATGTTTTCTTTCAGTACGGTTTCGTTGTTACCGCGGTGAGCTACTTCAAACGCCAGGTTGATCATACTGTACTGGTTGGAGTAAGGCATGCGGCGCACGGGCAAACCAGCACCTACTGTGAAGCCCAAAGTAGGCATATTCACACCTTGAAGCTGGAGGTAGTCTTTTCCGTAGTAACCACCCAGGCGATACGCTACCCGGTTCCAGTAACCGCTGAGTGCAGTTGCATTGGGGACAAACTGTCCGCCGACAGCCAGCTTCCAGGAATTCTGCAGGGAATCTTTGTTACCGAAATTTTTATAATTCTCCCACTGGCTGGAATTAAAGTCTACCCCAATCATCCATTTATCAAATTTACGGAGCATGATACCTGCGCCAAATTCCTGCGGAAATACCACAGTTCCCCTGTCGCCTTTTGTATACTTAACGGTATCCTGTGTAACGTAGTTATTGGAAGATGCATCAAACTGCACGGTTTCATTAAGTATTTCCTGGCGGGCATTCATGTTCTGCTTCAAACTTCCGGAGGCGCCAAAGGTCAGGTCCATATCCGATTTCAGCTTAGCCCTGTACTGTACACCCACTTTATAAAAAAAGCTGTTGTAGGTAGTACGGAACATACGGTGGGAAGCATACATGGTAGGATCCGGGAAGGTGAGGCGGGTATTGTTTTCGATGTTGCCAAAAAGATAACCCAGGTTTACCCCAACGCTGAAGTGGCCAAAACGCACACCAGTACCGGCATATAGCTGGTAAAGACCGCCGCTGCCTTCGTATTTGCTGGTCAGTGGAACCCTCAGTGTGTCAAAGAAAGTACCGTTACCTGATTCCTGGATGTTATAGGATACCCTTGTTACCGGGCGCAGCCCCAGATTCAAGCCCCATTTGTTGGTAATCAGCGGAATACCCAGCTGCAGGTAAGAGAGGGTACCGAATCCGGAACTAAATTTTGATCCCTTGTCGTTAATAGAGCGGGCGCCGCCTTCCACTCCCACGTCAAATGTGGTGAGCAGCAGGCTGGAGTAGCTGGCCGGATTAATAAAGTTGACTGATTGCGGATCACTATAAGCCTGAGAAACGCCTCCCATTCCACGGTTTACCGTGTTCTGGTTATTATGCAGATCTCCTAATCCGTAACGGGAGTATGGTGAGTTGTCCTGTGCGATAGCCTTATTTGCCAATAGAAAAAAACTTCCAAGCAGGCAAAGAATACTGACTTTTGTCCAATGCATTTAGTATCAGAATTGAGTTTAAGCCCTTATTCCAGTGAAAATATGGGTCTGCAAATATCTACTTTTTAAGGCGGGAAGCAAAAAAATCCAAAAAACCACCTGTTAAATGCACGTTAAAGTTGCGGTCTTGATGCCCTGAAAATCAAGTCAGACGGGCATCTTCATAAAAATTATAAATTGTCGGCAGATAAGTTCCTGAAGTGACCATTTAATAAAACCCGCTCTTTCAGCCTTTCCATCTCCGCCATCATGGGAATTACCTTGTGTAAATGGCGCTTCAGGTACTCCAGTCGCTGCGCTTCGTAGAAAAGGTGAAGCATTTCATATTCCTCATCGAGCGATAGCCCGGCATGGTGCGCCAGATCGTAGGAACTGAGCTGGCTGTCTTCTTTCTTAAACGATTTATGGATCTGGAGAATAGCATGCAACTCCCGGACACCATGCAATACCTCCTGCAGTAACCGGTTATTGCCGGCTTCATTATTCTCCGGATAATTTACAATGGCGCCGGCGTACAATTTCTCCGGGATCTCGGAAACATGCTCCAAAATGCGAAAAACACTGTCTCCGACGGTAATTATGTCCATTTCCCCGCTCTCATATATTTTTTCTACCTTTTTTATTTGGACGAGTGTTCCATATTCCATAATTTTTTTATTTATTACAACTGGAATACCAAATGGCTTTTGCTCGGCCAAACAGGCTGCAATTAATTGCTTGTACCGGGGCTCAAAAACATGCAGATTTAACTGCTCTCCCGGATACACTACAATTCCAAGCGGAAATATGGAGATAAAATTCGTCATCTGTATTAATTATTCGCCATCGGACTGACGACCAATATACGCCAGGAAGATAAATTTATCTGGAAATGGCCGAAAGATAATTATCGCTTTTTCGTAAAAAGTTGTAATATCTTCGCTTAAGCATTTAGTTATATATAAATATATACCTGACAATTATTCAAACTGATTAACATGCCAAGATTTGTGATAGACTGTGAAAGAATGAAATATCCGAATAACGGTCTATATACTTATTGCAGTGAACTTGGCCAAACATTAACAAAGCTGATCTCTCCTCCTGAGGAGTTGTACTTCTACCTGCCCTCCTATAAAGAAACACTTTTTTCAAACCACCCACATTACAAACAAAAAGCATGGCATAAACTGTGGATGCCCTATTCAAAAGACATTCAGCTCTGGCATACCACCTACCAGTTATCCGACTATATCCCTGCTTCACCTGATATCAAACGGGTATTAACTATACATGATCTCAATTTCTTATACAAGCCTAATTACAAACATAAAATATCGGGCCAGCTGGCAAAAGTACAGCGGATGATCAACAAAGCCGATCATCTTATTACTATTTCAAATTATGTAAAAGAAGATGTTATGCAGCATCTTGAAATAGGAGATACCCCGCTGAGCGTTATTTATAATGGCTGTGATGTAAAATCATTCCCATCATTTAATGAACCGCTTTACCGCCCTTCCCGGCCGTTTCTTTTTACAATTGGTACCATCTTACCGAAGAAAAATTTTCATGTTATTCCGCGGTTGTTAAAAGACACTGATTATGAATTGATTATAGCCGGGAATGCGAATACCACCTATCAAAAACAGATCCTGCAGGAAGCAGCTGCCTACGGCGTTCTGGACCGGGTTAAAATCATCGGCCCCATAGATGAAAAAAGCAAATACTGGTATTTCAGTAATTGCGCCGCTTTTGTTTTCCCGTCTATCGCAGAAGGCTTTGGCATTCCTGTAATAGAGGCCATGCACTATGGGAAACCGGTATTTCTTTCAGACAAAACCAGCCTGCCCGAAATTGGCGGCGACCTTGCCTACTACTTCGAAAATTTTGACCCTGCCTACATGCAGGAGGTTTTCAATAAAGGGATGACCCATTACGAAGCCACCCAACCAATGGCTGCCCTTAAAAAGCACGCCGACAGCTTCAGATGGAAGGAAATAGGGGAACAATACCTCAATATTTACCGGTCATTGATCGCGTAAACAGGGAATACCGCTTATTTTTGTTCTTTAAATTCTGTAAACAGTAAGATGTACCAGCAGCATATACCCGGACTCTTAAACGGAAATATCAAATCACTGGCCCGTTGCATTTCCCTTGTTGAAAACGAAGCAACAGGATATGAACAGCTGCTGGAACAAATACCTGTGAATGACCATACCAAGGTGGTGGGCATCACCGGTCCTCCCGGTGCAGGTAAAAGCACTCTTGTGAATGTACTCATCACTCAATTACTGGAACAGGATAAAAGTGTGGCTATCATAGCCGTGGATCCTTCTTCTCCTTTCAACTTCGGCGCCCTGCTGGGCGACCGGATCAGGATGAGCCAACACTTCAACCACCCGCGTGTGTTTATCCGCTCTATGGCCAGCAGAGGTGCCCTCGGCGGATTAAGCCCTAAAATTATAGAAGTAAGCGACCTTATTAAAGCCGCCGCATTCGACTACCTTTTTATAGAAACCGTAGGCGTAGGCCAAAGTGAAGTGGAAATAGCCGGCGTGGCAGATACAACGGTTGTGGTAGTAGTTCCGGAAGCCGGCGACGAAATACAAACCATGAAAGCCGGGTTAATGGAAATCGCAGACATTTTTATTGTGAATAAAGCAGACCGGGATAATGCCGATGCCTTTGTGAAAAATTTACGGCTGCTTGCGCATAGTAAGCATCGTGGCGACTGGGAAATCCCGGTGATCAAATCGGTGGCTACCCAACAGTCAGGCATACACGAAATTATTGAAGCCATTGAAAAACATCATGCCATCATCTCCCATCAGCAACAAAAACATGTTCTGCTACTCGCAGAAAAAGCCTGGCAACTGATACAGCACAGGCGCATGAAAGATATCTCCAAACAAATTCTCCAACAGGAAATACAACAACTGCTGCAACAAAAAACGTTTAACCTTTACCGTTATATCGGCACTAAAAGCTAAGGATACATGCGCTATCTTAACCTGATCACGGATGCATATCTGGTGGCGGCTAATCCGGCCAATGCCGTTGCTATGAAAGCATACATGCGCGACCAGTTTGAATACCTGGGCATTACTGCGCCGGAGCGCCGCCTTATCAACAAAGGGTTAAAAGCAGAATATGGATTGCCTGCCATTGGCGAAATGCCGGCCCTGGTAAAAGCATTATGGAAAAAACCGGAACGTGAATATCAGTATGCCGCTATAGATTTTATGCAACTGTTAAACAAAGAATGGAGAGCAGAAGATATCCATCTCTTTGAATACATGATTGTTCATAAATCGTGGTGGGACAGCGTGGACGCTATAGTATCATGCCTCGCAGGTCCGTGGCTGAAAAAGTTTCACGAAGCATCACCGGCTATTACCAACCAATGGATCAGCAGTGAAAATATGTGGTTGCAACGTGCAGCCATTATACACCAGAACGCATACAAGCAACATACCAACGAGCAGCTGTTATATCATTATGTAAAACAATGCGCCCATTCCAAAGAATTTTTTATCCAGAAAGCCATTGGCTGGGCTTTGCGGGAATATGCCAAAACAAATCCCAACAGTGTACGCAAATTTGTTGATGGCCATACACTCGCACCACTCAGCAGGCGTGAGGCGCTTCGCAGAATTGTTTAGATAATTTTTTGCTACCTTTGCCGCATGCGTTTTACTTCTTTCGGCATATCTATCGCTTACGCAGTGTTTAATTACGGTCTCTGATCCACAGGGAGCGGGCGTTTTATACCCATTCATTTCCAATATTTTTTTCTTACTTTCTAAATTCAGTAATTATGCCTTGGTTATTCCTTGTCATTGGCGGGCTGTTTGAAATAGGCTTTACTATTTCATTAAAGTATTCCGAAAATTTTTCCAGGTTGTGGCCTTCCGTCAGCTTTGCGGTGTGTATCTGTCTGAGCTTTTTCTTCTTGAATAAAGCCATTAATGGCGGTCTTCCTATAGGTACCTCTTATGCAGTATGGACGGGCATTGGCGCGGCCGGTACTGCTATTGCCGGTATGATCTTTTTTAAAGAACCTGCCGCTATGTTGCGTATCTTTTTCCTGATGTTACTAATAGGATCTATTGTAGGGTTGAAGTTTGTTTCGGGACACGAATAAAATAAAAAAGCGCAGAGCGGTTAATCGTTTTGCGCTTTTTTACTTTTGAAGATGGCAATGCCATAAGCCAGTATGCAGGCCAATATTGCAGGAAGAGCCACATTGATATCATGGGTCATTTCCAGCAGTAATATAATAGCCGTTAACACTGCACGGGTTGTACCCGCCAGCATGGCGCCCATGCCCACTACTACCACTACTCCGGCGTTGATCATTAAAGAAGGAAAAGCCATTTGCAGCGGTGCGCCAATCAACAACCCCATAGCGCCTCCTATGACCAGCAATGGAATAATGCCGCTGCCGGTTTTATTGGCGCCCGAAAAGAAAAGCCAGGCGATCCATTTCAGAAAGGCCAGTGCAAAAAGGATGGCTAACGTAACATGTGCCTCCAGCAGGTCACGGATATAACCTTCGCCGGCACCCAGTATCCGCGGGGAAATATAGCCGATGATACCTGTCAGCAATGCTGCCAATAAAAGATACCATGTATTGTATTTAGTTAGTTTTCCGAACCATTTCTCAACAAGACGATACAATACTATACTTAGTCTCGCCCATAACCCCACCAGTAAAGCTACTATCATATAACCTGCTACTGCTTTTGCATTCATAGCCGGCAGGGGGGTGAAGCTCAGTACAGGGCTGGTACCACGATACAGATAACTCCCTGCAGCAGCGGTGGCGGCCGCCGCTGCAACCGGTAATATATTGCCAGGCGTCCATTCCGCCAGAAACACTTCCAGGGCGAGGAATACCGCCGCCACCGGTGCGCCAAAGAGACTGCCTAAAGTGCTGCACACGCCGGCTGTAAAAAGGATCCGGCATTCGTCGTTTGTACAACGGAATAGTTTACCGATCCAAGCTCCTAAGCCTCCGTTAAATAACATCGCGGCATTTTCTATCCCCAGCGGATTACCGGCGCCAATTGCCACGGTTAATCCCATTGCGCGAAGCAGGGGAGAGGTATAACGGGCAATGGCAACGAGTAACAGTGCGCCTGCTACCGGAATACCAATGATCCACCATCCCTGTTCTGTATTTTCAATACCGGTGGAAGCGGTACTCATTTCTCCATAATAAGCCAGTGAAGTAACTGCATGGATGATAACGCTAATGGCCCATGCGGCAACAGTGCCTGCTGCCGCCGCCAGTATGGCTGCAACGGAAAGATACAACGTGCGCGATGCCCGTTTGCCGGGTACATCCGCAGGTATATGTACAGCTGCCGCTACCGGCGGCCAACCGTTTTTTGTTATTGCGTATAGCTTATTAATCATGAAAGGATATTATCAACCAGATTATCAAAGCTATATAGTTCATTGTAGAATCACAAATAATTTTTTAATAATATATTTAATAGCTAACGTATAGGAATATACGTCATTATATTATTGTTTTAGTTAGGTAACCTTATTATATTTGTAATAACCAATCCGTGAAGGAAACCAAAATTTAAACTGTATGAATGACGCTATGCATCAAGGCACAGCTGGCGCTGATAACCCCCAACCCTCACTGGATGCGCAAACACTGGTCAGACTAAAAAGGATGTTGTTGTTTACCCATGAGGACGAGCAATACCTGGTGATGGCAGGAAACATCCTGGCCCCACATACAGAAGACATTCTGACCAGCTGGTATGATACCATTTTAAAGAATAACTATCTCGCTACCTATTTCACCAGGGATGGCGCTCCCGATATGCAATACCTGCTATCGCTCCGCCCGCAATTCCGTAAATGGATAGCTGATTTATGCAGCCGCCAGGAAGGAAACCCGTGGTGGCAGTTTGAAGAACGGATTGCGGCACAGCTGCAACTCAGGCCCGCGGCGGAGCATGATATGGACCCGTTGCCCATGATATACTTACGCTACCTGTCTTCTTTTATATATCCTGTTTCAGAAGCCGGCAGACCCTATTTAAGCAAACACGGGCACTCTGCCACGGAGGTAGAGCGCATGCAGCAGGCATGGTTCAAAGCAATTAGTTTTAGTGTATTGTTATGGGTATACCCTCAACCCCGACAACTCCCTTTTTAGTATAACCATTTACGTTAGCATCAAAAGTATTCCAATGCAAGTTGCTGTCTTCGACACTTATGTTAAGAAAAAAGATGGAGGATATCTGCATTTCGACATCATAGTTACAAAGGAGACCTCATTTGATGATGTACTGATTTATGGGAATACTTATCTCCAATCCAAAAGGGGGGAGGGGTTAATTGTTTCCCGGAAAGACTGCCGTTTTTGTCATATCACCGAAATTATACCCCGCTGGGAAACCCATATCCGGCAAAAAGGGTATTATATCCATGAATTGGAGGGATGTCACTAAAAAAAGCCGGATTCACGCAGGAATGTCACTAATATGCTATTTCACGCCATATATTTATATTGTACCTTGCCACATTAACTATAAGGACAGCAAGAATATATGGGGAAAGTTTCCACATTCAGCCCTGCACAGCAGGCAGAAAACACACCTAGTAAAGTAGTGGCCTCCCTGGAGCGATTATCAGAAGCCTTCCGCGTATTATTATGGCAGGAAGCAACTCAGTATGGACTTAGTCCCATACAAATCCAGGTACTTACCTTTTTACTGCACTACCCGGAAGAAAAACGTACTGTAACAACATTGGCATCGTACTTCAACATGACCAAAGCCACCATCAGCGATGCAGTAAAATCACTGGAACAGAAGAACTACCTGACGCGTAAGGCAAGCCCTACAGACACCCGCAGCCACACCTTACACCTGGTAAAAGAGGGAAAGGCAGTTGCCAGGAAAGTAGAGCAATTTGCGGATCCTTTACAGGCAACGGTAGCACAACTGCCATTGAAAGATCAGGCCGGACTGCTGGAACAGCTGATGCAGCTGATTTACCAGCTTAATCAACAGGAAATTATTTCCACGCAGCCCATGTGCTTTAACTGTGAGCATCTCAACGAAAAGAAAGGTTATCACTGTAACAAACTGAAGATCTCTTTGAACAACGGTGGCTTAAGAATGGAATGTCCCGTTTTTCAGCTCCGCGAAGAGTAGCTGCTATTTATTGAATACGGGGCAACTGGCAGGTCATTTCATTATCACCGGCCACAAACCCGAACTGTTCATATAATAAACGGCCTTCTTTACTGGTATGTAAGCTCACCTTTCCGGTATTACGCTCTCTGGCTTCGTCGAGGATCTTTTGCATCAACGTTTTTGCAATACCCTTCCGGCGGAAGGCAGGAAGCGTGTATACGTTCAGAATATAGGCCACTTTGCCTTCGAGGTTGTGGTACAGTGGAGGCTGGTTGTAAAAAACGATGCCTGCGCTGGCCACTACCTCGCCTTCTGCGTCAGCAAACCAGTTTACAAAATTATCTTTAGAGAGATGTTCTGTTAAGTAGACCCTGAGCTGATCCTTCAACACGGCATCCTGGGAGTTATCAGACTTAGGGTAAATTTCTTTCAGAAACTGCAGCCGCAAATGCACTAACTGCGGGATATCCGTTATATCCGCCTTTCTGTAGGTAATCATAGTTATTTTGGGTTATACGAAAATTGTCAGGCTTCTTTATTACTTCTCCACCACCGGAAAGCCAGGAAACCAATAATGGCCAGGGGCGTTAAAGCCAGCATCAGAATACCATTGTTCAAACCTTTTGCCGGGCCTTCGCCCAGCTGCTGAGCCGTTTTTGTACACAGGGAACATTGCGCCATTACTGATCCGCTCATCACCGTCAAAAACACTGTCAGTAAAAACAAACCTGTCTTCTTCATAGTATTATTGTTTGATCTCACAAAATTAGGCTATCTGTCTTAAAAAAATCTCCTTAATTCTATCAATGGTAATAAGGGGAAATCATAATATAAACAATCACACCCGTTACCGCTACATAAAACCAGATAGGCCATGTAATACGGGCAATTTTGCGGTGGCGTGGAATATCATTCTGAAATCCGCGTAGCAGCGTGAAAAGCACCAACGGCACTATAATGGCGGCCAGTACAATATGTGTCAGTAACAGGAAGTAGTAAATATAACGGATGCCGCCCAGCATTGCTTTTTCGCCGGCATCCAGGATACCGTTATGATCCAGGTCGCCAAAACGGGTTTCTGTAGCCAGTGCATGGTACGTAACATACGAAAGCAGGAACACTGCTGACAAACCCACTGCAATTAAATTGGTGATCTTATGGGCTTTTACATGTCCGTTCTTTATAAAATACAAGCTGGCCAGTAGTAAAACAGCGGTACTGGTATTGAGGATGGCATGGAACAGCGGCAGTATCCTGATATCAAAACCAGGATGCATTTCCGGCTTGGGCAACACAAACAATAACGCAACCAGCGCGGGTATAGCTATCGACACGATGGTAATAGGCGTATTGAGATTTCTGTTCTTGAATTCCATATCCACTAAAATGTAAAAGGTGAATAAAGAAAGGTGAACAACCTTTCCTTATTCACCTTTCCTTTATAATTATTTTTATTACTTCTCCCCGGAGAACAGTTTTTTGAGGAAGGCCGCAAAACCCGGTCGGTGTCTGTCTTTTGCCAGATGCAATATGGCGATATCGCCTGCGCATCTTTTTACATCATTGGAATCAAGACCGTTATAATATCCACGGATATTCCTGTTTTTGTCGATTAATACCAGCTTCTCGGTATGTATAAAGTCGTCCGGACCGCCATCTCCCTGTGTTACAGAAACAAAGAAATCATTTCTGGCGAGGTCATAGATCTCCTTTTTACTACCTGTGAGCAGCCACCAGTTGTCGGGATTGATCTGGTAGTCGTATGCATACTTACGCAGCTTATCTACCGTATCCCTTTCCGGGTCTACTGAAAAGGAGAGGATCTGCAGCAAAGAATCGTTCTTTACGTAGGCGCTCTGTACCTTTTTCAGGTTTTTTGTTAATGTAGGACAGATACTTGGGCAGGAGGTGAAAAAGAAATCAACCAGTAACACTTTTCCTTCCATGTCTTTCAAACTCACCTGTTCACCAAGTTGGTTGGTCAGTTTAAAATCCCTGATCTTATGAAAAACGGTATCGTACGAAACTTTACCATTTTCTGAGATCGTATCTACTCTTTCCGGGATGAAGTATCCGGGTACAGGCACCACATTTTTTCCATAGTGATCTACAATGAGATAACCCAAAAGCGGCACCAGTATAGCCAACGACACTCCTAATAAAGCCCTGCGAGAGATGATCCTGATAGTTTATGATGAAATTAATAATGATGTCCTTCTTTTGCAGGAGCCTTTGGCGTTTCAATTGGAGTACCTGGTTTCAGGTCTTTCCGCATGTTTTTCCAGGAATCACCTTCGTACAGGAATGCAATGATAAACCATACAAATAACAGTAACGGAATCAATATGGTAAGGATCAGGTTTTTGATTTCGTGACCCAGGTGCATGAATTCAGCAACGATATAGAAGGCTTTCACTACGGTGAGGCCAACGAAGATCGCATTCAGGAATACCCTGCTTGGGAAACCTGTTTCCAGATGTAAAAAGGCCAGACCTACTTCCACCATTGTGATACACAACAGGATCCAGAACGTTCTCCAGATTGTTTTGGTAGATGAATCGACATGTGCAGCTTCATGCCCAGCCTCAGTATGTGTATGCTCCATTACTATTTAAATTAAATAAATTCTAAAAATCAGATTCCAAATAATCAACAACAAACCTTGTACTATTCTGCTTGCCTTTGGCTCAGAGCAGGTAGAAACAGGTGAATACGAATACCCAAACCAGATCTACAAAGTGCCAGTATAAACCTACTTTTTCTACCATTTCGTAGTGACCTCTGTGCTCATAAGTACCTTTCAGTACGTTGGCCAGGATAACGATATTCAGGATCACACCGGAAGTTACGTGTAAACCGTGGAAACCGGTAATGGTAAAGAAGAAGTTGGTAAAGTTGGTAGATGCCAGTGTACCGTCAACGTTCAGGAAAGGATTACGACCCCACCATGCGCCTTCGTGATACAGATGTGTCCATTCCCATGCCTGACAGCTCAGGAACGCGATACCACCAACGATGGTCCAGAGCATCCATTTGGCCACTGCTTTTTTATCTCTCATGTGACCGGCATGTACCGCCAGTACCATGGTTACAGAACTCATGATGAGAATGAAGGTCATCAAACTCACAAATACCAACGGCAAGTTGGCATGGCCCATGCCAGGGAAGGAGCGGAACACCTCATTCGGATCAGGCCAGGATGGGCTGGAAAACCGGATGGTACCATATGAAATCAACAATGCGCCGAATGTGAACGCATCTGACATCAGGAAGTACCACATCATCAACTTACCATAGCTCACATTAAAGGGAGAATATCCTCCGGCCCACCATTTTTTCTTCGCTGTAACTGCTGTATCCATTGTTTGTTTTATAAAATTTTACAAAGTTTATCTGGCGATACTTAAAAAAATTAACAGGTAAATCCACAGTACGTCCACGAAATGCCAGTATGTTGCGGCTACTTCAATGGGAACTGCGCTATAGGTCCGTACACGGGTTCTGTAAGCCCTGCCAAACATAATGAGCAGTGCTACTACACCACCCAAAACGTGCAGCATGTGCACTCCTACGATAACATAAATAAAAGAAGCGGAAACTGGCCCGTTGAGGGGTAGTCCTACCGACTTCAATTGTGAAAATCCTATCCACTGGCAGGCTGCAAACGCCACACCCAAAAATGCTGTAAGGGTGATCAGTTGCTTGTAACGCTGCATATTCCTTTCCCTGAACTGCTTTAAAGCCAGGTGTATAGTTAAGCTGCTGGTTAAAATTACGGCAGTGGATATCCAGAAAATGTGCGGCAGTTCAAATGCCAGCCAGTTTGCCTGGGATCTTTTAACAATATAAGCACTCGTAAACCCGATAAACATCATGGTAATACTACCCATGGCGATCCATAAGGAATATTTATGCGGATGTATTTTCTTACGTTGTTCTAATGTCATAGTATCCATCACTCCTCTTTTCATTTTACGCTTTGTCCAGCAGTTGTACCAGCTGAACAATTGTCAGATAAATATAAGATCCGAACATGAGCTTTCTTGCTGCAGGAACATCATTCTTTCTGTACAGGTTAATGGCCCTGTAAAGGAAGAAAATACCCGCCAGAATGGCCACTATCGCAGAAATGCTTCCAGTGATCTTCAGGAGGTACGGTGCTACGCCGGCTGGGATCAGCAACAACGTGTACATAGCAGCCTGTATGGCGGTGTACTTGTTGGGCTCTCCGCTGCCCGGCAGCATTTTGAAGCCTGCCCTGGTATAGTCTTTATACGCAATCCAGGCAATTGCCCAGAAATGCGGAAACTGCCACAGGAACTGGATAGCAAACAACGACCAGCCACCTTCGCTCAGGTTGTTGGCGCCGGCTGCCCAACCGATCAGGGGAGGCATGGCACCTGGAATAGCCCCTACCAGTACGGCAAGAGAATTCCATTTTTTCCAGGGTGTGTACACAAAACCGTATAACACCAAAGACACTCCGCTCAATGCAGCACTCAACCAGTTAAAGCAGTACCCCATTACCAGGAGACCCGCAATACCCGTTATCACAGCCAGGGCAATCGCCTCGTTGTCGTGCATACGCCCGGAAGGCAATGGACGAACAGCGGTGCGCGCCATCAGTTTATCTGTATTCTTCTCCCAGATCTGGTTAATGGTATTGGCTGATCCGGAAACCAGCAAACCACCTGCAAATAATAAAAGAACTTTTACTAAGTTAAACTCCACGCCGGGCACCAGCAGGTAACCAACCACAGATGAAAATACCACCATAAAGGTGAGATTAAACTTCATTAGCTGAGAGTAATCTTTCACCTTGCTTGCTACCGCATATGATGACGACAATTTTATGGAGTTTTCTTGCAACATTTTTTTTCTAGCCACATTCCGGGTTTAAGTCCGGAACAAATTTACAAACATCACAGTGAACAAAATCCCGGAAGGAAGATTTTTCATGCGAAAGGTATCTTCCTGCCGGAATTCCGAACTATATTTTAGTGCGCTGATTCATTAGGTCCGATAGGCTCAGTTTGCGGAATGAAATCTCTTCCATCCTTGCTATAGTCATAAGCCCAGCGATATACTTCCGGAATTTCACCAGGCCAGTTACCGTGACCGGCATGGATAGGTGTAGTCCATTCCAGGGTAGTTGCATTCCACGGATTCTGAGTGGTCAGCTTTCTACCTTTAAAAATGCTGTAGAAGAAGTTGAACACAAACAGCAGCTGTACCGCAAATACGAGGATTACCACGATGGTGATGAACTCGTTCAGGCCACCAAACTGTTTGAAGGAAGCCCAGCCGGATACATCATAGTACCTTCTTGGCATACCCGCCATACCTTCGTAGTGCATAGGCCAGAAGATCAGGTAAGCGCCGATCATGGTTACCCAGAAGTGGATATAACCAATGGTCTGGTTCATGAAACGGCCATACATTTTAGGGAACCAGTGGTAGATACCGGCAAACATACCAAAGAACGCAGATACACCCATTACAATATGGAAGTGGGCGATCACAAACATGGTATCATGCAGGTGAATATCGATAGAAGAGTTACCTAACCAGATACCTGTTAAACCACCGGAGATGAAAGTGCTCACAAAACCGATAGAGAACAGGGAAGCAGGCGTAAAGTTGATATTACCCTTCCAGATAGTAGTGATCCAGTTAAATACCTTGATGGCAGATGGTACCGCAATCAATAAGGTTAAGAGTACGAAGAATGCACCCAGGAACGGATTCAAACCTGTTACGAACATATGGTGCGCCCAAACCAGGAAGGCCAGGATACAGATTGCGAACAGGGAACCGATCATCGCCAGGTAACCAAAGATAGGCTTGCGGGAACTTACCGCCAGTACTTCAGAAACCATACCCATCGCAGGGAGGATGATGATATATACCTCAGGGTGACCTAAGAACCAGAATAAATGTTGATAGAGAATAGCGCTACCACCTTCATTTGCCAGTGCTTTACCGGCGATAAAGATATCAGACAGGTAGAAGCTGGTACCAGCGTGACGATCCATGAGCAGCAGGATGAAACCTGACAGCAATACAGGGAAAGACAATACGCCCAATACGGCAGTGAAGAAGAATGACCAGATAGTCAAAGGCATTTTGGTCATCGCCATACCTTTGGTACGCATATTCAATAAGGTAGAGATATAGTTCAAACCACCGAGCAGCTGCGAAACAACGAACAGCGCCATGCTGGTTAACCAAAGATCCACACCTATTTTAGAACCGATAGAAGCGTCTCCCAGTGCACTCAGCGGCGGATACATTGTCCAACCTCCGGAAGCAGGGCCTGTTTGAACAAACAGGGAAGCCATCATTACCAGGCTGGCCAAAAAGAAGAACCAGTAGCTCAAACAGTTCATAAAAGGGGAGGCCATATCACGTGCACCTACCTGCAAAGGAATCAGCAGGTTGGAGAAGGTACCGCTCAAGCCGGCCGTTAATACAAAGAATACCAGGATGGTACCGTGCATTGTTACCAATGCATAGTAAGCTTCCGCTGTAATGCGGCCACCTTTAGCCCAATGACCCAGGATGCTTTCCAGCCAGGGGAAAGTGGCATCAGGAAAACCAAGTTGCAAACGGAACAGTACAGAGAAGAAAGCACCAATGATAGCCCAAACGATACCAGTAATCAGGAATTGTTTGGCGATCATTTTGTGATCCATGCTGAACACATATTTCGAAATGAAACTGTCTTCATGGTGGTGCTCATGATCATGATGATCATGCGCTCCGTGCATTACCTCCTGTTGACTGTGCAATGTTGCTTCGTTACTCATAATCGGTTCGGTTTATTATAAACTAACGCCCGGGAAGTATCGTCGTTTGTCAGTTTGTCTTTATTGTTTTTAATTGTACTCCGTCAAAAATTCTTCTACGCAAAATTACAGCTTACTGAATATTGGCAGCTACTGCTTTTTGTGTGCTATCTGCTTTCGCTTCGCCGGCAGGCGCAGCCGGAGCTGCAGTGTCAGCGTGTGTCAGGCTATACGTTGATTTCTGGGAAGCTACCCATTTATCATATTCTTCCTGAGTTTCCACAACTATCACGCCTCTCATGGAGTAGTGACCGCTACCACACATCTGATCGCAGGAAATTTCAAATGTAAAGTCCGGGTTACCGGTTTTTTCCTTCATCTGTTTGGTAGTGAACTTAGGAGTAAACCACAGGGTGGTAGGGATACCGGGAACCGCATCCATTTTCATGCGGAAGTGAGGTAAACCCACATCATGGATTACGTCGCGGGAACCGATGATGAACTTTACCGGTTTACCAACTACGAGGTGCAGTTCGGTAGGCATAAAGTCATCCTTGTTCAAAGGATCGTTCCAGTCCAGACCCAGTTCATTACCGGCGGAAGGATCGATGTTTTTAATATCACGACGACCCAGTGCGCCATCCTTACCAGGATAACGGAAGATCCAGTTAAACTGTTTACCGGTTACTTCTACCACAGCAGCGTCTTTTGGCGCTTCTGAAGTGAGCTGGAACCAGTGTTTCAAACCGAAAGCCACCAGTATGGTTAAGGCGATAGCCGGGATAACGGTCCAGATAACTTCCAGTTTATTATTATGCGGAAAGTAAAATGCTTTACGGCCTTCTTTCTCCTGGTACTTAAATGCAAACCAGAATAAAGCAATTTGGGTAATCACGAACACCACACCAGTGATGGCAAGTGTTACATAAATAAGGGTATCAACGCCTTCTCCCTGTTCTGATGCAGATTCGCCCAGGATTTTGCCTTTCAGCAAATCGTTACACCAGTACACTCCTATAAGCCCCAGCACCAGGAATGCAATCAGCAGGAAACCATTTATACGGTTGCTTTGCTCGCGCGCTTTCTTTTCTCCCTTCAATATGGACACATATTCGCTCGCCTTCGCAATCTGGAAGATGACTATGAATATGAGAACAACAACTAAGACTGCTAAAAATCCTGACATTGCTATATGAAATAATTAAGTTATCTAATGCTTTTCTTTTGCCTAATCTCCTTGATCACCCAATCAGGTGTGGTGAATGATACTTTCTTTCAGGTAAGGATGATTCTTCGGAACCAGTGCAGCTTTAGTCAGCTGGTTAGATACCAGGAAGATGATCAGTCCTACGAAACCAAGTCCGAGTCCGAATTCATACCAAGGGAATACCAGGGTTTTAACGGTGCCTGGATAAACCATTTGCCAGAAATCCAGCCAGTGACCGAAGATGATCACGATAGCGATGAAAACAATGGCAGTATAGTTACGTTTGGTGTCCCTTTTCATCAGGAACAACAACGGAGTAACAAAGTTGATCAGGAGGTTCAGGAAGAAGATTGGTCTCCACTGGCCCCAAACACGCGGCTGGAAGTATTCAGTTTCTTCCGGCATGTTGGCGTACCAGATCAGCATGTACTGGGAGAACCAGAGGTAAGTCCAGAAGATGCTGAATGCAAACATGAATTTACCCAGATCGTGCAGGTGTTCTTCAGTTACATAAGTGAGATAACCGTGTTTTTTCAGATATACTACGAACAGTGCTATCAGCGACAGACCGGATACCCAGGTGCTGGCGAAAGTGTACCAGCTGTACATGGTAGAGAACCAGTGTGCATCGATACTCATTAACCAAACCCATGGCGTGGTAGATCCAACGCTCAGGGTAAATACTACCAGGAAGCCACCGCATACAACGGTATTTCTCCAGAGTAATTTACGGCCTGTTTCAGGACGCAGATCCCATCCATCTTCTTCGATAGACATTCTGCGGAGCTTCAGGGTAAAGAAGATCCAGAGGCCCAGTGTCAGGATAGTTGCTACGGTAAAGAATCCTTTGTTCAGGAAAGCAGATTTCCAGGTCAGGATCTTATCCTCTGCCACGTGGTGTGCGTTTACCCAGTGGTAGATATCCTCTTTTCCACCAAAAACAAGGATCATTACAATCACAAATAAAATGGCGGACAAAACGGGAACGGCCATTGAAATAGCTTCAGGTACACGGCGGAAAGCAATCTGCCAGCCACCATGTGCCAGGGTAGTAGCAGCTATAAAGAAGGTGCTCGCCAATGTAATCAGCAAAAAGAAGCTGCTGTTTTGCAACAGACCGGCCCAAAACCGTGTCGCGTTCTCACCTTGAAACGCAATTAATCCGATCAATAACGTCAGCAAGCCCACGCCCATTAACACGAAGCTGGTCTTTTTTAATCTTGCCGGTACTACAAATTGGTCTTTCATTACTGTATATTAAAATACTTGATTGAAATTCAGTTTAACTCATTTATTTAGCTGCAGTGCTATCGTTAGCAGGAGCGGCAGACGGGGCGGCAGCACCTGGCTGTTTACTCTTGATATAAGCAGCAATCTTCCAGCGCTGGTCTCTGTCGAGCTGGCTCGCATAGCTACCCATCATGTTATAACCATAAGTCATTACATGGAACAGGCGGCCTTCTGTGTAACCGGATTTTGCACCGGCAACCAGGTTGGCAGGAGCTGCAGGATAAGGTCCATCTCCACCTTTGTACAGCGGACCATTACCATCTAATGCAGTACCATGACAGATACCACAGTAGATATTAAATAAACGTTCGCCTTCTTTAAGATCAGACGGCGTAATAGTTAATGGATTTTTCACCAGATTAGCCAGTGCCGTATCTGATTCTTTCAGATGGTATGGCAAAAGTTCTCCTCTTTTTACTGTTCCTTCCACTGGCTTCAGGCCTGACAAACGAGCACTGTAAAATTCATACGCACGGGATTCATACATGTCTGGCATATAAATCCTGCCGGGCTTTCTGTTATGCTCCCCCCTGTTACAGGCTGCCAGGAAAGCTCCAGTTGCCAATGCGGCTACAATCAATATGTTGGAAGTCCTTTTCATCAGAAATTATTTATCTAGCTTTCATTAGTTCTTGCTTGCTCAAATCCTAATGTCGCAACGGTATGTTTTAGCTGTTATTTTAATTAAGCGTTTGCGGTCTGAATCTTACGGAGATAAGGCTCATCATCCTTATCGTACCTTCCGAACCACCATCCTGCTTCAGCCTTCTGCTCATTGATATCCTGCGCACCTGCAGCAGCGAGGAAGCTCTTTACTTCTTCCGCATTGGTTTTCTCTGTCAGCTCTATTACCATCACAAACTTATCGTCTGTTTGTCTTGGATGGAAGATGTGTTTCTTCACACCCGGCATTAACTGGCACAGATAACAGAAAGTCATCACCATACCTACCGCCGCAAATAATACGGTCAGCTCAAAGGTGATCGGAATAAAAGCAGGCAGCGGGAAATGTGGTTTACCACCAATGTTCAGCGGCCAGTCTACATTAAATACCCAACTCATGAAGGATAATGCTGTAGTAGTACCAGTGATACCATATATGAAACCGGCTGTGTGCAGACTGGTTTCTCTTAAACCCATTGCATGATCGAGGCCGTGAACAGGAAAAGGAGTGTATACATCGTGCAATTTGTATCCTGCAGTGCGTACTTTCTTTACTGCCGGAAACAACACTGCCTCATCGTCAAACAAGCCTACAACAAATTTTTTAACAGCCATATATTTAAAAATTCAAATTCCAGGTAATTAGTTCTCTTAATTCGTCTTTTAGTGTGCATGTGCCACGTCGTGCGCAAATTTCTCAGCACTCTCTTCTTCGTAAACTTCCATTTTCTCTTTGTAGTTCTCACCGGAAGTTTTCAGGACAGCCTTGATTTCAGCTACCGCAATTACCGGGAAGTATTTAGCAAACAGGAAGAAGCAGGTGAAGAACAAACCGAAAGTACCCATGTAGAAACCTACTTCAGGCCAGGACGGACGATAGTAAGCCCAGCTGGATGGCAGGTAATCGCGGTACAGTGAAGTACAGATGATTACAAAACGCTCAAACCACATACCGATGTTCACAATGATAGACATTACGAAAGTCACCATTACATTTCTTCTCATTTTGCGGAACCAGAACACCTGCGGAGTGATTACGTTACAGGTCATCATGATCCAGTAAGACCAACCCAGCGGACCGGCAGCACGGTATTTGAAGAAAGTGGCGAACTCGTAAGGGTTAGCGCCGTACCATGCCATGAATAACTCAGTCAGGTAAGCACAACCTACTACGGAACCCGTTAACACAATTACCTTGTTCATGGCTTCCATGTGACCCAGGGTAATATATTCTTCGAGATGTAATACTTTACGGGTAATGATCAGCAACGTTTGTACCATCGCAAATCCGGAGAAGATCGCACCCGCTACGAAGTAGGGAGGGAAGATGGTAGTGTGCCAACCGGGAATTACAGAAGTCGCAAAGTCAAAAGATACGATCGTGTGTACAGACAGTACCAGTGGAGTGGATAAACCTGCCAGTACCAGCGACAGCGCTTCATGACGTTGCCAGTGTTTGGTAGAACCGGTCCAGCCAAAAGCAGCTACACCATATAATAACTTGCGTAATTTAGTCTTAGCCCTGTCACGAACGGTAGCGAAATCCGGAAGTAAACCAGAGTACCAGAACAGGAGGGATACGGTAAAGTAAGTAGAGATCGCAAATACGTCCCAGAGAAGCGGAGAGTTAAAGTTAACCCATACCGGACCGCGGGTATTTGGATAAGGCAGAATGAAAAACGCCATCCATACACGACCCATGTGAATGATCGGGAACTGACCGGCGCACATTACCGCGAAGATCGTCATCGCTTCCGCCGCACGGTTCACCCCTGTACGCCAACCCTGGCGGAACAGGAGGAGGATCGCGGAAATCAGGGTACCGGCGTGACCAATACCTACCCACCATACGAAGTTGGTAATGTCCCAACCCCAACCGATGGTTTTATTCAGATTCCATACTCCTACACCGAAATAGATCTGCCAGAACACGGAAAAGGCACCAAAGCCCAACAGTGTCAGGGAGATGAAAAAGCCTACATACCACAGTTTTCCAGGCTTCCCTTCAATGGGACTAATGATATCTTCCGTTACCTGGTGATAATCCTTAACCCCGTCTACCAAAGGTTCTCTCAGTGTGGATTCGTATTTTAAATGCATATTCTATAAGCTTTTAGCTGCTAGCTTCTAGCTACTAGCCCTTGTCTTTTGTTATGATCTCAGATTCTGTTCTTTCTGTCTTTTTCTTAACGATTACCGGTTAAGATCATTACGCGTGGTGCGCTTCTTCCTTGTGAGCAGACTCTTTTTCTGCTTTAGGAGCGGCATCCTTGTTTCTGATCTTCGCCAGGTAGCTGATAGATGGCAGTACGTGTGTTTCTTCCAACACATAGTACATCCTGTCTACCTGCTGCTCGTTACGAATCTTATAGATTTCGCTGTTCTTGTCGTTGATGTTACCAAATACGATCGCATCAGCGCCACAAGCTTGCTGGCAGGCGGTTTTAGCGGCTCCATCTTTCAATGGGTGACCAGCTTTCTTCGCATCCAGTTTCGCTTCCTGTAAACGTTGTACGCAGAAAGAACATTTTTCCATCACACCACGGCTACGAACCACTACATCCGGGTTCAGTACCATGCGGGTCAGGTTATCGTTCATATCAGCCACATCGTACAGGTTGTTTTCAAAGCTGTCAGCACCATTCCAGTCTCTCCAGTTCAGGCGACGTACTTTGTAAGGACAGTTGTTAGCGCAGTAACGGGTACCGATGCAACGGTTGTAAGCCATCTGGTTAATACCTTCAGAGCTGTGGTTGGTTGCTCCAACCGGACAAACGTTTTCGCAAGGTGCGTTATCGCAATGCTGACACAGCATCGGCTGGAACACTACTTCCGGATTTTCTTCATCACCGCTGAAGTAACGGTCGATGCGGATCCAGTGCATTTCATGTGCTTTCGCCACTTCTTCTTTACCTACAACAGAAACGTTGTTCTCTGCCTGGCAGGCAATTGTACAGGCACCGCAACCAAAACAGGTGTTCAGGTCGATAGACATGCCCCATTTGATACCAGGGTAGCTGTAGTTAGGATAGAGGGTAGCATCCTTACGGAAGTCAGGACCAAATTTCTTCAGTTCCAGTCTGTCTTCGTTTACCTCTTTAGGGTTCTTGATGAACTCTTCCAGGGTAGTTTCTTTAACGATCGGACGACCTTCGTAACTATTATGTGTTTGTGTTAAAGCAACAATTTCTTTCTGACCGGTAGCTTCTACAGATGCGTCAGTAGTGAAGTAGTCAAAGTTCTGACCGTTGAAGCTAACAAAAGGATAAACATTTTTACCGATACCGGCAGCAGCTCTTCCTACGTTATTACCACGGCCGTAACCTACTGCGATAGCGATTACTTCAGGGTGCATACCCGGAACAATCAGCAGCGGCAGTTCGATTTCTTTACCGTTGGATTTAACTTTCAGTACTTTCTTCTCTGCATTGATTTCGTAATCATCACCTAACTGGGTAGAGAAAGTTTTAGCCAGTTTGTTGGAGATACAGGCGTAGTTACCCCAGGTAGAACGGGTAATCGGGTCAGGCATTTCCTGTAACCACGGGTTGTTGGCAGATCTGCCGGTACCGATAGCTACTTTTTCATACAGCACCAGCTCCAGTTTACCACCTTTCTTAGCGCTGCTGATTTTGGATGCAGCACCGGCAATATCACCGGCAAATGCAGCACCACCTAATGCAGGAGCAGTAGCTGGTTCAACAATACCATCCTGTAATGCTTTATCCCATGCTTCCTGTCCGCCCAGTTTGCTGATCCACTCATTTTTCAGGTAGTCAGCCCAGGTAGTGGTAGTGTTACCAGACCAGGTGAGGAGCGTATCCTGTATAGCGCGTGTTTTAAACAGCGGCAGGATAGTAGGCTGAGCGAAGCTATAGTAACCTGCTCTTCCTTCAGCGTCATTCCATGATTCCAGGAAGTGATGATCAGGAGCTACATATTTACACAGTTCAGTTGTTTCGTCGTTTCTGTCGTTGAAGGATACCGCGATCTTCACTTTCTTCAGACCTTCTGCGAATTTCTGGGATTCGAAGTAGTCGTAAGCAGGGTTAGCGCCATAAACCAGTACAGCACCGATGCTGCCTGCGTTCATATCGCTTACCAGTTTGGTCATATCGCTGTCGATACCCTGACGGTAGTTGGAAGGAGAAGCGAAGTCGATGGTAGTACCATTGGCGCCAACGATGTTGTTGATGGCGTTTACAATGATCTGTACGTTTACATCGTTAGAACCGCTTACTACCAGTGCTTTACCAGCGTTTGCTTTCAGTGATTCTGCCGCTTTCTTGATACCATCTGCTACACGTTTGTCAGCAATAGCCGGAGCGGTTACGCTGCCGCCAACTGCTGCCAGCAGTGCCAGTGCTACTGCACCGGTTTCAGAAGGTTTGTGTGTATATCTTTCGTCCGCATTTGCACCGGTAAGGCTCATATGGCTTTCGAACGCGAAAAGTTTGGACATTTCGGGTTTCTGTGCATTGATCTTACGGGTAGAAGCAAATTGGCGGGCATATTCAACCGGGTTCAGCCAGGTTCCGATAAAGTCTGCTCCTAAACTCACTATCGCTTTGGCATTTTCAAAGTGGTAGGAAGGAACAACTCTTTTACCGTAAGAGGCTTCGTTTGCCTGCAGCATACCTGAGTAGGAAACTGCATCGTATACTACGTGGCGGGAGTTTGGATATTTTGCCAGGAACTCGCCGATCACTTTTTTAGTAGTGGGGCTGAGTAAAGTGGCGCTTAATAAAACAACAGGAGCACCGCCTAATCCGGCCAGTGCTGCACCTATTTGTTTATCCAGTTCTGCCCAGGTTGTTTCCGTACCACCGATAGATGGGAAACGAAGACGGGCAGTATCATACAGGCTTAATACAGCGCCCTGTACTTTGGCGGATGTAGCGCCCTGTGTGATAGCTGATAAAGTATTCCCTTCCAGTTTGATGGGACGACCTTCGCGGGTTTTCACCACAACCGGTACATATTCGCCATCAATGGCATAAGAAGAAGCATAATAATTGGCTACACCCGGGGTGATCTCTTCCGGTTTGTTTACATACGGAATCGCTTTCTTAACCGGTGTTTCACAGCTGGCAGCAATAGCGGCAGCAGCGGTGGTGAACCCCAGATATTTCAGAAAATCCCTGCGGGGGGTAGTAGCATTCAACAGGCCTTCACTCTCGAACGGAAGTTCTTCACTGAATTCGTTCTTCACAATTTCCTGATGCGCATCGGTATTGTGCAACTCCTCCAAGCCTTTCCAATACTTTTTTTGCTCCATGTTATATTAACGAGTTACGTTTATAAATTTTGATATCTTCTGATTAAGAGAAAATCTCTCTAAATCCTTCCTAGTAGTGACATTTTTGACATTCAGTACCACCTACCATCTCAACTGTTACGCTATCGATCTTCTTATCTTTAATATCCTGATGAAGCTTTTCGAAGATGCTGTAATAGTTGTTGTCAGCAAACTGCACTTTGGTAGTACGGTGACAGTTGATACACCATCCCATAGAGAGATCGGAGAACTGATGTACTTCATCCATTTCGGTGATGGCACCGTGGCAGGTTTGACATTGTTGCTGACCGGCAACCACGTGTTGAGAGTGGTTAAAGTAAACGTGGTCAGGCAGGTTGTGGATTTTAGTCCATTCGATTGGTCTGCCTGGCTTGGTATATTTACCAGCTTCAGGATCCCATCCTACGTAATCGTATAATTTTGCAATTTCAGCAGTACCATCTACCTTCTTACCTTCTGCAGTTGTCAGCTCAGGACCGGAGTATTCCTTAATGGCCTTGTGACAGTTCATACAGATATTTTCAGAAGGGATCATTGCGTGTTTACTCTTCTCAGCACCGGCGTGGCAGTACAAACAGTTGATCTGGTTGATACCTGCGTGCACCTTATGGCTGTAGAAGATAGGTTGCTCCGGCATATAGTCTTTCTGGCGACCCAGGCCGATTGCACCCTGAATAGTGAAGTAACCGCCTACCATGAACAGCACCAGGATGATCAGCGCCAGGTAAGCTTTATTTTTGTAGAAAGGAACAGGGTCCGGAGTAGGAACTCCTTCTTTATCACCAGCCAGCTTATTCAGATTGCTGTTGATCTGCATGAGGATCAGCGCTACTACTGCGAGGATCAGTGTTATGATACCAAACAGTAAACTGTTGTCATTGCCTTTGTCTTCAGCAACTGGGTCTCCTGGAGTCTCCTTTGGACCAGTTGTTTTCGCTTGCTCAACTTTTACATAAGCCAGGATGTCGTCAATCTCCTCATTTGATAACTGAGGGAAAGCGGTCATCGCTGTCTTGTTGTACTGATTGAAGAGGTCATTGGCATATTTGTCCCCTGTAGCCAGTACAGAAGCAGAGTTGTGGATCCACTGGTGCAATAATTTCTTATCGGGCCAGCGATCTTCTACCCCCGCTAATGCAGGACCTGTCAGCTTCTTATGGACATTATGGCAGGAAGCGCAGTTTGTTTGGAATAATGCTTTACCCTTCGCTGGATCCGCTGCCTTAACAGAAGAAAACGGAATTACTATACTAGCGCATAGAATAAGCACACTCACAAAATGCTTGCGCAAAAGAATGGAAACACGACGATACACAGCCTATATAGTTTAGATTTGACCTAAAGTTTCTTAAAAGTGCCAGCAAAAATAAGACAGAATGTTGACAATTTACCAACAATTAAAAAAAATTATTGTCTTATAGAATGCTGTTTTCAACCTCTTTTTTGAGCAACGATTGAGCTGGAAGTCTTTCTGCTGGCCTATTTAAACGCTTCACCTATTATTTCCTTTCAAAACTTATTATTTTGATTGAAAGTTTAATTCCTCTGTGGGCGCACGTCTACATCATAACGTGGGGCAAGGTTTGCGGGGATATAATTATAATATATGCAGATGAAAATCAAATAGTGGTCCCCTATATCCTTTAACACACAATATAATATATTATCTGTCAGCGCAGTTAATTTCTGTGAGAGTTGTTATTTTTACCTTAATAACCTGCCGGCGGACCAGAATGTTCAATCTGCCATCAAAAAATCGCTCCCATGAAAAAAAGTATCATACTCCCCGTTTTGCTTACCGCCTTCGTGGCCTGTAACAATAATACCACCACCACCACCCAAACCGATAGCACCACGCAACATACCACGCCGGGTACAGCTACCCCCACCGTTATCACCGGCACCTTCCAGGGTACCCTTCCGTGCGCCGACTGCCCCGGTATGGACTACCAGATCAGTTTGTTTGATGATCATACCTTTCATGAACTGGTGGCCTACCAGGGAAGAGGACAGGGGATAGCCTCCGTGGAAACCGGCACCTGGAAACAAACCTCCGACTCCACCGTAATGCTTCAGAAGAAAACCGACAGCAGCTCCTTCCTCGCCTCCGAAGGGAAACTCCTCCTCCTCGATACCAAAGGCAAACGGATCGAAGGAGTACTGGCCAGCAATTATATCCTCAAGCCGGTAGAGGGCGGCGACCGCAGGCAACTGCTCGCCGAAAAGTCGAAAGCCGGCATCCGGTTCACCGCCAGTGGCAACGAACCCTTCTGGAGCCTCGACCTTGATAACAAAAAAATACGTTTCAACAACGTTAATGGCGACAGCCTCCAGGTTACCCTCCCCCCGGCCAGGCCTAATACCGATACTTTAAAGGTATACACCACCCCGGATATCACGATAAGTATCCGCAATACCGTTTGTACCGACGATATGAGCGGCCTGATGAAACCCAATACCGTACAGATACAGGTGAAAGACAAAACATACCAGGGCTGCGGGGAATATCTCAAATAACTTTAAATCCCTGCTAAATTGTCTATTTTTGTACCCTACTCAAACAGTAAGAGACTTTGAAAAATATTGCCATATTCGCATCGGGTGCAGGAAGCAACGCGCAGAAAATTATAGATCATTTCAAACAGTCAGATAAGGCCAGGGTTACCGTAATCGTTTGTAACAAACCCGGAGCCGGTGTTTTACAGATTGCCGAACGCGAAGGTATTACCAGTATACTCATTGAAAAGGAGGCGTTCCTCCATTCAGATAAATATATCCAATTATTAAAAGAACAAAAGATCGACCTGGTAGTGCTGGCCGGTTTCCTATGGAAAATCCCCGCCAACCTGGTACAGGCTTTTCCTAACCGCATTATCAATATCCACCCGGCCCTGTTACCAAAATTTGGCGGAAAAGGGATGTATGGACATTTTGTGCACGAAGCGGTTATAGCTGCCGGAGAAAAAGAAAGTGGCATCACCATCCACTTTGTGAACGAGAAATACGACGACGGAGAAACGATCCTGCAGGAACGAATTATCATCACACCGGAAGATACGCCCGAGTCAGTAGCACGCAAAGTACAGGCGCTGGAACATCAATGGTTTCCGGTAATTGTGGAACGATTATTGACCAGTTCTGAAAGCTGACACACGCCCGGATTGAGGTTCTGAAGCCAGTCTAACCCTTACAACTGTATGAAAAAGACACTGCTGTTAATATGGTTATCCTGTTCATTTATTTTATCATCCTCTGCCCAGGATGGCAAAACACAATTGAGCAAAAACACCTTTCTTAAAGTAAATCCTACCACCTTAATTAATGAACTCGATATTTACCTGGAACAGGAAATAACTGATAAATTCAGCCTGGAGGTAGGTATCAGCGGTATATATACAGATTACCCCGATTATGTGCTGGCAAAAAAGATTGATATCGGACAGAAAAAACCGGATATCAGTACTGAACAGTTTGTAGATGGCCGGGGACTGGGCTTCCGCGTAGGAGCACGCCTGTACCTTATTTCACAGGAAATGTCGCCCTCCCGCGCAGCCGGCACCTACTTCGAACCCGTGTTATTCGTAAAAAAGGTTTTCTACCCTAATGAAGACAATACCTTCAGTAACATTACCTACACCAACTCAGGAGACAAAACCGTTATCGGCCTGCAACTTCTGGTAGGACGGCAGTTCAAAAAAGACCGCTTTATCCTTGATCCCTTTATCGGTGTAGGTATCCGCAGTAAAATCTATAAATACAATACCTATCATTTCGACGACGACAAAGTATCCCTGAACGATGGTAAAATGGTCAGCATACTGCCCAGCCTCCAGATAGGTATTAAAATGGGGCTCAAACTGTGGTAATCTTCCCTAAAACGGTACAATCACTTTAGCACTGAAATTTCTACCCATATTATAGATGCCCAGCCGCCCGTTAGGGGAGGAGCTGTAGTATTCAAAATATTTCAACCGGTTCATATTGGCCTGGTAAGCCACGTTGGCCACATTATCCAGCTGCAGGAACACTTCACATACCGTTTTTCCTTTCTTATTGAGAATACCGGTACCGGCGCCTATATTGAAAAGGGTATATCCCGGCGTAAATGTTTCGGTATCATCCACCCCGTAAAAATGCGGCTGGTCTGCAATAATATCAGCCTCCACGCGGGCATAGGCTTTGGTAAAGATCCCGTAATTGCGTTGGGTGGTTGCCTTTAGCTCGCTGCGTATATGCGTGGGAGGTATAAAGGGCAGGTACCGTGCTTCGTCGCCATGCGTGCTGATCAGTTCCATGTTCCGGTTACGTCCCTGCGTGTAGGCAACACTGTTATTCATGGTAAGCCAGGCTATACTGCGCGGATGGAGATTTACACTCACCTCCGCTCCAAATAGCCTCGCGGCAGATTGCTGGTATTTATAGGTGGCGTTACCCGGCACTATTACCACGGGGTTGCCGGTGTTATCGTATAGCTTTGCCTGGTAGATATAGTTCTCAATATTATTATTAAACAATTCCACACTGATATCCGCATCCGGTAACCATGCCTGTATACCGATGTCTTCCTGCAAACTGAACTCCGGCTTAAATCCACGGTTCCCCAGGTATACAATATGCGCGCCCGGATCAAGACCATTGGAGCCTATCTCTGTAATATTCGGCGCACGGTAGCCCCGTGCAATGTTAGCCTTTACCAGCACCCGCTCGCTGATATTCCAGGTAGCGCCCAGGCTGCCGGAAATACCGGTATACCGGTGATTGAAAGAAGGGAACTGCAGATGGGCCCCTGCCGTATCAGGCAACTGCGCATGTTGCTCAAAGCCATTCTCTTTATTGGGTCCTACGTAGAAATCGTTCCAGCGGATAGAACGGTTGTCGTAACGGATACCACCCGATACATCTACCTTACCAAAAGATTTCCTGGCAAAAATAAATCCGCCTATGTCAAACAGGTTATAGTCCGGAATGGGAAAATCGGTACCGTTCTTACTCTTATTCGACTGGTACATACCATTCACACCTACGGTTGTTTCCAATCCGTTCATCACGGGCAAATTATAGCGCACATCATAGTTCAATGTATTCAGCACTACGTACAGGCCAGGCTGCTCAGTCATCTCCGGGTGATTGTACTCCCGCCGGATGCTTTGTTGCACCCCAATCATGGTATTAATATCGCCGGTACCCACATTCCATTTGGAATGGTTGTATACCCGGTAATGCTGGATATGCTGATGTAACGGGTTAATGGTGTAGGTACGCAGCTCATTGTCCGGTACCAGTGGCCGGTCTTTTATATTGTCATCAGCATCCTTCACCTGCCTGGTAAATTTACGGGTCAGGGAATCACGGCTACCATCGGGGATTTCCTGGGTGTTGTCATAAAGCGTAGCACCAAATTGGGAGTGCCCCCATGATTTATCCACCCTTGCCAATGCGGTGAGATTGTATTCCCGGAAGGCGGTGCCATATACAAATCCGTCCACACTGTTGCGGTAGTTATGCGCCGCCTTGGCGGTGCCCCGCAATACATATTTCCAGTCGTTTTGCCGGTAAGCCAATCCTAGTGAGGAGCCTACCATTCCATTATTACTATGGTAATCAGTAAGAAAGCTACCCTGTAGTTTTCCCGGTGTCAGTTCCGGGATGTCGGGGATCATGTTAATTACACCGGCCAGCGCATCAGAGCCATAAGTAAGACTGGCAGGACCTTTCACCACTTCCGCCCGCGAAATACCATACTGGTCTATTTCAATACCATGCTCATCGCCCCATTGCTGTCCTTCCTGCCGCACACCGTCGAACAGCGTCAGTACGCGGTTATAGCCCAGTCCCCGGATAAATGGTTTTGAAATATTGGGGCCGGTTGTTACCGCGCTTACGCCCGGCACTCCTTTAATAATAGCATCAATAATGTTATTATTTACGTTCATGTTCATTTCCCTTTTACCGATAACGGCAATGGGTATGGGGTTTTTCCGGACAGCGGTGGCACGGGAAACACCGGTTACCACTACTTCATCCAGCTTCGATAAATCTTCTTCCAGGGAAACGTTCAATACCGTTGTTTGGCCCGCTGTAATTTGTTTCTTCAGCTTAACGGTTTGGTATCCTACCATTGATATTTTGATATCATAAGTCCCTGCTGCCAGGTTTTTAATATTGAAAAGCCCCTGCTGATCGGCAGTAGCGCCGGTATGTAGGGCGGGGATAGCAATGTTGGCAAACTGCACCGGCTTCCCGTCTTTGTTCACAACTGCTCCTTTCACCACGCCTTGCTGGGCATATGCCGTAGTAATGAATAATAATAAGAATAGTAATGTAGATAGTTGTTTCATGCGTATAAGTAATCTTGGTTTTAAACTCAGTACAGTGTTTTCACGGATAGTAACAATGGATTACACTTCCAATTTAATTTTCAACAAAACTATCTTCTATTTTTATACTTGTCTTAATTATTTTTTAGATTAGTCTAAATATCTGGAAAAGGGTCTTTAAAAAGATGACCATCCCGGAAGTTTTTGATTTCCAATTCGGTGCACAGGCAGCTGTCAAGATCAATGATGATACCATGTGAATCCAGTTCCTGTCCTATGATTACCAGTTCATTATACCTGTCGGCAAAGCGGGTATCCCAGCGGCTGGTAATGAGTTCATAGGTTTCGGGATCCATTTGCCATTGCTTGCGGGGGATGACGCACCACCAGTAACCGGCCTTCTCGGCACGCAGTGATCCGCCCGCCTGGCTCCAGTTTACAGCGATGTCCGGGCGGGAGGCCAGCCAAAATAATCCTTTACTGCGGATAATATTGCCGGGCCAGCGTTCATTGATATACTGCCAGAAGCGTTCCGGGTGAAAGGGTTTGCGGCTGCGGTATACAAAAGAAGATATGCCGTATTCTTCCGTTTCCGGGGTGTGTTCATTTTCCAGTTCGGCCTGCCAGCCGGCGCTTTGGGAGGTGGTGTCGAAATCGAAAAGGCCGGTATGCAGTATTTCTTTCAATGGTACCTGGCCCTTGATGGATTCCACGATGCGGGCCGTGGCGTTTAATTTACGCAGCACTGCTTTCAGGTTGCCCAGCTGTTCTTCTGATACCAGGTCGCATTTATTCAGCACAATCACATTGGCAAATTCCACCTGGTCCGTCAGCAGGTTCACGATGGTGCGCCGGTCTGCTGCATCATCCGTTAGGCCCCTGTCCTGCAGGAACGACATACTGCTGTAATCGTTGATAAAATTATACGCATCCACTACCGTCACCATTGTATCCAGCTGGCTTACCGTGCTGAGATCAACGTTGTTCACTTCATCCTGGTAACAGAAAGTTTGCGCCACCGGTATAGGTTCCGAGATACCGGTAGATTCAATCAACAGGTAATCAAACCGTTTCTCTGCGGCCAGTGCAGCTACTTCTTTCAGCAGATCTTCCCGGAGAGTACAGCAAATGCAGCCATTGCTCATTTCCACCAGGCGCTCTTCCGTTTTGTGCAGTGTATTTTCATTCTTCACCAGTTGCGCATCGATATTCACCTCACTCATATCGTTAACAATAACGGCTACACGAAGATTTTCGCGGTTGTGCAGCACGTGATTAAGCAGCGTAGTTTTCCCCGCGCCGAGAAAGCCACTCAGCACCGTAACAGGTAATTTTTCCATATGTGATAAGTTATATTGCTATGTGTGTGCGTATTTTAATTACAGCAATTGTTTCAGCAGTTTTACAGCCCGCCAGCCGGCAGATGCCGCCGGCTATGTTCATGGGTGTGGCCTTTAACCGTAGTGCACTGTTTACAACGTTTCAGGTTTAGTATATGCGCCCCCGTTACTCCTGCCGCACCGGCAAAGATGACAACAGGTTCCCAGAAACCGCCGGCAATCCCGAAATGCCCTCCCAGTAACAAGGCAAACCCCACGGTAAAGATCAGCAGGGGCGCTATGCGCCGGTGATGCCTGAAATATCCCCGTCCCAACGACAAACAACCTACCCCAAAGGAGAAAGACAACAAGCCATACTCCAGCATTTCATTTTCCAATACGTGCGATCCCACCAATGGCAATACCGTGAGCAGCAAAGGGAGTAAGGCGCAGTGCACGGCACACAACAGGGAAGCCCCTATTCCAATAGTGTCCAAACTCATCTTCTTTAAAATATTCACTTCCATGTTCCCATTTTTCTATCCGGACAAAACTACGTAAATTTGCAACAATGTTGCAAATTAAAATATCTCTTATCTTCAGATAATTTATTTTTTCAACTATAAAATGTTGCAGGCGTGTTAAAAAAATAAGAGATGCATTGCACTGATGGGCATCTGTTAACTATGTGCTACCTTTGTATATCGAATAAAACAAGGAATCATACCTATGTCGAAGAAAGCAATTATACTGATTTCGTTTTTTGTGTTGTTGAGTGCAGGTTTCCTGACCTATGCCGGTTATATTATTAAAGGAGAAACAGGTACCTTCTTTGGAAAAGACAAGTTACCTCACCTGGGGGCGCCGGGACATACCATCCCCGGATTTTCCTTTACAGACCAGGAGGGCCGCACGAAAACGAAGGCAGACGTTGAAGGCAAAATTTATGTATCTGAGTTCTTTTTTACCACCTGCACCGGTATTTGTCCGAAGATGAATGCCAATATGGACAAGGTATATGCGAAGTATAAAGACAATCCCAGCTTCCTGATCCTTTCCCATACGGTAGATCCCGAACACGACAGCGTGCCGGTACTAAAGGCATATGCCGCCAAACATGGCGCTGATTCTAAAAACTGGTGGTTCCTTACCGGCGACAAGAAACAGCTGTACCGGTTGGCCAGGCAAGGTTACCTGGTAGACGATGGCGTATATACCGGGGAAGAAGATTTTGTACACACCCAATGGTTTGCATTGGTTGATAAAGCAGGACAGATCCGCGGTTTGTATGAAGGCACTAAAAAACAGGACGTAGATAAATTGATTGAAGACATAGACCGTTTAATGGAAGAATAAAGTTTTTTTCATCATGGGCACCAAACAACAAATAACAGAACGAATTGGCAGTATATTGCGCGAAAGCAAGCTGAGTGTAACAGAAACCCGGACAAGGATCCTGGAACTGTTCATGAAAAGCAACGGTGCGCTGGAACATAGCGATTTTGAAAAGCTGGCCGGTCAGTCATTCGACCGTGTAACCGTATACCGTACCTTACAAACATTCCTCGACAAAGGAATCATTCATAAAATACCTACTACAGATACCTCTGTACGCTACGCTTTATGTAAGTCGGAGTGTTCGGAGCACCACCACCACGATCATCATATCCATTTCAAGTGTGAAGAATGCGGTAATACCATTTGTTTAGATGAAACAGATGTTCCGCAAATACAGCTTCCCAAAGGTTATGCAGCGCATAATGTGGAAGTAGTGGTGAGTGGGGTTTGTAAATCCTGTAAATAAAAAAATGCCTTTGTTAATGTTCCGTATAGCGGCATTAACAAAGGCATCCTTACTATATCTTCTCTATTTCCGCTTTCACGAAATCGGCCAGTTCCTTCACATAAGCCGGAGAAAAATCAAATTTAATTCCTGCTGCTTTATACAACTCAGGCAACGTTTTGGTATTACCTAAACTTAACGCCTGTACGTAGTTATCCAAAGCCTGTGTTTTGTTTTCCTTGAATTGCTTCCACATGGCAATAGCTCCCAGTTGCGCAATACCGTATTCTATATAATAGAAAGGCACTTCAAACAGGTGCAGTTGCTTTTGCCAGGTGATAGCACGGTACTCTTCGTGGCCGCTCCAGTCAACCACTGCAGGGGAAAATTCATTCAGTATTTCCAGCCATTTGGCGGTACGTTCTTCTATGGTGTGCTGCGGATGTTCATAGATCCAGTGCTGGAATTTATCGATGGTGGCAATCCACGGGAAAATGGTGATGGCCCTTTCCAATTGCTGTAACCGTGCGCGGCGCAGCTGTGTTTCGTCATCAAAGAAAATGTTCCAGTAGTCCATAGTAAATAACTCCATGCTCATGCTGGCTACTTCAGCTATCTCCATCGGGTATTCCTTGAAGGCGCTGAGTGCCAGGTGATGGCTGAGGAAAGAGTGTACCGCATGGCCACCTTCGTGTACCATTGTGGTAAGATCTTTCATTTGTCCGGCGGCATTCATAAAAATGAAAGGCACGCCTGTTTCCGCCAGCGGGCAGTTATAGCCACCCGGCGCTTTACCATTACGGCTTTCCAGGTCGAAGCGGCCCATTTGTTTCATCACCCGGAGGCAATTGCCAAAGAAGGGACCCAGTTCATCAAAGGTGGCGATGGCTTTATTCACCAGCTCTTCACCTGTGTGGAATGGCTCCAGTGGCTTCACACCCGCTGGTTCTGCTTCTGTGTCCCAGGGACGCAGGGTATCCAGCTGCAGTTTGGCTTTCTGCTTTTCCAGGATCTGTTGTACCAGGGGAACAATATGCGCTTTGATGGCTTCATGAAACTGGAAGGCGTCTTCTTTTGTATAGTCGAAGCGACCCAGTTCTTCAAATTTATAGTCGCGGTAATTAGCGAAGCCGGCATTTTTTGCTACCTGGTCACGTTTTAAAATCAGCCCTGTGTACAGGTCGTCCAGTGCTTTCCTGTCTTCCAGGCGACGGGCGCCGGTTTTGGTGAACACTTCTTCCCGTAGGGAGCGGTCGCTGTTTTCCAGGAATTTAGCTGCCTGTTGCAGGGTATATTCCTGGTCTTTTACTTTGATGGTCATTTTACCTGCAATGGCGCCATATTGTTGTGCCATTACGCTCAGTTCCGCCTGGATAGGAATATTTTCCTCGCGGAACAGTTTCACCTGTTTCTCTACATTGCGGAGATACGTTTTATAAAGGTCGGGATCCAGTTCTTTTACAAACGGGCTTTCCAGCAATTTTTTATTGAGCGCATCTGCATAGGGTTGCAGTTTGGGCTGAATTTCCATACAGAAGTAAGCGAAGGCTTCCTCAAGTGATTTATCGGTGATATCGCAGGTCATTCGGATCTGGCGCCAGCAGGCATCTTCACTGATTACTGCTTCCAGTTCGCTCATATCTTTCAGCCATTTTTCCAGGTCTGATACGCTATTGATCTTTCTTTCCTTCAGCGCTTCAAAGTAAGGCTGCAGGGTATCCCAGGTAGTTACTTTAAAATCTTCCGGGAGAAATGTACGCGGTAGTTTCTTTATATCTGCACTTAGTTTATCCATGCTATCTGTTATTTTTAAATTTTCGGATGTAGAAATTTAGGCAATTTTACGCTAATGCCGGGTGTTTCCGGCTAAAAGAATCGTTAAATATCGGGAATGCTAAAACGATTCAGGCTTCTATTTACAGAAAAAGATCTCTGTAAATAGAAGCCTGAAATATTTTGCCGGCTGATGTTTGCTTCAATCATCAGACAACCCGGATCCTTACTATTCTTCTGTTTTCTTCTTGCGTGGCTTAGCAACTTTTTTAGGCTCTTCGCCTTCTGCTGCCGGTGCATCATCTTTCTTAGCTTTGGCTTTCTTAGGTGCTTTTTCTTCAGCGCCTGTTTCGCCTTCTTCTTTTTCAGCGGCCTTTTTAGCGCGTGGCTTCTTAGGCTTTTCTTCTGTAGCTGCTTCTTCAGTAGCTTCAGGAGCTGCTTTCTTCTTTTTCTCCGGAGCAGCGGTTTCTTCTACTGCCACTTCTTCCGCTTCACCATCACCTTCGGCGAGGATCTCATCAAATTTCAACAGATCGTTTGCTTTGAGGATACCAAACCATTTTACCATCTTCTTCATATCACTCACATACACTCTGTCTTCATCGAATTCAGGGAATACGCTTTTGAAATAAGCTTTGATAGCATTGTTGTCTGCTTTACCAGCTACAGGCGGGTGTACCGCTGCTTTTTCCTCCATAGCCTTGAATACCTCAGCCAGGTTTACATTTTCGCCGGTAGTGAATACTTCAATACTTTCCAGTGGAGTAAAATTATGCACGCGGGAAGATACAAACCTTGTACTTTTATCTTCCAGTGACCTTACGATGGCGCCATCTTGTTTACTGGCTACTAACTGAAACAAACCGCCCAATCCGGTTACTGCAACAATTTCTCTGTACTGCATGTTCAAATTTTTAGGAAGCGCAAATATAAATAATTATAATAGATTGCCCACGGCTATTTTTGGCTTGGAAAAAGCCGGCAACGGGGGCGTGCGTCAATTCAACTTTCGTGCCATGACCACCGTGCGTTTACAGCGTTTCACGTACCCCTGAAGATTAAATATCTCTATAAAAAATATATAAATCCCTGGTGGCAAAACTACTGCATTTTCTCCAGTTCCATCCCACGGCAAATATCCGGTATTTCCCATCAATATATTGCGGGCCAGGTACCGCACCGGTTTACCCTGCAGGTCATACACAGTAACATTGCCCACAAAGCCAGGAGCGGGCAGTTGCCAGGAAAGCTGCGTTACATCAGCGGTTCCGTCGTGATCAGGGGAAAACACTTCCGGCAACAATGCAATATTCAGCGAATCGCCTGCATCGCCGCGGCGCTGGGAATTAAGCCACCCGGGGGTGGCATATCCCGCTGTGGCAGCAGCAGAATGCCAGTTGGCAGCGTCAGAAGCCGGAAGCTGGTACTGCAACCGCTCCAGCGAAATGCCCTGCAATTCACTCGCCAGCGGAAAGTGTTGTCCGCTGGTATAGGGTAGTTCATCTATAATCGTACTATCGACCCGCAGCAGCACCACATCGCCTCCGTCCAACGGCATCGATGGCAGGCTGCTTACTTCCTGGATATTTTCCGGCGACCGGCAATTGTAGTAGCTGCAAAGCAAATCCTTATTGGTAGTCAATGCCAGCAATTGTCCGGGCATCAGCAAACGGCCGCTGGTGGTCATCTTTTTAAAAACTCCTAACCCGCCACCAGCGTTACGGGCGCAAACACGCAGCTCATTTAAGTTCACCACCTTCCCGCTGGCGTTATACAATTCAATAAATTCAGGGATGCCGGCAGGCGGATAAAACAGCACTTCATTGATTAATATATCGTTGCCAACCGGTTGTTGCGGTATGCCCAGCGTAACACTGTTATAGATATTACTGGTAGCGCCATTGCAATCTGCCACCCCGTTGCTGGTGATGGTGTATACCTCCTGTGACCGGATAGCCGCATCCAGCTGCAGTTCTACGCTGCTGAATACCGGAGGCTGCACCCGGCAGGAGGTTACATGCAATCCACCACTGATTTCATAATGTGCAGGATTGGCTGCCAGTGCGCTATCCAGCGTTTTACTGAAGTGCAATAATACATGCATGCTGTCTGCAATGGCGGCAAATAACAGGTCCGGTTTGGAAACGTCGGGGGTATTTGCTGCCACGGCATTAATGAAACCGGGTGTGCCGCCCGCAGCAGCGGTGCTGGCTGCCCAGTTTACTTTTCCGCTGCAAGGAAATGCCGTATTGATCATTTCCAGGCTGATGCCGCCCCTGCCGGCCTTTCCACCTGCATACCACCCTTGATGGTAATCTACCGCATGTATCACCCTTCTGAATGCATCATATAAAACAATCAGTGCACTGTCGTCTGCTATTGCCGGGAAACGGTCTATTCCCCTGATATTGGGAATGTTATAACTGCTTACTGCGCCTGGAGCGCATAGCACCAGCAAGCTGTCGGGCTGCAGCAAACAGGCCGGCAGCGCTACTTCCCGCCTGTTTACCGCGAGGCGCCAGTTGCTCAGCTGCACGGGTGTGGTGCTGATGTTCCGCAGTTCTATATATTCATAAGGTGGCAAGCCTGCTACAGGAGAGGGTTTCGGCATTACTTCATGAATAACCACGTCATAAATGGCCGGTGTTTGGGCGAAACCGGGGAGGGCCTGCAGCAGCAGGCAGAAACAAACAATGGGTAACCGCATGAACAATTATTTTATAGCTTTCAAACTTAGTATTCTGTTGATCACCCGGTGTTAATGCCATGTAAATGGTAAAAAAAAATCTTAATGTTATGAAAAGCGGGGGCTATATGTTAATTTTGGGCTTCCAAAATTAAAAATGTAAAACAAAATGAAAGTTGCCGTAGTTGGAGCGACCGGACTGGTTGGCTCAAAAATGTTACAGGTGTTAACGGAAAGAAATTTTCCCGTTACTGAATTGATTCCCGTGGCTTCTGAGAAGTCCGTTGGTAAGGAAGTAACATTTAAGGGCAAGACCTGGAAGGTGGTAAGTGCTGATACGGCGATTTCCATGCAACCAAATGTGGCTATCTTTTCTGCCGGTGGCAGTACCTCCCTGGAGTGGGCGCCTAAATTTGCAGCCGCAGGTATTACGGTAATTGATAATTCCAGCGCCTGGAGAATGGACCCTACCAAGAAACTGGTAGTGCCGGAAGTAAATGGCGATGCCATTACGCAGGAAGATAAAATTATTGCCAATCCTAACTGTTCTACTATCCAGATGGTGCTGGTGCTGAAACCTCTGCACGAAAAATATAAAATCAAAAGGGTAGTAGTATCTACCTACCAGTCGGTAACCGGTACCGGTGTAAAGGCAGTAACCCAATTGATGAATGAAAGACAAGGCATTACCGGTGAAATGGCATATGCTTATCCGATAGATCTGAATGTTATTCCACAGATAGACGTGTTTCTCGATAACGGCTATACGAAAGAAGAGATGAAGATGGTAAATGAAACCAAGAAGATTATGAGAGATGACAGCATCCTGGTAACGGCTACGACTGTACGTATTCCGGTGATGGGTGGTCATAGTGAAGCGGTGAACATAGAGTTTGAAAATGAATACGATGTGGCAGAACTGAGGGCATTGCTTGAAAAAACGCCAGGAGTAATAGTTGTAGACGATCCGTCAAAGGCTTTATACCCGATGCCAAAGGATGCACACGATAAAGATGAAGTGTTTGTGGGCCGTATCCGCAGGGATGAAACACAGCCTAAAACAGTGAATATGTGGATAGTAGCAGACAACCTTCGCAAGGGAGCAGCTACCAATGCAGTACAGATAGCAGAATACCTTAGCAGTAAAAACTGGCTGTAATCATACTGTTGTGCTATGTAATTAAGGGGTATACCACTCTTAATAGCACCTCCCGTATATGACTATACGAAAATATATTTATAACTCGTTAAGAGCAAGCATTTTACCGCTTGCTCTTTTTTGCGCGTTTTACAAAAGCATAACACATAAAACTTAAAAATTACACGGAAGTAGTATTGATTTGTGCAGGATAAAATCCAATTTTGGTAGTAATAATCCTATGCCAACTTAACTCTTTGAAAAAGAAGAGAAGTCCAATTTTAGAGATGCCGGTATTTTTCGTTATTTTCTAATCAGAAAACACCCTTAAGTCCTATGAAAACCAACACCAATCGAGAGCTTCTGTTAATGCACAAGTTCACCGAAGAGTGGAGCACTAATTTCTCTTCACAAGTATCCAGGATCATGAACATCGTTGATCAGCAGGATACGCTTGACGGAATTATACCTATTATAGAGGTGGCCAATGTTTACAATCAACGTTTTGCTCACGCGCGTACGGACAAGGAAAATCTTTTAAAGAATCGCAAAGCGCGGCCGTTCGAATTCCTGATTCACAAGAATTAATCCTGGAGTAACCAGGGGGAAGTGGTTTATTGGTTTAAGAGAGGTATGAAATCCTTATGTAAACCAATAAACCACTTTTTTAGCTTTAGTCCATTGCGCGATTGATAAATTGCAGCAGGGGTTGCATCAGGGCGAAAGTTCTCAGAATTTCTCTTACTATTGCGGGTTGTGTACTGCTTTCATCTGTAAAGGGATGGGAAACGATCACACTTTTCAGTTTCAGATAGGCTATAGCGGGATTGTCCGGCTGGTAGCCCTGCGGAGCTGTTTTCAGTGCGTCGCCCTCAATTTTCCCGAAATGTTTGATGAATTCTTTATTGGAGATCAGTTGTTCAAATTCCTGGAAGTTATAGTCGATTTCCTGTCGCAATTTTTTGAGCTGGGGTGCAGCAGGCATCCAGATACCGCCGCCGGCAAAACTGTTTCCTCCCGGTTCCAGGTGAAAATAATACCCCGCAAGGGTAGATTTTTTTCCACCGGCCTGGAAAGAAGCGGCCATATTTACTTTATAAGGGGTTTTATCCTTCGAAAATCTCACATCTTTATAAATACGGAAAACACAATCTTTCAGCTGGAGGCCCTGCATGGTGGCATCCTGTCTTGCCAAACCATCTATCAGCTGCTGTACCATACTTTCAAAATCGGCCTTGGCGGCCATGTATTCGGTTTTGTGCTCGTCGAACCAGACTTTATTATTATTCAGCCTGAGTGACTTAAGAAATTTCAACGTGGACGGCTGCAACATTACTTCTTTTTGCCAACAAGATAATACAAATCATTTATGGTTTTTTGAATTTTGAGGGGCCATCCGGAGGGGTTCTAAAAAAACAGATACAGGATATTTGCCGGAAGGCGATCTCTTCCCGTGGCAAACTCCTGCATCTGTTTGAATGCAACTTTTAGAAGTGATAGGTGGCGGCTAATAAAACATTGGATGTTATATCAGCAGGTTTACCGTCCGACTTGCTGAAAATATCTGCAGAAGCCTTATCCAGCCTAAACTCTGGCATAATAGTAAGGTTTCCTACCTTATAATTAAAGGTGAGTGTACCGGCAACTACATTACCGCCATCCGGTACGGCTCCAAAAACTTTAAGCCCGTCTTTATCACTGAAATATTCTCCACGAACCGTTAAACCAAATTTTTCAGTGAAATCAAGGTTTACGTACAGTGCATTGCCCCACCATTTTGCGTTTTCGCGGGTGCTTTTGGGTGCACGTGTGTCGGTATAGGTGCTGTAGGTAGCGTTATAACCCAAACCGAATACAGTATTGATCTGGTAAGTGGCTACCAGGTCTACCTGGTGGTTCTGAATGCCGAAGGTATCTTTTCCTTCCAGGTAATTCAGGTATAATTTAACAGGTGTTTCTGCCGGAGCAAAGCCCAGCTGAGCACCAATATATTTGTGGCTGTTAAGGCTAACCGATTTCAGATCTGTAGGGTTAAACACGCCTACCATAGCACTTAAAGAGGAAGTGAGTGCAATGTCTGCCTTCACACCTGTATTAAAGAAAGGACCATAGCTAAACATATAGCTCATGCTATAGTTCCTGTTGGCGTAGGCATCTACCAGTTCGTAGCCCACATGCGTGGCAAAACTACCGAGGCTTAATTTTATTTTTTCAGCTACCTGGTAAGAAACGTACAATTGTTTGATAGCCATAGACAGGCCATTGGAAGAACCGGGTACATCGTTATAGGAAAACTCACCGGCTCTTTTACCGAAGCCGAGGTCGGCTACGATGCTACCATTTTTGAATCCGTGTTCTACTTTTAGTGATACCATTCCCAATTCGAAGGAGTTGTGGGAATTGGTAAAACTGGTTTTATTATCAGTATAATTTCCGTTGAGATTGTACTTGTAATACACATCTGCAGATCCTGATAATTTGAAAGCGGGAGCAGATGTACTATCTGTCGTGGATTGTGACATGGCAACCAGAGTGCTGCCCATGGCAAACAAGGTCGTTAACATTCTTTTCATACTTATAAATTTGGTTGATAAAATGGTAAGTACTAATGCGGCCTTTTCTCACGGATTGTTTCGGGGGGTGCGTGCTAATATTCCTGATGCTACATTCAGAAAATAGAAGGAATGGATAATCAGTAATTAATGATTGGTGCGAGTTTCACTTATTTACAGCAAGTTTAACTACCAACTATCCATTCCAGGTTCTTACAACGTAAAGTATATGCGTTTAATAAAGTTGATAAAGATCGTACTCAAAGAACTGTAACTCTTTTCTGATTCCTGTGAAAGACGTTCTGTCTCAGGAGTGAATCAGTTCATCTTCTTCTTTCAGGGAACCGTTGTCGGATACACTGATCATAGAAGGGTGATAGTTTTCGTTGTGCTGAGTAACATCCAGTCCCAGTTCTTCTTCTTCTTCAGATACACGCAGTGGGTGAATCAGGTTGATGAGTTTGAAGATACCGTAAGATACTGCGAAGCTGTAACCTACTACCAGCAACAGACCCAGTACCTGGTTTTTGAACAGCTCGAAGTTACCATAGAACCATCCGTTGGTACCAGCTTCGTTTACTGCTTTGGTAGCGAAGATACCGGTGAGCAGCATACCTACCATACCACCTAAACCGTGGCAAGGGAATACATCGAGTGTATCATCAATGCTGGTTTTAGATTTCCAGTGTACTGCGATGTTAGAAATGATAGCGGCAATGAAACCGATGAATATACTTTGCGGGATAGCAACAAAACCAGCAGCAGGAGTGATGGCCACCAGACCAACTACCGCACCGATGCAGAAGCCGAGTGCAGATGGTTTCCGTCCGCGGATTACATCAAAAAATACCCATGATAAACCGGCAGCAGCAGTAGCTGTGTTAGTAGTAGCGAAAGCTGAAGCAGCGAGGGCGTTGGCGCTCAAAGCAGAACCTGCGTTGAAACCGAACCAGCCGAACCAGAGTAAACCGGTACCCAGTAATACAAAGGGAATATTTGCAGGTTGTAATTCTTTCTTTTCGATATGATCCTTTCTTCTTTTCAGTACCAGGGCACCTGCCAGGGCAGCGCAACCTGCAGAAATATGTACTACAGTACCACCGGCAAAATCCAGTACGCCTAATTTAAACAGGATGCCATCAGGATGCCAGGTCCAGTGTGCAATTGGTGCGTACACCAGCAAACTGAATAATACCATGAACAATACATATGAAGTGAAACGGATCCTTTCCGCTACTGCTCCTACTACCAACGCAGGAGTAATGATTGCAAACTTCATCTGGAAGAGTGCAAACAGTAACAGCGGAATAGTGGGGGCCAGGCTCCAGGGGGCTCCTGACCCTACATTTTGAAACATAAAAAATGTACGGGGATCTCCAATGATACCATTTACAGATTTACCAAACGCCAGGCTAAATCCAACTACTAACCAAACGATGCTGATTAAACCGGTAGCAATGAAACTTTGCATCATGGTAGAGATCACGTTCTTCTTATTTACCATGCCTCCATAAAAGAAGGATAAACCGGGAGTCATCAAAAATACCAGGGACGATGCTACAAGAATCCAGGCGATATCAGCGGAATTATATTTGCTGGCATCAGCAAAATTCGGGAGGGCAGGCATAAAAATTCCAACTATTGCGATGAGCGCAAGGAAAATGAAGGGGAGATAGTCCTGAAAAGATATTTTCTTCATAGCGTTTGATTTTTAAATTTCTTAAATAAAAGTAGGTCCGAAATTTAAAACATCAAATAGAAGGGTCTAAAAATAGAAATATTTGAATAAGAGGTGCGATAATTAGGATTAAATCAATGATATTATAATTTATAATAATATTAATTATTATTTTTTAAGATATCTGGGTTTTTATAGAGCTGAAATACTAACGTAAATAGTTGAATATCAATACAATTAGAAGAGTATTAAGGAAAGGTTAACAATTTTCAAATTTACCAGGTGCACGCGCTACTGTAATAAGGGAGGAAGTCACGTAAGCACCTGATAAATAAATATATACAAATTATTAATTTATTACTTTAATTGCTGGAACAACTAATTTATATTATAAATAATTACATGTGATGTTCTGAATTTGCAAAGCCGATTATTGTTTCATTTCAAGTAATTCGCGCTCCATTGCAAACATCTGATCCCTCAAACGGGCGGCTTCCATAAAATCAAGATCGCGGGCTGCCTTCTCCATATCCCTCTTCACTTTGGCAATGGATTTCTCCATCTGCGGGATAGTTTTTACACTGGCCGCAGAGGATTTCGCATACGCCATCGCATCTTCTGCCACCAACTGCACCTCATCATGGATAGCCATTGGCGAATTTTCATCGAAGTGCTTGATTTCCAGTACAGAAGTTTGCCCCATGATCTGCTCCTTGCTTTTACGGACGGTGCGGGGAGTAATATTATGCTCTATATTAAATGCTACCTGCTTCTCGCGGCGTCGATCCGTTTCATCAATAGTACGCTGCATGCTCTCCGTTATCTTATCAGCATAAAAGATCACCAGCCCGTCCACATTACGCGCTGCACGACCCGCCGTTTGCGTGAGAGAGCGCTCATCGCGCAGAAATCCTTCCTTATCCGCGTCCAGGATAGCTACCAGCGACACTTCCGGTAAATCCAATCCCTCCCTCAGCAGGTTCACGCCTACCAATACATCTATATTACCTAACCGCAGGTCACGTAATATCTCAATACGTTCCAGGGTGTCCACCTCGGAGTGGATATAACGCGACTTAATATTAATACGTCCTAGATATTTGTCCATTTCTTCGGCCATGCGCTTTGTCAGCGTGGTTACCAGCACACGGTCTCCCTTCTGCACCCGCTTGTCTATTTCCTCCAGCAGGTCATCCACCTGGTTCACACTGGGCCTCACTTCAATAGGCGGCTCCAGCAAACCTGTAGGACGCACCACCTGTTCCACTACCACCCCCTCTGTTTTCTTCAACTCATAATCGCCGGGGGTGGCGCTCACAAATATGGCCTGGTTCACCAGATTCTCAAATTCATAAAAATTCAGCGGACGGTTATCCAGCGCAGAAGGCAAACGGAAGCCAAATTCCACCAGGTTCAGTTTACGGGACCTGTCGCCTCCGTACATGGCGCCAATCTGCGGGATGGTCACATGGCTTTCATCCACCACCAGCAGAAAATCTTTCGGGAAATAATCCAACAGGCAGAAGGGCCGGGCGCCAGGCTTACGACGGTCCAGGAACCTGGAATAGTTTTCAATACCACTGCAATAACCCAGCTCACGGATCATTTCCACATCATAGTTTACCCTGTCGGATAAACGCTGTGCCTCTATCAGCTTTCCATTAGCCTTAAAATATTCCACCTGCGCCTTCAGTTCATCCTGTATTTCATATATGATCTGTTGCATCATGTCTTTTGGAGCCAGGTACATGTTTGCAGGAAAAATGGCCGCGTTGTCTACCACTGTGATCCGCTTACTGTTTTGTACATCAATGGTTTCTATCTCTTCTATCTCATCTCCAAAAAAAGTAATCCGGTAACCATAATCCACATAAGGCAGGTTAATATCCAGGGTATCGCCCTTTACGCGGAAGTTACCCCGGTTAAAATCGCCGGTAGTACGGCTGTACAGGGAGTTTACCAGGCCATGCAGCAAGGTGTTGCGGCTTACGGTTTGTCCTTTCTGGATACGGATGATACCATTTTCATAGTCGGTAGGGTTACCGATACCATAAATACAGGAAACACTGGCTACCACTATAATATCCCTTCTGCCGGAAAGCAGGTTGGAAGTGGCTTTCAGCCTGAGCTTATCCAGTTCCTCGTTAATGGCCAGGTCCTTTTCTATATAGGTATCACTCACCGGCATATAAGCTTCCGGCTGGTAATAATCATAATAGGAAACATAATATTCTACCGCGTTGTCCGGGAAAAACTGCCTGAGTTCGCCGTAAAGCTGTGCTACGAGTGTTTTGTTATGGGTCAGCACCAGGGTAGGGCGTTGCACCTGCTGGATAACATTAGCCACGGTAAAAGTTTTACCGGAGCCGGTTACCCCCAGCAGCGTCTGAAACGGTTCGCCTTCCTCTATTCCTTTTGTTAATTGTTTGATCGCTTCCGGCTGATCACCAGCTGGAGCGTATGGAGCATGTATATTAAAAGACATATTGAAATTTCTGTTTGGGAAGTATCTGTAAAAATACTAAGAATATGGAAGTGAAAGTGTTAAAAAAGAAGCTTTAATTTTGCTGCCACAATCAAGAAAGGACTTATGAGAAAAAAAATTTTAACGGGGCTGATACTGGCCTTCCTGTTACCCCTTGCCACTTTTGCCTGGGGCCCTAACGGCCACCGTATTACCGCCGAAATAGCCTGGCTTCACCTTACCCCCCAAGCCCGCAAAGCAATTACCAACATCCTGGGCCGCGAAAGCCTGGCCATGATCGCCAACTGGCCCGATTTCATCAAATCAGACACCACCCACCAGTACGATCACACCAGTAAATGGCACTACCTCGATTTTCCCGGCAATATCGACCGGGCAAAGTTTGATGAGCTGCTGAATGCAGCTAACGGTGAAAACCTGTACACGCAAACACAGGCCATGATAAAGGAGCTGAAAAACCGTAACCTGCCGAAAGACAAACAACGGTTTGCACTCACTTTCCTGGTTCATATGATGGGCGATATGCATCAGCCCCTGCACGTAGGCCGTGACGAAGACATGGGCGGCAACAAAATTGCTGTAATGTGGTTCGATAAACCTTCCAATCTGCATAAGGTATGGGATGAACAACTGATCGATTTCCAGCAGCTGAGTTATACAGAATACACCAAAGCGCTGGACATCGCATCTGCAGCGGAAATTAAGACCATACAGCAGGGCTCTATCGCCGATTGGATGTTTGACTCGCACCAGCTCTCCGACAAGGTATATGCCTATACCCAGCCCGATGCCAAGCTCAGCTACCGGTATAATTATGTTTTTGTGAAGGATCTGAATCAGCAATTGCTGAAAGGTGGGCTGCGTTTGGCAGCTATCCTCAATAATATTTATAAATAAGCGGGGGATCCCTTTGGGATTCTTATAAAAGATTAAGGGAGATATATGCGGGCTTCGCTTATATCTCCCTTAATCTTTTATAAAAATCAATATAATCAGTCGCCGGAGGCGATACATTCACTATACCAGGTCAATATCAAAATTCACCAGCTGAACAAACTGCTCCAGGCGGGCCGCAATATCTTCGTGCGTAATTTCGCGGATGCGTTCAGTTCCAAACTTTTCCACACAGAAAGAAGCCATAGCAGAACCTACGATGATAGCGGTTTTCATGTTTTCAAAGGAAATATCCTTTGTTTTAGCCAGGTGGCCTATGAAACCTCCTGCAAAAGTATCGCCAGCGCCGGTTGGATCATATACATCATCCAGTGGCATAGCAGGAGCGAAGAATACATGATTTCCGGAGAATAATAATGCGCCATGTTCTCCCTTCTTGATGATCAGGTAACGGGGACCCATAGACATAATTTTACGGGCAGCTTTCACCAAAGAGTATTCACCGCTCAGCTGACGGGCTTCTCCATCGTTTACCATCAGCACATCCACTCTTTTTAATACCTTCAGCAAATCGTCCAGTGCTACTTCCATCCAGAAGTTCATGGTATCCATCACTATCAGCTTAGGGCGTTCTTTCAACTGATCCAGTACACTCATCTGCACCTGTGGGGTAAGGTTACCGAGAATGAGGAACTCACTTCCCTGGTAGCTTTCCGGGATAACAGGCTGGAAATCGGCCAGTACATTCAGTTCTGTTGCCAGTGAATCACGGGTATTCATATCCATGTGATACTTGCCTGACCAGTAGAACGATTTTTCACCTTTCTTCACCTGCACACCATCCAATACCACTCCTTTAGCAGTCAACGCATCCAGTTCTGAAGCCGGGAAGTCCTCACCTATTACAGACACCTGGTTAATAGGCTGAACAAAGTTAGACGCTGCCCATGCGATGTAGGTGGCGGAACCACCAATGATTTTACCTGACTTTCCAAAGGGGGTTTCGATTTCATCGAACGCCATAGTACCTACGACTGTGAGTGACATGCTTATTGAGTTATTTTTATTATGTTAAAATTTAATGCAAACCTCGCAAAGGTAACTACTTATACAGAAAGCAGGAAGCTAAATCTTCACCTGCTTCCAGGTACCCCGGCGAAACAGCCATACAGCCACCAAAGCGGAGGTAGATTCAGATATAGCCATCGCCCAGAAAACCCCTACCGGTCCCATTTTTAGCAGGATAGCCAGCGTATAGGCCAACGGCATCTGGAATAGCCACATAATAAACATGTTGATCAACATAGGCGTACGCGTATCGCCGGCGCCATTGAAAGATTGGGTAAGTACCATGCCATAGGCAAAAAACACATAACCGGCGCTCATTAACCGGATACATTGCACGCCGTAGGTGATTACAACCGGATCGGTTGTAAAGAAGCCAATAATGGCGGGCGCCCACATCATAAATACAACCGCTACCACACCCAGGAAGATCATATTAAAGAAGGCCGCCCTCCAGGCCGATTTTTCGGCCCGCCCGGGTTGTTTCGCGCCAAGATTCTGCCCTACCAGTGCTGCTGCTGCATTAGCCATTCCCCAGGCGGGTAATATAGTAAAGATCACCACCCTGATGGCAATGGTATATCCTGCTACGGCATCTTTTCCAAAATGAGAAATAATGCGCACCAGGAAAATCCAACTGGCAGAAGCTATCAGCATTTGCGCAGTAGCGCCGGCAGCAATTTTAAGAATGGCGCCAATCAATGGAAATGCCGGAGCCAGATGCTTTTTCGTAATGCGGATCAGGTCTTTTCCTTTTACCAGGTGATACAACTGGTACATCACGCCCGTGCCTCTTCCGATAAAAGTGGCAATAGCAGCGCCTTTCAGTCCTAATGCAGGAATTGGTCCCCATCCCGAAATTAACAGCGGGCACAATATAATATTCAGTCCGTTCGCAATCCATAATGACCGCATGGCCAGGGCTGCATCGCCAGCCCCGCGAAAGATACCGTTGATCAGGAATAATAAAATGATCACGATGTTGCCGCCAAGTATTATCTGCGTATATACGTAACCGTAGTCGGCTACTTCTTTGGCTGCGCCCATTACCAGTAAGATATCTTTCGCAAAAAATATCCCCGCCAAACTTATCAGCACAGAAATAAGTAATCCCGGGTATAAGGATTGCATGGCTGCATGCGCTGCGGCATCAGGATCCTTTTCGCCGGTTCTGCGGGCAATCATAGCGGTGGCCGCCATGCTTAATCCCATAGCACCGGTATATACCAGCGTGAGCACGGATTCTGTAAGCCCTACTGCAGTGATGGCGTTTACACCCAAATGACTCACAAAATAAATATCTACCACCGCAAACAGTGACTCCATCGCCATTTCAAGGATCATTGGAATGGAGAGCAGGAATATAGCCCGGTCGATACTTCCTGTTGTAAACTCTTTTTCACTACCGGTAACGGCTATCTTAAATAATTGAAAAAAACGACGTGTACGCTGTGGCGCGTTCGTTAAAAGAGGCATAATTTACTTTTGAAAATAATAACGAGGAACAGTGCATTACCCGCACTGCAAACTAAAACAGGAAAAGTGGAAGGGCGACAAGCGGAACTACCGTGGTCTTAATAAATTTTCATATGCTATCAGTTCTGGCATCTCATGATGCTCCGCAAATGTAATTTAATTTTTCAATCATCAAAAACCATCTTTAAAAATGCGCAGGTCAACATCAGTTATAACAGGTATTTTTTCATGAAAAGAAAATACGATCGCTACGATCCATGATACGTAAAGGTTACAGGCAGGTGAAAAAAAATATTTAAAAAATACTTTACCTATAGCTGTAACTTTTCATTTTCACTTCCGTTTAACATTCCAAGTAAGCGCTGAAAACCTATATTAAAACAAGATCACAATCACAAACATTACAATTACAAAATTACAATCGTAAAACCTTTATAAAAACTGAAATCATGCTTATGTTCAACAAAAACACACTCCTGACGGGAGTAGTGATCGCTACTGTATTGGGTATTACTGTAAGCTCCTGCAAAGATGATGATAATCCAACACCACCTCCTCCAACACCACGTTCCAAGTCGTTTGAACTGAAAGGATCCGGCGCTGATAAAGATAAAAAGGTAGGTGATATTACCATCACCGAGAACACTGATAGTAGTGTGAACGTTGTATTGAATCTTACTAAAAACATTAAAGACGCAGATCATGGCGTTTACCTGATTGCTGGCACTGCTGCGGCTCCCAAAACAGATACCCTGCTTAAAGGAACGTTTAAAGGAACCGGTGCTGCACTGAAGATAGATCTCTTAACGAAAGTAAAATCTATCAAGGTTTCAAAACCAGGCGGTATTCAGAAAGATACTGCATTCAAGTATAACAATGCGATAGAACTCAGTTCCCATCTGAAAGTAATGAAAGCCGCTGATACCATTGCTATTGGTCTCTTTGGCAAGAGCAACTAATTCTAAAGTCGGAAAATTTACATTAGAACTATTGAAAGCATGTTCATAGTAATGAACATGCTTTCTCCTGTATTTTATTTAAGAAGGAATCCTAATTAAATAAATTCTTTCAGATATCGAAAATCATTAAATAAAAAAGCCGACCAGGAGGCCGGCTTTCTAAATGGTTATTACAGGATATGGAAGGATCCGGCCAAACAGCCGGTTTAAGGGAAAATTTTTATTGACTACTGCTGTTACCATCATCTTCCACCTTTACCTGAACCTGTCTTTTTAACACCTTGAATTCAGTTCTGCGGTTAAGCTGACGTCCTTCTGGATTGTCTTTATGATTAGGCAGTGAGTTTGGTGCAATTGGTTTGGATTTACCGTAACCTTTAGCGATGAGCCTTTCCGAAGCAATACCCCTGCTGATCAGGTAATCCACGCAGGATTGAGCCCTGGCCTGGGACAGCTTGTCGTTGAATTTCACAGAGCCTACGCTATCGGTATGTGCGCTCATCTCGATCGTTAACTTCGGATTATCGTTCAGCATATCAACCACTGTATCCAATACTGCTCTAGATTCCGGACGGAGCGTTGCCTTTCCGAAATCGTAGTAGATATTATTAAGTACAATTGGTTTTTCTATTTCGTAATGCTTGAGACAAAGGGTGGGATTGTCCATAGAATCTATCCTCACCAATGAATCTGTATTAAAATAGAGTGTTTTGGTGAAGTAGTTGTCTTTTTCAGCAATCACTTTGTAAAAGCGTTGTGGATCCACTTCAAAGGTATACCTTCCGGTGGCGTCCAGTGTAACTTTGCGGATTGTTTTTCTTCTCACTGTATCCAGTAAGGTAACGGTAGCGCCTTCCAGCGGCAGATGGGTATCGCAGTCGATGATCAACCCACTTGCTATTTTGCGGATGCGGTTAATGCTGAATACTTCCAGGCAGCAGATAGATTCCCTGTCGGAACTGATGAAGCCTGCTGCAAAGGGATGTGTATTATCCAGTGCCGTATAATAGATATCATCTTTAGGAGAATTCAATGGTTTACCCATATTAACCGGGGCCGACCACGTACCGAAGTCGCCCTCGCTCTGGAAGAAATCGAGCCCACCCAAACCTACGCGACCATCGGTGCTGAATACGAGCAGGTTTTTCTCTGCGTCGTAGAATGGCGCCTGTTCCTCATCTTTGGTGTTGATGGCTGTACCCATATTGCGGGCGCCACCGGGCGTGCCGTTGGTCATGATGCAATACCACAAATCATTTTTGCCCATACCTCCGGGTCTGTTGGATGCAAACAGCAGGTATTTTCCATCGGCAGTGATATAGGGCTGCATAGAGTTATACCCTGTAACGTTTACATTGTCGCCTAATATTTTTGGTTCAGACCACACTCCATTCTGGCGACTGCTGAAATAGATAGCGGATTGTTTCACGCCATCTTTCATCGACCAGCGGGTGATATACAGAGAGTTACCATCCGGGGTAATCGCAGATACTCCCTGGTCGAATCCTTTAGTGGTAGGGATTTTCAGCTTCTGGCTGTTATCGAAGGTATTGCCGCTGCCGGTAGCAGTGTAAAGATCATTTACATATGGGGTTCCTTTTTTTGCTTGCTTTTTTGTGGTGGGCTGCTTAACAGTGGTAGGCAGCGGTGGATTTTCCGCACGGGAAGAGGTAAACATTAAAGTGCCCGGATCCAGGATCACCGGCGCATAGTTTGCTCCGCCTTCATTAACATTACCGGCAGTTTTTACGATCGTAAATCTTGGTTCCTTATTGGCTTCAGAGAGTGCGAATTCACAGCAGGCAATTTCGAGCGGGGTTCTTACAGACAGTTCATCGGCGGCGGTATAGCTTTGTTTGAATTTTTTAAATTCATCCAGTGCCTCCTGGTATTTTCCATTGTTCCTGAGGCAGATGGCGTACCAGTACCGGGCCTGGGGATATGCCGGATTATTAAAGCCTACCAGTTGCGCATACCAGGTTTCCGCATTACCATAGTCGTAGAAGAGCCGGTAAGATTCAGCCAGCCTGGCTACCACCTGTTGATAATCCTTCAGTTTACCACTGGGAGGAGCGCCGGCAACTGTATAGGGTAATACCTGCTCTGGCTTGATTTTGAAAGTGCCCAGTGCTTTATTGTAGTACTGTGCCGCGGAATAATAATCCCGTGAGCCGTAAAAAACGTCTGCAGTATGTTTAAAATCATAAACATACTGCGCTTGTAGGGAGCCAATTATTCCTGTAAAAACCACCAGCCAACAGAGTGTAATTTTTTTCATGAGGGTTCCATTTCTTTTTTCTGTATATGTTTTTGCCTCCATTCTGATCCGGTTTTTGATAAATTATAACCTGGGACAAATAAAGTATTCTTCGTTAAGCATTCTTCTTTTGCGGCTGATAAAAGAGAGTGATATTTCAAAGCTCTGGCTGCCATTTACCAGGCGGCGCATGTTGGAGGTATTGGCATCATAGCTTAATCCCAGTACAAAGCTTTTGAAATGGAAACCGGCAAAAGGAATTACGGCATCATTGAAGCGATAGTTACCTCCCACCAGGAAGTCGAATTCAGGATTTACCATCAGCTGGGCATACATACCCGCCACAATTTCTTCGGCATTTCCTTGTCTCATGTAAAGTCCGGTAGGAGTAAGGGTTACGGCATCATTCAGCCTGATTTTGGTACCACCGTGTACCAGGTATCTTACCGGCAGCTTTCTTTCGGTGCCATCGGAGGAAAACGGATCCTTTGGTTGTGTAAGATGCTGTGCTGCAAATCCGGCGAATGGATTTAATGTATGATTTGGATTACCATCAAAAAATACTACACCTGCTCCTGCGTCAAACTGGTTGGACGTGGTATTGCTTACATTCTCCCCGTTAAATATGCTGGGATCAAAACCGGTTACCGGCTGATACTGGCTGCCGGTCTGGAATTTAGCAGGATCCAGCCTTCTGTTGATCAACCCTGCGTTGATCCCGAACACCAGCTGGCTGGTTTTGGTACGGCCAAATTTCACACCGGTGTAAGAAACGCTGGCCATTGCATTGAAGAAATTATAGCCTGCATCACCTGCAGACATGTTCATTACATTAATACCTACGCCTATATTCTTATCCGTAGCGGCATCTGCAGAAATACCCACAGTGGAGAATGGTTTCCCGTAATTGGCCCACTGATTACGATAGTCGGCACTAATGCGGTAATCACCGTCTATCACGCCTGTAAGAGCAGGGTTAAGCCATAACGGGTACGCATAGTATTGCGAAAAGTGCGGATCAACCTGGGCAACAGAAGTGCGGGGCAATAAGCTGCTCCATAAAATCATTGCAACTATAAAAATCCTTTTCATAGGAACATTTTTAAGTATTTCTGGATAAACCGGGATGCTTTGCAGCACCCCGGTTTTATTTTTGATTTGATCTTGCTGATGAATCATCATTATCTCATGAGGGTTACGTTACCTTTCTTCGTGATCACCGTGCCATCCTGCATGGTAGCCTTCACTATCCATACATATACGCCTACCGGTTGTTTCTGTCCGCTCATGGTACCATCCCATCCCTGACGTTGATCTTTCGATGTGAATACCAATTGACCCCACTGGTTGTAGATCCTGAATTCAAGCTGTGCAATGGCGGTTCCATATACATACTCGATATCATTTATACCATCGCCGTTCGGGCTGAAGAGGTTTGGTATATAGATGTTATTGCCTTGCGGGTTCTTCGTTTTATCCGTTACTGCGGCAGACAATGCACTGTTCTGACAGGTGGATGCCCCGATGGCACGTACCTGGATCGTAGCGCTTTGATTTGGCTGCAGACCAGAGATAGTATGTGTGGTACCAGTTGCACCTGAGCTTGGCGCTATGAATGTGACGCCGTTGTCTACTGTTACTTCGTAACGTTGTGCTCCTGTAACCGGTGACCAGCGGAAGGTAATAGATGTAGCCGTAGTGTTGTCCACTGTTACAACTGGTGCAGGCAGTGGTTGTGCCAGGCTGATATCTACCCTTGTTCTGGCGGAGCTGGTGCAACCACCTGCTGTAAATGCTTCTACATAGTAAGTAGTATTGGCATTCAGCGCTGGTGTAACAAATGTTGCACCTGTGGTTATCGGCGTACCGTTAGTTGCTACGGAGTACCAGCGGAAATCAACATCCGGTGTGGTGGAAGTAGCCATCAGTATTGCTGTGCTGCCCGGGCATATCGGATCGTTTCCGGTTACACGTGGTCCGGCTGGTGGAAGTATTACTTCAACGCTCACCGCAGTACGTGTTGGACTTGTACAACCATTGCTGCTGGATGCTTCCAGGTAATACATCTGGTTAGCTGTTACCGCCGGTGTTGTATAAGAAGCACCTGTGGAGATAGCAGTACCACCTGTTGCGGTAGTATACCATTTGTAAGTGAGGGCGCCATTCGGACCCTGTACACCGAGCGTAGCTGTTTGACCAGTGCAAACCTTGATGACTGCATTGGTTACTATAGGAGCAGCCGGTGACGGATTCACGGTTACTTCTACCCTTGTTCTGCTTGCACTGATGCAACCGCCGCTGGTAGATGCTTCCAGGAAATATACAGTACTTACGCTTGGTGTGATAGTGAAATCTGCACCGGTAAATACGGCTGTTCCTCCGGTTGATGCGCTGAACCATTTGTAGATGATACCTGGTTGTCTGCCTTTCACAGAAAGTACCGCTGTGTGTCCGCTACATACTGTCAACGGATCTGCCAATGGCGCATCTATATCGTTTCTCACATTTGCTGTTACTGCTTTGCGACCGCTGCTGCAACCCTGACTGTTCAGTGCTTCCACATAGAATGTAGTGTTTGCTGCCAGTGGTTTCGTTGCGTATGAAGTACCGCTTGCGAGGAATACGCCGTTATTCTGCGCATCATACCAGCGATATGTCAATGAAGCGTCTGCACCCTTGATACTGAATGTTACGGTACCACCTATGCAGGTTGTGAGGTTATCAGCATTTACTTCCGGTATTGGCGGAGTTGGGTCAACGGTTACTGTCACCGCTGTTCTGCTGCTGGAGCAACTTCCCAGATTTGCCTGTACATAGAAAGTAGTATTCTGAGTAACCACCGGTACGCTGTACACTGCGTCAGAAGAGAGCAGGTTGCCGCCCGTTGCAGCGTCGTACCACTGATAGGTAACTCCAGGTTTGATTGTTTTCACCGATACGGTAACACCAGTGCCGGCACATGTTTTAAGTGCAGAGGCTACTACATCCGGAGCTGTTTGTGGTGCCACTACTGTTACAGTAGCTTTCACTCTTGCGGATGGACTACCGCATTGACCTGTAGTTCCTGTTGCTCCCACATAATAATCCATGCTGGCATTGAGCGGTCCTGTCTGGAATACCGGTCCTACACCTACAGAATCATTACCTGCGGCAGAAGTATACCATTTGTAGATTACTCCGTTGGTAGCTGAAGTTACACGGAGTGTACCGGAAGTTCCCATACAGATAGTGAGTGCATTGCTTTCCAGGATTGGTGTTGGTGCTTGTCCTACACCTATTGAAACTTTCGCTCTTACACTATTACTGCAATTACCATTGTTAGCTTCTGCATAGAAATCGGTACTTGTATTTAATGCGCCCGTAGTGTAGCTATTGCCTGTGGCAAGCAGCGTACCACCAGATGCAGCGTTGTACCAACGGTAGGTTACACCTGCTACTGGATTCTGAATAGAAAGTGTTACACTGCCTCCCTGACAAATGAACAGGGAAGTGGATGAAATTTCAGGTATTGCCGGTACGCTCTTCACGGTGATGGTGGCCTTCGTTCTGCTTGCGCTTGGGCAGCCTCCATTTACCAGTGCCTGTACGTAGTAGCTCACTGTAGAATCCAGTGCCGTGATATTAAACGTTGATCCTTCGTTTACTTTGTTGCCGCCTGTTGCTGCATCAAACCATTCGTAAGTAATGCCGGCTGCAGGACTTTGTATCTGCAATGTTACATTCTGACCTTTACAAACTTCCACACTGTTGCTTACCAGTACAGGAGCCGGTGGTACAGGTACCACGTTGATCTTCGCGGCAGCTCTTACAGAAGGTTTACCACAATTTGAAGTATCACCGGTAGCTTCCACATAATAGGTTGTATTAGCTGTCACATTATTCACGGTGAAGATTGGTCCTGTAAATACAGCCACTCCGCCGGTTAATGTAGTATACCATCTGTATGTGATATTATTCACAGAAGACGTTACTTTCAGTACCGCTGTTCCACCCTGACATGCTGTTACATTATTGTTTTCGAGTATCGGGGTTGGAGCAACACCTACGCCTATTGACACTTTCGTTCTGGCAGCACTGCTACATCCACCCAGAGAAGCTTCTGCATAGAAGTCTTTCGAAGCAGTGAGGCCCGTTACCTTGTACACCGGACCGGTGAACAGTAATGTACCGCCTGTTGCCGCACTATACCAGCGGTAGGTCAGCGTATTATCCACGTTCTGAATGCTCAGTGTTGCGGTATCGCCTACACAAATGCTGATCGCTGATGCGCTAATAATCGGAGCCGGTATATCACTCACTGTCACTTTCACTTCTTTGGCGCTGCCGGCTGCATTTGCGCATCTGTTGCTTCCTTCTACTGTTACATAGTAAGAAGTGGTTGCGCTCAGGGCACTGGTAGTATATGTTGCGCCTGAAGCAAGGAATGTTGTCAGGGCAGCATCTGCATACCATTTGAATATTGGGTTTGTTACGGTTGTTGAAGCAGCCGTGAGTTTAACCGTAGTATTTGCACAGATAGTTGTATCTGCCGCTACGATGTCTGTTGGAGTGGCGGTGTTATTCACCGTTACTTTTACTGCTTTCAAGTCACCTGCTTTATTTTCACACTTGCCGGCGTTGCTTACACTTACATAGTAGGTGTATGTTCCCGGCGTCAGTCCTGTGATAGTTAATACGCCCGCGCTGCTTACACCTTGCGTAATCGGACCCGTTCTGTCGGCATTAGCATACCATTTGAATACAGGATTCTGTACTGTAGTGGTAGTTGGTGTTAATACCGCTGTATCACCTGCACAAATTACTTTATCAGTGATTTGAATATCGGCAGCTGTTGAAGCACTGTCTACAGTGAGGGTAATCCTGGTGCGTCCGCTGTCGTTAGCGCAGCCACCCGCGTTCACCGCTTCCACATAGAAGTTATAGGTACCTGCCTGCAGACTGGCTGGGGTAGTATATTCATTACTGTTAGTTACCAGTGTTGCACCACCTGTTGCTGCGTCGTACCAGTTGTACCGAACCCCTGCTACTGCTTTTACCCTGAGGGTAGTTGGTGTATTCAGACAGGTAGATACATTATTGGCTTCCGCAACCGGAGCTGATGGAGATCCCTGAACAGTTACTGTGATTGCCGCTGATGCTGCACCCGGACAACCATTTCTGCTTGGTACTACTGTATAAGTATGTACTCCGGAATCGAGTGTGGTTGGTGTTACATAAGCAATGCTATCCAGTAAGTGGTTACCCTGGCTATTGTACCAGCTGTAAGTGATACCTGCTGCAGGATTTATTACGCTGAGGGTAGCTTGTTTACCCTTACAGATAGTAGCGTTGTTCACCTGTACTTTCGGCTGAGCAATGGCACGTTGTGCGTAATTGAAATCAACATCGAGTAAGGCTCCCAATATACCTGACCTGAGTTTCACTTCCACACCATCAAACTGTTTGGTTGGTACAAACCACAGAATAGCACTTCTGTTGCCGCTCAGCAGATCCAGGTGCAGAATTGGATTAGAAGTCAGCACTGAATCACCTGGTGTATTACCATTGTATGTAGTGAGTTGTATACTGCCGAGCACCGCTGCAGAAAGGATCTGACTTGGGTTGGACAGTTTCACTCTTACGGTATCACCCGGAGTAGATAATCCGTTGAAGGTTGCTTTCTGGAATACCGTTGCATTGATTGCTCCGAGGTTGATTACCAGGGAAGATCCGGTGCTTGTAAAGGCATCCACTGCAAGTTGCGGGTTGTAAACATTACCCAGCACCAGCAAACCAGATCCACCTATTGTTTGTCCGGTTGCGGCTTCGCATGGTACCTGACCTGACGGAGTTACAGTAATAGCATTCACTGCTACTCTTGCAGACTTACAGGTAGCTGCACCCGGCAGGGCTGCTTCCACCCAGTAGGTAACGGTTCCCAGGGCAGTAGATGCAGGACCTTCGAAGGATGCACCTTTAAATAAGGTGTCTGTTGCTGTTTGTGTTCTGAACCAGTAGAATTCTGCATTCGCTGCATCTGCTTTTGCAATGAACAGCGGACGCTGACCAATCACAACGGTATCATTTACAGGTGTTACTGTTGGCGGAGCCAATGAGGTACCTGTTTTAACGGTAACCGCCGTTCTGGTGGCAGATATTGTATTACAGCTGTCGTTGATAGCTTCTACATAATAGGTTGCCTGTGCGGTTACGTTGGTCACAGTAAATGTTAAGCCGCTGTCCGGAACCGGATTCAGTCTGGTTCCACCGGTAGCCACATTGTACCATGCGTAGCTATAGCCACTCACAGGGTTGTTGATAGCAAGTTCCGCATCAGATCCTGCGCACACTTCTACATTTGCAGAACGTACTACAGGAGGTGCAGGCGCTGCCACCACTTTCACATCCACTCTTGTGCGAACGCTGCTCGCGCAATTGTTCCTGAACGCTTCTACCAGGAAGGCGGTGTCTGTAGTCAGGATACCGGTGGTGAAGGATACACCATCTTTACCTGTGAGATAAACACCTTTACTGTTGTACCAGCGATAAGTAACGCCAGCCACAGGATTCTGTACATCCAGTTTAGCAGTGTTGCCGGCACATACCGTTACTTGTGCTGCCTGAACTTTCGGAGCCGCCAGTGCGCGTTGCGCGTAGTTGAAGTCTACTGTTGTTAATGCACCGAGTATACCTGATTTCAGTTTTACTTCCACTGCATCAAATGCTTTAGTCGGTACAAATTCAAGAATAGCTTGTCTCTTGCTGCTCAGTATAGTGAGTTTAATGAGCGGATTATTTACCAGGAGAGAGTCTCCAGGAGTGGTACCGTTGTAAGTTGTTAACTGTACGCCACCCAACAGTGCTGCAGAAAGCACCTGGCTTGGGTTCGACAACCATACCCTTACAGTATCTCCAGGAGCAGATACTCCGTTGAATTTAGTTCTTTGCCATACCTGTGCGTTCAATGCACCCAGGTTGATTACCAGGGAAGATCCGGTGCTCAGGCTACCGTCTACCGCCAGGGCAGGATTGTACACATTACCCAGTATGAGTAATCCGCTGCCGCCGATTGTTTGCGTAGAAGCGCCTTCACATGGGCCAGGATCCGGACCTGGTTCAGGGCCATATATTACTACAGCCGGTACCCTGATAGATTTGCAGGAAGCGCCACCTGTTAACCTGGCTTCTACCCAGTAGGTAACGGTTCCCTGTACATTGGATACAGGAGGCGTGTATACTGGTCCTGTAAACAGGCTATCATTACCTGCCTGACTTGCATACCATACAAACTGAACATTTGCGGTATTGGAAGTAGCTGTCAGTGCAGTTTGTCTGCCTACTACCGTTGAATCCGGGTTTGGTGTTACCACCGGCGCACTTAATGAAGCAGATAATACAATGCTGATGGCTTGTCTGCCTGATGCAGCACCACAACTGCTAACAGCTTCTACATAGAAGGTAGTATCCCTGTTAACTGCTGTTACATTAAATACAAAGCCACTGTCGGTATTCAGCTTCGTACCTCCGGTTGGTACATTGTACCAGTTGTAGGTCAGTTGATGATCCGGGTTAGTTACCTGCAGTGACGCATTTGAACCAGGGCAAATATTCACGGTAGCAGGAGCGCCTGGTACCGGAGGAGCAGGTGTAACAGTAACGGTTACAGGTATACGATCCGGGTTAGGACAGTTGTCTGGTCCGCCCAGTACCGCTACATAGTAGGTTACTTTACCTGCTACTTTCAGCGTATCAGTAGTATAAGTATTCTGTGTGCTTAATACAGTACTGCTGGTTGAATCAGCATACCAGCGTACAGATGTGCCAGCCGCAGGTGTTACAGAAAGCGTAGCCTTACTGTTGATACAAGCGGTGGCATTTGTAGTATTTACAGTTGCCTTAGGATAAATGATCCTTGCACCATAGATATCAATTGAATTCAGGAGGTTCAGTACACCGGTCATTCTTACTTCTACCCGGTCGTAAGCAGCAGGAGCTACTACAGTAGCCTGGAACTGCTGACCGTTGAGTAAACGCAGGGTAAGCAATCTTGACAGGGTGTCTGTTTTAACCAGTGTATTATTATTATAGAGACGGATCAGTGTACCTCCCAGGAGACTAACATCGGCCAGTCCTACTGAGTTACCCAGACGTATCTGAACACTATCTGCTGCAGATCCTGCATGCGGGAAGATCAGCTGTTGATATACAGAGCCTCCGAGCGCACCAACAGGCACAGACAGTGTAGTGAAATTGGTTTTGACACTGTCGATATCATTGGTAGGATTATTTACGCTACACAGGATACAACCCAGGGTAGTACCTGAAGTCTGACTGGTAGGAACGTTACAATCCGGAGAAGGAATCACACCTCCTGTTACTTTCACATTTACAGCTGCGCGGGCAGATTCACAGGCACCGGCAATTCTTACCGCTGCATAATAAGTGTAAGTACCCGGCGTATTAAATGGTCCTACCTGGATGGTGTCACCCATACCCTGAACAGTAGTGGCATCTCTATACCATACGATGGTAGCACCTGGTACCGGCTGCGCGCTTAAAACAGCTTTTACACCAGTAGTTACTACTACATCGCCGGTTACAACCGGAGCAGCAGGAGCTGGTACTACGCGTACTGTTGCTGCCTTCAACGTACCGGCTGCATTTTCACACTGACCGGTTCCGGATACACTTACATAATAAGTATAAGCACCGGCAGTCAAACCAGTAATGGTCAGGTTACCTGTGCTGTCCAGTGCATAGCTTACCGCACCTTCTACCAGTCCGTTGGTAATCGGAGATGTTTTGTTTGCATTCTTATACCACTTGAATACAGGAGCTGCAACACCCGGTGCAGTTGGTGTTAATACTGCTGGTCCGCTGGTGCAGGCGGTAGTAGTGTCTGCGATCGTGATATCACCAGACTGGCTGATCGGGTTAACCGTTACCCTAACAGGTACACGGTTTGGATTCGCACAACCATTTGCGCCAACTGCCTGAACATAGTAGGTAAATGTACCTGCTGTTTTCAGGGTGTCTGTAACATATGTATTTGAAGTGCTCTTTACAATAGTGGTGGTAGAATCAGTATACCAGCGTACAGTTGTTCCTGCGGCCGGTGTTACGGTTAATGTGGCAGGTTGACCAGCACATACCACCAGGTTTTGTGTAGTAACGGTAGGATCAGGAACAACGGCACGTACATCATAGATGTCCAGTGAATTCAGCAGGTTGGCAACACCTGTCAGTTTTATTTCCACACGATCATAAGCGCCGCCTGCCGGAACAGTGGCATAATAGCGGGTACCGCTTAATATTCTCAATGTAAGCAGCTGAGATAATGTTTTGGTGCTTACAACGGTTGTTCCGTTATAAACAGTTACCACTGCACCACCGAGTAAGCTTACATCTGCCAGTCCGCCCGGTGAAGCCAGCTCAAAACGGATGCTGTCTGATGCCGCGCGTACTGCAGGGAAGATGAGACGTTGATAAACAGAACCTCCCAATAAACCTACCGGTATATTGAGGCGGGTGAAATTAGTAGTAATAGAATCGATGTCGTTGTTTGGATCAACAACGCTACACAGCACGCAACCCAGCGTAGTTCCGGTTACCTGGCTGGTAGGCATATTACAGTTGGCAGGTATAACCGGTCCGGTTACTGTAATCACGATTGGCAAGCGGTTGGATAAACAACCACCTGCCAGGCTATCGCCTACATAATATGTATATACTCCCGGACTTGCGAACGGAGGCAAAGTAATGGAATTGCCGGTGGCTATCGGCGCCAGTGTGGTATCGCTATACCACAGCACGGTAGTGCCGGGAGCAGGAGTTGCTGTGATGGTTAACGGCAACCCGGTGCTGATGGAATAATTCTGTACTACTGTTGGCGGAGCCGGAGCGGTGGCTACCTTGATAGTCGCAGCTTTCAAACTTCCGGCGGCATTTTCACAACGGTTAGCACCGGATACACTTACATAATAAGTGTGATTGCCTGGTGTAAGACCGGTAACACTAAGCTGACCGCCCGCGGTGATGGTGAAGGTAGCGCCGCCTATAACAGCACCGTTTGTAATCGGATTAGTTTTATTGGCATTTGCATACCATTTGAATACAGGTGTAGTAACACCGGCCGCAGTTGGTGTCAACACTGCCGGTCCGCTACCACAGCTTGCTGTAGTATCTGCTATTGTAATATCTGCCGCAGTAGCTAATGGATTTACAGTGGCTGTAACCGGGATACGGTTTGGATTAGGGCAGGTGCCATCCATTACCTGTACATAGTAGGTGAAGGTACCGGCTGTTCTTAAGGTGTCTGTTGTAAAGGTAGGCTGATTACCCAGGGAAACGCCACCGGTTGAATCAGCATACCACTGAACAGTAGTACCTGCAGCCGGAGTAGCTGTGAATACTGCAGGTAGGCCAGCGCATACCGCTACATTTCTGGCGGTAATAACCGGATCCGGAACAACGGAACGAACACCATAAATATCCAGGGAATTTAGCAGGTTCGCTAAACCGGTTAATTTTATTTCTACGCGGTCATACACGCCACCGGCAGGTACTGTAGCATAGTAACGGTTACCGCTTAATAATCTTAGGGTGACTAACTGTGATAAATTCTGTGTGCTTACCACTGTGGCGCCATTGTACACAGTTACTACTGCACCGCCCAGTAAACTTACGTCTGCCAGTCCGCCTGGTGAAGCCAGGTCAAAACGAATGCTGTCAGTTGCTTCGCCTAAGCCGGGGAAGATGAGCTGTTGATAAACAGAACCTCCCAATAAACCTACCGGTATATTGAGGCGGGTGAAATTAGTACTAACAGTATCGATGTCGTTGGTTGGGTTTACAACACTACACAACACGCAGCCAAATGTAGTTCCGGTCACCTGGCTGGTAGGTACGTTACAGCTGGTAGTAGTAACAGGCCCCGTTACAGTGATGGTGATCAGCACGCGGCTTGAAACACAACCACCTGGCAGGCTGTCGCCCGCGAAATAGCTGTATACACCCGGAGTGGTAAACGGCGGCAACGTAATAGAGTTACCGCTACCAATGGATGCCTGTGTGGTATCGCGGTACCAAACGATCGTTGATCCCGGAGCAGGTGAAGCTACCAATGTTAATGGTAACCCGGTAGTTACGGTGTATGACTGAACCAGGGTAGGAGGTGCAGGTGGGGTAGTTACTTTTACAGTAGCAGGTTTCAGGCTGCCGGCTGCATTTTCGCAACGGTTGGCACCTGATACGCTTACGTAATAAGTATGGTTACCCAGTGAGAGGCCGGTAACGGAGAGGCTGCCGGCTGCATTTATAGTAAAGGTAGCACCGCCAATAACAGCGCCGTTTGTAATAAGCGTTGTTTTATTGGCATCTGTATACCATTTGAATACCGGAGTTGTTACGCCTGAAGCAGTTGGTGTGAGTGTGGCAGCACCGCTTCCGCAAACATTGGTAGTATCGGCAACAGTGATATCAGCTGCAGTACCCAAAGCATTTACAGTAACGGTAACCGGTATACGATTTGGATTCGCGCAGGTACCGTCCATTGCCTGTACATAATAAGTAAAGGTACCGGCTGTTCTCAATGTATCGGTAGTAAATGTCGGTTGACTACCCAGGGAAATGTTACTGGTTGAATCTGCATACCACTGAACAGTTGTACCCGCAGCAGGAGTAGCCGTGAATACAGCAGGCTGGCCAACGCATACAGTTACATTGCCGGCGGTAATAACAGGATCCGGTACAAGAGAACGTATACCATAAATATCAAGGGAATTGAGCAAATTGGCTACACCAGTAAGTTTCACTTCCACCCGGTCGTATACGCCGCCTGCGGCCACTGTAGCATAGTAGCGGGTACCGCTCAATAATCTTAAAGTGACCAACTGTGATAAGGTGTGTGTACTTACAACCGTTGCACCATTATAAATGGTAACCACGGCGCCTCCAAGTAGGCTTACATCTGCCAGTCCGCCCGGGGAAGCGAGATCAAGACGGATGCTGTCTGTTGCATCACCTGCAGCAGGGAAGATAAGTTGTTGATAAACTGATCCTCCCAATAAACCTACCGGTATATTGAGGCGGGTGAAATTAGTAGAAATAGTATCTATGTCAAACCCAGGGTTTGTAACACTACACAATATGCAACCCAAAGTGGTTCCGGTTACCTGGCTGGTGGGCACGTTACAACTGGTAGTAGTAACAGGGCCGGTTACAGTAATCACCACAGGAACACGGTAAGACGTACAGCCACCGGTAGTTTTTACACCTGCGTAATAAGTAAACACACCCGGATTGGTAAACGGTGGCAGGGTAATAGAATTCCCTACCGCAATAGGTGCCTGCGTGGTATCGCTGTACCATTCAATATTGGCACCGGACACCGGGGTGGCTGTTAATACCAATGGTATGCCGGTTGTTACCGCGTACGCCTGAGAAAGTACAGGTGGCGCAATTTGCGCAGCTACAGTTACCGGAGCTGCCTTCAGGGCGTTAGCTGCATTTTCACAATGATCGCTGTCTGATACGCTTACATAATAGGTGTATGATCCTGCAGCCAGACCGGTAATACTTAATTTTCCGGTTGTATCGATGTTATATTTAACGGCTCCTTCTATCAGGCCATTTGTAATAGGACCGGTCTTATCAGCATTTTTATACCAGCTGAATACCGGGTTATTATTAACGGTAGCAGAAGTAGGTGTAATTGTTACGGTGTCCGCCAGGCAGCCCTGCGTACTGGCAGGAACTGTGATATCTGCAGCGGTTGAGAAATTATTAACCTTTACTGTTACCAGTGTTTTGGCTGATTCAGTTGAACAGCCAACCCTGGTGGCAGAAACATAATAGCGGAAACTTCCGGCTACCCCTACAGGAGGACTGTAGCTGGTACTATTGGATGCTACAATGGTGGTTTGGGTAGAGTCGTACCATGTATAAGTTAATCCGACTTCCGGATTACTTACATTCAATGTAAGCGGCGCATTTAAGCAGGTGGTCCTCAATGGTCCACCAGCACCTGTTGACGGGCCTGCCGGGAAACGTTGTATTTCATGTACTCTCAGGGAGGCGAGGGCGCCTACCAGTCCCGATCCGATCTGCACCTGTACATGGTCGAAAGGAGCGGTAGGCAGGAAAGTTAATGCCTGCAAATTTCCTGCTCCTGAAAGAAGATTGAGATGTAATAAGTTACCGTCGGCCTGAATATTATCAACCACGTTAGGACCATTGTAAGTAATGATTCTAACGGAACTGAGCAGCTGTAAAGTAATCAATGAGGCAGGATCAGAAATCACTACGCGGATAGAATCACCGCTTTTAGAGAGACCAGGGAATACTGCAGTTACCTGGGCACTGCTGCCTAATGCACCTACAACGCTGCTCAGCGTTGCATAGTTGGCTGCAGTGACAATACCATCGCCTGCTGCTGCAGGATTGGTTACCACACCGAGTGAAGCTGCCTGCCCGGTAACACCGTATAGCACATCTATTGCTGCGCCACAGTTTATTGTACCTGAAGCAGGTGTATCATAATATGCTGAAAATACCTGTATGCTGCCGGCTACTCCTGCTAATCCGCCATCTACTGTTACCCGTACCCGGTCGTATGTTCCGGCGGGAGCAGGTAAAAATATTTCCGCCTGGTTACCGCTTGCCAGCAGGGTTAATACTGAATTATTGGCGAATACAGTACCTCCTACCGGGGTACTGCCGTTATATGCCTGAACATAAACACCTCCAAGCAGATTTAGATTCACCAGGGTGCCGAGTGTACCGGCAGTACCGATTTTAACCACCGCCGGCGTGTTATTGGTAACTGGCGCCGGAAAGATCAGATCCTGTGATGCCGTAGCGCCTAAGAGTGTAACCAATGTAGAGATGGTGGATGCTGTAGTAAGGGAACCATCCACTGCCTGCGCGCCATTTGTTACACCACAACCAATGCAAAGCCCTGTGGCTCTGCCTATTTGGGTATTGGCATACACCCTGGTGGTGTACGTTTGCGCCTGACTAACCTGAGCGCCTATACTAAATAGTAATAATAGTAACACGAGACTTTTCCATACTATTGACCCGGCCTTATGAAAGAAGTGGGCAACGCTGGTTCTCACAGCATCCTTCCCTGCGAAGCTAGGGAAACAGAAAAGGGCAGTAAAAGGGCTATTAGGAGTAGCTTTTGAATGCATAGCATCAAATATTTGAATAAAAATTGTTCAGTTTCATTGCAATACAACAAAACTCTAAAGGGAGGCAGGCAGGTTAGGAATGGCTTGGGGAAGGGATACTGGTTGATAAAAAAGTATACTTCCTTGCGGTTATTTGTTAAAAGAATGTTACAAAAACGCTACGAATGTATATTGAAGGGCTGGTTTATTGATATGTCTTTCTTGTTCATTTCCGGTTAACAGTTCAGTTTGTTCAATCATAATTTTCACTGTTCATTTTGTTCATTCAGAAAGAGGGATTAGGAGAAAAACAGGCCGGAAAATGCGTGGTAACCTCGTTAAAACGGGAATAGAGAAAAAAAATTAGCGTCGTCAGCAAAAAGTTATACTTCCCTCCATCCCTTTCAAAGTTTAAAAAAATAATATATTAATATTATTTATATAAAAATATTATATTGTACGTCATCATATTTATATATGATATCCAGATAACAACTAAGGAGGTAGGTATTTATTATTATCTATTTTTATATATATAATTCAGTTTAATATTTTCTGTTCATTTTGTTCATTCAGCAATTCGAAAATCTAAACGCAAATACGATACGTAATTAAACAAGTACCGACAATTCGAAAATCCATTTATTGTCCCCTATGATTGATCTATCCTATGACTTTATCATTACCCTGCAGAATGAAGTTCTACGCAGGTTTGGTGTTGAAGTCATGTTGCCAGGAGATTGCAAACATCTCTCTCAGTCCATATTGGATAACACCACGAAACTGGTAAGCGAAACTACGCTTAAAAGGGTGTTCGGATTCGCTGTAGCTCAACACAGCTTCTCCAGATACACCCTGAATACGCTTTCGCAATATTGCCAATATAAAGACTGGGAAGACTTTCAGCAACATCACTACCGGAAGCTGAACACCGCTTCCAGGACAACCAATGCGTCTACTTCAGCCGCAGCATTGGATAATAGTAAATGGTCTGATTTGAAAAACAAAGCAGATGCCGTTTCCCATTACACCATGCTTACCCTCAAGAACCGCTCTGGTATTGCCTTCCCGTACACCGTTCACAGGCCATTCTGTAACGCCCACATTGAAAAATTTCTGGAAAGCGACTACGCGGCCACCGCCTTAATAGCGCCCTCCGGATGGGGTAAATCACTGGCATTGGTGCATCTCGCGGAATACTGCTGGTTTGGTAAAGAAGCCCGCTATAAACAGGATGTTTGCTGGTTTATCCACGCTCACGCCGCCGGCAGCCTCCTGCTGAAAGGATTCTCCCTTTCATCCTGGCTGGATAACCAGATGAACCTCGGTAACGGCGAAAACTTCCGCGAATACTTTTCCAGCCACTTCGATAAAAAAGGCGGACGCCTTATATTAATAATAGACGGCTTCGACGAAATCGCTGTAGCTGGCGAAAAACTCCGTTTACTATATTCCAAACTGGAAGACTTCGTATATTCCAACGATTTATACCCCTGGGTAAAAGTGATCCTTTCTATCCGGAGCAGCACCTGGGCCGAAATATTCCAGCACTCCCAGCAATATCCCGCCTTCCGGCGCTATTGGTACCTGGGCGCTGAAATGGATGAAGAAACCAATATCAACATGCCCCGGCTTACGGAACAGGAAGTGAAGTCTATTCTTTATAACCACCAGTTTGATCCTGCCACTGTACGACTGTTCTCTGAAAATTTCCTGCAAAAACTGCGTTATCCTTATTACCTGCAACTCTTTTGTCAGCTTAACAGCGGTCCGGATCAAACCTTTGTAGATGAACACCTTAGCCTGTTTGAGATTGTATCGCGCTTTATCCAGAACCGCGTGTTCAACTCCCAGAGCAATTCTTTCAAAATAAAAATCATCGAAAAATTACTGACCCTGCTCGATCTCGGCAGAACAGGAATCTATGCGGATAAAAATTTACTGCTCACTCAAAACGCCGATCTGTTCCCTGCCTACAAAGAACTGCTCGCCGATAATATATTAGTGGAAGAAAACCTGAGCCAGGAAATTATGTTCAACGTGAAGGTGCGCTTTGCCCACACCATGCTGCTCGAATATTTTGTGGCCATGCACTACCTGAAAGAAAACGGCCAGGAAATAAATGAACCGCTGCTGATGGCAATACTCGAACACCTGCCACAGTCGCCATACCGTATAGGCGTATTCAGATGGCTGCTCCGCTATGCCATCAACCACGCGCAGATCGATGGCATCATCAAAATGTTGCATTTACCATTATCCAACATAGAAAAATCCCACCTGCTGGAATACCTGGTATTACATTACCAGCACGACGGCAACAATCAAGGAGAACTTAAATCCATCTTCCCGGCGGGCTTCTTCAAGAAAAACCCTATTGGCCCCTTTATCAGTGACGAATTTATTCATTTCAGGAAACGCAAAGTACTTACCGCTTTGCTGGGACTTGCTGAAGCCCGGGAAGATAAACTCAAAATCAGAAGCAAATTATTCACAATGGCCCTGCTGCAACTCGATGCAGAACAGTGCGAAATAGAACTCAACAACATAAAAAAAATCTACACAGCCGATGAATTTGAAGATGAACTTTGGGTAACACCTTATGAAATCCAGCTCTTCATCTATGAATTCCTCAAATTTGGTATTATAAACGAAGATATCCGGGAGAAGATCTATAACTATTTCCGCTACTGGACCGGCGGTGGCAAGAAGCCCATCAGTGAGCCCCAGGAAATCGTATTCCGGAATATGGGCATCGTTTTCACCCTGCTGGGAGATAACGAACACTTGCTGAGCTTTACTACCCGGATCTTTGAAACATATCCATCTTTACAACACCGTAAAACAGATTCACTCCGCCTCATGCTGCTCTGCTGGCAGGCACAAGCCTACCTCGGCCTTGGCCAAACAGCGTCTGCTGCGAGGATTTGCCGCCATACCGACCAGGTGATCAAGAAATATTCTGTCGATTATTTTGGTGGAAAATACCTGGAATCTGTGCAGAAACTGCTATACGCAGGCGTATATTTTAACGAACACGAATTCAATAAAGCCATCCGTACAGCAGAAACAGCCGTGGAAAACGCACAAAAACTGGATTTCAAAGTATTGGCGCTGATGAATTTCGGACTGCTGAACAAGATCTATCAGCAACTGCAAATGGATAAACAAAAAAATGATACGGTGCAGCAAATAGAACTCATCCGGAAAAGTACTTCCTTTAAACAGGCAGTTTCAAACTTTGCGAGGTGATTATGGCATAATTTTGCTTTATTGCGTAGCATAATGGCCATAGACGAAAGCAAATATACCGTAGTACAGAATATATTGTTCAACACATTGAGTCTGTTGACTTTACTATTGCTGGCACCCTATATCAACAGCTTTACGCCTCCACTCGTGGCAAATGGCTGGCACATCGATCTGCTATTGGCCGTGGTGGCTAGTTTCATAGTCGTTTATGTGCTCCGCTGGATCTTCAGGCCGCTGATCATTCCCATCTTTTTACTGGTATGCAGTGTAATGGTCATTAACAAACTTAGTGACCGCTATACCTTTTATAATGTGCTCAACGATTATAAAGGTATGGTGCAGGGAAACCTCAACACCAAAGGCAGCAAGCAGCTGGATATCCTCAGTCTTTACCCGAGAAGGGTAGAAAGCTACCGCGATAAAACCGTGCGCGGCATGCGGGAAAAGATCAACTTCCAGGACTCCGTGGTCCGCAACTTCTCCGTGAAGCACTCCCTCGATTATTACGATGAGTATTTCTATAAATACGGAAAAATAACCCGGTTCCTGTCCCTGTTCCGGTTTATCAACAGCCAGTTCAAATATGTGCTGGACTCCCGCCGTGACGAATACTTTGCCACCGCACAGGAAACCATACAAAATGGCCTGGGCGGCGACTGCGACGATCACTCTATCCTGATGACCTCCTGTCTGCAATCGATCGGGGCAAGGTGCCGTATTGTACTGGTAAAAGGCCATGCCTACCCGGAGCTTTATTGCGGCGACAAAGAGGAGTTTGAAATCATGAAACAGGCTATCATCACGCTTTTTCCGAAACCCGCCGTGAAAGAAATATATTATCACGAGCTGAAGGGCGAATACTGGATTAACCTGGACTACACGGCCCGCCGCCCTGGCGGACCTTATATGAATGATAAAGTTTATGCCCTGATTGAGCTTTGATCCTTAAATTTGCCGCATGAGTCAATTTAACCGCCTGCGGAAATACCATAGCTTTTTTCGATTCAAAAAGGATTTCGAACAATACAGTTTAAAGAGTGCCAAAAGCTATGAGCTCATATTACATTGGTTACACAGTAAAATGAGCCGCAGCCAGTTCCTCCTGCTCTCCGGTATCCTGGTAGGATGTTCTGCGGGATTAGCCGGCGTCATCTTAAAAAGCCTGGTACACTATATTCATTATGTAATCACCTATAAAGTACATTTCAGCACCCAGGTTATTTTTTATGTAGTGTTCCCCTTTCTGGGAATTGTGCTCACTACACTCATGGTCATCTGGTTTTTCAAGGGGCAGTCGAGGAAAGGCATACCAGCTATCCTGCACGAAATAGCCCGGAACTCCAGCCTGATCCCTCCTGTAAAAATGTATTCCCAGATATTGCAGAGTGCCATCACCGTAGGGCTTGGTGGCTCCGCCGGACTGGAAAGTCCTATCGCTGTTACCGGCGCCGCTCTTGGTTCCAATTATGCACGTACCTATAAACTTGGTTATAAAGAACGCACGCTGTTACTGGCTGCCGGCGCTACTGCCGGTATAGCGGCAGCATTCAATGCACCCATTGCCGGGATGATGTTTGCTTTTGAGATATTACTTACCGGCGTGGTATTTTCTGATTTCATGCCGCTGATTGTGGCGGCCGTTTGCGGTAGTTTACTTTCTAAAATTATTTTACAGGAAGAAGCGCTGTTTCATTTCGAGTCAAGGGTTGCTTTTAACTATCACAACGTACCCTATTATATAGCCCTGGGCATACTCAGTGGATTTTACGCAAGATATTACGTAGTCATCTCACAAAAAATAGAACATTTCTTTCACTCGCTCAACTGGACAGCGTTGCAACGCGCCATCCTGGGCGGTGTGCTGGTATCCGCCCTCTGCGTGGCGCTGCCGCCTTTATTCGGGGAAGGCTACTCCAGTGTGAAATCGCTGGCTGCCGGCAACGGCGAAGCCATTCTCCAAAACAGTTTCTTCCGGTATCTTCCCATACAAAGCTGGATGATACTGGTGTTTACCGGCTGCGTGTGTTTGCTGAAAGCATTGGCTGCATCCGTTACCATACAAAGCGGTGGTAACGGGGGGAACTTTGCGCCATCCCTCTTTGCAGGCGGCTTCCTGGGATTTTTTTATGCGATGGTTTGTCAGCAGATGGGATTCACGGATATCCCGGTTACCAACCTGGTAATTGTGGGTATGGCTGGTGTAATGGCCGGCGTGATGTATGCCCCGCTTACCGCCATCTTCCTGATTGCCGAATCCAGCTCCGGGTACGATCTTTTCATCCCGCTGATGATTGTTTCTACCATCTCTTTCCTGATGGCAAAATGGTTTTCACCTATCTCACCGGAAATCAAGGAACTGGCAAAAGACGGTAAAGTATTTACGCATGCCCATGACAAAAACATCCTGCTGCTCCTGAAAATGGAAGACCTCCTGGAGACAGATGTGCAAACAATTTCCATTGACGCTACCCTGCGGGATATCATAGAACTGGTGAAAGAAGGCACCCGGAATATTATTGCCGTAGTAAACCACGAGCAACTGTTTGAAGGCATTATTACGCTGGATGAGATCCGGCCGGTTATGTTTAATCCCGAACTGTACGATACCATTACCGTAAAGAAGCTGATGCAGGTCCCGCCGGCAGTAGTTAATTTAAAAGATAACATTAACGTGGTGATCAAAAAATTTGATGCTGCCCAGGCATGGAACCTGCCGGTGGTGCAGGACAAGCAACTGGTGGGCTTTATCTCCAAATCCAGCATCCTCAATAAATACCGGTTACTTTTGCAGGAATATTCGGAAGGCTGACGGGGAATTTGTGAACACAGAAGGGCTACTTTTGAAACAAAATACCTAAATTTCTTTATACGAAAATCCGATAATGGCGAGAGTTCTGATAAATTTTGCACATCCTGCCCTGGAGAAATCCAGGGTACATTCCCAGCTGCTGCGGGTGGTTAAAAACATCCCGGGGGTTACTTTCAATGACTTGTATGAACAATACCCCGATCTGGATGTGGATGTGGCCCGTGAGCAAAAGCTGCTGGAGCAGCACGATATTATTTTTATGCAGCATCCTTTTTACTGGTACAGCGCACCAGCTATTGTGAAACAGTGGCTCGACCTAGTGCTGGAACATGGCTGGGCATACGGGCATACCGGCAAAGCCTTACAGGGAAAATATTTCGGCAATATTATTACAGCGGGAGGCGCTGCACATTCCTATGAGCCGGATGGCCATCATGGACATACCGTGCATGAATTTCTGCTGCCTTTTATGCAAACCGCCAAATTGTGCAACATGCATTATACCGCTCCTTATGTGATATACGGCGTGCACCGGCAGGATACTTCAGATATCCAGGAGGATGCAGCCCGGCTGAAACAGGTGCTGGAGCGCCTCCGCGACGATAAATTTGATCTTACTCCTTTGCCTGGCCTGAAAGATCTGAATCAAATACTTCAACTACCCGCTCAAACCAGATAATATGGATCAACATTCTTTACTATTTCAGTCGATGGTATACCTGGCTGCGGCCATTGTATTTGTACCGCTGGCCAAAAAGATGGGACTGGGAGCCGTTTTAGGCTACCTGATCGCGGGTATTATCATTGGTCCTTCTTTACTGGGTTTTATAGGAAGGGAGGGAGAAGATATTATGCATTTCGCGGAATTTGGCGTAGTAATGATGCTGTTCCTCATAGGTATAGAGCTGGAACCGGCGCTGCTGTGGCGGCTGCGTTCCTCCATACTCGGGCTGGGAGGGCTGCAGGTGATATTGAGTGCCGCGGCCATAGCGGGCATTGCCTACCTCGTAGGACAACCAGTGAATACATCGCTGGCGCTGGGGATGATCCTCTCACTGTCGTCTACCGCTATTGTGTTGCAAACCCTGAATGAAAAAGGATGGATGGGCACTTCCGCCGGGCAGAGCGCCTTTTCGGTGTTACTGTTCCAGGATATTGCCGTGATCCCCATGCTGGCCATTTTTCCTTTGCTGGCAGGCAATGCCGCAGCAGATGCTGCTTCGCACAATGCTTCCCTAAGGGATAATTTACCTGGCTGGGCGCAAACGCTGGTAGTGCTGGGAGCCGTAGCCATTATCATCATTGCAGGCAGGTACTTGGTGCGGCCCCTGATGCGTATCATTGCCCGTACCCGTGTACGCGAATTATTTACCGCCACCGCTTTGCTGATGGTGGTAGGCATTGCGGTGCTGATGAACCTGGTAGGCCTCAGTTCCGCGCTGGGCGCATTTTTGGGCGGAGTAGTACTCGCTAACAGTGAATACCGCCATGAGCTGGAAAGTGATATTGAACCTTTTAAGGGATTGTTACTCGGTTTGTTTTTTATTGCTGTTGGAGCGTCTATTGACTTTAGTTTGATTATGAAGCAGCCCTGGCTGATCATGGGTTTAGTGGTGGGTGTTATGGCATTGAAAGGTATTGTACTACTGTTGCTGGGAAAGATTTTCAAACTGAGCACCGATCAGAACCTGCTATTTGCCTTTGCCCTCGCGGATATCGGTGAGTTTGCGTTTGTGTTGCTGTCGTTCACTGGCCAAACAGGGCTGATGAGTAAGGAAATGACCGCCATGATAACAGCGGTAGTAGCCATCAGTATGGCGCTCACCCCGCTGATTATGCTGGTGTATGAAAAAGTGATCCAGCCATATTATACCCGGTCGGAAATAAAGGCCGAAAGGGAAGCGGATGAGATCACTGAAAAGAATCCGGTGATCATTGCAGGCTTTGGCCGCTTTGGCAGTATGACCGGGCGTTTCCTGCGGGCCAATGGCATTCATGCTACGGTGTTGGACCTGGATTCCGACCGGGTAGATGCACTGCACAACCTGGGTATTAAAGTATATTATGGAGATGCATCCCGTTACGACCTGCTCGTTGCCGCAGGCGCTAAGGACGCCAAAATGCTGATCATTGCTACCGATCATGCGGAACAAACGCTGGAGATAGTGAGAATGGCCCAGCGGTATTTTCCACATCTGCAACTACTGGTAAGGGCAGAAAATAATGAAGATACTTTTGAACTGATGGACCTCGGCGTACTGCATATTTACCGCGAAACGGTAGACACTTCCCTGCGTCTTGGCGTGGATGCCCTGCGCATGCTGGGTGGAAGGGCTTACCGGAGCGAACGTGCCGCACGGACGTTTTTCCGCCAGGACGAACGTACCCTGAAAGGCTTATCTGCACTGCGCGACGATAAAAAGCAATATATCAGTTCCATGAAGGAACGTATTGACGAAATGGAAAAGCTCATTTCATCCGACCGTGTAAAAACATGGCTGGATGAAGGACAGGGGTGGGATCCTGAATCATTGCGTGATGAGATCCGGGGAGAAAAAATTGATGAGGAATAATTTACTGCTGAATATGCTGGATAATAAGTTCCGCCACATGATGTAACAAACCCACATCTACCGGGTTTAAATGATCGTGCATAGGCTTGCTGGAAACAGCGCGTACATAGCCTTCTTCATCGGGCTCAAAAGTAATTTCATGCTCTTCAATGGCTACCTTATAAACCGTTTTAAATTGCTGATGAGCGGTTTGCACATCCAGGATGTGCGGATGCCCTTTGTATTCAAATTTAAGTGTGAAGAAGTCAGACATATCATTATTACCGTTGTGCAGTATTTACTTCGCTTTCATCGTGCTGGCGATGATAGTAACGTTTGATCCTGTTTTTTTCATCACGGGAAAACTGATGAATTAACCACAGGAAAAAACAAGCAAGACCGCTGATGATCAATATGTAGCCTATAAAACCCAGGGCATGGAACACTTTGAACCACATCCAGTCGTTGGTTAGGGCATACTGCGCTAAGATAGCTAAAATCAATCCTGCTGACGCTAATACAATTGCAATTTTTTTCATGGGGGGAACTTTTGGGATGTAAAAATCTGTTTCCAGGAATTAAAGGGACAAACGAAATGCCACACATATTTACGCGCTATACTCCATTACGGATGTATTTCACGTAGATATTTCTCTACATTACGAGAGCTATAACGGAGTAATGTGTAAGATTGTTACAGTTGCAAACGAATTCCCAGCTTGTTTAATCCCTTTACCAGGAAGAGCATGATTACTGCAAAAAAAGCGCACCAGGCAATACCCGGCAGCCCTTCTCCCAATACAGCCGGCAGGCTGATCCCCGCAAGCAACATTCCATAAAAAACAATATCCGGTAGTATATAGGTAAGCAAAGGATTGGAACCGGCAGGCCGGAAGAAAGCCGTCCACTTACTGACCTGTTTTACATCTATCAGAAAATATAACAAAGAAAATATGGCCACGCATATCGCGCTGCTATACAGGCACCAGCTGGGTGTAGCCTGGATCTTGGATAGTTTATAGGCAGGTCTTAACAGCATGCCGGCAATCAATAGTAAAGCAAAGTACCCCGTTACACGCGACACCAGCTTACTCCCTTTCAGACCGAGGTCTTCATCAAAATAAAATAACGTCAGCAACATACCCGACAAAACAATAGCCGTATGCGCCGCGTGGCCTGCCTGTGAAGTAAGCCAGCTCCATTCTCCCATGAATGGCTGCTTGCATAAAATATAATACCCGATACACACGGCGATCATCAGCATAATAGCGCCAGCCACCCCTTTAAATACCTGGTAAATAATACATGCATACAGGTATGCCCAGCCTATGAGTCCCAGGATGCCCCACCAATCCGGCGTTAACCGCTCCGTTCCATCTTCACCACCACGGAAAATCAATGCCAGTATAATCAACCCTATCATGCCCACTCCCTTGAAACACCACGAAAGCCATGCGTTTTTGAACTTATAAACATTCCATACCAATATGGCGGATACGTAAAATAAAAGCGACCATGCGGCGCCACTCATCCCGGTAGCAGCGGCATTCACCTTTTCGGCATTTACCATAAAAATACCCAACACCCACAAACCTAATGTGCGCCAGGCAATATGCCGCTGCAACTGCCAGAAAGTATCTCCTTTTGCCAGCCGGCTATTGATGGCGAAAGGCACCGACATCCCCACTATAAACAGGAAAGCAGGGAACACAACATCTACAAATGTCATCCTGTCTTCATTACCATGCGCATGCTGCAGCCACGAAGGGATACCGCTCACACCCGCCACACTGTTAACGAAAATCATGACAAGAATAGTAATCCCGCGGAAAGCATCGATAGATAAAATGCGGCCAGTCTTTAAATTGTTGATCATAAGCGTTGCAGGTAAGGAAATGACTTTGTACCAAAATACATTATTTACTTTATATTCTTCTGCTGCCGTTAAGCCCATTTTAATAATCAGGGTGATAAAAAATAATTACCTTTCTTCCGGTAACAAAATCTCAACAGCTTATGATAAAATCTATCCTCACCGGAACCGGTTTGGCTGCCATTACCTGTTTCACTGCATGTAACCAGGGGCAGAAACAACCCGATGCCAACGCTTCTTCCACCCCCGACGCAGTAGCCGCTAATGTAGACAGCACCGTAAATCCCACACAAGATTTTTTTGATTATGCCAACGGCGGCTGGATAAAACGCAACCCTATTCCAGCAGAATATAGTTCATGGGGTATCGGCAACCTGGTACAGGAAGAACTGTACAAACGCCTGCGTATCATCAACGAAAAGGCAGTAGAAAATCCGACCGATCCTATCTCAAAAAAAATTGCCGCCTTCTGGACCAGCGGAATGGATTCTGTGCGCATCAACCAGGATGGTATAAAGCCCATCGAAGCAGACCTGAAAGCGATTGATGCCATTACCACCATTCCGCAACTGGTACAGGTGGCCTCCAAACTGAACATCACCACCGGCGCATTCTGCAGCCTGTACATCGCGCAGGATGCCAAAAACAGCGACGTTATTGCTGTGCAGCTGGCGCAGGGCGGCTTAGGACTTCCTAACCGCGACTACTACTTCAACACCGATGCGCGTACCACCAACATCCGGAACGCATATCCCGGCCACGTTGCCAAAATGCTTCAATTTGTTGGCTACGACAGCACCGCCGCTAAAAAAGCCGCTGCAGGCATCGTACAACTGGAAACAAGCCTCGCTAAAAACAGCCGCAAGCTGGAAGCACTCCGCGATCCGGAAGCCAACTATCATAAAATGGCCGTAACCCAGCTAAATAAAATTGCCGGGAATATCGACTGGAATGAGTTCATCAAACAACAGGGTATCAACAAATTTGCCGATACCATTATTGTTGGTCAGCCGGAGTTTTATTCCAACCTCAGCAACGCCGTTAAATCGCAACCACTCCAAACCTGGAAAGACTACCTCAAGTGGAACCTGATCAACTCCGCCTCTCAACATCTCAGCGATACCATCGCCAACACCGACTTCGCGTTTTATGGCACCCTGCTCAAAGGACAGGACAAGCAGAAACCGCGCTGGAAAAGAGTGCTGGATGCCGAGGAAAGCGCAATGGGAGAGGCCCTGGGCCAGCTGTTTGTAAAAGAGTTCTTTAATACTACCGCTAAAAAAAGATATGAAAACCTCGTAGAGGAAATACGTACTGAACTAAAAATACGCATTGAACACCTCGATTGGATGAGCGACAGCACCAAGCAAAAAGCATTGTACAAACTCTCCAAAATCACTAAAAAAGTAGGCTATCCTGATAAGTGGAAAGACTTTACCGCGATGGATATCAAGGAACAGTCGTACCATCAGAATATCGAAGCGGCTCACCAGTGGTGGCAAAATTACCAGATCAACAAACTGGGTAAACCGGTCGATCGTAACGAATGGGATATGACTCCGCAAACGTACAACGCTTACTACAACCCCAGCAACAACGAAATTGTGCTACCCGCCGGTATCTTCACCGTTCCAGGTAAGCGCGACGAAGAACTGGACGATGCCATTGTATACGGCTACGCCGGCGCCTCCACCATTGGCCATGAAATTACGCACGGGTTTGATGATGAAGGCCGTCAGTTTGACGCTGCCGGTAACCTGAAAAGCTGGTGGACCAAAGACGACGAAAAGAAATTCAACGAGCGCGCGGCCGTAATGGTGAAGCAGTTCAACAACTATGTAGTAGTGGATACTTTACGCATCAACGGTAAAGCTACACTTGGTGAAAATATCGCGGATCTCGGCGGTATCCTTCTCGGATGGGAAGCTTTCAAAAAAACAGATCAATATAAGAAGAACGAAAAGATCGCCGGATACACCCCATCACAGCGTTATTTCATGGGTTACTCCCTTGGTTGGCTCGGACATACCAAAAAAGAATCACTGGCCAGGCAGGTGCTCACTGATGTACATTCCCCCGCTAAATTCAGGGTGAACGGACCTTTCAGCGATGTGGACGCGTTTTATGAAGTATACGGCGTGAAACCGGGAGATGGTATGTACCGGCCGGATAGCACGCGGGTGCGCATCTGGTAATGTACATTTGTTTATGACACTTATTGTTAAGCCGGGCCTCACGCCCGGCTTTTCTTATGTTTTTATCGCAGGCAAAAAATTATCTTGATGTATATTTGGGGCTTCCAGCCTGGAATTAAAAGAATTGTCAACGAAAAAATAAATGAGAAGAGATCCTGCCAACATAAAGAAAATTATCGGTGTAATCAGTGTAGTCAGTTTAATGCTGGGTAAGCCAACCTTCGCGCAAACTGGCCTTGAGTTGTATAAACCGGCAAAGGAAACTCCCCTCCACTACGTGTGTAAGGAAACTAAAGGCAAAGTGGTGATTGATGGTAAACTCGACGAAGCCGGGTGGCAGCAAGCTACCTGGACAGCCGATTTTAAAGATATTGAAGGCGACGCCAAACCCGCACCACCACTGCGTACCCGGGTGAAGATGATGTGGGACCAGCAATACCTTTACATCGCAGCTACACTGCAGGAGCCTCATATATGGGGAACGCTGGTAGACCACGATGCTATTATTTTCCAGGATAATGATTTTGAAGTATTTATAGACCCCGATGGAGACACCCACCAATACTACGAAATAGAAATCAATGCTTTAAATACGGTGATGGACCTGTTTATGGGTAAGCCGTACCGCAATATGGGAGAGGCTTTGATCAACTGGGACACCAAAGGCATTATCACTGCTATACATATTGATGGTACGATTAATAACCCTTCAGACACCGATAAGGAGTGGACGGTGGAGATGGCCGTGCCTTTCAGTGCCCTTAGCTTCTTCAATAAAAATCAACGGCCGGTGGAGAATAGCCTCTGGCGGATCAATTTCTCACGGGTAGAGTGGGACACAGACATTAAAAACGGCAAGTACGTAAAACAACAACGGCCAGAGCATAACTGGGTTTGGTCGCCACAAGGAATTGTGAATATGCATGCGCCTGAACGGTGGGGATACCTGTTGTTTACCAGTAAAGCCAATACTACTTTCCAGTTACCTCCGGCGGAGGAAGCCAAACAATACCTCTGGCAAATCTACAGCGCCCAACTGCAATACAGGCAAGCCAATGGGCGGTATGCCAAAAGTTTAAAAGAGCTGAAGATCCCTGAAAAACAAACCGGTACTAATAAAGAAGTATATACGCTGTCAATGGAAAGCATTTCATCACAATACAATGCCAGTGTTTCCGGTAGTAATTTCCCTGGTTCCGTAAATATCAACCAGGAAGGTAAAGTGTATAGTAACAGAAAATAACAGCTATGGATAAACGTCTTTTTATAAAATCATTGGGTATCGGTGGATTGGCATTGGTAAAACCTTCGCTGCCAGCCAGCGCCGCTGTTGTAAAGGAAACAGTACCCACGCTGGAAAAGAACGCCGTGCAACACCGGGTTTGGATCAATCCTGATCATAAAGATACTGCTGCCATTTTAAAAGCAAGATATGCTGCTTACAGAAGAGCAGGGATCACTGATATCATGTTTGAGGCAGATAGCGAACTACATTTTAAAACCGCCAAAGCCAATGGTATCAAAGCGCATCGCTGGATGTGGACAATGAACCGCGGAGAAAAAGAATTGCTGGCCAGTCACCCGGAATGGTATGCGCAAAACCGGAAAGGTGAGTCCTGCGCGAATCACCCTCCTTATGTAGATTACTACCGCTGGCTGTGTCCCAGTAAACCGGAGGTAGTGAATTATCTGAAAGACCAGGTGGAAAAAATCCTCTCACTGGATTATGTGGATGGCATTCATCTCGATTATGTTCGCTACTGCGATGTGATATTGCCCGTAAATCTCTGGAGCAATTATGGTATTGATCAGTCGAAAGAATTACCGGAGTATGATTTCTGTTATTGCGAACAATGCCGCAATGCCTATAAAGAAAAACATGGCGTAGATCCGTTACAGATAGAACACCCCGACCAAAGCCCTTCCTGGCGCAAGTTCCGCTACGACCGCATCACCAACGTAGTGAGCAACCTGGCGCAGGTAGCCCAGCAACATAAGAAACCAATTTCCGCAGCAGTGTTTCCTACTCCTGAAATTGCCAAACGTATCGTACGGCAGGACTGGACCAACTGGCCGTTGAACGCCATTTGCCCGATGATCTATCATGGCTTTTACAGGGAAAATGTGAGCTGGATAGGCGATGCGGTGGCAGAAGGGGTGAAGGGGCTGCATGGCGCATTCCCGTTGTATGCAGGGCTGTATCTTCCTGACTTCCACGGCAACTACAACGACCTCGGCGAAGCCGTGAAACTGGCCATCCAGAATGGAGCGGCAGGCGTTTCTATCTTTGGAGAAGTAACACCGGAGGTATTGCGGGTGCTGGGTGAAAATGCTTAAAACAATGGTAAATATTTCGGGGAGATGAAAGCAATAAATATGCTTTCATCTCCCCGAAAATTTTATACCAGTACCTTGAAATTAAAGGGCATTCGATGGTCTGTCTGCTACGGCTTTACCAAAGCTGAGGTTTGGTTTGTTCCCCATTTTAACTACCAGCGTTCCACCGGCCACCACATCCTGGTGGGTGATAAAGCTTTTCGTATATGGTTTACCATTAAGAGTAACGCTTTGGATATAGATATTCTCTGCACTATTATCGATCGCCTGTACTGTGAAAGTTTTATTGGCGCCTACTTTAATAGATGCTTTGTCGAACAGCGGGCTGCCTAATACATATACGCCGCTGGCGGAGTTTTCAGGATAGAAGCCCAGCGATGAGAATACATACCAGGACGACATTGCGCCGCAATCTTCATTACCCGCAAGTCCTTCCGGCTGATCGAAGTAAAATTCTTTCATTACCTGTCTTACTTTTTCAGCGGTTTTCCATTGGTAACCGGAGAAAGCGTACATATAGGTAACGTGGTGACTTGGCTCATTACCATGCGCATACATGCCTATAAGACCGGAGATATCGTTAGATGCTTCTGCGCCCATATCGCCTTTAGCGGTAAAGAGGCTGTCGAGTTTACTGGTGAAGGCATCGTCGCCGCCCATGAGTTGGATCAGTCCTTCCACGTCCTGTGGCACCAGCCAAGTGTATTGCCAGCCGTTGCCTTCGGTGAAGTCGCCTTTTTCATGAACGGAGTTAAACGGATCGTAAGGTGTTTTGAAGCTGCCATCGCTCATACGCGGGCGTACGAAGCGGATGGTGCTATCGAAATAATTGCGGTAGTAAGCCGCGCGTTTTTTGTAGTATTCAAAATCGGCTGTTTTGCCTAACTTCTTTGCCATGGCTGCAATACACCAGTCGTCGATGGCGTATTCCATTGCTTTGGAAACGGATTCATATTCTTTGTCTGCCGGGATGTAGCCTAATTCTTTTACATATTTCAGGCCCAGGTCGTCGCGATTGGCGGTAACTTTCATGGCTTCAAAAGCTTCTTCTGCGTTGAACCCTTTAAATCCTTTCAGGTAAGCATCCACAATAGGAGGTACTGCGTGATAGCCCACCATACAGTTGGTTTCATTACCCATCAGCGGCCATACCGGCAATTTGCCCTGTTGTTTGTGGATGGTGAGCATCGAGTTCACGAAGCTGTTCACCTTTTCAGGATGCAGGATGGTAGCGAGTGGAGCGCAGGAGCGATAGATATCCCAGAGAGAAAATACGGAGTAATTATCGAAGCCTGGGTTAGCATATACTTTTTTATCGGTGCCACGGTAGCTGCCATCATGATCGTTGAACAAAGCCGGATCAATCATGGTGTGATACATGGCAGTATAAAATACGCGGCGTGCGGCCTCGTCTTTTGTTTCAATGCTTACTTTGGCCAGTTCCTTGTCCCATTTAGCATTGGCGCTGTTAATGGTTTTGATAAAGTCCCATCCTGGTATTTCCGCCTTAATATTAGCCAGTGCGTTTTCGCTGCTTACAGGGGAGATGCCTACTTTCAGCATTACCTGTCCAGGCGATTTATCGAATACGATAACGCCTTTGGCTTCTTTCGATTTTACTTCTTTACCGGTTTGTTTATTATCTCCATCAAATACCTGGAATTGTTTCACCGGCACATTTGATTTAATGGCAAACCAGAGGCGTTGGTCCACCGCCCATCCTTTGGAGTAGCGGTATCCTTCTAGCGTATATTCATCTACCTGGCGGATGAATGTTTCTACCGGTGCATCCCAGCCGATACCTTCTTTCAGGTCGATGATGATATTGGCAGGTTGATTTTTCGGGAAGGTGTACTTATGAAAAGCCACTCTTTCTGAAGCGGTTAATTCTGCTTTGATGTTGTAGTCATCCAGCTGAACGGCGTAGTAGCCGGGACGCGCGGTTTCGCGGTTATGAGAATAGTGGGAGCCATATCCGGAGGTGGGATCTTCCTGTGTGCCTCGATTGGTTCTCACTTTACCGGTGTAGGGCATAATGAGTACATCGCCCAGGTCGCCGATACCGGTTCCGCTGAGGTGCATCTGCGAGAAGCCTATTAATACGCTGTCTGAATAATGATACCCGGAGCACCAATCCCAACCTTTTACAATATTGGTAGGTCCTGTTTGTACTGCGCCATAAGGAACGCTGGCACCAACAAATACGTGACCGTGGCCGCCGGAGCCGATATAAGGATCTACTGAAGCAACTGATTTACTTTCAACAAAGCCTGGCAATGGTGCTGACTTCTTCTGTGCACTTGTTTGAATGCCGTGAAACAGCATCGCAGATAACGCAAATGCACTACCTATCTTGATTCCCGTGTTCATAATCAAAAACCTTTAATAATCCGGCAATTTACGCCCGGATTATTACTTTTTCAGTTAATTTTTTCACAATACAGGAGCGGCCTCCAGGTCCGTGACTGGCGCGGGGGAAACATCTTTTTTCAATAAATATTTCCGGGTGTAGATCTGATAAATGATCACCAGCCATAATACCAGGCAGGGCAAGGCTTTCACGGCATAGGGCATCGATATATTTTTCCTTACCCAGGGAGTAAGAATATCCGAATGGGAAAAGCTGATCAGGAAAATGACAAAAAACATAAATATGTTATTCTGTCTTGTGGATGGCTGCAATACATACCAGATACACACCGCCGGTATAGCGATGATGTAGGTGGGCGACTCAGAGCTGGTGCTGAAAAGCACCGGGAATATCAGTGTAGAGCAGAGAATATAGAAGCGATAACGGGAGTTATAGCGATCTTTTAACCGGGTATATTGTAAAAAGAAGAGTACTACCGCAGGAATGAGCACTACGTTATTACTCATGCCCGGCAAATGAAATACCCTTTTTATAAAGCCTCCGGCAGATATATCCTGGAACAGGGTATTCGCGCCTTCATTCAGTTCGTTTTTGTGTACCAGTGCGGCATACCAATCAAAGTAACATTGAATAATATATTGAGGAGAAGATATCACCATGGGCAATGCAAACATCACTGCACCCCATAAAAACAGGTACCCGATAAACCGCCTGGGATTGGGACTGAAAAAGAAAAATGCGAGTCCTACGATGCCATAAAACTTTGTAAGCGTTCCCAACACAATAAAGAAAGCGGCCCTATGTTCTTTTCCCTTAATAGTATTGGTAAAGGTGAGGATAACGAAAGCGCCGATGAACTGGTTCATCTGGAACCAGCTGCTGGCGCCCATCAGCTCCATTGAACACAACAGCAGGATAATATTCTGTTGCAGGCGTAAAAGCGGCAACTGCCGGATGGCATAAAATAAAACAGCCGAACCGGTGAGCGACCACAACATGGCTCCCAGGTGAATCTCCAAACCGGCAAAAGGAGCTATCACGATGCTGAATACCGGGCCATAAAGATTTACATCGTAATAATCGGCCGGGTAGGGGATATATAAAGGCTGCTGGTGAATGACGTGAAAGAATACGTCTCTGAATATGCGATAGTTATTGAAATTATTCCGGGAAACCTCCATGAAGGCCCCGATAAAGGACAAGCCAAACCATAAACTCATGATCAGCCATTCCTTTTCTGCCAGGTAAGTCAGCACATTCCTTTTTTCACGCATATCCATAATTGCTAATTAAATAAAAGCTATAGTACGCAGGTATAACGCACCTGGAGGGGCTATCCCTCTATTGTAGTTTTTATTTATTCGGCCTGGATATCCGGATTTATAAAGAAATGTTACTGCAACTAAAGCGCAGTACTAATTCTCTGAAGCCGCCCATTGTTTAGATTGTTCATTTACAGCGTATACAACGCCGGCAATAATCACACAACAAACTATCAATAAGGAAACGATCAATAATAACATAGCATCCTGGTTTATTCACATGAACCCAAATTTAAAACAAATCCTTTTAGATAATGCGCTTATGTTTGGAGAAGCAATTTTCGTAAATTACTTCTATGAGTGCAATGGCAACTCCCCGGAAAAAACGCCCGGGGAAAGATGAAAAATTAACCTTCAAAGAGCGGCTGGCCGCCCTTCGTAACTTACCGGCATTTTTCAGGATGGTATGGCAAACCAGTCCGGGGCTCGCTATAGGAAATACTGTTCTCAGGGTGGCGCAATCGGCCATGCCGTTATCGTTGTTATATGTGGGCAAGCTGATCATCGACCAGGTGGTGCATCTCACCAAAGATCCGGGGCACTCCACCACCTGGCTGTGGCAACTGGTGGCGCTGGAATTTGGGCTGGCCATACTATCCGATGCGCTTAGTCGCGCTATTTCACTGCTGGATGGCCTTTTGGGCGACCTCTTCGCCAACCATACCTCCGTGAAAATCATGGAACATGCCGCCAAACTGGACCTCGACCAATTTGAAGACGCCGAATTTTATGATAAGCTGGAACGCGCCCGGCAGCAAACCTCCGGCAGAACCGTGCTACTGGCGCAGGTACTGAGCCAGGTGCAGGACATCATCACGATCGTTTTCCTGGCGGCGGGACTGGTATTCTTCAACCCCTGGCTGATATTATTATTGTTGCTGGCCGTAATCCCGGCCTTCCTGAATGAATCGCACTTCAACGACCTGTATTATAAACTGGCCTGGGGCCAAACTTCCGACCGGCGTGAGCTGGATTATATACGCTATCTCGGCGCCAGCGACGAAACTGCCAAAGAAGTAAAGGTGTTTGATCTTTCCAATTTCCTGATCAACCGCTTTAAATTCATCTCCAATAAATTTTATACCGATAAAAAAGTATTGCAGATCAGGGATTCCATCTGGGGAACCATTTTCGCAATAGTAGGTGCAGCCGGATATTATGCCGCCTATGTGATCATCATCCTGCAAACGATCCGGGGTCATCTCAGCATCGGCGACCTGGCTTTCCTGGCGGGGTCTTTCAGGCAGTTACGTACCACGTTCCAGGGTATCCTTATCCGGTTTTCCAGTGTTACGCAGGGCGCCCTTTACCTGCGCGACCTGTTTGAATATTTTGAGATACAACCTAAAATGGTTCCTGTGCTTCATCCCCGGGCGTTTCCTCGTCCTATTCAACAGGGATTTACTTTTGAAGATGTAGGCTTTAAATATATCAACTCCGACAAATGGGCTATCCGGCACCTCAACTTCACCCTTCATCCCGGCGAGAAATTAGCGCTGGTAGGGGAGAACGGCGCCGGCAAAACCACCCTGGTGAAACTACTGTCCCGCCTCTACGATCCGGTAGAAGGGCGCATCCTGCTGGATGGCATAGATCTCCGCGAATACGATCTCAAAGAATTACGTACGCAGGTAGGCGTTATATTCCAGGACTACCAACGCTACCAGATGACCGTTTCCCAGAACATCGCTGTGGGGAACATCGCTCAAAGCAACAACCTCCCCATGATTGAGGATGCGGCCAGGCAAAGTCTCGCTTCCCCGCTTATAGAAAAGATGCCACTCGGCTACGAACAGATGCTGGGGCGCCGCTTTAACCAGGGCATAGAACTCTCCGGTGGCGAATGGCAGAAGATAGCATTGGCACGGGCCTATATGAAAGACGCCCAACTCCTCATACTGGACGAGCCCACCTCCGCCCTCGACGCCCGTGCAGAATACAACGTATTTCTCCGCTTCGCCGATCTTACCCGTGATAAAACCGCCGTATTAATATCCCACCGGTTTTCCACGGTACGCATGGCCAACCGCATCCTGGTGCTGGAACGGGGCACGCTGGTTGAAATCGGGAGCCATGAAGAACTGCTGGCCCGAAAAGGACGCTACGCCGAATTGTTTGAACTGCAGGCCGCCGGATACAAATAAAGCGCCTCCCGGAAGGAGACGCTTCATAAAAACCTATGGCGGAAAGAAGAGGAAATCCCTCTTTCCCTACAGGACGCAGCTCAACGGCTGATACCCCTATTGTCTATTTTTTTATCCGCAGGCGGCGCCTCCCGGAGATAACACCATTTCAGCGTAATGGCCAGCAGCAACATAATCAGCGTAGCAATAACTCCTGCCCACGGTACCTGTCTCTTTTCCTTTCTTCCTGCTTCCACTTTTTTCCATGCCTGCTGCGGATGATACTTACCCATCTGTTTCAACTCTTCCTTCAAAGTAACTTCCTTGCTCAACTCCGCAAACAACAAACGGTTCTCCTCACTGGCATCTATCCATGCCTCCAGCTCTTCGCTTTCTTCTTCTGAAAGCGTGTTTTCCCAATACTTTACTATTAGCCGGGACCGGTGGTAATATGATTCCAGATTACTCCGCAATGGATAGGAAGAAGTTTAATACGAGAAAAGTTTCCGGTTTCAGTCGCCAGTGCAATAACTCCTGTGCCCTTGCTTTCTGCGTTTTCACCCAACTCACCGGCATCGACATCTCTGCAGCAATCTCTTCATTTTTCAGTTCTTCCACATAGCTAAGCTTGAAAACTTTACCGCATCCCTCCGGCAGTGCGGCGATAGCCCGGTTTATTTCCCCACCTACCTCCGCCCTGAGAAAAGCAGTTTTTACAGTTGCTTTATGCTCCTGGCAAGCGTTTAACACCTCTTTATACAGGAACATTTTGATGGCCGGGAAATCATCATCTTCACACTCGTAATTTATGAACACTTTTTGAACGATATCCTCTGCCATAGCGGAATCCGCGATCAAAAGGTCGGCAAATCGGCAAAGGCGCAGGTATAGCAGGTCAAATAATGACTTCAGTTGGAGGTGAGATTGTTTTGGACGGTGCGTGGACATTATGGTAAAAATAGGGAGAAAAGGGGGGATTAGCAAAGGGGGGAATCTTTAATTTTAATTGTTAAATTGAGAATTACTGTACTATTTCAAGATACCCATTATCATCTATCACTATGATTAGAGAATTGTTTGAATCCATATTGGAAAATTATTTAGCGGAAAAAGAACATTATGCGCGTTTGGAAGCTGGTGAGAAGAAATTAAGTGAATTAACGATTCATAACACACTGGTAAAAAGATTGCCCTTTGAATTTAAGAGAGCTAGTAATTTAAATGACAAATATTTATTTGAAGGATCTATTGGAAAAGGTAATATAGCAGAAGTACCACATCTTTGTGTATTTGATACTGCTATTACGACATCAGCACAGGAAGGTTATTATATAGTTTATTTATTTAGTACAGATATGACAAAAATATACCTGACCTTAGAACAAGCTTGGACGCAATATTTGAATAGATATGGAATAGATCAAGGGAAAACAGAAATAGCCAGGAATACCCAAAAGATTAGAAATATTATAAGATCTGCCGAAGGCTTTTCATTTAACCAGCCGGTACTAGGTGCTACCAGGGCATTAGGGAAAGGATATGAACTTGGTGTTATTTGCTCAAAAGTATATTTTTTTGATACCTTACCTTCTGATGCCGAATTCATAGATGACCTTCGGAATTTGGTTGGTGTATATAAAGAACTAAAAGGTCTTGTTGGCACAAATATATTAGATATCAAAACGAGGTCTAGTGAAGAGAGTTTTCAAAGTGAGATTCAAAATACTCCTCCAGAAAAGCCTCCAGTAGGCCCTATCGCTAGAAATACCCAACGAAACTATAACGGTGTAGCATGGAGACGAAACCCGAAATATGCATCACAAGCAATAGAAAATGCAAATTATACCTGCGAACACCAATCCCATCATCAAACTTTTATTAGTGCTAAATCGGGGACTCAATTTGTAGAAGCGCATCATTTAATTCCCATGCAGTTTCAAGATAAATTTGAATATAGCCTTGATGTTCCCGAAAATATTATTGCCCTTTGCCCCAATTGCCATAAAGCTATTCATTTTGCAGAAGTTGCCATTAAAAAGGAGATGATAAAGTTCTTTTTAGAACAGCGAGAAACAGGTTTACTTTCCAGAGGAATTAAGATAAAAGAGAATGTATTATCAGATCTTTATAAGAATAATGAGGAGTTTGTGGAGTAACCCTTTATCCATTGATTCAAGGAAACACCCCTACATTATCCACCACCATACTATACAACCTGTCAACAATCAGCGGTCTTGCAGCCTCAAACCCTCTCTCATGTTCAGAAAACTCAGCATCAGCAGCCAGCTTATTCGCAATGATCGACTCAATTCCAAACTCCGTCCTTCCTTTGTATTGCTGATAAATTTCATCGCTACGTTTCTTTGCAGCGCGCAAATGATAAGCAACCTGCGGCAAGTCGAGCATCGTTTCCAGCTGCGAAGCAACTATATCTGAATGGAAGTAAATAGCGCTGCTGAAGCTCTCCCAATCTTCATAACTTAAAAAATCATGCAATACTAACAAGCAATATACGGGAGGAGGTAAATGTCCTAACTCTTCTAAAGGCAGCCAGAATTTTCGCTGAATATTCTCCGTGGACTCAATGCTTTGTACGATGAGCGTTAAGGCTTCTTCTTTATTATTCTTTGCTTTTCTTAAGATACGCTGAGATAAGGTAAAACGCTCTTCATCAATGCTGGCAATGGTTTGGGCGATGTCGTAATTATGGATTATCAAGTGCTTCCTGGCTATGTCTGATGAAACCGCAGTTTTATTGGTAATGATTTGAATCATTTCTGCTTCAAATAGCAGCCTCGCTTGTTCTACATTTCCGTTTGTTTGGTTAAGCAGGTGAAGGCCGTGACGGGCGCCAATGGAGATTTGTTGACGGAGGAGGTTAAGACTGTCTTTATGTAACATTTAATTAAGGGTAGTAGATTATTTGGCTTTTCTAAGTACAAGCAATTCCCTTGCCTCAACATCCAATGCCTCTGCAATCTCAAACAAAGTTTCTACCGAAGGCTGAATTTTATTAGTACACCATTTAGAAACTGTATTTACATTAACGTCAATCGCTTCAGCTAACCATTTGTTTGCTTTTCCTTTCTCAGCCAGTACTGCCTTTATTCTATTGAATACTTTAACACTCATAAAAAAGCTTTAAAAGCATATTTATCATCAATTTAGGCAGAATAATTCTCATTATGATTCTAAAAAATATCCCTTAATAACATATTTATATCCATTTAACTGATTATAATATCCCTAATATTGATATTTTTATATAAATTTGTACTAATCAAAAATCTATTGTTATGCAAACCTCCCAATCCTTTTTTCATTACACGCACTTATCCGAGACGGAATCTACTGATCCCATGCTCGCCATTAACCGTTTTTGCGAACTGTTCCCTCCGGCTGCCGCGCGACAAACACTATGGCTCTGGCTTTCGGAAACACTCGCAGCTGAGGATACCCAATATGAAAATGCCCAGCACAGGGCGGATTTACTTCTACTTTACAACGAGTTGCTAAGGTTACTGGATGCCAATTACCTTTTAAGCCTATTAAAGGCAGCAAATGGTAACGAAGCGCTGGTAATATCACTTTGATATCAATTCCATCTCAAATGAGCAGCATTGGCCCCAAAGTTGGCTGTATAGGGGTATGCAGCAAGCTTGCAAACATCAGGATCTGGCGCAGATAAAGAGATTCAGGTGCCGGGGTCAATGCTTATTTGTGGAAACTATAAGTTGAGCCGACCAACTAAAAATAGCGGACGCAAGCGGTTCTAAGTGTATAGGAAGTGTATGGGGAGTGTATTGGAAGTGTATTGTGAGTGTATGGTAACAGTATGGGGACTGTATAGGGACTGTATGGGAACTGTATGGGGAATACGACACATACACGACTCCTAAGTACCGGAGAAGTATGCAAGAAGTACCGGAGAAATATGCAAGGAGTATAGCTGCATTATTAAGGAAGGTTAGCTTAAGTGCGCGACTAATACATCTCGTAACTATTTAAATATCAAATTTTTAACTCCATTCACTTCGCCCAATATGTTAATACAAGTTTCTTAAATGAGGACTTCAGAAAGACTGGTTGGATCACTGGGATTTAACAATACAAGGCGACTTCCAGCTTCTTAGAGAACGGACATATCCATTTTTATTCATTTTACCAACGAACAGAACTAATTCCCCAAATCTTTCCTAACTTAATGCGCTGTTTCCTCCCGGTAACAGTTAATTCCCTAAACTAATTACTCCATCACAAACATTTTATTTATGGATTTTAAAGACCTCCTCAAGCAACTTGCTGAAAGAATCCTCAAACACAAAGAACTGGTTCAAACTGAAGAAGCTACTAAACATTCCTTTGTAATGCCATTTCTTCAGGCACTAGGCTATGACGTATTTAACCCATTAGAAGTAGTTCCTGAGTTTGTAGCAGATCTGGGAATAAAAAAAGGGGAGAAAGTTGACTATGCCATCATGAAAGACGGACAGCCACTCATTTTAATTGAATGTAAGCACTGGTCATCTAATCTGGACCCTCACAACTCCCAATTATTCAGATATTTTCATACTACAAAAGCGAAGTTCTCTATTCTGACTAACGGCTTTGAATCCCGGTTCTATACCGACCTGGATGAGCCTAACAAAATGGATGAGAAACCATTCTTTATATTTGATTTAAATGATATCAGGGACAACCAAATAGAAGAACTGAAAAAATTCCACAAAAATTATTTTGATACAGAAACTATTGTTTCTACTGCCAGCGAACTAAAATATCTAAACCAAATCAAAAGTATGATTGGTAATGAAATCAATAGCCCCGGGTCTGACTTCGTAAGGCATTTTGCCAAACACGTATACACTAATGGAATTCTGACACAAAAGGTAATGGACCAATTTTCTCAACTAACAAAAAAAGCATTTCAGATTTACATTAATGATCTCATTACAGAGAGATTGAAAACAGCGCTTAAAACGGAAGAAATTGAGCAAAACAAACCAGAATTAATTGAGCCAGTGATGGAATCCGAAGCAAAAATAGTAACAACCCAGGAAGAACTGGACGGATATAATATTGTAAAATCTATACTACGCAAAACGGTACCCATAATAAAAATCAATTACAGAGATGCTCAATCTTACTTTGCTGTACTATATGACGACAACAATAGGAAACCGATATGCCGGCTCTACCTTAATAATAACAAAAAACAAATCGGACTCTTCAAAATCGATAAAACAGAAATTAAAAAAGAGCTTACATCTTTGGATGACATTTTTCTGCATGCGGACCATTTGATTGATACGGTGAAAAATTACACGGAGAAAATAGCCGAGGTGCAATAAATAACCAGGCAGCAAGTCCGGAATTATCGGGCTTGCTTTTAATCCCCATCCTCTCCACAAAAAAGCCCGGCATCCCTGCCAGGCCAGTTCTATAAACCCACTTTCCTTAGAGGTTATACAATCTTATACCACGGCAACCCGTCACAGCCTTTTGGGTGGTGAATAGAAGGCCGGATACTGGTACCATTAATTTCAAACCAGGGGAAGGAGCTCCAGCCCTGCGGATGATGAATAGTGGGATACAGTTTATCCTCTCTCACCTCATACCAGGGTAGGGAACGGGATCCGCCTGCGTGATGGATAGTGGTAAAAACATTATTGTCTCTTATTTCATATTCTGCTAATGAACGCCCACCATCAGGATGATGTAATGTTCTGTGGAGTTTCATGGTTAAAAATTTTGTAGTAAATAAATATGGTTAACGGTTATACTTTGGGTTTACTAAACAGCAACGAATATAATAAAATATCTGGTTAGGAAAACATACCAATAGAACAAAATTCCTGATGTTTTTTATCAAAAGTCTATAGGGATAAACAGGCAAAAAATACTGCCGGAAACTACGGCATAATTAATTTATATCCTTTACCACGAACATTATAGATGCTCGACCCGGTGTGAAGCTTTATGATCCGCCTGAGCCTTGATATATACACGTACAATTTGTTGATATCATGATTATCTTTTCCAAAAGCCGTGTCCATGATATCCTCTCTCAACATCAATTTGTTAGCATTATCATACAGGTACCTGTATACCTTCTTAACTTCTGGCGCCACTTTTCTTAGCTTTCCGTGGAAGCCATAAAACTCATTATCTTCAGGAGAATAATAAGGCCCTTCTATAGTTCCTTTCATAAGATGTAATTATTGGTGTGGGTTAGGGACGCCTGCAATCTGCCCGTCAATTCACGCAGGTTGAAAGTTTTAGGGAAATAACCATTCGCACCCCCTCTGCCAAATATTTCCGCCGATACGAGTGCAAGGTCTTCCCCGGATAAATAAAATATAGGGATGTGCTTATCCTTACTGCGGATGCGTTCCCCAAGATCAATTCCATTCAGGCGGGGCATCCTGATATCCAACAAACAGGAATGAAATGAGAATTCATTAAACAGCAGCCATGCATGTTCCCCATCATAGGCGCTATAAACTTCGAAACCTTGCTGATTGAGTATTTTTCTTACAATACCAGAAAAAATGGTATCATCGTCAGCGTGTAAAATCCGGTTTTTCATAATTGAGTTCAATTGGGTTATAGGTCTAAATAAGTTTAAAAGCATCCACGAAATCCCAGCTATCCACAGCATCGTATATGCCTTACATTTATACTGATTGATACAAATAGAATTCATGGATTCAAATAATTCCTCAAAGAAAAAAACTATTCACCACTAAAATCGAAGTCTTAACGGAAAATTTTAATTCTAATAATCAAAGTGCGGAATAAAATATCAAAACAACAAAATAGGCTACAATAAAGGGTTTCAAAGTATCATATTTTGTTAATCACTATTAACATATATTTGATAAAGTTAGTAGTCCGAAATATTTGTTAATGCATCAGGCATTTACATTTCATTAATGAACGGCATTTTATTATGAAGTAAAGTACACGCATAAACGAATCAAAATCCCGCTTCATTTATCTAGCTAAAAAATATTTTTAAAAATTATTTGGAGATATTAAAAAAATATCCCCACCTTTGCATTGACAAAAAAACAATAAACATGTACCGCCCAATTTTTAACATACAATCAAAACACCAGTTTAGTCTGATACCAGGCTATACCAGTGGCGGGGCATGTTATGCCGAAGAATAAGTTGAAATAACAAATTCGATATAACACAGGCCCCGCAAGAGATTGCGGGGCTTTTTATTTACACTTAAAACTAAAAATACGCATGCAAATGCATATTCATAACATACAATTTAGTAACGATCATAACAAACCACTGTTATCGGTTTGCTATCGCTATGAAATATTTCATCAACGACACCGGTGTCGACGAACATAAGTAACGCTTATGTATATACGTAGAAACCGGTCGTGCTGAACGCCCGGTTTTTGTGCTCAATAGTCGCGCAGCTAAATGCAAAACAGTCACGAAAAACACATACGCAAACAAACCCAGTCCGGTAGCTCAATCGGTCAGAGTACCTGCCTTATACGCAGCTGGCTATTGGTTCAAATCCAATCCGGACTACTTAAAAAGCCCTGTAGCACAATTGGTTAGCGCGTCTGCATTTGGAGCAGAAGGTTATTGGTTCGAGTCCGGTCAGGGTTACTAAAATACGGTGCTTGTAGTTCTAACAGGCGTAGCAGGTTCGAATCCTGCTACTCACACAACACGGATGAATAGCTCCAATGGTAGAGCAGCGGTTTGAAGCACCGCCTGTGCAGGTTCGACTCCTGCTTCATCCACCACGCAAATGAAAAGCATTTGCTAAAAAGCTTCCTCAACAGGAAGACGGGGATAGATGTCCATTCACAGCAACCCAGGCAGGAGTATCGTACTACTCCGCAGTGCAGCCGTAATAACGAACTGTATGCTGTTGCTGCAATACACTATTCCCGCACACACATAGTCTGTGAGTAGAAGGTTCGAATCCTTTCCGTCCTTGAAAAACGGTAGCTCATCGGTAGAGCAATAGACAATCTCATAGGGAGATTAAATCAGAAGGACTGTAAATCCTTTACAACAACAAACAAAGCCAGGGCTCACTGCCCAGCCACCTCATCAAAAGGATGATACCGGCAGGCTGGCAAACACCCGCAAACAGGAACTTCATCAGGCCCTTACCATCACTTAGCACTTCCGCCCTAACTGATGCATAAGGACTGATCAACACCTGTTTCCGTGTTCACCATCCGGACACCAGCACTGGCTTTTTTATCAACACCCCCAAAATGAAAGAAAATGAAAAGAGTAACCATCAACGCCTACGAAAGAGGCCTGGTTTTTAAAAACGGCGTTTACCAGCGAATGCTGCAGGTAGGCCGCCACTGGCTGATCAACGAAGATGTAACCATCTTCGATATCAACAAGCCATTCATCGCTCCGGTAGAACTGAACATCCTCCTGCAGGATGCAGAGGTAGTCAACGCATTGCAGGTAGTGGAAGTAAAAGACACCGAAATTGTGCTACACTACGAAAATGGATTGCTGAAGCAGGTATTGACCGCCGGCAGATACGCCTTCTGGAAAAATATCATCGACAATAAATTTGTTCGCGCAGATATCGCTAAAATAGCGATCACTGAAAATATAGATAGATCTACCCTGTGCCACCGGCTGGTAGCACCTTACGTAAGATCTTTCAGCGTGGAAAACTACGAACAGGCCATCATGCTGGTAGATGGTAAATATGCCATGACCCTCTACTCCGGCGTTTATTGCTGGTGGAAGAATAACATCACCATCACCATCAGTAAAATAGATACCCGCCAGTTGCAGCTGGAAGTAAATGGCCAGGAAATCCTGACCAAAGACAAGGCAGCACTGCGAATCAATGCATGGGCACAGTACCGGGTTACAGATATCAATAAGGCCGTGTTGCAAAACAAGGAATACGAACGGCAGCTGTATGTACAGTTTCAGCTGGCTTTGCGGGAATATATCGCAGCCCTGAACTTCGATGAATTGCTGGAAAAGAAAGATACCCTCGCGCCGGCTATACTGAAAGCAGTAAGCACAAAGGCGGAAGTTCTCGGCATTAACGTGACCAGCTTCGGTATCCGGGATATCATCCTGCCAGGTGATGTAAAAGACATCATGAACCAGGTACTGGTAGCCGAAAAAAAAGCACAGGCCAATATCATCATGCGAAGGGAAGAAACTGCCAGCACCAGGAGCTTGCTGAATACCGCCAAGCTGATGGAAGACAACCCCATGCTGTTTAAGCTGAAAGAAATGGAGTATGTGGAAAAAATCGCGGAAAAGATCAACAGCATCAGCGTCAGCGGAAACGGTGTACTGATAGATCAGCTGCGGCAAATCTTCATCTCTAAATAAAAAAGGTGGGTCATGGTATGATCCACCTTTTTTAGAAAATCCATAGCTTTGCAGTTATGGACGGACAATATAGAAAAGATATCTACCCTGGCCTGGAAGTGGCCATCATCCTGAAAAAAGATCAACGCAGCGGTAAAAAAACCTATGGCATTGTAAAGGATCTCCTCACCTCTGCCGCTTATCATTCCCGCGGTATCAAAGTACGCCTGGAAGACGGACAGGTAGGCAGGGTAGTGGAAACAGACGTGGTAGGAGACGAAGACTAAAGCAATTTCAGATCCTTCGTGATCCGGTCTATCTCCTCGTTTGAATTAGGCCCGATGGCACAACAGGTTTTGGTGGGCACACCACCAAATTCTGTTAACCCCGAATCCGTGATCAACGTAGCATTCAACCCATCTTCCACCGCCTGCTGGTACACCCGCTCCAGGTCTTCTTCAGAATCTACCGACAAACAAATCTTTGTAAACCCCTTCGTCATCCACTCCGATACCTCTTCCGGATTCCTGATATTGGTTTGCAACGTATGCCCGCTGATGGTGGCATGCCGCGTTAAAAAAGCAATCGAAGCATGTGCACCCTGTGCAATCATTTTTCCTTTACGCATATTCAGATCCTTGCGCATCACTATTACCTGCTTAACTATCCTGGATGACATATCTCACTGTTTAAGCAGCTAATTTACAAAAACACGCCCATTACAGGATCACATATCCAACGCTCACACGCACACCGGAAACAATCCCCGCTTCCAGGTTAAGTGTTGAATATTTTAACAAACGCAATTCGTAATTTGCATTAACTCCCAACAGGGAAACATTTGCTTTCAACTGACCTGGTTTTCTCCAGAGAAAAAGTTGTACTTTAATCTTTTCAAGTGTCCGGATAAGAATGCGAAACATACCCACCTTAAATGATGTACACCAGCAATTTGCCGAGTATTTTGATATACCGGCGCTGAAACCGTATGCTTATCTGTTATCAAAGAAAGGTAGCGAAGGACACATCTGTCTTCATCTCGATAAAATAGCCGCAGAAAAAGAAAATCTCCCGGAGTCTTATCAAAAAATAGAAACCAGCAACCAGCTCCTGGAAAGCATTCCACTGGTAGGTACACAAGGCAACGATAAACAACCCTTTGTGATTTACCAGAACCGGCTGTACCTGCAACGCTATTTCCGGTATGAAACAGAATTCCTCCAGCGTATCCGCGATTTCCTGGTAAAGGAAAAAACACACCTGCCCGAAAGGATTGCCCTGCTGCAACAACAACAGCCGCTGATCAGTAAACTGTTTGCCGGTACCGCCGGCAGCGGTGATAATAACGATCCGGCCGACTGGCAGCTGGCAGCCGCCATCACCGGCGTATTGAATAATTTCACCATCATCACCGGTGGCCCGGGTACAGGAAAAACCACCACCGTTGCTAAAATACTGGCTATCCTGTTTGCTACTGATCCGGCGCTGAAAGTAGCGCTGGCAGCGCCTACCGGTAAAGCCGCCGCCCGCATGGCGGAAAGCCTGCGCAATACTACCATCGAAGTAGATGCACACATCACTGAAAAATTCCGGCTGCTGCAACCGGCTACCATACACCGTTTGCTGAAATCTATCAACGGCAGCCCCTACTTCAGGCACAATAAAGATAATCCGCTCAACTACGATGTAGTGATCATCGATGAATGCTCCATGATAGATGTGGCGCTGTTCGCCAAACTGCTGGACGCCATCCACCCGGATACCCGCCTCATTTTGCTGGGCGACAAGGACCAGCTGGCCTCCGTGGAAGCCGGCAGCTTGTTCGGAGATCTCTGCCAGGCACAGGAACACCTGAACCGCTTTACTGCCAGCCGCCGGCAGCTGATCAACAGTTTTATGCCGGAAGAAAACCGGCATATCCCCGCTACTGCGGAACAAAATGATGATCATCACCCTTTGTTCCAACACCTCGTGGAACTGAAGCGCAGTCACCGTTTCACCGGCAATAAAGGCATTGGTAAATTCAGTAAGGCGATCATCAGTAATAATGTACCGGTAATTACTTCTTTTTTTCCGCCTTCGGCAGATGAACAGGTAATCGTTGACCCGGAAGCTTCGGTACCACTGTTCGAAGACTTCATTGCCGGCTACGCCGCCTTCATCGCAGAAAAAGATATTGCCTCCGCGCTCAAACTCCTCAACGCGCAACGTGTACTCACCGCCGTGAGAGAGGGCCCGCAGGGATTATACGCCGTCAACAAACAAATTGAAAAATATTTATCCGATAAAAAACTGATCACCACCAATACGGAATTCTATGAAAACCGCCCGGTGATCCTTACCCGTAACTATTATGAGCATGGCCTATTCAACGGCGACACCGGCATCATCCGCGCAGATGAAAACGGAGTACTCCTTGCCTGGTTTGAAGACAGTACCGGCGCATTAAAAGCCGTGCTGCCCGGTTACTTAACCCAGGCAGAAACCGCCTTTGCCATGACCATCCATAAAAGCCAGGGTTCCGAATTCGGGGAAGTACTGGTACTGTTGCCGGATACCACCGATGTACCCATTCTCACCAGGGAACTGCTGTACACCGCTGTAAGCCGCGCAAAAAACAAAGTGTATGTACAGGGAACGCCGGAGGTAATACTCATGGCAGCAGAACGTTTCGTGGAAAGAGCCTCCGGCATCGCCTCGAGGTTCAGGGAAGTGAATACAGCAGTAAATTAAATCATCTGCTTCGGGAATGGCGGAGTACAAACAAAGGACTTATCAATGGCATTGTTTTTAAAAGTTTCGAACTCACTGAACAGTTTATCATCCGGGCTGGCGCAAAACCTCCGCGATGCAGGCAACAGCGTGTTCCAACCTCACTATATCATTACCCAAACGGAAGGGATGAACAACTGGCTGAAACTCCAGCTGGCCAACCATCTGGGCATTGCGGCCAACTGCCGCTTCATGAAGCCCAACGACCTGCTCTACCAGTTGTACGTAGTGCTGGGCGGTCCGCATTCAGAAGTGCTGTCCCCACAAAACCTCAGCTGGCTGGTATTTAAACTGCTCGGCCAGGAAGAGTTCATCGCCAAATACCCGAAAGTTGCCGCCTACTATACCGCCGAAGAATCGGAAAGTGACCTGAAACGTATGGCCCTCGCGGAAAAAGTAGCCGACTTATTCGACCAGTACCAGGTATACCGCCCGGAAATGATCCAGGCATGGACCTTTACCGATACCCCGGAACTGGCTACCGCCGGATGGCAGCACTGGCTCTGGGTAAAAGTAAAACAACTCTCCGGTGGCTCGCTTCCGGATAAAACCATCGTAGGAAATTTTATCCTCGACGCGCTGCGCAGCAACAGCCCTAAAACAGGATTATTAACCCGCATGCCGGTAGTACACCTGTTTGGCTTGTCCATCATCACCGCCTATCACGTAAAAATCCTGCATGAACTGTCGTCTTTTATAGATGTACATTTTCATATCATCAACCCTTCACCGGTTGTATTCTGGTTCGACGACCGCAACGAAAAACAACTGGCCCGCTGGCGGCAGAAAGGGCTCAAAGACATCCAGGACTCCAAAGCCGGCAACGCCCTGCTCACCGGCTGGGGACGGGTTATACAGGACAGCTTCGGCCTCTTCTTTGCATACGATGCCTTCATCAACGCCTATGAAGAAATTGATACCGTGGAACCGGAACCGGATAGCCTCCTGCATAAAATACAACACGACATTTTCACGGCAGCAGCCACCACCGCCGACCGCCAACTGATCACACCAGCCGATATAAGCGATGGCTCCATTACCATCAACGCCTGCTACACCGTAGCCCGCGAAGTGGAAGTACTCTACAACTACCTGGTACACCTGGTGGCGCAGCGGAAAGAAGCATTATCTCCCCGCGACATCGTGGTAATGGTAAGCGATATAGATGCCTATGCACCCTATATCAAAGCCGTTTTCAACAACGCGCCTTATACCTTCCGGTATACGATTGCAGATGAAAGCTACACCGACAACGACAATCTCTTTAACTCCCTGCACGCCATCCTCACCATGAATGAGGAAAACTTTAAATCGGAAGCGGTGATGCAGTTGCTCGACTTCTCCTATATCCGCAAACGCTTTAACCTCCAGGACCCGGTACTCATCCGCCGGATCATTGAAGCCGCCAATATCCGCTTTGGCATCAACGGCAGCAAAAAGGAAGAAACACATTTCGTAAGCTGGCAATACGGTATCCAACGGATTATGTTTGGTATTTGTATGAGTGGGGAAGAAGAATACGGACTCGGGGAAGACAGCTTCTTCCCGCTGGATATTACCGAAGGCAGCGACGCACACGATGTAATCCGCTTCTGTCATTTTGCGGAAGTGCTGATGTCGTCCATCCTCGACAGGCGGCGCCCACGCACCATTGTGGAGTGGGTAGCCTATACCGAAAGGGTATTGCATAACATCGTGTACGAACCGGTAGACGATATTGATGAAGACTACAACACCCTCATCAAACAACTCACCGCCTACAACGCGCTGAATGAATTTATGAGTGAAAAGGTAACCTTCGAAGTGTTTAGCCACAGCTTCCTGGATACGCTTACCGGCAGCACCCGCGCAGGATTGTTCGTAAACGGCGGCGTTACTTTCTGCTCCCTCATTCCCATGCGTAGTATCCCCTTCAAAGTGGTAGCGCTGATGGGACTGAACTACAATAAATTTCCCCGCCGCGAGAATAAGTCGAGCTTCAACCTCATGGAAAAAGACCGGCAAAAAGGCGACCGTAATGTGAAAGAAAATGATAAACACCTGTTCCTCGAAACCCTGCTTTCGGCAAAGGAATACCTATATATCAGCTATATCGGGAAAGATGCAAAAGATAATACCGATCTTCCGCCATCCGTGCTGGTAGATGAACTGGTGGATTATATAGAAGCCGGCACCGCAGCGCCGGAAGCCGTGCGCAGCGAACTGGTTACGTTGCAACCTTTACAAAGCTTCAGCAGGAAATATGCCGGTACCGACAGCCATCTTTTTTCCTATCTGAGCAATAAGGACACCGGCAAAAAAACATATCTCAACGAAAATAAAATTACTACTCCCTTAACCTTTGAAGAAATTACCCTGGAAGAACTGATCAGCTTCTTTAAAAATCCTTTCCGGGCCTACTACAACAAAGTGCTGGGCATCCGTTACAACGACAGCCAGCTGCTGCTCAGCGAAACGGAGATCTTTAGTTTGAACAGACTGCAGCAATGGTCTGTTAAAAATGAACTGCTCCCGGCAGCCGGCGATAAAAAGAATACCCTGCAAACCACGCTGGTAAAGAAAGGCAAACTTCCGCTCCGCAATATGGCCGCTGTTGCTATACAGAAAATGGAAGAACTGGTAGTGCCTGTGCGCAGTTTGTACGAAGCCGTTACCAAAGGCGCGGAAGAAAAACGCATCTCCGTTGAATTAACAGTAGATGACAGTGCGCTGAAAGGAAATCTCCGCATCTTTGATCAAACCCTGGTACAGGTATCGTGGTCAAAGAAAGAGAGCAAATATCTGGTGGAAGCCTATCTCCGTTATCTTGCAGGAAAAGCGGCAGGCGTGGTAACAGACCTCTGCTATATTTCCGGCGCTAAAAAGGAAGACGCCTTCCAGGCAATTCCGTTAACACCTGAAGAAGCGTTAAGGCGGTTAACAGAAATTGTAAAAGTTTATAAGACAGGCTTCAGCAAAATAATATCCTTTTATCCTGACCTGGAGATCACGGAAAAAGAGTGGCTCTCCATGGACCTTAAAAAATTCAGGGACAAAATATCCGGGATGATCGACCGGCAGGAATCGCCGGACCCTTATCTTGTACAGGTATATGAGCAGGGATTTTTTGAGAAAGAAGAAGCGCTGACCGGCTACCTCGATATTTATGAGCTGCTGATATTGCCGTTAACAACCTTGCTGCCGGCCTATTTAGAAACACCAGACAAAGAGAAATGATCGATAGCATTATATATAAACAGTTTGACGCAGGTACCGTTCCGCTGGAAGGCAGCAACCTCATTGAGGCCAGCGCCGGCACCGGTAAAACGTACTCCATCGCCATACTGGTATTACGATTGATACTGGAACAAAAGCTGTCTGTCAAAGAAATCCTGATGGTTACCTTCACCCGCGCTGCCGTGGCAGAACTGGAAGAAAGGATCCGGCTGTTCATCCGGCAGGCATACAAAGTAAGCCGCGGACAGGAAATCAGCGATCAGAAAATCATGGACCTGGTGTTCAGCGTAATCGACTTCGATGATCCACGCCCGGTACAACAGCTCTTACGCGATGCCATCCTGCTGCTCGATGAAACTTCCGTGCTTACCATTCATGGCTTCTGCCAGCAAACACTGAATGAATTTGCGTTTGAAACTAACCAGTTGTTTGGCGTTACGATGGTGCCCGATCTTACACCGGTCATTGAAAACGAACTGAATAAATTCTGGCGAAGAAATGTAACTACACTCAATGCCAGCCTGCTGGAACAGATCTGGGAAGAAGATATGAAAACGGAGATGCTGAATGTGATCAAAGAACATCTCAGCGGAAAAAAATTCCTGGGCTACCGGGAAGATACTCCCGATGATATCAGTGAAACCCTGCAGGAACAATGGATGCAGGAGCTGCAGCAGCTAATGGCAAAAGAACAGGAAGCCATTGAAAACATGTACGCCGGTATAACCGCCAACAGCGAACAGCTGGCAGCAGCCTGCGCAGCCAACCGGCACACTAAAAATGACTGGCCCGATTTAATTGCGGAGCCAGCAGAACTTGTCAGAAAAATAAAGGCCAAACGAAAAGAGAAAGCAAAATTTATTGACGCTGTTTTCGCGGAGCTGCTGGCAGAAATAGATCAGGTAGAAGCGCTTACCAAACAACTGGAAGAGCATCAACAACTGATCCGCCGGCAGGTATACTACGCCGCTATAAAGGAAATCAGCGAACAGGTACGCGCCTTCAAAGAACGCAGCAACATGATGGGGTATGATGACCTCATCAACAACCTCCATACTGCGCTCGTAAAAAACAACAACGAAGAACTCATTGCTTCTTTGCAAATTAAATACAAGGCCGTTTTCGTGGACGAGTTCCAGGACACCGATAAAGAGCAGTTCGAGATATTTGACCGTGCCTTCGGCCAAAACACCATCCTGTTCTACATCGGCGACCCCAAACAAAGTATTTACGCCTGGCGCAAAGCAGATATATTTACCTATTTCAACGCACGCAACGGGGTACAGCACGTATACGACATGAACCAGAACTTCCGCTCATCGGAAAATATGATCCGGGCCATGAACGTATTCTTTGAACCCACCCCGGGCTTCCCAACATTTGATTTCGCGGAAGAAAGCGACAGCATTGATTATATACAAGTACACAGTCCAGATAACAACAGGAAAGGCTACCTCTATAAAGGCAGTGCGCCGGAAGTGCCCATTGAAGTGATTGCCTGTGATAAAAAAGAAACTATCTGCAACAGCGTAGCTGCGCAAATTGCACAGCTGCTGCTGGATAAAAGCTATCGCATTGAAAATAAAGAAGGCGCCCGCTCCATCGTACCATCAGACATTGGTATCCTCGTGCGCACCGGGCAGGAAGGCAGGGACATTAAGCATGCACTGGCCAAACTGGGCATCCCCGCTGTTACCATCGACGAAGCAAAGGTGCTGAGATCCGCAGAGGCGCAGCAATTGCTGCACCTGCTCGAAGCAATGGAAACACCAGACCGTTCGTCTATTAATCGCGCATTGCTGGGGTCATTTACCGGCTACAACAGCCAAACCATCCTGCAGCTCGACGATGAAACCATGCTGGACCTGTTTGGCAAATACCGCACACTATGGCAGCGCGATGGCGCGTATACTGCCCTCATGGAGTTTATTGCAGACTTCAGCGTACGCCAGGTGTTGCTCGATGGCCATACCGAAAACGGGGAACGGATCATCACCAACCTGTACCAGCTTTCCGAACTGGTACACCAGGTGCAGAGCCGCAAAAACCTTTCTATGCGTGATCTCATCTCCTGGCTCAAACGCGGCATCGATGGCATGACCACCGAAGGAGATGAATATGCACAGCGCGTGGAAAGCGATGAAGACGCCGTAAACATAGTAACCATCCATAAAAGTAAAGGGCTGGAATACAAAATAGTGATGGCGCCTTTCCTGGATTTTGTAGAGAAATCCAAAATTGAATTTGTAAGTTTCCGCGATCCGGCCACCGGCGACTACCTCGGTACGCAAAAAGCCCTGCTTACAGAAGAGCAGCTAAAAGCCTACCAGCATCAGCAGGAACAGGAAAACCGCCGCCTGATATACGTAGCCATTACCCGCGCAGTATATAAATGTTATCTCTTTAAAAATACTTATTACGCTTTTAAAGATTCTTCGTTGTCTGTTTTCCTGAAAGCGCTGGCCGCTGAACCGCCGGATGCTTCACTGATACAGCTACAGGGACCATTGCCGGAAGCGCCCACAGAAAATTACCGCCAGCAGATCAACAAAGGCCAGCTGGCTGTGAACCGCGCGCCGGTGTCCTTTCATTTGCAGGAGCAAAACTGGCGGAAGATGAGCTACACCATGTTAGCAGCAAAAGCCGAACACCAGCCACGGGTACGTTCTTTCCAGCAACCCGACCCGTACGATAACTTTATATTTACCACGCTGCGCAGGGGCGCTAAAACCGGTAACCTGCTGCACTTTATCTTTGAAAGCATCAACTTCTCCGATAGCAGTAAATGGGAACACTGGCTGGAAGAAGCCATCCGGAAATTTGTACCCGGTCAAAGGGAAGTATATCTCGAACGGCTAAACGAGATGCTGCAACATGTGATGTACTCCACGATCCATATTGATGGCGCCAGCTTCCAGCTGGCATCGGTGGGGCGGCACCAGCGACTGGCGGAATTTGAATTTGATTTTCCCGTACCGGTGTTTAAGTCGAACCTGCTCAATAATTTGTCCGACGACCAGGTAAGTGTGAGTGTAAAACGGTTTTCCGAATACAGCAACCAGGAGCTGGAAGGCATCATGAACGGGAAAGTAGACTTGTTTTTTGAACACCAGGGGAAGTATTATATCCTCGACTGGAAATCGAATTACCTGGGCAACAGTGTGGCCGACTATGACGCGGCTGGTTTAGCGGCAGCGATGAACGAAAACAATTACCATCTCCAGTATTTTATTTATACGGTAGCGGTAAAAAAATACCTGGAAAGCCGGATCCCTGGCTTTAATTACGAGAAGCAGTTTGGAGGTGTTATCTATTGCTTTGTGCGTGGCGTAAGGAATGTAAGTGGTCAGGGGATATTTACCACAAAGCCGGATCTTAAAAAGATAAGATTGCTGGAGTCGTTACTCACAAAATAAAAAAGGCTGGTCTTTGCGGACCAGCCTTTTTACTTATGGCTTTTTAAAGATGCTTTCATCTACCGGTACATTATTTTCCAGTTTGGCGATGTTAATTTTAATGCCAACAGGATCCTGCAGGATAGCGGTGCCGTAACTATAGCCATCGGCTGTTTTCAGGAAATTGCTGATGTCTGTTACCAGGTTCATCTGCTGTCCCTGAATTTCCAGTGAATTGGATGTTCTGAGAACATTACCTGTTACCGGGTCTACAAAGCACGTAGTAGCGTTGCCGTTAGTATAGGTAACTTTCACTTTTGCAAGTTTAGCTCCATTTACGGTGTCGGGCGCCAGCAGTTCCAGCTTATTGCCTTTCTCGTTGTAACGATAAAAATCACCGGTCAGATCCAGCTGTTTGCCCATCGCTTTGATGGTGGCGGAGTCCATATCTTCCGGATTAGTTTTACCCATCACAGGCAACTGCACCCAGCCACCGGCATTGGTTAACACCTGGATGTTGGTGGTGCCCATCGCTTCAAATTCGAGGCGCATGGCTTTGTCCTGCAACACCCATCTCTTAAAAGGGAAAGTCATTCCCTGCATTTCCATTGTGCCCTCAGCATACTGGCTTTTCAGCACTTTCAATTTTTCGGGGCCACCGAGTGCTGCCACGTTTTTATTAACGATATCCGTCAGGGATTGTGCCTGTGTAATGATGCCTGAAAATATTACGAGCAACAGCAGTGCGATTTTTTTTGTGTTCATCATAACCGTTAGGTATGGGTTTGTTTCACACAAATTAATTATCTCCCGCAATAAAAACAAAAGCTGGAAATTAAAACAGCCAAACACCGTTCATCATAGCGATGCCACAGGTGGTTTCAAATGAGTTCACGTAATTATCCGGGGTTCTGTGCCACCACTGGCCCCACATCAAACCATTGGAGTTACGGTAGTTCCAGGCTTCCGCAGCGTTGTAGTTAAGCCAGGCGGCGTAAGTGCTTTGATAACTATGGTCCTTTACAAACCTGCAGGCCCAGCGGGCGAAGATGGCTTTGAAGCCCTGGCAATCGTCGGTATCGTATTCATCCGGCAGCAGCCCCTGTGCATTGCACATGCTGATTTTCGTATAGTCCATTGCTTTAGCCCCCATTGCTTTGTAGTTGTCGGAGGGGTAGGAGTTGTGGAGCATGCTGCAGGCGCCGATAAAGGTGCCCTGTGTATAAGTGCGGGGCCCTTCGGTAATTACGCCGGCGGCATTCATAGCGCCTTTCACTTCGCCGGTGCCGGGTACATATAACCTGGTCACCATCCAGTCGACGATTTGTTTGGCTTTGGTTTTATAAGCGGCGTCGCCGGTGGCCTGGTAGAGGTACATGGCGCAAATGGCTGCGGGCGCGTTTACGCAGGCATTTTTGGTATTGTTGGCGGTAGTCCACCAAAGGCCGCCGCCGAGGTTGGTATCCCATGCGCGGTTCCACACCATATCGAAATTGTTTTTGGCCATATCTTTCATGCCGCCATCATTGGTGATCTGGAAGGCGCGGATGCACATTAATGCGCCCCAGATTACGTCGTCGTTGTAAATGTTGGAGGTCCAGAGCAGGCCATAGGCGTCGCGCATGCCGTTGTAGAGGTACACCATCTTGTTTTTGAGATCCACGTCGTTGTTGATGTTGTACGCATCAATCAGGGTTTCGATGGCTTCTGCCTGCCGCCAGAAATCCATCCGGCCGGTTTGGTTTACATCCGAATAATAGTAGGCTTTAAACGAGGGGCCATAGGTGCCATACTGGTGGTAAAATGCGTTATTGTAGCATTGCATGGCCAGCAGTGCTTCAGATTTTACGGGTTGTACGGAGTTAATTGTTACCCCGTTGGAGGTAGTACTTTTAAGCGTATTTTCGGAAGATTTGATCATTTCCGGTTTCTTACAACCGGTAGCCAGGAATGCCAGGAGGAGCACTGCCATGCAGGTGCCGCGGAAAAGCGTTTGAGTTTTCATGTTTTTCAGTTTTGTGGAATAAAAAGATGTCAGTTTTTCAATATGCTCAGCCAGTCGTATATAAAGCCATATAACGCAAATAGGGGGAGGAGCCTGCGCGCTCATAACAGTGGAACCGGGTTTGCGCAGGTACTCACATACGAGGACAGGTAAATAACCGGTAATTACTTACAACCGGTTAAAATATTTTTTGGGAGATGCTAGCGGGGATGGCTACACGAAAGTGGGGATCTTATAATTGCACCTGGCTATTGACCAGCTGAATAATTTCTGCGTGAATTTCCTCTATCGGGCGCATCTGTGCGGCTTCATTATAGCAGGTGATCCTGTTAATGGTTTTATCGGCTGATAGCAGTGCGTCGTATTCCTTTTTTACAGCAAGCTGCAGGGAGAAATCTGCTTCGTGGATATCATCCTTGCCCTGGAGATATTCCCTGTCTTCGTTTGCGCGTCTTTTAGTCAGCGCCGACTCTGTAAAAGAAAACGGCACATCCAGGTAAATGGAGAAACGGGGTTTGGGGATCTTATTATAGTTGTATTCAAATTCATTGATCCAGTTGCGCAGGTATTGTTTCTCATCCTCTGTATGGAGTTTGGCGCACTGGAAAGCAATATTTGACAGCACGTACCTGTCTACCAAAACAAAATAACCATCGTTCAGCCATTGATTAATGGTAACTGCAAATTCTTTACGGTCTTCCGCAAACAACAGGGCTACCAGCTGCGGGTGTACATTTTTCACGTCCCCGAATTCGCCGCGCAGGAATTTAGCAATGAGTTCTCCAAACACTCCCTGGTTGCTCCGGGGGAAATGCACAAATTTGGTTTTCTCATTTTTTGACTCGAGGTATTTTGTCAGCAGGTCTATCTGCGTTGACTTCCCCGCGCCATCTAAACCTTCTACCGCTATAAATTTATCCATTATGGAACGATTGTTAATCCGGAAGTTAAAGAAAATACTTCGTGGCTATTGCACGGCTTCAAATAAAAAGAGCCTTCTATTTTTATTATACTACAACTCGTTATTTATTTAGTTACTCCGTTGCAGTCTGTCGGATTTTAACCAGAAAAAGTACAGATTCATATATAGCCCGTCTAGATACATCTAATCCGAAAGCTTCAATAATTACATCGTCAAAAGCTATTCGATCAGCTTGCACCAATTCGTCAGCTATCGGCAATATTTCACGTTGGGTTAGGGGCAAGAAAGTCGCCTTAATCCGGCTGGCCTTAGCATTATCAAGACGATTTGCATCTAACATGTGCATATATTCCTCAATGCGATCTTTATTAAGGTCGAGCGCGCCTAGCCCTCTCCCAAAACCCATTCCTTCAATTATAAACATTGATATGGCGCTATTCAACAATGCATGATGTAAATCTATATCAATTGCTAAGAGAGGTCTAAGTGGGACCAATCGTTGATCTACAAATGTCGGTGGGTTTACTCGGCCAACAAAAAGACGATCACCATAATTAATAAACATCACTAAATCAGTGAGACTATCTGTATCCATCTGATACCACAACTTATCGGCACGACTAAGTTTGTCTATGTTTTCCTGTGTTTTAAAACGTCTAATCCAGTTTAGCGCTCCAGTGTGGCCTAGTGTCTCTAATTCTTCTTCTGTCCGAGAGCATGAAAAGGCGACTTTTGTAGCAGGCATACTGAGTCTAGTAAATTCAGCTGGACTTTTTGCTAAAGGTTTTATATACTCTGCTTCTATTCCATGCCCCGGCTTAGGATAAAATAAATCATTCATTCCCCTTCTTTCGCCTCGACTTATATCAAAAATACTCTTAAGTGGAATCAGTGGCATATCAAGTATCCAATCGCAGTTAACAAACTGTGCATTTCCTCCTAATCCAAGAGGACGAAAAGCGGCCATATTTTCTTGACTAACCAATCTGATCGTCATTGTGTCATTTTGGGTTTGTCCCATTTCAATTTGGGCGGCAGCAATTTGAATAGTCTCACTATCTGACATTTCTTCAAGAGGACGCGTAAGCACAATAAACTTAACATCTCCACTTACTTGTTCTATGCTAGACTTCTTATCCATAATAAGGATATTTGTAACAACTTTGCTATTCTTAAACCAACGACCAGCTCCAGATGTAATCACACATTTTAAATCATAATAGCTAGCAAGCCGAAGGTAGAAATCATTTCCCCAGTCCGTTCCTAACCAAGCATTTGTGATAATGATTCCAAGACGGCCTCCGTCAGCCAAAAGAGGATGTAACGAGAAAGGAAGGTAGGCTGCAACATCAGCACGTCCTGTAAAATCTCTGCCAGCCTGCATGGTAGAAAGAACTGCCCGTAACGCTCCCTCATAGCGCTTGCGACCAGCTTGGGCTACAAACGGCAAATTACTTGTAATCGCTTGAAAGACTCCAAGCTGTTCAGAGAGTACAGTTCCATCCGACGGGTTTCGAAAATCAATATTCAATTCTGGTGAAAGAGAAAATGCATCCCGCTGAAATATCCGCAAAGGCATATGCATAAGGCTCGGCTTTGCAAGTGCGAACGTCGCGATTTGTATAGCCTGAGGATCTTGATCCGAAGCATATATAGTACTCGAGGCTTGATCAGGCGGCACTCCGGCGGATAGCTTCTGTTCTAATGCCGCCCGAGCTATAGTACCGCTTCCGCAACAAGGATCAAGTATTTTATCAGCTACTATATTTCGCATACAAATGTGTGCTAATAATCTCGCTAACTCTATAGGAGTTGGATATTGACCTCTCAGTTTTCTAATTGCAACCTCAACTGTTGCTTCTAGTACCCCAGAAAGCTGTGTTTGATCAACAGACCCAACTCTTAAATCCGTCAACAACCGGTTAAACTGTTTAAGCTGATCCCATGTCCTCTCTGGGATTTCCTTAAGCCCCAAGCTATCCGAAAAAATAGTCCAAAAATTACAATCTTCAGATAACCTTCTAAATAGCTCAAGTGCTTGTTCTGGAGTCGTGTTATCGCCTATGGATGAAATTCGTTGTGCACGTTGGTCCTTTTCTCGCAAAATATGGGCGAAAAGGATTTTACCAATCCAGTTTGAAATAATTGCTTGTCCGAGAACCTGTTCCCTTGAATTCGTTCCATATTCCGGACCATACAGATCCCACCATAAAACCATTTCTGCTCTGAAACGTGCATCTATAAGTGCCGCTGATTCTACCGCTTCAGTAACTTCGCCAGCGTTCTCCATAATTAAAGCGGTGACTCCGCCACTTCGATAGGCTTCAATAAATTGTCGTCCTTCTAAAGAACCTCTATCAAATAAATCATTTAAATAGCCTAAAATGTCAGAAGCCAATGCCTGCCATCTTTGTCTATTTGAGACAACGGCAGTTCGGGTAGTGATATCGGCAAGATCTCGCCACTCTTTAGCGCGAACAAATTGATCGGATACAGAATCATGAATATATAGATGTGCATGAGAAACATTCCAAAGAAGAAAGCTATCAAGGCCAAGCGCTCGAGCTTTAGCTTCTGCATTACTTTTGAATCCAAAATCATCAATACTGGTATCGGGCATTTTTAGTTCCCACCCTTGTAAAATGCGAGCAGTGGCACGATCACCAAACAAGAGGACATCGGGAAAAAGGCTTCCTCCTTCAGACCTAATTGTTTGTTCTCCACCTGCATCTTTAATAGATCGATTATTTTGAGTGGCTAAATTTTTGATGTATCCTATCAGATCAATAGCCCATGAACGTTCATTATAGGTGGCAGAAATTCTACTCATATAGTTATTGAGGTGTCGTTGGGAATTAAAGCATTTACATCTACCATCCCCCGTCGATTTAGCTGTCCAACTTTCGTAGATGGTTGAAGTTCAGAAAAAAGTGGTGGTGGTAATTGTTTATTTTTAAAAGACTGTTCAACTTCTAAAAGTCGTTGTTTTGCTACTTTAATATAGTCAATTTGCGTTTCCTTAAAGAGATGTACTTCTTCGTTCTTTTCGATGCCTATAAATCGTCGCTGCTCTAACGCTGCTGCCACTAAAAAGCTTCCACTCCCGAATGCATTATCTAAGACAACATCTCCCTCTTTCGTAAACATTCGAATTAGGTAGCGGCCTAATGCAACTGGTTTTTGAGTAGGATGCCATACTCTACCTCCACTTTCACTTTCTGCGGTTTTACAATACAATGTATCCGTAGGGAAACGTTCTCCTTCACTTTTTACTTGTACAGGCTTAAAGTCGCCATAGCTTCCTGTATATTGAGCTTTTCTAACCCCCTTATTATAGGGTTCGCCTGGCGACATTATTGGGTTATAGTTTGGTTGCCTTCCATAAAAGACACAAATATCTTCATGTTGACGCAAGGGTTGTTTCCGAGCATTCAAAAAATTGGTTGGTTTACTTTTAACCCATACAAACTTATATTTAAACCACTCTTCGTTACTTAAAATAAGCCGTGCAGTAAATACTCCTTGTGACGATAGCGCGATAACCCCCTTGGGTTTAATCACCCGTCGATATTCTTTCCATAATTTATCTAGAGGTATAACACTATCCCACTTATTTTGCGTTGTACCATATGGGAGGTCACATAAAATCATATCGACAGATTGATTCTCAATTTTTTCCATGATTTTAAGACAATCCCCTTGATATATTTTGCCGCCCAGGTATTTCATGTAAAATATCTTAAAAAAGTTTTTATACTGTTTTCCCATTTGCCCACCAAGCAGCGTTAACTATTAAACATTAAGAAGTTATAAAAGCAAGATGAATCTTTACAAATATATAAAATTAAGAGGTAGGCTTCCTAAAATTTTTAGCTTTTCTTACCTTCATACTAAAGCATATTTATCCTTTTTGGGCAAGACGAGAATTTAGAACTCAGATAGTTATACATTTATATGAAGCATTGATCCAAAATTCATTAATCGGCGTTTATAAAAAAATAATGTTGGCAAATAACAATAGTCTACAAAAAACCAATGTAACACTAAAAATGCTCCTCGATACTAAAATATTGTCGCAGGGACAACAAATCTTTTGCACGAAACCAGACATTCATGGGATTTTGAATGAGGATGGCTCTATCACTATTATTATAGAAGGTAAACAAAAAGGGTTTGATTTTTTAAGTGGTGCAGCCCGGCATATTGAGAAGAGGAGTCTAAACGGCTGGACATATTGGTGGGTAGTTGTTAACGGTGAAAAATACAGCCTTGACGGTTTTAGGGATCAGTATCTTAAAACCCAATCCCCTTCATAAGCTTAGAAGTGTCTGAATAGGTTGAAGGTCTTTATTTTCAATTTCGTAATTATCCTCTCGAAATTCAAAAGAAGTACCATCGCTTCTTTTACGTTTTGTTCCTTTTTTATAGAAAACTCCTAGCTTGGGTAGATCTTTTTTGAAAATCCAACCGCAAATTTCGAGAACATTTGCTGGCCCATTATAGCTGCAGAAAACAATGATATCTGCCTTATAGTTCTCTTGCATGGCATAAAAATTATTCACAAAGTCAGGTCGTACAAAGCTCTTGCGCTCCATTGTTTTGACATCAACGTGATAGCTCTTATACCTCTGATCATATCCTCCATCGAATCCATCCGCATGCTCCTCCAAGTTCACAGGTGTTCCTGTCAGTTTCTCGATAACCAAGATTTCCCCCAGTAGCCCTACTACCTGGTTTCGCTTATTGCCATCTTCAATTCCCCTATTACCTAAATTGTGCGTGAGTAAATATCTATCAATCGCCGTCAGCATATTTTGTTGTACTGCAATCTTTTCACTTTGAAAGGTTTGTTTGCCATTTCTCATAAGAATTACAATTGTATGCCCTACAGAACACTATATTATAACAATGAAAAGACGATTAAGTTATTTAAGACTAATCGCATCATTTTTATTGCTGTATTGGCGTGATCGAACCTTTAAAACAAGGTTTTCATTCTTCTCTTTGGCTTTCTTCTAAAGTATGCGCAAATTTCGTGCAAATAAAAAAGCGACTATGAATTGTATTCATAATCGCTCTTTTGCTCCCCCTGCTGGACTTGAACCAGCGACCCTCTGATTAACAGTCAGATGCTCTAACCAACTGAGCTAAGGAGGAGTGTTTCCCGTATCGTTTGTGCGATTTGGGATTGCAAAAATAGGGAAATTTTCATTTTTGCAAAATCTTATTTCATTTTTTTGAGAAAAAATTTAGGTCATTGCCTAAAATCAGCCACCATAGCGGGTTAAATAAAATTATTTTTTCACTGCCACCAGCTGTCTTTCCCCCAAAGCGCCCGCCCGCGTCGCCTTGCGGACAAAAGGCAAATCCAGTTTGCTCACATAAAAATGCGGGAACGACCGGATCACTGTGCAGGTATATCCTTGCTGTTGCAGGGAGGCCACTGCATCGGGGGTAGTGAAAATAAGTTCAGTGGCGGAATCGGGGCGTAACACCGGCGCCTGCATATAAAAATCGAATGCGTAGGAATTTGCCTGGTACAGCGCTATGCTTTTACCGGGAAGATATGTATTGGCATAGGCGGCGGCTGTACTTCCGCTCTGGTATTGCATCATATCGGGGTACAGGATGGTGTTCAGGTAGAGGTTCAGCAGAATACTGATGGAAATGGTGCGGTAAAATACGGCCTGCCGGGTAGATTTATCCAGCCAGTAATGCAGCAAAAGGTAGAGCAGGAGCAGGGCTGCGGCCAGCAGAAGCCACGCATAATGCATAGCCGGCTTGTACAGGAGATCAATTACCACGCCGGCAACAGCTATCACAATGATGATGGTGTACTGTGTAACCCGGAAAAATTTCAGCCCTTTTTCTGTTTGCAGCGATAATATATACTGTGCGGTGAGGATGGCAAAAAAAGGAAAGATGATGTTCAGGTAGTGCGGCAGCTGGAACCGGGAAAGGGAAAACAGTGCGAAAGTGGCCAGGGCTGCGCAGATGCAGTAATATTCCCTTTGCTGCTTCCATTTTTTTATGAAGATGATGACCGCAGCGTATAGCATCACCGACCAGGGGAGGAAAGCCCACAGGAGGGTATGAAAAAAGAAGAACGGATCGCCGGAGCCTTTGATAGGACCGGTGTTCATGAAGCGCCCAAACTGGCTGTCCCAGAAGAAAAAACGGATGCCTGATACACCGGTGGCGCCGAATACAATTTTCTCCGGGTGCTGATCAAACTGCCGGTACAGGGCATACAGCTCCGGCGTAATGAAAAGCGCTATTAGTACTGCTGCCAGCGCCCAGCGCCAGTGGAACAGTTCTTTCCAGTTGCGCGTAAACAGCAAATGGCCGCCAATAGCGGCACAAACCGGCACCAGGGCAAACAACCCCTTCGTCATGATGGCGAAGGCCGTAAAAAGGGTGCCCAGGAGGATGCCGCGGCGGTAAAAATGATATACTGCCGCGATGATCAACCCGGTGAGATAAGGCTCTGCCCGCACATCGTTGTTGGAAATAACCAGATGTTCTGCCGTGAGTAAGATACATACTGCCCAGCGGGCTACTTTTTCGTCATATAAATGAAGCGCAAAACGGTAAGTATACCAGGCGCCCATCAGCAAAAAAAGAATGGCAGGCAGTTTATAAGACCAGGTGTGGATGCCGAAAAGCTGAAAGCTGATAGCCGCCATCCAGAAAGGGAAGTGGGGCTTGTCGAGCCAGTCGTGACCATCTGCATAAAGGTTCCAGTAGTCGTGTTTTATCACCATTGTTTTGGCGATACCGGCATATAGCGCGCCGTCGGGTTCCAGGATGGGTACAAAAAGGGCACTAAACTGCAATAGTACCAGCATAGCGGTGATGAGCAGCCATACTTGTTTTTCAGAGAGAACAAATGAGCGTGTAACAGTTGTAGTCAGCATAGCGAAAAGTTACAGGCATATACCGGTTACTTCAAATATGACGATCACTCTTAACAAAAAGATAATTGCTTTTTACCAGAACCAGCCGCTTTTCTCCATGCCCAGCCAGGGCCCGTCTTCACGCTGTTCTATAGGGTAGGTTTTCAGGTAGTATCCTTCTCCGCTGCTGTTGTAGCCATTTTTAAGGCTAAACTTATAACGGTGCAGCGGGCATACCACATTACCGGCGGCATCTATCACCCCATCGGCCATAATGCCACCGGCATGCGGACATTTATACGCAAACGCGAAAAGCTGCCCCTGGTGCAGGGTACAGCAAATTTTTTTGCCATTTACCTCCATTACGCTGATCTGTTTCTCTGCAAAGGGCAAACGGCCTTCTTCTAATTTATACCACGAATATTCTTTGGCCATTAGTAGAAGAATTCGGTTTTATAGGGGAAGCGCTCCTTGTACAATTGGGTTACCTTGTCCAGGATGGTTTTGCGCAATTCCTCGATGTTCCTTTTTTCCAGCGCGGAAATGAATACACAGTTTCCCTGGGTTTTCGTTTCCCAGTCCTGTTTCAGGGTATTCAGGATATCCTGTTTAATTTCTGGCTCCAGCCATTTATCAAAGGTGTTGGCCTCGTACAGGTCCATCTTGTTAAAGATCATGATGGTGGGCTTCTCAAACGCTTTCAGTTCCTGCAGCGTGCGGTTCACCACTTCAATCTGCTCTTCATACTGCGGATGGGAAATATCTACCACATGGATCAGGATATCGCTTTCGCGTACCTCGTCCAGCGTGGATTTGAAGCTTTCCACCAGGTGATGGGGGAGTTTACGGATAAACCCTACGGTATCGCTGAGCAGGAAAGGCGTTTGATCAAATACTACCTTACGCGTGGTGGTATCCAGGGTAGCAAACAGCTTGTTTTCTGCAAACACCTCACTTTTGCTGAGCAGGTTCATGAGGGTGCTTTTACCAACGTTGGTATAACCTACCAGCGCCACGCGGATAAATTCGCCGCGTTCCTTACGCTGGGTAAGGGATTGACGGTCTATATCCTCCAGGCGTTTGCGAAGCAGCGCTATTTTGTCTTTTACAATACGACGATCCGTTTCAATTTCCGTTTCACCGGGGCCCCTGCTGCCGATACCGCCTCCCTGTCTTTCCAGGTGACTCCACATACCGCGCAAACGTGGCAGGATATACTGGTACTGCGCCAGTTCTACCTGCACCCTTGCCTGTGCTGTGCGCGCACGGCGTGCGAAGATATCCAGGATCAGGTCACTTCGGTCGATCACTTTTACCTTCAGCACCTTTTCAATATTGGCGATCTGTGAGCCGGTAAGCTCATCATCAAATATAACCAGTGATATATCCCTGCCTGCAATAAACTGCTGGATTTCTTCCAGCTTACCTTTACCAACAAAGGTAGCCCTGTCGGGGTGCGCCAGCCGCTGGGTAAAGCGCTTAACAGCCGTAGCCCCCGCTGTTTCCGCCAGGAACATCAGCTCATCCAGGAACTCATTCACCTGGCGCTCTGTCTGGTCTTTGGTGATAACACCAACTATAACGGCTCTCTCCTCTTTTTGTACTACTTGTTTTTTGTCAATCAAGTTATTTCAGAATTTGGAGCAAATTTACAGAGAATTTAATCGCTACGTCATTTCTTCCTACATTTACCCGATCCAAAACAACCTTTCGATATCATGTTTAAACCTTTTTTACTGACAGGACTATTAATATCAACTATGGCAGTAGCCCAGGATAAGATGACACCCGAATTGCTATGGCAACTTGGACGGGTGAGTGGAGAGGCGTTGAGCGCTGACGGCAAAACCGTTATCTATGGCGTTTCTCAGATCAATATGACCGAGAACAAAAGCGAAAAAAATCTCTATGCTATCCCGCTGGCAGGCGGCGCTGTAAAGCAACTCACTCAAACACCCGGCGCAGAAGGAGATGTAGCCGTATTACCCGGCAATAAAATTGGTTTCTCCCTGAAAGGACAGTGGTATGAAATGAATGCCGATGGCTCCGATCCGGTGCAAAAAACCAACGTGGACGGCGGGATGCAAAACATCCGCATTTCTCCCGACGGGAAACATATTTTGTTTTCGAAAGAAGTAAAAGTAAAGAAGATATCCGGCAGCGATCATTACACGGATCTTCCGAAATCCAATGTACAGATCTACGATAACCTGAACTACCGTCACTGGGATACTTGGGAAGATGGCAATTTCTCCCACGTTTTTTATGCCACTTACAATAATGGCGAAGTAGGTACTCCGGTAGATATTATGGCGGAAGAACCCTACGATTGCCCGCAAATGCCCTCCGGTGGCCCTGAAGATATGATCTGGAGCCACGATGGGAAAAGTGTGATCTATGTTTGTAAGAAGAAATTCGGGAAAGATTACGCTATCAGCACCAATACAGATATCTACGAATATAACCTGGATACCAAAACTACCCGCAATCTTTCCGAAGGAATGATGGGCTACGATGTGGCGCCCAACTTCAGCCAGGATGGCAAATACCTCACCTGGTTAAGTATGGCCCGCGATGGTTACGAAGCAGATAAAAATGACGTAATCATCATGGACCGCGCCACCGGCGTTATCACCAACCTTACCAAAGGCTGGGATGGCACCGCCGCTTCTTCCCGCTTCAGCAACGACGGCAAAAAAATATACTTCCTCGCCGTCATAAAAGGCACTGAGCAACTGCTGGAAATTTCCCTGCAGAAAAATATCGCCCAAACAACGGAGAAGCATATACGCCAGGTAACCACCGGCGACTTTGATATCAACGACATGCTGGCACAATCCGGCAACACCCTGGTAGTGTCCCGTACTGATATGAACCATGCGGCGGAACTGTTTACCGTAGACCTGCAAAAGGGCGCCGTTACCCCGCTTACCACCGTAAACAAAGCGGCCTACGATAAAATAGGCATGTGCAAAATTGAAAAGCGCTGGGTGAAAACCACCGATGGTAAGGACATGCTTACCTGGGTGATTTTCCCGCCGGATTTTGACCCCGCTAAAAAATATCCAACCCTGCTGTATTGCCAGGGTGGCCCACAGTCGGCCGTATCGCAGTTTTACTCTTACCGCTGGAATTTCCAGCTGATGGCATCCCAGGGTTATATCGTGGTAGCCCCCAACAGAAGGGGCATGCCGGGTCATGGCGTAGAGTGGAATGCTTCTATCAGCAAGGACTGGGGCGGACAACCAATCCGCGATTACCTGAGCGCTATTGATGATGTAAGCAAGGAAAGCTATGTAGACAAAGCCCGCTTAGGCGCTGTAGGCGCCAGTTACGGCGGCTATTCCGTATACATGCTGGCAGGCGTACACGAAAACCGCTTCAAAAGCTTTATTGCGCACGACGGTTTATTTGACCTGAAAAGCTGGTACGGTACTACCGAAGAGCTGTGGTTTGCCAACTGGGATATCGGCGCTTATTGGGATGCTGCCAACGCCAACGGCTACAAACATTTCAACCCAAGTGAATACGCCAATAAATGGAATACACCCATTCTTATTATCCAGGGTGGTATCGACTTCCGCGTTCCTATTGAACAGGGCCTTCAAGCCTTCCAGCTGGCACAGCTGAAAGGAATAAAAAGCAAGCTGCTGTATTTCCCGGAAGAAAATCACTGGGTACTGAAACCGCAGAACGCCATTGTATGGCAGCGCGAATTCTTTAACTGGCTGAAAGAAACCCTGTAAATCATATTATCATGGCTGCTTTATTACTGGATATTCAGGATGGTATTGCTACCATCACCTTAAACAGACCTGAAGTATACAATGCGTTCAACGATCCGCTCAGCTATGAGTTGCAGGATGCATTAAAGAAAGCAGAAAAAGATCCGGCAGTGAGAGTGGTCGTGTTAACAGGCGCCGGCAAAGCTTTCAGCAGTGGTCAGGACCTCAAGGCTTCTATGGAGGCCGGAAAGCGCGACCTGAGCGAATCGCTGCACAAACGCTATAACCCGATCATTCGCGCCATCCGCAATATGCCCAAGCCGGTTATCTGCCGGCTCAATGGCGTGGCCGCCGGCGCAGGATGCTCCCTTGCACTGGCCTGCGACCTGATCATTGCCAGCGAGGAAGCCACCATGATAGAAATTTTTGTGAACATCGCGCTGGTGCTGGATTCTGGCTCTTCGTACTTCCTGCCCCGTACCGTGGGCTACCACCGGGCCTTTGAACTGGCTACCAAAGCCAGTAAAGTAAGCGCGGCGGAAGCGCTGAAACTGGGACTGGTAAACAAAGTGGTGCCGGCTGCGGAACTGGATGCCGCCGTACAGGCGGAAGCCGCTTACTACGCTGCCGCACCTACGAAAGCCATTGCACTCATGAAAAAAATGCTCACCAAAGGCATGACGGATAACCTGGATGAAGTACTCGAATACGAAGCCTATTGCCAGGAAATTGCCGGTAACTCCGCCGATAACGCGGAAGGGATCCAGGCTTTCCTCGAAAAAAGAAAGCCCGTATTCAAAGGAGAGTAACTGGTAAAAGATAAGCGATCGCGCTGATCATCTCACCATAAAAAAACGGCCCAGGTGTTAAACCCGGGCCGTTTTCTCTATATAAAAGCCCGGAGGCTGTTACAATCCGCTTAAACAAATACCAATCTGGTAAGGTCTGATATCCAGGTTATTGCTGGCATTGTCTTTCAGCAATGGATTCAGGGAATAGGAGCCAAATAAGGCAAAGTTACCGTAACCTACACGGGCAGTAGCCGCAAAGCGCCACGGGTTAAAGAATCCCCTGTTGGCATCTTTATCAATATCCTTGCTGCCATTGGCGCCGGTATATTTTACTTTGGTATGAGCATCTACCAGGGCGCCTACTTTCACACCTACTGCGGCTTTGAAGCCTTTGTTGGCGTTATCCGGCACACTGCGGTATCTTAATTCAATAGGAATTTCCAGGTAAGTGGTAGCCACTTTATTCTTTTTAGCCGTGGAAGTAGGGAAAGACACCTGGTTACGATTCAGCTTTCCCTGGATATCCATCGTATGATCTTTCAGGTAAACACCGCTGGTACTGATACCTAAACCCGCTGCCATACTCAGCTTGGATTTCTTGAACGGGAAGTCGTACATCAGGGCAATATTAAAACCCCTGTTAAGGCCGCTCTTAATACTGTCAGGCGCACCCGCCCAGCCATCGTATGACAACTGTACCATTAAAAAGTCGTTAGAATGGGTAACTTTATTAACCGCTTTATTCATCGGTGAACCGCCATCCTGTGCAAAAACTCCAATAGAAACAGCTATCAGACCCAGGGTAAAAATTATTTTCTTCATATAATATACATACTTAGGAAAAAGAATATTAGGCAAATATAATGGAATGATTGTAAAGACAATCCGTTAAAGTATTGCTAAAACATTCACCCGGTAATACATTCGCACGCCGAAAGTAACAGAAAAAGAAATACTGACCTCCATAATCTTTTCCTGGTCCATACGTTGGATTGAACAAGATGAACAGCAATATTGCCCCAAAATATCCTAATTTGAATAAATAATCCGTCACTGAGCTCATAACCCCTGCCAACGCTATTAAAGAGCCGTTGAAAAGCCTACGCATGAAAAAAATTGTAAATACCGTTCTGGTACTTATCCTGGTAGTATTTATGGCGCTCATGGGTTTTGTATATTATGCCTGGGTGGTTAAAAAAAGAAGCAGGAGCGCGGCGGAAAGCATGATACAAACCAACCTGCTGATAGATAAGGTAAGAACCGTAGCCGTACTGGATAATAACTATACCAACAGCATCCGCGACATGCTGCTCATGGGGCAGTCCCGTATCCCTGCCGCCAATTATGCCCTGCCAGACAGCGTGCTACGCCTCCTCCAATCTGTTTCAGCCAGCATGCCTGGTGATACCATCTCTCAAAAAATACTGGATAATTTCAGTATCCTTCTCCGGAAAAAAATCAGCTATCATCAACGGATACTTGCACTGGCAGCTACCCAACCTGCCCTGGCCAAACAACTGATCACTGCCCCCGAAAACGCCCTGTTCCGCGACAGCGTAAGAATAGCAGTGAATAATTTCATGCAGGCAAACCGGCGTAAACTGATTGAACGGGTCGACAAAGACAATCGCTATACCCTGTACTCTTTCTGGACCACCATTATCATCAGCCTTTTCACACTGGTACTGTTACTGGGCGAATCGCGGTATTTATACCGGATGTTCAAAAAGCTGAAGCTGAGAACCAACCAGCTGCACAAAAGAGAACAGTCCTTTCTCCGGCTGGCAGAAGAAACAGAACTGATCCTCTATAAATCGCAGGTAGATGGCATCTTTACCTACGTGAGCAAAGGCGCCGCCGAAATGACCGGCTACCCCAATACAGAACTGGTAGGCAAACATTACTCCATGTTCCTGGAAGAAGATACCTGGAAACGACTCGAAGCCTTTTACATGAACCAGGTGAAAACAGGCGACGATTATACCTCCCAGGAATTTGAAATCATTACCAAATCGGGCGCAAAAAAATGGGTGGAACAAATGGCCGCACTGGTGTACGGAGAAGATGGCCGGGTAAAAGAATTTCAATGCGTAGTAAGGGATATTGATAAGAAAAAAAGAAACGAAGACCAGGTGATGTATCTCCAGCAACGCCTGGATGCCATCCTCGACTTTATGCCGTCTATGATGTTCATAAAAGATATGCCCGGCAAATACCTGCTGGTGAATAACCGCTTTACCGAAATACACGGCGTAGATAAAAAAGATATCATTGGCAAAACAGATGAAGAACTACCATACGATTGGGTACAACGCTATGCCAAACTGGATCTTGAAGTAAGGACAACAGGCGCCAGGGTAAAATCAGAACAGAGCATTACCGTGAACGATAAGATCTATCACTTTCTTATTACCAAATTCCCGCTCCGGAATTCAGACGGTGAAATGATCGGCATCTGCGGTATAGGACAGGATTTCACCGAAAAAAACAACTATATCACCGCCATTGAAAACGCCAATAACCTGGCGCAGGAAGCCATCAGTGCCCAGGAAATGTTCCTCGCCAATATGAGCCACGAAATTCGTACACCCATGAACGGTATCATCGGCATGACCAACCTCCTGATGCAGCAAAGCCAGCTATCTCCCACACAACTGGAGTACACCGGCGCCATCAAAACGTCCGCCAACCGCCTGCTGGTGATCATCAACGAAATCCTCGACTTCTCAAAAATAAAAGCATGTAAGCTGCTGCTCCTCCACGAACCATTTGATATTTACGAGGTAATAGACAATGCCCTCTTCCCCCTGAAATTACAGGCGCAACAAAAGGAACTGTCGTTTTTTGATGAGATAGATACCGCCATCCCAGCTTATCTTTTGGGAGATGAAATACGTCTCAACCAGATCCTGACCAACCTTGTGGAAAATGCTATTAAATTTACCCATAGTGGAAAAATAACCGTGAAAGTATCGCTGGTAAAGGAAGATAAGGAACAATCCACTGTTCAGCTGGGCTTTGAAATAAAGGATACCGGCATAGGCATCGACCCGGACCAACATGAGATGATTTTTAAAAGCTTCTCCCAAACACATGCAGACAATACCCGCAAATTTGGCGGCACCGGCCTGGGATTAGCCATCACCAAAGAACTCATCACCCTTCAACATGGCTTTATCCGGGTAAACAGCCGCCTGAACGAAGGCGCTACTTTTTACTTTGAGCTTCCGTTTGCCCGCAACAACGAAGAAGTTACCGGTAAAGATGACAAGGGGCATCTTCACCATGCAGAAAAACCACTGCAAGGGAAAACCATACTGGTAGTGGAAGACGACGACATCAATCAACAGGTGGTATTTCATACACTCCGCAATGCAGGTGCCAGAACAGACGTGGTTAACAGCGGAAAATTGGCCCTTGAAATGCTGGACTACAAATCTTACGATTGCATCATTATGGATATCCAGATGCCGGGAATGGACGGATATCAGACTACGCAGGCCATACGCGGGAAAGGCATCCGGACCTACATGATTGCCATGACCGCCTCCGCATTAAAAGGAGAAAAAGACCGCTGCCTGGCCGCCGGGATGAATGACTACGTTTCCAAACCATTCGACCGAACCGACCTGTTTCATAAAATCCTGAAAGGACTGGGAGAACAAACACCGGAAGCAATCACTGAAAAAAAAGAAGCCACTGAAATACCTTTCAGCGAACTGGACTTCTCCGCTGTATACAGCATGATGTCCGGTGAAAAAGAACATGTGAAAATAATGCTGGAAGAACTGCTGGACAGCATTCCGCAAAAACTTTCAGAAATGAACCAGCTGCTGGCAGCGAAAGACTGGCAACCGCTCTATATGCTGGCGCACCAGATGAAATTTAACCTGCATATGGTTGGCATGCAATACGCATCGGATGTAGCTTTATCTGTTGAAAGAGATGCCCGGCTGGAAGAAAATCTCGACAGCATCCCTGACCGGTTGCAGGAAATTAGTGCTATCTATTATCAACATGTACATCTTGTAAAAGCGCACATTGAACAACCCTGACAACACTATGCCTCCGGCAAGGTGAAATAAAACTGGCTGCCTTTTCCTTCTTCGCTATTTACGCCAATGATGCCACCCTGGGCTTCAATAAATTCCTTTGAAATGGCCAGTCCGAGCCCGTTCCCCTGGCCCTTCATACCGGGAACCTGGAAAAACCTTTCAAATATTTTACCACGGAAGGCTTCCGGAATACCTTTTCCATAATCCTGTACCACAAACGATACCATCTCTGTTCCGGTAGGCGTTACCGTTAGTTCTATGGCGGCGCCGTGGGCAGAATAACGGATGGCATTGGTTAAGAGGTTCACCAATACCCAGGCGGTTTTCTCCACGTCTGCCAGTACTTTCGGTAAAGTATCCGGCACCTGTGTGCGGATGGTGATTTCGCGTTGTGCGGCTTGTTTCTGTACCGTGTCCATCGCGTATTGCACAATGTTCATCGCAGTAACCGGCTGCGGCTGCAATTGTATATTGCCACTTTCTACCTGCGACAGGTCCAGCAGCTCACTCACAATTTTTATCATGCGCCGGTTGTCCTGTTTCAGGCTGTCCAACAGCTCTTTCTGTTCAGTACTCAATACCCCCGTCCTTTCATCTTCCAGCAGCTTAATACTGAAATCAGACGCTGCCAGCGGCGTTTTCAACTCATGGGAAATAGTGGCAATGAAATGCGTTTTGGCAATATCCTGTTCTTTAAAAGTGGTAATATTCCGGAGAATAACTACGTAGCCTATACGTTTTTCTTCATGCCTGATGTCGGTTGTTTCGCGGGTGAAGAAACATTCTTTTCCGTCCACCACTATTTTAAGCGGGGCATTTTCCTTTGTATTCACGAGGAAGCGTAGCAGGTCGTTGCGTTTGGCTATTTCTTCCGCCGGCTGTCCGATGAGATCCTTTTCAGGTATGTTCAGCAGTTGCAGGGCAGGGGTGTTGGCAAACAGGATCACATTATTTACATCAAATCCGATGGTAGCATCTTTCAGGCTGCTGATCACGGCTTCCGCGCGTTGCTTTTCAAATACAATGCGCGCCAGGTTGCTGTGTTCGTATTCATCCAGCCGCTGGGCCATTGTATTGAAAGCGGCGGCCAGATCGCCGAATTCGTCGCCGGATTTAAAGTAGAGTCTTTTACCATATTGTTTGTTGGCGATATCTTTAATCCCCTGCGTAAGCGCATCGATGGGATTGGCAATGTACCCGGGGAAGTTATAAACAAAAGTGAATCCCAATACAAAGCAAAGTCCGCTGATAATAGCAATATAGAGCAGCGCATTATCTGCTGTTTTCTTTACCCTTTCATTTTTACCTACAATGGCGGCCATATTGAGGTCCATGATGGTGTAGATATTTTTCTTTATAGCGCCTATTTCTATGGTAGAATCTTTTTTAAGCAATTCAAAAATGCGGGCAACTGCTTCCGTTGCATCTTTCTCACCTCTTTCTGTTACGTTGGCCTGCTGCTTCCTGAGATTAACGGAAAAAGTTTGCATAGCAGCGGCACGATGAGCCGGCAGATCTTCCAAAGCTACCAGCATATTTTTCGAATACTCCAGCGATTCATAGTTATCCTTGAGGATGAACTTCGCCTTTTCGTTCAGGCGGTTCAGATAGTAATAGCCCAGTATGCTCACCACCAGCAGCATGATGTACAGGAACAGTACACCAAGCGTAATCTTTGTTTTTAATCTGAACGTACTCATGATAATATGATAATGTCGATATCGTTGGAAGAAAGCGTTTTCAACAACTGGTTAAACAGGTTAGTGCGCAAAATGATGCGGAAAAGACTGATATGCGGTTTTCCCATACAAATGGTAGTAACATGTTTTTCCAATGCAATGTTAATGATAGCTTCCGATACTTTGGCGTTATGTTCCTGTATAACTTCCGCACCGAGTTCTGTAGCAAGTTTCAGGTTATTAATAAGATGACGTTGGGCAGCAAGCGCAATCTTATCGGCGCTTTCGCCCGGGGTTTGTACATACAATACAAACCAGTCGGCGTGATAATAAGCGGCCAGCCTGGCTGTTTTGCGGATTACCTTCCGGGCCACTTCATCATTGGTAGAAATACATGCCAGGAAACTCTCATGGCGCATCTGCAGGTTACGTGGGATCTGGATCTCCACTTTCCGTTCCACCTGTGTGGTTACTTCCTTCAGTGCCAGCTCACGTAATTGCAGGATTTTATCTGCCTGAAAAAAATTACTCAGGGCGCTCTCTACTTTGGAGCGATCATAAATTTTACCTTCTTTCAAACGGGTGATCAGCTCATCGGCGGTAAGGTCGATGTTCACCACTTCATCGGCCATTTGCAGTATCAGGTCGGGAACGCGCTCCTGCACTTCCACGCCGGTAATGGATTTCACCTCCTGGTTAATACTTTCGATGTGCTGAATGTTCACGGCAGAAATAACATTGATCCCCGCATTGAGCAGGTCCACAACATCCTGCCAGCGCTTCTCATTTTTGGAGCCGGGGATATTACTGTGCGCCAGTTCATCTACCACTACCCAGTCGGGCGCCAGCAGCAGGATGGTGGAAAGATCCATTTCTTCCAGCATTTTCCCTTTGTAGAATACCTGCCGGCGGGGTATCTGGGGCAGTCCATCCAGCAGGGCATGCGTTTCCGCACGCCCATGTGTTTCGATGTAACCGATCTGGATATTCACCCCATTTCTTAACATGGCATGCGCCTCCTGCAGCATGCGGTATGTTTTACCTACACCGGCGCTCATGCCGATATAAATTTTAAACTTCCCTCTGCCGGCGCGGTTAGCCAGGTTAAGAAATTGCTGTACGGAGTGTTCTTTATCTGTCATTATTATTTAGTTAGAACCATACGGCCAGTGATGCAGTGATCGCAGTATTGGTGTTTTTCAGTTCTGTTCCTTTCATAAATGTTTTGTCTTTTCCGTTAAATGATCTGCCTTCCAGCCGGAACATCACGTTATTCACCGGGGTAAAATCCAGGTTAAGAGAGTAGCCGGTGGTTTGAAAACCATCCGGTGTACCGGTGCTAATGATAACGCCATGTTGATCATTGTAATGCTCTACGCGTCCTGCCATCGCAAATTTATCGGTAAATGCGTACCGGGCAATTACAACAGGGCTGTACCAGCTGTTGAAGTCGGATGATCCTTTGGCCTTTTGCTGTAATCCATAGTCGAATCCTGCAATGACACTGAATTTATCCGTTATACTAAAGGTACCATAAACATTATTAAAGTAGCGCATCTGGCGTACACTATCCGGCAGATCATTACCGATGTAAGTGCTCCAGTTGAGCAATATTTTTGTTGTTGGCTTAAAGGTGATCTGTGTACCAAAAGCAGGGGTTTGGTTACCATCCACTTTTTTAATCCTTTGCCATCCGTTCAGGTACATGGCGGCAAACGACCATTTGTCGTTGGGCGTCCAGGTTACTTTGGCGCCGGTTTCATAATAAGGAGAATTCTCTGCGAGGATGCTCCGGGTGAGGGTAGGGCAATCTTTTCCGATGGCGCTTTCAAAACCGATGTGCGCCGGCATTACACCTGCATCAATCCAAACGTTTTTGCCTACACGGATACCCACGTTAGCCTCGTATACATACTGCATCAGGGTAGGTTCCGATGCCAGGTTGTATTGCGGATAGGTACCCGCCATCAGTCCTACGTTGGCCCGGATACGGTCTGACGTATACGTGGCCTTTACCATCGCCAGGTTGAGGTTTAATTCATTATGACGATTGTAATTATACAGGAATCCGGGCTTAGTATGATTAGCCGGGTTGTTCAGATCGTAACTGTAATACGCTTCGGCATAGCCGGAAAAGGTTACTTTTCCTTTCTCTTTCTCTTGTGGCGGTGCGTCCTGGGCAAACATAGTATTAGCAGCTGCCAGTGCGCCGGCCAGTAATAAAATTTTCTTCATCTTAAATATATAGGTTCGTGTTGGTAGAATCACTGGTAATCTGCTGCGACAGACTACCAGGTAAAAGGTTCTTCATAAGACATTCACAGGCTAAAGGAATAAAAGGACTGCGCCCTACTTCATATCATCGAGCGCTATGTTTAATTTTAACACATTAACAGTAGATAAACCAAACAGTCCCATTAAAGGACCCTGGGTATTGGCATCGATCAGTTGTTTCAGCTTATCCGCAGGAATGCCTCTCAGCTTCGCTACACGTGGCACCTGTACATAGGCGGCAGCAGGAGTGAGGTGCGGGTCTAAACCACTGGCAGAAGCGGTGACCAGTTCTGCCGGGATGTTTTCTTTTTTCACATCCGGGTTGTGTACCATGAAGGAATCAATTCTTTCCTGTACGGTTTTCAGGTAATCGGGGTTACCCGCCGCTTTATTGGAACCACCGGAACCGGCGGCGTTATAATCTACCGTAGAAGGGCGGGGCTGGAAATATTTATCATCACTGAATTTCTGTGCAATGTTTTCATAACCCACTACTCTTCCGTTATGCGTTACTTTGATACCATCGCCTTTACCGGGAGCCATTTTAGCCACACCAGCAATAAACAGCGGATATAATCCTCCCAGTAATACCACCAGTAACAGTGTGAGTTTTACAGAAGGCCAAAGATATTTTTTCATCTCTTTAAAATTTATCAGTTTAGAATTACATGAAAAGCGCTATCAGCATATCAATCAGCTTGATACCGATGAAAGGCGCTATGATACCACCTACGCCATAGATCAGTAGGTTGCGGCGAAGCAACGCACTGGCGCCGATAGGCTTATAAGCCACGCCACGAAGGGCCAGCGGTATCAGCATCGGGATAATGATGGCGTTGAAAATAACGGCACTCAGGATTGCTGTTTCAGGGCTATGCAGTTTCATGATGTTGATACCCTGCAATGCTGGTATGGAGGCCACAAACAACGCAGGCACAATAGCGAAATATTTTGCTACGTCGTTGGCAATGGAGAAGGTGGTAAGGGTACCGCGTGTCATTAACAGCTGCTTACCAATTTCCACGATTTCAATCAGCTTGGTAGGGTCGTTGTCGAGATCCACCATGTTACCGGCCTCTTTCGCGGCCTGGGTACCACTGTTCATGGCCACGCCTACATCGGCCTGGGCCAGGGCGGGCGCATCGTTTGTACCGTCGCCCATCATGGCTACCAGCCGGCCTTCATTTTGTTCCTTACGGATATAGCTCATTTTATCTTCCGGCTTGGCTTCAGCGATGAAGTCGTCCACACCGGCTTTGTTGGCAATATATTTAGCGGTAAGCGGGTTATCACCGGTCACCATCACCGTTTTTACACCCATTTTACGCAGGCGGTCGAAACGCTCGCTGATACCCGGCTTAATAATATCCTGCAATTCAATAACGCCCTGCACTTTGCTGTTGAGCGCTACTACCAGTGGCGTACCACCATCGTTGGAAATAGATTCTACTTTAGCCAGTGTTTCCGCCGGGAAAGAGAATCCTTCTTTTTCCGCGAGTCGCCTGATGGCATCATAAGCGCCCTTGCGGATACGGCTGCCATCGGGCAGATCGATACCGCTGCTGCGGGTTTCGGCGGTGAACTTCACCAGGCTGGAGCCACTCACTGATAATTTACTTACCACGTCTTTACCTGCCAGCTCCACGATGGATTTACCTTCCGGTGTTTCATCGGATAAAGAGCTGAGTGCGCAGAGGCGGATAAATTCTGCGGTGGAAATGCCATTGGTGGCGTAGAAGTTAGTTGCCTTACGGTTACCGATAGTGATGGTACCGGTTTTATCCAGCAACAACACATCAATATCGCCAGCGGTTTCCACGGCTTTACCTGATTTGGTGATCACGTTGGCACGCAATGCACGGTCCATTCCCGCAATACCGATGGCCGATAATAAACCGCCGATGGTAGTAGGGATGAGGCATACAAACAGGGAGATGAAGGCCGCAATGGTGATCGGTGTTTGTGCATAGTCTGCAAATGGTTTCAGCGTTACGCATACAATGATAAACACCAGGGTGAAGCTGGCCAGCAGGATGGTGAGCGCAATTTCATTAGGCGTTTTCTGCCTGCTGGCGCCTTCTACGAGGGCAATCATTTTATCCAGGAAAGATTCGCCCGGTTCAGTGCTTACCCGTACTTTAATATGGTCAGACAAAACTTTGGTACCACCTACCACACTGGATTTATCGCCACCGGCTTCCCGGATCACCGGCGCACTTTCGCCGGTGATGGCAGATTCGTCGATGCTGGCGAGGCCCTGTACAATTTCACCGTCGGCGGGGATAATATCGCCCGGTTCACATACAAAGATGTCGCCTTTACGCAGGGAAGAAGAGGATACAATTTTGATTTCGTTGGTGAAGATTTCACCTACGAGTTCTACTTTCTTCGCTGGTGTTTCTTCTCTTGTTTTACGCAAACTTTCTGCCTGTGCTTTACCACGCGCTTCTGCAATGGCTTCGGCGAAGTTGGCAAACAACACGGTAAGGAAGAGTACTACAAAGATGGCAACATTATACGCCGCACTGCCTTGTTCCTTGTTGCCGGTAAAGAGCGCATACAGCGCTACTATCAGCATTACGGCAGTACCTATTTCCACGGTGAACATCACCGGGTTTTTGATCATTAATTTCGGATTCAGTTTTACGAAAGACTGCTTCAGGCTCTCCATCACCAATTCTTTCGGAAACAATTTATTATCATGCTTCATGGTAGTCAGTCATTAAAAAATTACAGGGAAAAATACTCTGCGATCGGGCCCAGTGCCAGTGCCGGGAAATAAGACAAGGCAGTGAGGATAACGATCACCGCGAAGGTCATGGCGCCAAAAGTGAGTGAATCTGTTTTCAGCGTACCGGCGGATTCAGGTATATATTTTTTGGAAGCCATCAAACCCGCAATGGCAACCGGTCCTATGATAGGCAGGAACCTGCCGAGGATCAGTATAAAGCCGGTAGATACATTCCAGAAAACGTTTCCATCTCCTAAACCTTCAAAACCGGAACCATTATTGGCATTGGCAGAAGTATACTCATACAGCATTTCAGAGAAGCCGTGATAGCCGGGGTTATTTAACCAGGCCGATGGCTTCACCGCCCAGTTGGCATCCGGGTGGTGCGACAATACCCACGATGATAAAGCGGTACCAGCCAGTATCAGGAACGGCGACAACAAAGTAATAATAGCAGCAATCTTTACTTCCCGCGCTTCCAGCTTATGTCCCATGAATTCTGGCGTACGGCCTACCATGAGCCCGGATATAAACACCGCGATAATAATAAAGATGTAATAGTTGAGTATCCCTACACCACAACCGCCATAGAAGCAGTTGAGCATCATACCCAGCAGCTGCATCATGCCGGTCATAGGCATGGTGCTATCGTGCCAGCCGCATACAGAACCGGTAGAAATAATAGTGGTTACGGTACTCCAGTATCCCGTGGCGGCGGCTCCAAACCGCACTTCCTTACCTTCCATAGCCCCGGTAGCCTGTTGGATACCCATGTGGGCAATGGCAGGATTACCGGCCATTTCCTGCTGCATGGAAGGGATCAGCAGGCATATCATACCAATGGTCATAATTCCGAAGATGACCATCGCAAATTTCTTTCGTTGTATAAACATCCCCAGTGCAAATACCATTGCGATAGGAATGAGCACCTGTGCTACCATTTCCGTCATCCAGGTAACGTAGTTAGGATTTTCCAGCGGATGAGCGGAGTTAGCGCCAAACCATCCGCCACCGTTGGTACCGAGGTGTTTGATCGCCACAAAGCCCGCTACAGGACCGTGAGAAACGTTCACGGTATCACCCTGCATAGTAACAATGGCTTCCTTGCCGGCGTAGCTGGCAGGCATACCATTGAAAACAAAGATCAGCGCAATCACAATACTTATTGGTAACAGTATACGGGTGATTGTTTTCAGGAAGATATCCCAGAAGTTACCCAGCTTAGTGGTTGTTTTTTCTTTCATGGCTTTGAACACCACAATCAGCGCAGCAATACCGGTAGCGGCACTCACAAACTGCAGGAAGGCCAGTACAAATAATTGGGTGAAATAAGTAACGCCTGTTTCACCGGAATAGTGCTGCAGGTTACAGTTCACCACGAAGCTGATGGCGGTATTAAACGCCAGGTCGGCCGACTGGCCAGGGTTTCCATCCGGGTTCAGCGGCAGCTTGTCCTGGAAAAACAGTGCAAAAAAGGCATATACAAACCATACTAGGTTGATGGTAAGTAATGCCTTCAGGTGCTCTTTCCAGTTCATTTCCTCCTTAGGATTGATACCGGAAATTTTAAAGAAGAGGCGTTCCAGCGGCGCCATAAAATCGGACCAGGTCCGTTCACCCCTGAATACCTTTACAATGTACCTCGACAGTGGCCAGGCCAGTAAAAGCGTAATGCCGTAGGTGGCTATTACGCCTAAGATTTCTGTTGTCATTTCTATAGTCAGTTAAATAAGCTTTGCGTATAGGCGTGGGAGTAAAATCTCCAATCAGAATTTTTCAGGTTTCAACAGTACATAGATCATGTAGCCGAAAACGAAAAGTGATAAAACAAATAATGCATTCATGATAACAAGCGTTTTAGTTAGATCTTTTCGAAATAGTCGACCGATTTGAAGAATACGGCGAAGCAGGCCAATCCTGCCAGCACCAGGAGAATAGTCATCATCATAAAAAGTGTTTTAAATAGCTATAGTTTGTAAATGTTGAATCCGTACGTTCTTCAGTGATAAGGGAAGTAGTTCCTTATGCTTTCCGCAGAGCAGGGGAGAGAGCGTATACATAAACGCGCTTTCGATGGCGTTACGCAGGGCACTGCTCCCATTATGATACAATACAGCGGCCACGTTAAAACAACGTTTCACCTCATGAAGTTGTTCACTCCGGATCATCCGGCCGGTATAATCAGCAAACGTGTGGATCACTTTACTGACAGAACCCTTTACAGGCTGTTGCTGTTCTGCGGGAAATGTTAACCCCGGAATCTGTAAACCTATCAATTGAGAGATTTTTGAGTCTGGTAGCATATGGATCAATTGTTTTGATACAAATAGGGTAATGCCAGCGGAGTGCCAGCATTGAAAAAGAGGCTTTCAAACGAACACAAACGGTTATTAATCAGTATATTAAATAATATTTGAGGAAGATAGGGAGATGCTGTTCATTGGCCAAACCATGCAGAAATGGTAGGGTGTATGCAAAAATGAAAGAGTTTCCAGGGGGGTACCTGTTGGGGATGGAACAAAAAAAAGAGCGGTTTTACTTTCGTAAAACCGCTCCTGTGAATAGTTTATTTCGCCGTTCTAACTGAACAGGTACAATACATCTTCTTTCGTCAGCTTCTTCACAAAACCACTATCGTCAGAAATAATTTCCTTCACCAGTGATTTCTTACGTTCCTGCAACTGTAAGATCTTTTCTTCCACGGTATCCTTACAGATCATGCGGTAAGCAAAGATATTCTTCGTTTGCCCGATACGGTGGGTACGGTCAATAGCCTGTTGCTCTACAGCCGGGTTCCACCACGGATCTACAATATACACATAGTCGGCTGCGGTGAGGTTCAACCCCACACCACCGGCTTTCAGTGAAATGAGGAACACGCGGCATTCGTCGTTGTTCTGGAAGTTCTGAATAGCCTTTTCACGATCAACTGTAGACGTGCTGCCATCAAAATACTCGTATGGTATTTTGAGGTGTTGCATGCGGTCGCGGATTAATCCGAGCATTCCCAGGAACTGGGAGAAGATCAGCACTTTGTGGTTGCCGATGTTTTCAGAGATTTCACGGGTGAGTTCATGCAGCTTCACGGAATGGTTCGGATACTGTTCCGTATCATTCAGGATAGCCGGTGAATCACAAATCTGCCGCAGCTTCATCAAACCTTGCAGGATGGTGAGCTGGGAGCGTTCCATACCCTGATCTTCAATAACACCGAGGATCTTGGAGCGATAGGTATTCCGGTAGGCATCATAAATATGCCGCTGTTCCGCATCCATTTCGCAGAAGATCACGGTTTCTATTTTTTCCGGCAGGTCTTTCGCCACCTGTTCTTTGGTGCGGCGAAGGATAAACGGATAGATCAGTTTACGCAGATGTTCTTTTCTTTCTTCATCCTGGAATTTATCGATCGGCGTAGCAAATTCGTTGCGGAAAAAGTCTACGCTGCCGAGCATGCCTGGGTTCAGGAAGTTCATCTGGGCATAAATATCGAAGGTATTATTCTGCATCGGGGTACCACTCAGCGCCAGCCTGTTCTTTGTTTGAAGCAGCTGTGCAGCTTTGGTTACCTTCGACTGCGGATTTTTGATTGCCTGCGATTCATCAAGGATAACATAATCAAACTCCAGCTTCATCAGCAGTTGAATATCACTGCGGAGAGTACCGTAAGTGGTGATGATGGCATCAAATTTACCCAGTTCTTCAGACGATTTTAATCGCGCAGGACCGTGGTGGATATGATGCCTGATATCAGGCGTAAATTTCCTGATTTCATTTTCCCAGTTATAAATCAGCGTAGTAGGACAAACGATCAGCGCCATTGTTTTACCACCATGCTTATTCTTATAATACTGCAGGAAGGTAAGCGCCTGGATGGTTTTACCCAACCCCATGTCATCTGCGAGGATACCACCCCATTTGATATCATCGAGGTAGTTGAGCCACTGGAAGCCACTTTCCTGGTAAGGGCGCAGGGTTGCCTGCAGGTTCTCCGGCAGGGCAATGTTGCGGATTTCATCGAACTGGAGCAGTTTGCGGCGCTTTTGTTCGAGTTCCAGCACTACGGCATCATCATCAATAAACTCGTAGAGTTCATCGATTACGCTGAAGTTATATTTGCTGAGTTTGAGTCCTTTATCTTTTTCTTCCCCAACTTTAAAGAGCAGGGAATATTTGCGCAGCCATTCTTCCGGCAACAGGCCCAGGGACCCATCTGCCAGCTGAACATAGTTCTGTTTATTGGCCAGCGCATTTTTAATATCCTTGATACTTACTTTCTGATCACCATACAATACTTCGATCTGTGCATCAAACCAATCGATGCCGGAGCTGATCTGTAAATTGGTAACCGGCTTATGCGAGCTGAATTTAAAGTTGCGCAGGTTATCGAATCCGAACACGCGCACGTTCATCTCTTTCAGTGCATCGAAGAACAGGAAGAACCAGTTATTTTTCAGCGCTTCTTTGGCGCGCAGGTAAAAATAATTGTGGTTATCGTGTTGCGCGAAGTTGGTATGTAGGGTGCGGAGTTTATTTACAAAAGTTTCTTCTGCTTCTTTATTCCGGTGGATGATGAGCACTTTATTTCCTTCCTGCACGGTGATCTTGCTCTCATCGTTCCATTCCACTTCCTGGCCGCGGTAAGCAAATCCGGGTTGTATGATAAAGGTTTCGCCCAGTTCTTTCAGGAACACCCGTGGTTCGGGCATTACATCTTTCAGTTCTGCGAGCAATCCTTTATCAAACTGGATATCGTACTGACGGCTCAGCGGCAGCAGGTAATCTTTCAGATAAGCGGGCCAGTCTTTGTTAGCGATGCGCAGCTGACCATTTTGGCGGAAGAGTTCCACGTGCAGGGCATCCTGCGGACTTTCAAACAAATAGATCACCTGTTTGTGCAGGAACAGCAACGGGCTTTCCCATTCGCTTTCAGACACATTTACCAGTTCACCTTCGATGGTCACATAGCAGTTAATGTCTACATGGGTGTCGCCGGTGTTGGTTTTAATAACCAGTTTGAGTCTGTCGGCGCCTATCTGCAGTTGTTGCAGGTTCTTTGTTTTAAATGCCTGCCGGTTGGGCAGTTCAAATACCAGTCCGTGTTCCGCCAGCTGTGGGAACAGTTTGGCGAGTTTAGGATGCAGGTATTCCAGCATCAGTTCTTTTGTTTCGGTAGGAAGTTCTTCTGCATTTTCATGCGTAATATTTTCCCAGATACCGGCAAACGGAGAATTTTTGCTGAGGAACTTGCTGACTTCACTGCCCTGTAATTTTCGTATAGGCGCTATCAGTTCCCGGTCTTTTTCCTTGAACTGGTAGAAGTCAACATATTTGGTAAGATCCAGTTTGCTGGCCAGTGATACGAAGGCGGTTTGCTCTTCATTTATTTCGCCGCTTACCAGGTCTATCTTAAAATACGGGTATAATGTTTCGTTGGCATTAAAAACTGCTGCCAGCCGTTGTGTAATGGTGATGGTTTCTTCCGGGGGCGGGGGAGCCGTAACCGGCTGCCTGCTGCCTGCGGCGGCGCCATCTACCCGTTTGATGCTGGGGTCCAGTACACGTAAAAACGGTTTGCCATCCATGTAGGAGAAGGCAAACTTTCCGTCCAGGTCGTCGGTAAGGGAATAGCCGTATAAGGATAGCAGCTTATTCTTTTCCTTGTCCCAGTTGCGGAGGGTATCGAAATAGAACGGACCGTTTTTCTGCAGGAGTTGCAGGAACAGGGCTGTTTTATGCACGCATAGTGCGTGTTCTGTTTCATCGCAGGTGCAATGTGTATCAAAAAACCGTTCTTCGTTCCGTTGAATGATCAGCGGGAATTCTTCTCCATTAACTTTCAGCAGGGCTTCTACCTTCTCATCTTTGGCCAGGCTTATTTTGGCGGGATGTTTTTTGGCAATTTCCTCTGCTTCGGCCAGTATAGCACCGGAGGTGAGCAGTTTAATGGATTTTATATCGATAGACTTCATTTTAATCAGCGTATGCTGCTGATCAAACTGTGTGTCGAAGCTCTCGAAATGATTTTTGTCCAGCATTTCCTGGAGCTGGAACAGTGCTGCGGCCTCGTGCCGGCAGATGTCGCCCAGGTTGTAAGGGCATTGGCACCGGATGGACATACCGGTAGTTTCTCCATACTTGTTGATGGAAACACGGTAATAATTGGCATGTGTGTCGCTCTTAACGCGGAAGGTAGCTGTTTTCAGCACCGGGTCTGCCTCGATGAGTTCAACGCCCCCGGCCGAAAAAATACGCTTCCCCCTGCGGATCACTTCATCAGTGCCGTTGTTGTAAACATATTTTAGCAAATGGGGTAGCGACATACTATACGTTGTTGCCCGCTTTTTATTATCAGCAAAAGGGTTACTAGATATATCAAAAAAACTTAACAGCTGATAAAAAGGCAATCCACAAAAGTAAGCAGAAAATTTCTAATAACCCGCGGCTCACTCATTAACAACCCGTTAACCGCTCTCCGTTTGCTATGGCGGTGTAACGCGTATTTTTCAACATAATTTTTTTTAAATATAGAAGCCTGTTTATCAACCATTTACCGGATACGTTTCCGGTATCTTTCCAGGGAAAAATCCACGGCCTCCCTGGCGCCTGTTTTAATATATTTTCCAAAAGCACCATACATCGCATCATAGTTCAGCGGTTTTATAGCATCATGCAGGGTATTAATTTCGGTGGCGGATAACGGAATATTATTCGGATAACTGTACATCACCGATACTGTTTTCCTGTCAGAAGATACCTGTATAACGTCACCCACCAGTAAACAACCCTTTCCCTCCGGGGAATACAACACATTTCCACCGTCGAAATGCCCGCCGCATAATACCAGCCGGATATCGTCCCACAGCGGCAGTTCATGGCCCGCCCATAATTTAATCACGTCGTCGTGGCGCTGCAGCCATTGGGCATCCAGCTGATGTACATAAACGGGGATATTGCCAAATGCATGACTCCATTCCACAATGGTGGAAAAATAATGCGGATGGGAGAGGGCAATAGCTTTGATGCCGCCCAGTTTCTCAATAATATTTATCGTAGAGGCGTCGAGGTTAGTAATGCAATCCCAGAGGATATTCCCGGACGGAGTGATCAGTAAATGCGCCCGTTGCCCGATGGCAAAATCCGGTGTTGTGTAAATGGCGTAAAGATTAGGCGCCACCATTTCTATAATGTTCCGGTGGGCATTCTGCACCTGTTCCAGGGTGGTCCAGCTTTGTCCGCCTGGATTTACATACTGTCGCTCATCTTCACAGATGGGGCATTGCGCCGGCGGGTTGTCTGTTGCATCATATTGCACCCCGCAGGTGCTACAGATATAGTGTGTCATGTTATCATCTTTAGAAAACAGAATATAGGATTTTTTGGGCAAAGGGGGCAAGTTCAGTATAACATGGTGAGCGGAGAAATCGCCTTCGGCGATGTAAATTGTCCTGGAGCAGGATTACGCTGATTTTACGGATTAGCTTTGTGTAATTTTGGAAGGATTTTGGGAGATGAATGCACTGGCCAGATCTTAATTGAGTATTCAGTATTTTCTCTGGAAAATTGATTTATTTTTAGGTTTTTATAAGCTCTTCGGAAAATTCAGTAGAGATTAAAGAGTTTTCACCATCACTATTCCTTAAATAATTTAAAAAGGTGAGTGGTATTAACAACAATGATTTATTGAATGCTGCTCACTCACTTTTACCGGTTTGTCAGCATGCTGTTTCACTAATATGGCAGTACCCCTATAAACACCCTGCCGCTTTTCGTCTGTAACGCCCCGTGGTAGAGGGTTACATGATCAAGTCCACGTCCCCTCCACGTCCCCTCCGGTACATCTCCATGTATTAAGCATGTGCTAAGCATATGCTAAGTATAAATGAAGCATTTCCCAGGCAATCTTTAAGTAATCTTTATTCAACCCCTGTTATCCCCACCAATCTCCCCAAATCACAAAAAACTAATCTGTAAAATCGGCGTAATCCCGGGTAAGACAACCTCCGCTCACCCGGCAATGAGTTCTCCATCTCTGAACAGGGGCAGTACATTGGCGCCATCCGGAGTAAGACAGTAATGAATATCTTTTTCCAGGCCATACTGCGCGAGGCGCTTGTAGTGGGAGGCCTGTTTCATAAAGGTATAGATGTCGTGTTTAGCAGAATGGTAAAGCGTTTCCGCAGCAATGGCGGAGTCGCAGTTTACATCAAAGTGTTCTTTGATGCGGCTTACCACGGCGCCGGCAAACAAGGTATCTTCCATGTTTACACGATCCTTCCAGGCTGCGCAACCAAGGATTACATTCTGGTTTTGTGCAACCAGGTAATCGCAAACAGCGCTGATGTTGGGGAAGGAGCCGGTGATAATTTGTATGGCGTCTTTAGCCATGTGGAGTAATTTGGTGCCGTTGGTAGTGGTGAGCACCAGCGTTTTATTTTCCACGAACTCGCGCGGGTATTCAAAGGGAGAATTGCCATATGCCAGTCCTTCTGCTATCCGGCCATCTCTTTCGCCGGCGGTGATACCACTGATGGCACGGCCGATGTTCACACATTCTTCTACACTGGCTACCGGTATTACACGGGAAGCGCCGTTGTACAGGGCGGTGCAAATGGTAGAAGTAGCGCGTAGTACATCTATGATAACTACGATACTGTTTTTTACATCAAACAAATGTAATAATGCCGGAGATAAACACACTTCCAGGCTGGGTTTGTTGCTATCTGTCATTCAGTTGCGTTTTGCTTTAATCAAGGATTACCCTCCACTTTTCACTCTCTGCATAATCCTTAATGGTATTATTTCTTTCCTGCAGGAGCCTGGTCATATATTTTTGCAGGTAGAGCCGCTCAAATACTTTTCCGAACCAGCCATAAGGGGTGCCAAAGTCCATGATATCAATCATCACGGTGGCATTCTCTATTGCTTTAAAATAATGTTCATGATTCATATGGGTAAAATCCCCGTCGGTCATCTCATCTGTAAAAGACTCGTTTTGACGCATGGCGGTGATTTTAGTGGTCAGTTCCCTCATTTTTCCCAGGTGCTTTGCTCTCCAGGTCACTGTTTCATTATAGGATATCAGGCCGTTGGTGCGACCTTTTATCGCATCTTCCTGCCGGTGCGACATACTTCGCTTGTGCAGTGTAATGCTCCTGCTCAGGTCGTAGACCCGCTCCAGGGGGGCATAGATAACGGTAGTTAAATGAATAGTAGGCATAGATATGGTAATAAAATATAAAAATTCCGGTGCACCGAAAACTTTCCAGGCACCGAAATTAACAACTTTAACCGGCTATTCATACATATTCCTAGCTGAGGAAAGGCACTTTTACCACTTTTGCTTTCAGGGCCTTATCTCTTACCGCAATAAAAATTTCTGTATCCTGCGCTGCAAAAGCCGTTTTCACATAGCCAAGCCCGATAGCCTTCTGCATAGAGGGCGACTGTGTACCGGAAGTTACGCGGCCAATTACATTGCCTGCAGCATCCTTGATTTCGTAGTCGTGACGGGGAATGCCTTTATCTATCATTTCAAAGCCTACCAGTTTTTTGGTAACGCCTTCTGCTTTTTGTTTTGCGAATAACTCGCTGGAGGTAAATGGCTTGGTGAATTTGGTAATCCATCCCAGGCCGGCTTCCATCGGGGAAGTGGTATCGTCGATATCATTTCCATAAAGACAGAATCCCATTTCCAGGCGAAGGGTATCGCGTGCGCCTAAACCGATAGGTTTCAGGCCCTTTGGAGTGCCTTCAGCAAAGATGGCATCCCATATTTTATCGGCTGCTCCATCGGTATCTTCAAAATAAATTTCAATACCGCCTGCGCCGGTGTAGCCGGTGGCGCTGATCACTACATTCGGTACGCCTGCAAAGGTTCCTTTGGCGAAGGTGTAGTACTTCATGTTTACCAGGTCTACTTCTGTGAGCGGCTGGAGAATGCTGGTAGCATTGGGGCCCTGGATAGCGAGCAAACAGGTTTTATCGGAAATGTTGTGCATTTCCACTCCTTTGGTGTTGAACTGGGAGATCCAGTTCCAGTCTTTTTCAATATTGCTGGCGTTTACCACCAGCATGTATACTTTATTTTCTTCAATGCAATAAACGAGCAGATCATCTACAATACCGCCCTCGTTGTTTGGCAGGCAGCTGTACTGCGCTTTTCCGGCAGTGAGCTTGGAGGCGTCATTGCTGGTAACACGCTGAATCAGGTCCAGCGCATTTTCACCCTTTAAAATAAATTCGCCCATGTGGCTTACATCAAACACGCCGGCGTTGGTGCGTACCGCCTGATGCTCATCGTTAATACCAGTATAGGAAATAGGCATGTTGTAACCCGCAAAGGCAGCCATCTTGGCGCCCAGCGCAATGTGTTTCTCTGTAAAAGGCGTGTTTTTCATACTTTGTTTTTAAAACGGGGCAAAAATAGCGATTTGGAAATTATGAACGACCAACATAAAACGGCGTATGACTGTTTTAAGACGAAAGGCATACATTATAAATACTTAAAATACAATGATATAGTCAAAAGAATTAGGGGCCAATGCGCTTTGGGCCGTCCGTAATTCGTAATTTTGCTGCAACACCCAAAACAGATTCGCTGTGAAAAAGAAAACCTGGCTGTTACCATTGGTAGTTGTAACCATACACGTTCACGCCCAGAAAAAGGAAGACCGCAAAACAATTGGTAACCTGCAAACGCACATCAGTTACCTGAGCAGCGATAAGCTGGAAGGCCGCAGCACCGGAGCTCCCGGCGAACAGCTGGCTGCCACCTACCTCTCTGCACAAATGCAGAAAATGGGGCTGACTCCTATGGGCGAAGATGGTTTTTTACAGGCATTTACCGTAAAGGAAACCCGTGAGCCATCGGCAGACTGCCAGATGACCATTGGCGGAAGCAAACTGGAAGCGGGCAAACAATTTGTGCCACTGCCCTTCAGCGCCGGCAAATCGGCCAAAGGAGAAGCCATTCCCGGGGTGAACGAACCGGATAACATCTGGCTGATCAACGTAGCCGAACTGGATACCGACAGCCGCAAAAGCATGACAGATCAGTATTTACAGCAAACACAGACCGCCGAAAAATCCGGCGCCACCGGTGTGGTATTTTATAACGGCAGGGAAACAGCAGCCGAAGTCATGAAATGGCTGGCCGAACGCCCAAAAGCCGTAGGCATCCCCGCTGTATGGCTCAATGCCGATGTCAGCAAAAAACTGAGTGCCGATGATGCGGATGGATTTCCCATCCACATGCAGGTAGCCTTCAAAGCCATTAAACGTAATGGCACCAACGTAATCGGCTATATCAACAACAAAGCCCCCAGAACCATTGTAATTGGCGCGCATTACGACTACCGCGGCTGGGAAACCACCGACAAAACAGAGGACAATGCCAGCGGCACCGCCGCCATGCTGGAAATAGCCCGCTTACTGAAAGGCTCCCGTCTTCATAACAACAATTATATTATCATCGCCTTTTCGGGAAAAGAACAGGGATTATCCGGCTCTTCCTACTTTGCTTCCCACAGCACCGTAGACCTTTCACAGGTGAACTACATGATTAATATGGATGGTATCGGCACCCTGAACCCGGGTACTGCATTACAGATCGGCGGTACAGGCACTTCCCCAGGCTGGTCGGCCATCATCCAGGAAGCCGCTTCCAAAGAGCTGCCACTGGTATACGATTCCAGCGGTATCAGCAACTCTGATCATGCATCTTTCTACAAAAAAAATATACCGGTACTCTACTTCTGCAAAAACACCTCCGCCTCCGCAGACAAAGTGAACTACGACGGCACCCTGCATGTATTGAAGCTGGTGTATAACATCATCGACAAAACAAATAACAGGGATAAACTCGCCTTCAGCAGCATCCAGTGAGGTGCCCGAATTAAGATCGCTTCAAAATTTGCGGGTTACATATAAGTGCGAAATGTATATTTTCGCGTAAATACGTCATTCGTAAAATTCAATTTATCCCTTTAAATGGACGAGAAACTGGCGCTTATATACCGGTATTTCCAGCTGCTGGAGAGCTTTTCAGCAGATCCCGTTGAATTTGCCAGGATCTTTCATCCAAATATTATTCAGACTGAATATCCAAACCAGCTCTCGAATGAAATTAAACAACGGAACTTTGAGATCATGCTGGAAAGCATGGCTACCAATAAAATAATTTTGAAATCGCAGCACTTCAGCGTGCTGAAAGTAGTGGAATCGGGAAATACCCTGGTGGTAGAAGCCAAATGGACAGGGGAAATAGGTGTGGATGCCGGCCATTTCCGCCGGGGACAAATAATGAAAGCATTCATTTGCACTATCATAGAATTCCGCGACGGGAAAATTTACCGGCAACGCAACTATGATTGTTACGAACATTAAAGCTATGAGATCATGAAAAAAATATTATCACTCCTGGGCATTTCCCTGTTGCTGTTTGCCTGTAACCCTACCCGTAACGATGAGCGCACCACCGACAGATCGGCCTACGACGTTATCACCGAAAAATGCTACGTGTACCGCGAATTCAAGCCAGCCTCCAACCCGCTGACAGATTCCGTGCTGCAACTGAGAAAGGAACTGACCGACTACCTGGATCAGCACCAGTACACAAGACACATGGCAGGAAACGACAGTTTGCTTTTCCGCCGCGAAAACGGCCAGGAAGTGATCATTGAACTGCCCACCCCACAGGATATCTGGGAACAAAGCACGATCATCGTTTTTGATCCGCAGAAAAATCCTTTGTTCGTAAATTTACACAAAGACACTACCCAACTGGAACATTACATTCAAGCAAAATAATCAGATAAGAGTTTGCCGATCATACAAAACATCAGACTAACGGTAGATGCAGTAGTATTTGGATATATTCCCAAAGAAGGCATCGTGGTGCTGCTGATCAAGCGTACCATAGAGCCCTACCTGCACAGCTGGGCCCTGCCCGGCGGCTTTGTGCTGGACGATGAAGCGCTGGAAACAGCCGTTACCCGCGAACTGCTTACGGAAGCCGGCGTAAATATCAACTACCTCGAACAACTGTATACTTTTGGTTTACCCGGCCGCGATCCGCGCGGAAGGGTAGTGTCCATCGCTTACTTCGGACTGGTAAACCCCACCAATTTTAAACTGGCCGCCAGCTCCGACGCCGAAGACGCCAAATGGTTTAATATCAAAGACCTGCCCACGCTGGCCTTTGACCATGCCGCCATTATCAACATCGCCGTACAACGCCTCCGCAGCAAGATCCGCTACGAGCCTATCGGCTTTGAACTGCTGGATAATAAATTCCCGATCGCCGACCTGGAAAAACTCTACGAAACATTGCTGGACCGGCCTATCGACCGCCGCAATTTCCAGAAGAAGATCAATCATCTTGGAATACTGATTGCCCATAACGAAAAACAGAAACAGGTATCGCAGGGAAGACCCGCGAAGCTGTTCAGCTTTGATGAGGCCCGGTATTTTAAGCTGAAGAAAGAAGGAATGACGTTTGAAATATAAATGATAAGGCCGGCCGGGTGCGTTCCTGCCGGCCAAAACTCCCGCTACCGGCGATTCCCCCACATGCCATTTTCCCTTTAATAATCCCTATATTAATATCCTGTAGCAAACCGCCTTTCCTATTTTGTGTACTTTTTACAAGAAATATTTTGGAAATACAAAAACGGTTTCTATATTTGTGTAACAATTACACAAAATAGCTCGGATATGCAAAACACAAAGCCCACAGGAGTTATTATCGCCCGGTTCCAAACGCCTTCTCTTCATGAAGGGCACCTGGAACTCATCCGCCAGGTGAAACAGAAACACAATCGTGTACTCATCATACTTGGCGTAAGCCCGGTGAGAGGCAGCCGCAAAAATCCACTGGATTACTATACCCGCGAACGGATGATCAAACAATCCTTTCCGGAAATCATTGTACTGCCCCTGAGCGATCAGAAAAGCGATGAAGTATGGTCACAGAAACTGGATGAACTGCTCAGCAACAACTTCCCCCACGAAAGCTTTTTATTGTACGGCAGCCGCAACAGCTTTATGGATACCTACTCCGGTAAATATAAAACCGAAGCCCTGCCACCGGTGCAGGATTATAACGCCACCGCCATGCGGGAAGCGATATCTGATAAAGTGTTTGATACGGAAGAATTCCGTGCCGGTATCATCTACAATACTTACAATCTCTTTCCTTCTGTATATGCCACAGTAGATATTGCCCTGTTCAGGAATGATAAGAAAGAACTGCTGCTGGGCCGTAAGCCAAACGAAAACGTATGGCGCCTCCCCGGCGGTTTCTCCGACCCAACAGACGACAACTTTGAAATGGCCGCCGCCAGGGAATTACAGGAAGAATGCGGCGCCGTGGAAACCGGTCCCATGCAATACGTGGCTTCTCTCAGGGTAAACGACTGGCGCTATCGCAGCGAAGTAAACAAGATCATCACCACGTTATTCAGCACCGACCTGGTATACGGCGAACCTGCCGCTGGCGACGATTTGCAGGAAATCCGCTGGATAACGGTAACGGATATACCCGATTTAATTGCCAAAGGAGAGATCAATGATACACATATTCCCTTACTGGCGAAACTGACCGAAAAATATATTGACTAAGACTAAAACTATTGAGATATGACAAAGGAAAACCTCATCCTCCTGGCCGATGCTTACAAATACTCCCACCATAAACTGTACATTCCCGGTACACAATTCATCTACTCTTACCTGGAAAGCCGGGGCGGCAAATTTGAAGAAACTGTTTTCTATGGCTTACAATATTTTCTGAAAGAATATCTGAGCGGTGTAGTATTCACCAAAGAAAAACTGGACGAGGCCGAAACCATCCTCACAGAAGTATTTGGCCGGAAAGATGTATTTGACCGCAGCCGCTTTGAATATATCATAGATAAATACGGCGGTAAACTGCCTGTTCGCATCAAAGCCGTAGCAGAAGGCACGGTGGTGCCTGTACGAAATGTGCTGATGACCATAGAAAATACCGACCCCGAATGTTTCTGGCTCACCAACTTCCTCGAAACATTACTGATGCAGGTGTGGTACCCTTGCACTGTGGCTTCTGTATCCCGGGAAATAAAAAAAGTAGTAAAGAAATATTATGAAGAAACGGCCAGCGCAGCGGCCTTTGGAGGCATCGACTTTGTGCTGAACGACTTTGGATTCCGTGGCGCCAGCTCAGTTGAAAGCGCCGGCATCGGCGGAAGCGCCCACCTGGTAAACTTTGCAGGCAGCGATACCATCCCCGGTTCCGTATTTGCAAAGAAATATTACGATGCGCCTGTTGCACCCGGCTTATCCATCCCTGCTACCGAACACTCTGTGGTAACGCTTCTTGGAGAAGAAGGGGAGCTGGAAATATTCAAACACATACTGGATAGTTATCCTACCGGCACCATTGCCTGCGTATCCGACTCCTACAATATTTTCAGAGCCTGTGAAGAATACTGGGGCACTGCGTTAAAAGAACAGATCCTGAAAAGAGACGGCACACTGGTAATCCGCCCTGATAGCGGAGATCCGGTACAAACCCTGCTCCGTATCTTTACCATTCTCATGGATAAATTCGGCTACACCACCAACGAAAAAGGATTTAAAGTGCTGCCTCCGCAGGTACGGGTAATCCAGGGTGACGGCATCAGCTATTCTTCTATTCCCGGCATACTGGAAGCATTAAAACAAGCCAGTATCAGTGCGGAAAACCTGGTACTCGGTATGGGCGGCGCCTTACTGCAACGCGTAAACCGCGACACGCAGGAATTTGCCCTCAAATGCGCTTACGCAGTTGTAAACGGGGAAGCCATCAACGTTCAAAAGATGCCTGTAGAGCTGGATGCCACCGGCCAGTTACGCACTTCTTTCAAAAAATCAAAAGCCGGAAAACTCAGGCTCATTAAAGATAATAATACCTTCAAAACCGTATCTGAAGAGGACGCGCCAGCATCTGCCGACCTGTTACAGACCGTGTTTGAAAATGGTGAAGTAACGCTTAGTTACACCTTTGATGAAGTGAAAAAAACCGCAGCACTATAAATTATTCTTATTTCTTCCAACCGTGTTTACCTCAGGAGGGTGTATCAGATCTACGATACACCCTCTGTTATTTTTGCATCATGCGCATACAAAAAATCATCGCATTCCTTAACTTCATGGCATGTATTTACTCATACCCGGCCGGCATCACCTGCTAACAGATTTTCAGTTCAAATACCTGAACCGCCTGATCAAATGTAAACTGGAAGGCGAAAAAGACGTGTATGGCCAACCGTTAGCCACACAGGAAATAGAAGGCGTGATCTTCGCGGTTACCTCCGCCAATCATTTAGGCACCAAACGAAACCCGGTACCCTTCTATCTCCGTGCCATGATCATCCAGGAATTTTCCAACTCCCTGGATGTGCCGGTATATGTATACGGTATCGACGATGTAGGTGTAATCAATGATTTCACAGAATATACGGTAAAAACTATACGTCATTCCAGTGAAGGGATCCATTCCCTCACCCCGGCCAATACCCTCGTTATTTGCTCCACAGCGGTTAAGGATATGTACATTAAACATGGCTTTACCATACTGCCGGCAGAGTGGGACCCGGTAAGCAACCAGTTCACACAACCCATGCCCTGGGACATTGTAAAATTGGTTGCGCAAACCGGCGACTGGCGAAAAAATAAAACCATTCTCGACCAGATGCACCCGGCATCTTTCAAAATATGGTCGCTCTACAACGTAGGGGACAAGGTGCAGCATATCCTGAAAGATCCTATCATTGGCGCAGACGGCGATCTTACTGCCACCCGCGACTACAACGTATACGTGAAACAAATGGACGACATCGCCGCCCAGAAATACCGTGAAACGGCCCCCTACATCCAACCCGGCAACATCGGCGATATCGGCTGTGCCGTTGGTTCGTGGATAAAAATGGCCTGCGAAGACGATCGCCTGCATGAGTGCGACTTCTACGGTATCGAGGTATCCCGTCATTTGTATGATATCTGTCTTCAAAGAAAACATAACGGGGAATTCGCCAACCCCTCCGTATTCTTCTCACAAAAAAATGCGGTAACCAGCCTCGTATTTGAAGCCGGCAGCATGAATACTATTCATACGTCCTCGCTTACCCATGAAATAGAATCGTACGGCAGCCGGGAAGATCTGATCGCGTTTATACGTAACCGTTATAATGAACTGGTTCCCGGCGGTGTATGGATCAACCGGGATGTAGTAGGTCCTGAAAATAAAGAAGAAATCATTTTGCTCTGGCTCAATGACACCGACGGGGAAAATGATACCGCATTACCGGAAAATGCCGGCACGCAGGAACTGGCAACCTGGCTGGGAAAGCTGTCTACCAAAGCGCTGTTCAGTCAGTTCGCCAAAGACTTCCGGCATCATGAAGGGTTTCAGTTACCCTACGAATGGGTAACTATAGAAGGGCAAACCTATGCACAGCTATCGATGCAAAATGCGTGTGAATTCCTGTTCAAAAAAGATTACCACGATAACTGGCTCAGTGAAATGCATGAAACGTTTTGCTTCTGGAACTACGAAGACTGGAAAGCAGCCCTTGAAGAAGCGGGACTGCGGCTGGATAACTTATCTACCACCTGGCGCAACGAGTGGATTGTGAATAACAGGTTGGAAGGTAAGGTACAGTTGATGCGCCCGTGCAAAAATGGTGTACCTCTACCTATCCCTTTCCCTGTTTCGCATATGCTGCTTTTAGCAAGAAAATAATCTGTCACCGGGAAGTGGCTGTAAATCACTTTCCGGTACATCTCATAATCCATAGTCTTTCAGTGGAATTATTTATCCAGCAATGTTTGTTGCCTTTGCCAGGGCATGAATAAAAAAAGTGTCAATAATAATGTTAAGATGGGGACATACCTTCATTAAGAGTATTTGCTGCAAAAATAACCCATGGAGAGATAAACGGGGTTGTGAAAAGGAAAGAATTTATTGTTAATATCAAAGAAATAAGAAAGCCGGAGTATGAGTACTCCGGCTATTACCTAAACCTACAACTGTTACACTGTTAGTAACATATCTTTAATTCGAATGAATTTCATTTAAAGGCACTTCTTCATAAGAGGCCACCATACGCTGCCTGATGTAACGTTTGGTAGATAACCTGCCCATTCCCAGCTTCGCCATACCCATATCTACAATCATATACACCACCGGCACCACGATCAGGGTGAGGAACATGGAGCTCATCAAACCTCCGATGATAGCCCACGCCAAACCATTTTTAATGGAGCCCACACCGCCTGTTGCCAATGCAATAGGCAGCATACCGATTACCATCGCAATGGTGGTCATCAGGATAGGACGCAAACGTGCGTGGTTGGCATGGATCAGCGCCTGGTAAGTGCTTTGGCCCTGCTCTTTCATCTGGTTGGTAAAATCCACCAGGATGATCGCATTCTTCGCCACCAGACCGATCAGCATAATGATACCCATGATGGTAAAGATGTTCAGCGTATTATTGGTGAGTGCCAGTGCCAGTAACGCACCGATGATCGCCAGCGGAATAGAGAACAATACCACAAAAGGATAGATGTAGTTGTCGTACAATGCCACCATGATGAGGTACACCAGTACAATGGAAATCAGCAATGCCGCGCCCATCGTACCAAAGGAGTCGCCCTGGTTTTCCGCATCACCGCCAAAAATATAACTGATGCCGGTTGGCTTGTCCATTTTTGCCAGCTTGTCGGAAAACTCCTGCGTAACGGTACCGGAAGGACGACCCATTACCTGCGCCTGCACAGATACAGAAGTGTTTTTATCCCTTCTTTCCAGGTGGCTTGGTCCGGAGCCTTCTGTTATCACTGCAAACTGCGACAGCTTGATCAGCTGACCTTTATCGTTAATGAACTGTATATTGGATACGTCTTCCAGGTTCTTACGGTTGAAATCATCAAAACGGATGTTGATATCGTACTCATAATCACCCTGACGGAACTTTACTTTAGAGTCATCAGCTGTACCACTGAAAGCGGTTTGCATGGTACCACCCACGGCATCAAGCGTGAGGCCCAGGGCGGCCATCTTATCCCTGTCTACCTGCACATTAATTTCCGGGTTACCATCTTCTACCGACAGCTTCACTTCTGTAGCACCGCTGATAGTTTTGAGTGTATCCATCGCTCTTTTGGCATAATTCATTACGCTGTCGAGCTCTGTACCCATTACCACCAGCTCTACCGGCGCCCGCTCTGCAGTACCCAGGATACTTACGTCCGTGGTTTTTACTTTCACACCAGGTAAGATACCTTTCAGTTCTTTTTTGATCTTGGCGGCGTAGATATCGGAAGCATCCACGCGGTGTTCCGGATCTACCAGCATGACGGTGATCTCTGCTTTATAAGCGGTCGACTGCGCGTTACCAAAACCATCTTCACTGGTTTGACCAACGGTAGTGATCAAACGGGTAACTTCCTGTTTTTTATTGAGATATTTTTCTGCGGTGCGGGTAGCCAGGTTGGTTTGTTCTACAGACGCATCCTTTGGCATTTCCAGCATTACGATGAACTGTCCGCGGTCGCCTTTAGGAATAAACTCTCCACCGATGTAGCCTTTACCTACCAGCATGAAAGAGGCAATCAATAAACCGACAGCAACAGCTATGGTAATCCTTTTATGACCCAGTGCCCATTTCAGGATGCTGGTCATCCAGTTGGTAAACTTCTGCAGCTGCGCTTCAAACCAGAGAATGAATTTCTCAAAAATATTCTTACCGGTAATATGTTCCAGCTTACCAAAGCGGGAGGATAACAGCGGCACAATCATAAAGGACGACAACAAACTAAGCATCGTGGAAATCATTACCACCACGCAAAACTCACGCAGGATCTTTGATACCAGCTCATTCGTTAAAGAGATGGGCAGGAACACCACCACAATTACCAACGTAATGGAGGTAACGGTGAAGCCTATCTCTTTTACACCGTCGAACGCCGCACGGACACGGTTCTTACCCATTTCCATATGCCGGTAAATATTTTCCAGCACCACAATCGCATCATCCACAAGGATACCTACCACCAGCGACAAGCCCAACAGCGACATGAGGTTGAGCGAGAAGCCCATCAATTTCATACCGATGAATGTAGCGATGAGGGAAGCCGGGATGGAGATCATTACAAACAACGCACTGCGGATACTGTGCAGGAACAACAGCATTACAACCGCCACCAGCACTACGGCCAGGATAAGGTCATGTATTACTGAGTCGGCAGATTCCAGCGTAAAGTCGGAGGAATCATTTGCTACCAGCATCTTCAGATCGTTCGCAGCATAATCTTTTTCAATTTTGCTGATCGCCTTCTTCATCTCTTCACTCACAGTTACCGCGTTGGCATCCGTTTGTTTCTGCACCTGCAGGGCAATCGCGCTAACACCGTCTACACGGGCAATACGATCCACATCTTTCTGCGCATCCTGCACATCAGCAACATCTATCAACCGCACCTGTGTACCATCTTCGGTTGTTTTCAGCACCAGGTTACGCAGCTGGTCAACGTTTTTATATTTACCTGCCAAACGGATCAGGATCTGTTCATTGGCCGTTTTTACCTTACCGGTTGGGAAGTCCAGGTTGGCGTTGGTAATCAGCTGGCGCAGTTGCAGAATAGATAAGTTGAAAGCCTGTAATTTCTTTGGATCTACATTTACCTGTATTTCGCGCTCCTGGCCACCAATCAGTGATACCTGGGCCACACCCGGTAACCGGGATAATAAAGGCTGCAGTTTTTTATCTACCAGGTCATAAAACTGTTTGTCGTCCATTTTAGCGGTGGCAGACAATGTCATGATCGGAAGGTCTTCCAGGGAGAATTTGTTGAGAGATGGCGGCTTGGCATCTCCCGGCAGATCTGACAGGATAGCGTTTACTTTGCGCTGTGCATCCTGCAGGGCAATATCCACATCGGCATCGTTGTTCAGCTCAACGGTAATAACAGAAAGACTTTCAGAAGATTTGGAAATAATCTTTTTGATCTTTTCCATAGATGCTACCGCATCTTCTATCTTCTTGGTGATGGTACTTTCCACCTCGTTAGGGGAGGCGCCGGGATACACCGTAGAAATAGTCACGATCGGGGAGCTGAACTTTGGCAGCAGCTCGTAGTTCAGCGATTTATAACTCATCACGCCCAGGAGGGTGAGGATGGTAAACACCACCACTACTATCGTAGGTCGCTTAATTGATACTTCAGTAATCTTCATGTTGCAAAAATTTGGTCAAACACCAGATACATTTTCCTCGCTTACTTTTTGCCGTTCTGAGCCACTACAACAGCGCCTTCAGTCAGGTTGATCTGGCCGCTGGTAATCACGGTATCGCCTTCGTTTAGCCCTTCCCGTATTTCCACCTGGTCGCCAACGATGCGGCCGGCAACTACTTTGCGTTTCCTTGCCACATTACCATCCATTATATAAACAGTGTTGCTGTTTACGCCGCCTACAAATGCGGTGCGTGCAATGAAAATTGTTTTAGCCGCATTGGGGTCCACGAAATGCGCAGTACCATACATTCCTGCTTTCAGGTCCTTTCCGTCGATATTGCGCACTTCCATTTCTACCGGGTAGTTGAGGGAGTTATCGCCTTTTGCAGCTATAAAGGTGATGGTGCCTTCATACTGGGTTTCAGGGAACACGTTGGAAGTAACCTGTACTTTCTGACCGGTTTTAAGTGTTACCACTTGTCCTTCCGGCACAGATACCGCCAGTTTCAGCCTGGATACATCCACGATATCGAACATCTTATTGCCTACAGAGAGGTAAGCGCCCTGTTCTATATATTTTTTATTGATAATTCCGGAGATAGGTGCTTTCACATACGTATCGCTTACACGGCGGCTGGCCGCTTCATAGCGCGTTTTTGCGATGTCGTACTGCAGGCGGGCATCATCCATTTGTTTCTGGGTAACGCCACCTGTCTGGAACGCACTTTCGTATCTTTCCTTATCTACTTTCAGCTGGTTGAGGTTAGCTTTTGCAGATTCGAGGTCGGTGTTTAAAAGCTGACCATCAATGTAAGCAATGGGTTGTCCCTGTCTTACCACGCTGCCTTCATCAACCAGCAGTTTGGTGATACGGCCGGCAGTTTCAGCGAGGTACGACAGTTCGCGTACCGGCTCAAAGTTACCATTGGCCAGGAAGCCCTGGGAGAAATCATTGCGGGATACTTTCTGTACCAGCACCGGGATGTCGCCGATATTGCTTTGTTTTACGAATTCTGTTTTAGCCTCGTTCGCTTTTTTGTTAGCGCCAAGTTTCCACATGATCAGTACTACTGCACCTATTGTCACCAAGCCCCAGATTATAAACTTTTTCATCTGCAAAATAGTTTGTGTGTTCTATCGTTATTTTCGTTTATACGTTTAGTTTAGGAGGTCTTTTAAACTTCCTTTACTTTTTATGATCTCCAGCTCTGCCAGCTTGTATTGCAGCAGGGCTTCGTTATAACTGTTTTGTGCATCTGCCAGGGAGGTTTCTGCGTTCAGCAGATCCGTTAAACCAGCCAGGCCGAGTTTGTAGTTATTCTGTGTGGAATAATACACTTCATTGGCGAGGTCCATGTTTTCCTTTTGCGTGGTGATGGTAGATAAGTTGCTACGCACCATCAGCTTGGCATTTTCGTAATCTGTGTTGAGGGTGAGCTCTGTATCTTCCAGTTGTTTGCCCAGCTGACGCAGGGTTACGTTAGCCTGACTAACTTTGGAGCGGCGGCCGAAACCATCGAAGATGGGCACTTTCAGCGTTAAGCCGATAGCTGCTGCACCAAACCAGCTGGTAGAATTGGAAGGGTCTTTTGAGAAAGCGAATTGCTGGCTCATCCCGTTATAAGAATATCTTCCGAACAACGACAGCGACGGATAATTCTCTGCCTGGTAAGCTTTTTTCTGGAACAACTGCAGCTCTTCCTGTTTCTTCAGTAATTTATATTCCGTTCTGTTGGCAAGATTGATATCATCATATTGTAACACGCCTGCAGCTTTGTTTTCAATGTCTTTCAGGGAAGCCGGCGGCAACAGGAAAGTAGATTGCAGCGGCATACCCATTACCCGTTTCAGGTTGTTGGTTTGCGTTGCATATTGATTCAGCAGCTGGGTGCGTTGCGTCATGTTGTTAATGAGGTTCACTTTGATACGGTCCAGGTCAATTTTCTTTGCCAGGCCGTTATCGAATTGTGATTTAGTGGCGCTTACCAGCTGTGTGAGCTTTTCAATATTACTGTTGATGGTAATAATTTTCTCTTGTGTTACCAGCAACTGGTAATAGAGTTGTGATACATTATAGATCACATTCTCCTCGGATTGTTGGGTTTGCAGCACGTAATACTGTTCGCCGGCCTTGGAGGCTTTCAAACCGGTAAACACTGCCTGATTAAAGATCTGCTGGCTCAGTTCTGCGCCTACAGTAGCATTGTACTTCACCCCAAAAGCCACCAGTATGGAGCTATCCGGTTTACCAAATACAGCACCGGGGATGAGCGATTTCTGCAACATCAGGTTGTCTGTATAAGAGGCGTTACCATTCAGTTGTGGTAAAGCCTGGGAGCGGACTTCCTGGGTTTTGTATTTGCCCATTTCTTCGTCCATTTTGGTTTTGGCCAATTGTTTATTATTGTTCAATGCAAACTTCAGCGCTTCCTGTAAGGTCAGCTGCGTTTGGGCATAGCCGTTATATACCCCTATCCCCATGAGGAGGACAAGCGTTAACTTTAATCGCTTCATAAAATAAATCTTAGCGTAGTAGTTTTATTCTTCTTCTTTTATTTGCAGGTACTGGTTTACCAGTTTATGTCCCCGGATGGTGGCGATTCCCAATATAAAGTGGGCGGTTACCTGTTCCATTACCTCATGCATTTCAAACTGATCTGCGGGGTATTGCTCCGGGTCAAAAGCTGCCTCCAGCTGCAGCTGGCGCATGCGTGCTACAATATCTATATGAAGGTTCTGGCGGTATAGGCCCTCCGCCATTCCTCTTTTTAAATTCTTCTTGATGTTACAGAGCATGCTGTCCGACTTAAAACTCTCGATACTGCGCCAGGTATCCGGATGGTATTTCTGGATTTCATGCAGCATCACCGGGTTCAGGGTTTTAGCCATATTGGTGATGTACTTCATGTTGCGCACCAGTTCTTCGATGGCGTTGTCTGTGGTTTGCAGACATTCACGGAAGTAGTTAATATGGTTCGTCAGCAGTTGCTGCATCCCTTCGTCTATCAGCGCCTGTTTGTCTACGAAATGCTCGTATACTGTTTTTTTGGAGATCCCGCAGTCGCGGGCAATATCAAACATAGTAACCCCTTTCACACCGTACGTTCTGAACATCTTCAGTGCTGTTTCCAGTATCCTTTCTCTCACCACCATGATTTCCGTTTAAGCTTTTATTCCGTTTATGAAAATTTCGAGTAGTTGTTTTTGTTTCTCTATCACCTCGTCCATCATTTCTTCATTCAGATCCATATCTTCCCGGATATGATCCGGTACGGAAAAGCGCAGTCCCATAGTGGCCAGTACCAGCAGTTCTGCGGTTTGTGCAGGATCTTTTACTTTAAATTCTCCTGAAGCAATACCTGCTTTAATGATGGCTGTATGGATATTGAATTCCCGTTGTTTTGCCTTCTTCTTTTCTTCGAGAAAGAGTGCAGAGTTATCTTGTAGTATCTTAAATATTTCCAGCCGGCAAAATTTGCTGATAAAATCTTTCCGGAGATCTATGATATTATATAATGCTTTGGCTGCCGATTTTACGTGTACCGCTTCCTTTTCCATCTGCTGGAAATAGGCTTCCGCAATTCTTTCCAGCACAGCAACGTGCATAGCTTTTTTGTCGGGGTAATAATAATACAGCGATGCTTTAGAGCAGTGAAGATCATCTGCTATTTCGTTCATCGTTGTTTTAGAAGCGCCATAGTGAGTAAAACGCTTCAGAGCCGCCTCCAGGATCTTATCCCTCATTTCATCTTTAGCTTCTGTGTGCATTAACTTTTTGACTTTTTTAGTTTCAAGGTCAAAATTAGGAAGTTTTTCTGAAATAGTAACCGAAGTTGTCCTTTTAACATCCATTTAACTTTTCGAAGAGAAAAGTCAGAAAGTCAGAAACGAGGGTGGTTAGTTGCGGGAAATGCAGTAGGGTGGCTCGTATAGGGATATTGACCACACGAAACTATGCTGGTTTTTTGTGATTTTTTCAGGGAGATGTAAAAGAAAAGGGAGATGATAACGGTTCATCCGTTACCATCTCCCTTCTTATTAAGATAAAGACTATGCTTATTTCAATTTTTCGAGCGCGGCCTGCAGCTTCTCAAACATCGCAGGGATCTCTTCTTTCACGCAGGTACCTACGCTGAGGCGGTACCATGGAGAGTTTTTAGCAGATCCGAAAGCATAGAACGGCACCAGGGCTATTTTAGCTTCATTAAGAATGTAGGAGGTTACAGCAGCCTGATCTGCGAGCGCAGTGCCATCTGCCGTTTGTTTGCCTACCAGGTCAAATTTAACGGTAAGATAGATCGCCGCCTGCGGAGCAATGGCTTCCACTTTATGACCGGCAGTTTTCAGTTTATCGAAGCCTTCGTAGATTTTCACCAGTCTTTCTTCGATTTCACCTTTAAAGTGCTGCAGGTATTTATCCACATTTTCTTTCTGTACCAGGTAGCGGGCAGCAGCTTTCTGTTCTGCCATCGGGCTCCAGGCGCCAACATGGGAAAGAATGGATTTCATTTTACCGATAACATGTGCGGGTCCTAACGCCCAGCCAACTCTAACGCCGGTAGCAGCAAAGGCTTTACTCATACCGTCGATGAAGATGGTATAATCCTTCATTTCCGGACGGAGGGTAACCGGGTTGTGGTGGTGTGTTTCACCAAAGGTGAGCACCCAGTACATCTGGTCAAACATTACATAGAGGGGCTTTTCATCGGCGCCTCTGCTTTTGTTTTCGGCCAGTACCAGGTCGCAGATTTCTTCCAGCTGTTGTTTACCGAAAGCGGTACCGGTTGGGTTCTGCGGGGAGCAGAGGGCCAGGAGGGTAGCGCCTTTCAGGAGCGGCTTCAGTTCTGCAGCCGTAGGCATGAAAAAGTTCTCTGGTTTGGTTTCCAGCACTACGTGTTCCGCTTCCAGGAAGTGGGTATAGTGGTTGTTATTCCATGATGGAGTGGCGTAAACTATTTTTTCGCCACGGTCAACAATGGTTCTGAAAGTAGCATAAATGATAGGACGACCGCCACAGGAAATAACGATTTCCTTTGCAGGATCGTAGGAAAGCCCCTCACGCTCAGCTATAAAACCACCTACTGCCTGTCTTAACTCCGCGATACCATCTGCAGGAGGATAATTGGTCAGGTGCTCCTTATAGGCTGTTATGATTTCCTGTTCAAATTCAACCGGGATAGGAAATACCTTCGGGTCAAAATCGCCAATCGTGAAGTTGTATATCTTCTCACCCTTGGCCTGCTTCTCCTTTATTTCAGCTGCTAACTTAATGATTTCGGATCCAATCAACGTTTCGGCTAAATGAGACAGTTTCATAACCTGCTTTTTTTTGTTGGTTTGTAATAATTTTTCAGCGCGGCAAAAGTAACCGATTTGAAGATAATTTAAAAGAATAGGGAAATTCTTTTCACTTCCGTTAATAAATAGCACTTGTTATTGCATCTCATCTAACCAAGAGGGGCTTTTTTATTCTTTCCGTTTAGTATTATACTAAAAAGAAATATATGAATGACTGCAAATCGTTGTGTAAAACCACGTTATCTTAGTGTATAAGATGTGATGAAATTAGGGAGAACGACAAAACTTTCTATCTTTGTTTACAGTACATTTGACCTTTTATGTGAGGTGCCGGGAGAAAATCAGGGCAGCATGCCCCTAAGGTTACCCTTCAACAAAAAATGATAAGCAAACTTATATAAACCATGAAATTTATTGTTTCTTCCTCTACTTTATTAAAACAATTACAACAGATCAGCGGGGTTATCAATTCAAACACAGTATTGCCGATACTGGAGGATTTTATGTTCCTGATTGACAAAAACGAACTGACTGTAGTTGCAACTGACCTGGAAACTGTTATGCGGGTGAAGCTGGAGGTGGAAGCCAAGGAAAGCGGTCGGATCTGTATCCCGGCGAAGATCCTGATGGATTCCCTCAAAAATCTGCCCGACCAGCCGCTGACTTTCCACATTGACCTGAACTCCTACGCAGTGGAAATCACTTCAGACAATGGTAAATATAAAGTGATGGGGGAAAACCCGGAAAACTTCCCGAAAGAACCGGCTGCAGATGATACCACCTCCTTCACAATGGCTGCTACCGGCCTGGTTACCGCCATCAATAAAACCCTGTTTGCCGTGAGCAACGATGACCTGCGCCCTGCCATGACAGGCGTGTTCTTCGAACTGGCTCCGGACAGCCTTACCTTTGTTGCCACCGATGCACATCGACTGGTGAAATATGTAAGAACAGACGTAAAATGCCCGCAGGCAGACAGCTTCATCGTACCTAAAAAACCGCTGAACCTGCTGAAATCAGCCCTGCCTGATAACGAAACTGAAATTAAAGTAGCTTATAGCCAAAACCACTTCTTCGTGCAGCACGAAGGCGCACAAATGATCTGCCGCCTTATTGATGCCCGTTTCCCTGACTATAAGGTAGTAATACCAAAAGATAATCCTTACCGCCTCACCGTGGTAAAAAGCGATTTCCAGAACGCCTTAAAACGCGTAGGTGTATTCGCCAATAAAAGCACTAACCAGGTAGCTTTAAGCATCACCGGCAGCGAACTCCAGTTATCTGCACAGGATGTGGATTTCTCCTTTGAAGGTAACGAACGCATGAACTGCCAGTATACCGGCGATGATATGCAGATTGCTTTTAATGCGAAATTCCTCATTGAAATGCTGAATGCTGCTGAAGGAGATGAAATTTCCATCGACCTCGCTACTGCCACCAAAGCAGGTATTCTCAGACCTTCTGAAAAAGAAGAAAATGAAGACCTCCTCATGCTGGTAATGCCGCTCATGCTGAACAACTAACCGCAGTTGTTAGCTAAATGCTAAAAAGATAAATACTTATAGCTAAAAACTTATACATAAAGCAATCTCTGACAAAGAGGTTGCTTTTTTCTTTGCCTGTGGCCCAAAAGACACCTTTTTATATTCCCCAAATAGTTGTAATTTTTATCCGGAATCAGTGGTTGGAACACACCCGAAGGTTCAGGACAGTAACGCAAGGGTAATAACAGTAACGCATATATGTTTACTGTGTATTACAGTTAAGATCACATCCCCATATCATATCCACTGCAGAGATTTTGTTGGCCTGGTTAAGGAGAACCACACAGCACAGCATAAGAGACCGTTATATATATTTTACCATCATATGGTAAGTTTTTTTGAAAATATTCCGTCAGTATACCGTACTGCTATCCTGGTCAGCGGACTATTGCTGTTATGGATCATTGAGGGCATGGCGCCCCGGTTCCGTTTTGGCAGCAACCGCTACCGGCATGCCGGTACCAATCTCTTTTTTACATTAACCACGGTGATTGTAAATACAGGGCTGGCATTCCTTATTGTGAAGGCTTCCCGGTGGACCAGCACCCAGCAGTTCGGCATCCTGTACCTGAAGCAGTTGCCGCTGTGGCTCCATACTATACTGGCACTATTACTGCTGGATTTTATAGGGGCCTGGCTCATACATTGGGTACAGCACAAAACCGCCTGGATGTGGCAATTCCATAAAATTCATCACATAGATACACAGATAGACGCCACCACTGCCCTGAGACACCACCCGGTGGAAAGCCTGCTGAGAGTAATAGCCCTCTTTACTGCTATTATGATTCTCGGAGTGCCCTTCTGGATGATCATGTTATACCAGAGCCTATCGGCATTTATGTCGCAGTTCAATCACGCCAACATCCATCTGCCCAAATGGTTGGATAATGCGCTTAGCTGGGTCATTGTATCGCCGGATATGCATAAGGTGCATCATAGTCATTACCAGCCTGAAACAGACGCTAATTATGCCAATATATTTTCTATATGGGATCGCCTCTTCGGCACTTTTGTAAAAGTACCGGATACACTGGCGATCAGATACGGACTGGATGAATACCAGGACGCCCGCTACCAGGAAATAGGATCCCTGTTAAAAGTGCCCTGGGAACACGATAGGGTGATGAAGGAAAAAATCAGTAGTCAACATAAATAAATACCTATTTGCAAATAATTATTCCTTCACCTGTTTTTTAAATTCGAATATATATGCAACACTCAACAGCATTAACAAAAACAGCCTGTATATCAGCGCTCATCATTGGTGTACTGTCGGCAGCTTTCGCTTTCAGTACCCACACACCTTCCTATGCAGTTACCGCCGGCTCAGTAGCCATAGTAATAGGTCTTGTTTCCCTGTATATAGGAAGAAAAAATATTGACGATATGCAGCTCGCTGCTGCCGGCGTATTTATGGCGGTAGTAGCCTGCCTGGTAGGACTCTGGCAGCTATATAATTAATTGCTTCTATGGTATTTTTCCACGTAGCCTTCGGCGGCTTTTACCGGAAACAATACAAGCGAAGTATCTGACAGCTCTTTTATAATTGTTGTATCCACAATAGTGGAGGTATCTTTTACGCCTTCGGAGTGATTCCACAACAGCAAGGTGTCATGTGTCAGTAACCATTTTTCGTATACCAGTGTGTACATGTTAATGGATCTGGCAGTTCCGTTCTTTCTTAGCTGGAAACCCTGTGTTTCCTTGTCCAGGCCCGCTACGGGCTGTATCCACTTTCCTATGAGCTTAGCTGCATCAATATGCAGCGTATCCGCAACAGCAGCAATGCTGTCAGTAATGCCGGCATTACTGCTGTCTGCGATAATACTAACCAGGCTGCTATCATCCTGTAATTCTTCCTTCTCCACCTCCTTCTTACTCTCCTTACAGGCAACCGCCAGTATCAATAAACACATTAAACTGAATCGTACCATAATTTAAAAATACACAATTCATCATTTGTAATGTAATTTTTAAATATTTCCATTACTTTTACATCTACACTTTAGGGGTGTTTATCCAATTAACTTAAAAGGATAAACTGAGATGATACCCTCAGTACCTGAAGCAGTTCATACTGCCGTAGGGAAAAGTAACTGAACCTTTCTCATCTTTCCACATCCTTAAAGTTTATTGTTTCACTTAAATTCCAATTAACATGGAAGTGCATGTAAACAATAAACTTTATGCGGTGCAGCCGGGAACTACCATCGCTGCACTCTTACAGTTTATTCAGATCTCTGCTCAAAAAGGCATTGCAGTGGCCGTCAACAACCAGGTGATACCAAAAAACTCCTGGGAAAACCAACCACTATCTGCAGCCGATAATATTACTATTATCCGGGCTACCCAGGGCGGCTAAACCCTGTATTTCATTTTTCGTATAGTCTTTTCCGTGATCATCATTACGGAACCGGCATTTCTATCTCTAAAAAAACCAGATATCATGCATAATCAGCCCGTGGCACTCAGCCGCACACCCTTTCCTGCCTCAGAGAAAATATATGTGGACGGAACCATCCACCCCGTGAAAGTAGCCATGCGCAAAATAACGCTCACGGATACACGTATTCATGGAAAAAACGGCGATGCCGTTCCCAATGCACCGGTAGTAGTATACGATACCAGCGGCGCCTTTTCAGATCCGAACATTCATATTGATGTAGCTACCGGCATTCCGCGCATCCGTGAAACATGGATCAACGACCGGAAAGACGTGGAACAACTCCCGGAATACACCAGCCCGTTTGTAAGAGAACTGCTGATGAAAGAAGGCGGGAAGATGCCGCTCATGAGCCACACACATAAACCCCTGCGTGCGAAACCCGGGCAAAATGTAACCCAGTTGTACTACGCACAACAGGGCATCATTACACCCGAAATGGAATACATCGCCATCCGGGAAAATCAATGTGCTGATCAGCTGTTTGAACAAAACAACGCCCTCTGGCACCAACATAAAGGTCAGAGCTTTGGCGCCAATACACCCGTGAAATTCATTACACCTGAATTTGTACGCCAGGAAATTGCCGCCGGCAGAGCCATCATCCCCGCAAACATTAATCACCCGGAAAGCGAACCCATGATCATTGGCCGCAACTTCCTCGTGAAAATAAATGCCAACATCGGCAACTCTGCAGTTACCTCCAGTATAGAAGAAGAAGTGGAAAAAGCAGTGTGGTCCTGCCGTTGGGGCGCAGATACCATTATGGACCTGAGCACCGGCAAAAATATCCACGAAACCAGGGAATGGATTATCCGCAATTCGCCGGTGCCCATCGGTACCGTACCCATTTACCAGGCACTGGAAAAAGTAAATGGAAAAGCAGAAGCCCTTACGTGGGAAATTTTCCGTGATACGCTCATAGAACAGGCAGAGCAAGGTGTTGACTACTTCACTATCCACGCAGGCGTACTGTTGAGATATATACCGTTAACGGCTAAACGCGTAACCGGTATCGTTTCCCGCGGAGGCTCCATCATGGCTAAATGGTGCCTGGCACACCACAAGGAAAATTTCCTGTACACGCATTTCGAAGAAATCTGTGAAATCATGAAAGCCTATGATGTTTCCTTTTCCCTGGGAGATGGATTACGCCCAGGCAGTATTGCCGATGCTAACGATGCCGCACAGTTTGCGGAACTCGAAACCCTCGGCGAACTCACCAAAATAGCATGGAAACATTCCGTACAGGTGATGATTGAAGGACCCGGCCACGTACCGATGCACCTCATCAAAACCAATATGGATAAGCAATTGGAACACTGCCATGAAGCGCCCTTCTATACACTGGGACCTTTAACTACCGACATTGCACCAGGCTATGATCATATCACTTCCGGGATAGGCGCCGCTATGATAGGCTGGTTTGGTTGTGCCATGCTGTGTTATGTAACACCTAAAGAACATCTTGGATTACCAAATAAAGAAGATGTACGGCAGGGTGTAATCACCTACAAGATCGCCGCTCATGCCGCCGACCTGGCAAAAGGCCACCCGGGCGCGCAACACAGAGACAATGCACTTAGCAAGGCTCGCTTTGAATTCCGCTGGGAAGATCAGTTCAATCTTGCGCTTGATCCGGAAACCGCCCGTTCTTATCACGACGAAACATTGCCTGCAGACGGCGCCAAAGTAGCGCACTTCTGCTCTATGTGCGGACCCAATTTCTGCTCCATGAAAATCACACAGGAAGTACGTGATTTTGCCGCGCAAAAAGGGTTGGAAGAAGAGGACGCCATGACCGCCGGCATGAGGGAAAAAGCCGCCGCCTTTGCTGAACAGGGAGGAGAAATCTACCTGTAAGTATCGCCGCATTAAAAACTAAATGCTAAAATAGTTGATCTGGATTATCACATCACCTGAACGGATACACGAAGAAGTGGATATCATTGCGGCCTTATTGGCAGCAGGGGTGGAGCGTGTGCTGTTAAGAAAGCCCGGATGGTCAACAGCGCAGTACACTGCGTTGCTGGATAAGCTTCCGCCGGAATGCTACAGCCGTATTCTTATCCGCGATCATGGCGCGCTGGCGGCACGGCATGGCCTTGCAGGCGTGCACTGGAGCGGTGAAGGGATGCACCGGTTATTATCGGGTGCTGTTGCCGGTAACGGAAAAACGGCGCCGGTTACCGGTAAAACGGAACAGCCAACCCGTTATCTATCTCCGGAAAATTTCAAAGAAAACAGCACAGGTATTCATTCAACAGATGGTATAACGTTAACGGACAAACGCTTTCAGGCATTGTTATTAAGCCCGGTCTTTAACAGTATCTCCAAACCTGGCTATCATGGCCGGCTGGAAGGAAGGCTTCCTGATAAAAACAACCGGCAGGTACTCGCTTTGGGTGGTGTAGATCATACCAATATACATTTATTAAGAAACTGGCATTTTGATGGCGCAGCTTTGCTGGGAGCCATCTGGAAAACACCGGCGCAGGCCGTGGAAAATTACTACCGTATACAGCAGCTATGGAACAAGAGCGACCTTACGTGATGAGCTTTGCCGGTCTGGATCCCAGTGGGGGCGCAGGTTTGCTGGCAGATATCAAAACATTTGAACAACACAGGGTAAACGGCATGGGCGTTTGCACGGCGATTACCGTGCAAACACCGGAACAGTTTGTATCAGTGGAGTGGATACCGGTAACGCATATACTGGCGCAAGCGAAGCCATTGCTATGCAATATGCGTTTGCAATATTGTAAAATCGGTATCATGCCGGATATACAATCCTTGCTTGAACTGGTAAGACAGGCAAAACAATTATCGCCCGGTATACGCATTGTCGTGGACCCGGTATTGAAAGCATCGGCAGGCTTTTCTTTTCACGGCAGCATTCACCAGCAGGCGTGGAAGGAGCTGCTGTCGGAGATTTACCTGTTAACGCCCAACTACGATGAGGCATTGCTGTTAACGGGACTTACCGATGGCGAAGCTGCGGCCCGGCAATTATCTGCGGGTTGTGCTGTGCTGTTGAAGGGAGGTCATCATAAAAATAAGCCGGGATATGATATGCTGTATACCGGCGATGTAATCCATACTTTCCCCCCGGTACTGAAAGAAGTATTTCCCAAACACGGTTCGGGCTGTGTGCTGTCCGCCGCCATCACCGCGGGTTTGGCACGGGGTTTTTCACTACAGGAAGCATGCGCTAACGGTAAAGTATATACGGAAAAATTATTAGCCAGTCATTCATCATTAACAGGATACCATCACATATGATCAGCAACTTACATTACATATCGCAATCATCACATACCGATAATATACTCGCCGCCTGCGATGCCGGCTGCAAATGGATCCAGCTTCGTATCAAAAATGAATCACCAGCCACGGTGTTGCCGGTGGCGGAAGCAGTGAAAAAGATCTGCGATCGCTACCAGGCATCTCTTATCATCAACGACTATCCACAGATTGCAGTAGCAGTAGCAGCAGCGGGCGTACACGTAGGCAAACTGGATATGACAGTGGCCGCCGCCCGCTCTATTACCGGCGATAAGATGATTGTTGGCGGCACCGCGAATACGCTTGCAGATATCCTGCAACACGTACAGGATGGCGCCAGTTACGTAGGTGTAGGCCCATACCGGTTTACTACCACCAAGCAAAATCTCAGCCCCATACTGGGGTTGAGTGGCTATCAATCTATCCTGCAATCTTTAAAAGAAAAAAATATAGGCATTCCCGTTATTGCCATTGGCGGTATACTGCCGGAAGATATCCCCGCATTGATGGAAACCGGTATTCACGGTATTGCAGTGAGCGGACTGATTACCCATGCAACAGATAAACAGGCCGTTGTGAGCCAGATTCATCACCAGTTAAAACAATTATCTACATGGAGCCATTAATTATTGCCGGCAGGGAGTTTTACTCCCGCCTGTTTACCGGTACCGGGAAATTTTCTTCTCCCGAAGTGATGGAAAGTGCGCTGCTGGCCTCTGGCAGTGAACTGGTTACCGTAGCGCTGAAACGGGTGGAGATGGATAATAAAGCAGATGATATGCTGCGGCACCTGTCGCATTCAAGAATGCACCTGCTTCCCAATACCTCCGGGGTACGTACCGCCAAAGAAGCCGTATATGCGGCACAGTTAGCCCGCGAAGCACTGGAAACAAACTGGATAAAATTAGAAATCCACCCTGATCCCCGCTACCTGATGCCCGACCCCGTGGAAACATTGCTGGCGGCGGAAGAGCTGGTGAAACTGGGATTCGTGGTACTCCCGTATGTACATGCGGATCCCGTATTATGTAAGCGATTGGAAGACGTGGGCACTGCTGCAGTAATGCCTCTTGGCGCTCCTATTGGCAGCAATAAGGGATTGAAAACCTTCGATTTCCTGGAAATCATCATTGCGCAAAGCAACATACCGGTGATTGTGGATGCAGGTATTGGCAGTCCTTCCCATGCTGCGCAGGCGATGGAAATGGGCGCCAGTGCGGTGCTGGTGAACACGGCGATTGCCGTGGCCCGCAACCCGGTGCAAATGGCCGCCGCCTTCAAAGCAGGCGTGGAGGCCGGGCGCATGGCCTATGAAGCTGGCTTACCTGTCAGCAGTCAGCACGCAGTGGCCTCCAGCCCGTTGATCGCATTTCTCGATGAAGCATAATTATTTTATCATCTTATTAATCCTTCCGTATGTTTAAAAGCATATTTGATCAGTATGAATGGAATGAGGTAAAAGCCGGTATCTATGCTAAAACAGCCAGGGATGTGGAACAGGCCCTGCATAACCAGCGCCGTTCACTGGAAGATTTTGCTGCACTTATTTCTCCGGCAGCAGCGCCCTACCTTGCCGAAATGGCGGCAATGAGCCAGGCGCTTACCCGGCAACGGTTTGGTAACACCATGCAGTTGTATATCCCGATGTATTTATCGAACGAATGCCAGAATATCTGCACCTATTGCGGCTTCAGTCTCGACAATAAGATCAGGCGGAAAACACTGAGCCCGGCGGAAATGCTGCTGGAAACAGCTGCCATCAAGGAAATGGGGTTTGAGCACGTTTTGCTGGTAACGGGAGAAGCAAACCAGCTGGTAAGCACAGACTATTTTAAGAAGACATTACAACTGCTCCGGCCGCACTTCGCCAATATTTCGATGGAAGTACAACCGATGGATGAACAGGATTACCGGGAACTGGCGGAGCTGGGACTACATGCCGTATTGGTATACCAGGAAACTTACCACCAGGACGACTATAAAAAACATCATCCTAAAGGGCGGAAATCCAACTTCGACTACCGGCTGGAAACACCCGACCGGCTGGGACGTGCCGGCATTCATAAAATGGGACTGGGCGTGCTGATAGGACTGGAGGACTGGCGTACCGACAGTTTCTTTACGGCGCTGCACCTCGCCTACCTGGAGAAAAAATACTGGCAAACAAAATACAGTATTTCTTTCCCCCGGCTGCGGCCATTCTCCGGCGGACTAACCCCCAAAGTAGTGATGAACGACCGGGAGCTGGTACAGCTGATCTGCGCCTACCGGCTATTTAACCAGGAAGTGGAACTTAGCATTTCTACCCGGGAAGAGGAGAAATTCAGGAATAACATTGTACATCTGGGTATTACGGCCATGAGTGCCGCCTCGAAAACAAATCCGGGTGGTTATGTGGTAGATCAGCAGTCGCTGGAACAGTTTGAAATATCTGACGACAGGAGCGCTGCCGCTATTGCAGACATGCTGAAAAAACAAGGATTTGAGCCGGTTTGGAAAGATTGGGATCCTGCTTTCTCCGGGGAAATAAAAAAGGTGGTTGGTTAGGCCACCTGATAGTTATTGTTGTTTTTCATGGGGAGGTTAAAAGTAATACAAGAGATACTTCTCTCAGTCCTGCCAAAGATAATGCAGGTCCTTTAATTCTTAAAGCTCCCTGTCAAACTGAACAAAATGAACAAGAATGAGCCTGTTGAACAGGAGCGCTGTTTATTCGTTGTTTTCGGGGTCTGATTTCAGAAAAATCCCTCATATCCACCGTATAAAAAAGGGCTGCTTCAAACGATGAGGAAGCAGCCCTGTACCGAAAATCCCGTAGTTGCCATATTACTTATCAATATAAGTATGATTGGAATTTCATGAATTCAAATGTAATATGGCAATCCTGAACAACCGCTTAATGTGTTGATTTGAACAAAAAGAACAGACAGTATACGTCTGCACAGAATGCTATTGGCTCACTACATTGCGGTAGCTCTTGATCGTATCGTGTGCTTCCTTAAGGTTCGCCTGCTGATTACCAATGATTTCCCTCATGCTGTAGGGCATGGCTACATCCATGCTCAGGGCATCGGCGTAGGCGCGCTGTACAGCATCTTCCCCGTACTCACAGGAGGAGAAAAGAGCATACCGGTCAGTACCCGTAAATGTGGTTTTTATGGCCATCCAGGTCCGGTATAGTTTTCCACTGACAGTGGTATCTGTTTCTGCATCTGCGCCCTGCGCTCTCAATAACAGGTTCAGTTCTCCTACATATTTTAAACTGTCGTTGATCATATGTTGAAACAGCGCTTTCACATCTGCGTCATCACTGGCATCCTGCGCTTGCTTGTATCCTTCTATCCGGTCATTATTGATTTTTACGAGATCGCTTAAAAGTGTGACCAACTTTTCCTCTTGTAACATGATCAAAAATTTATGGTTAAAAAAATAGTCTTATGATATAACTATTTTATTTCCAAAAATGCGTCCATACTGTAAAACCCTTTATCATGAAGTATTTGCGGATGGAGAGGCTGCTATTTTCCGTCCTTTTTTTTCTCGGATGGTGGAGAAGGTTCCACAATAGAGCGGCGTCAGCAATGCAAAATAGCTGTATACAAAGCAATTATCTTATTGGCATAAATTTTCTAGTATAATAAGCGAATCAAATCCTTAAGACATGAACAGCCTTCTTTATGTAATTGCCGTAATTCTCATTATAGGATGGATACTTGGATTCTTTGTTTATTCAGCCGGTGGTTTAATACACGCCTTACTTGTGCTGGCTATTATTACCATCCTTGTGAATATAATCAGGGGCAGGGCCTTATAGGATTACGCTGCACTTTATCCTTCCCTGTTTAATTGGTGATAACCATCAATTAAACAGGGAATTTTTATGTTTTCCAATCCCTACATTAAAATATACTTTACGTTTTTTAAAGCCGCTTTTCGCCGTACCATGCGTGTGCATAACAAATCCTTCATGCAGTGTAGCGATCTGAATGCAGGAGATTTCCTAACTTGCCGCCATGAAAAAATACCTGCTTTTTCTGATCCTCCCCATACTGGCGGGCATCTTCAGTTGCAGCTCCACCCGTAAAACCGGTGCTGCTGCCAGGGGCATAGGCCAGCTAAAATTTATCGGTGAATATATTGTTCCGTATAACCTTCCTTTCAATGGTACGGTAACCGGTGGTTTATCCGGTATTGACTATGACGCGGCTACCGGGCAGTATTATCTTATTTGTGACGACCGTTCCGCGCTGAACCCGGCGCGCTTTTATACCGCGCGGCTTTACTTCTCCGACAAATCATTTGACAGTGTAAAGTTTACCGCCGTTACCACTTTACTACAACCCAACGGGCAGCCCTATCCCGATACCAAAACCAATCCTTCCCTTACGCCCGACCCGGAGGCTATGCGGTACAACGCCAAAAAGCAACGGCTGGTATGGAGCAGCGAAGGAGAACGTATTGTAAACGAAAAAGATACTATTCTTACAAATCCGGGTATTTATGAAATCAGTATGAACGGGCAATACCTGGATTCATTTGCACTACCGTCGCAATTCAGGATGCATGCCACAGAGAACGGGCCTCGACGTAACGGCGTATTTGAGGGCCTGGGATTTACCCCCAATTATAAATACCTGTATGTGAGCCTGGAAGAACCCCGTTATGAAGATGGGCCGAGAGCTGAAGTGGGGCAGGGCGCTTATACCCGTATCCTGAAATTTGACAACAACACCCGTCAGCCGGTGGCCCAATATGCGTATAAACTGGAGCCGGTGGCGCATCCCGCCATTCCTGAAAATGCGTTTAAGGTAAATGGCATTTCCGATATCATGGTGCTGGACAATGATAAAATTTTAACTATTGAAAGATCGTTTTCCAGTGGTGTAAAGGATTGTACCATCAAGGTGTTTATCACCGACCTTAGTCGTGCTACTGGTATCAGTGGTATTAATTCCCTCCGGGAGGATACCCGCTTCAAGCCGGCTGCCAAAACATTGCTGCTGGACTTTGCAAGCCTGGGAAAATATATAGATAACATTGAAGGCGTTACTTTTGGTCCTGTTTTGCCTAACGGGCATCGAAGCCTGGTGTTTGTAGCAGATAATAATTTTTCTGATAAAGAAGAAAACCAGTTTTTCCTGTTCGAAGTTATCCCATAAAAACAATAACGACCATCTGTTGTTATGATCAGAAAAACCTGCAATATGAAACACTTGCCATTATTGTTACTGTTAGTAATCTTTGCTGCGTGTCAGGGTTCCGGTACAAAAACCGGCCAGTCGGATAGTGCAGCGGTAAACTCTCCTTCTGACACTGCGTCAGGGGTTACTTATTCAGGAACGTTGCCTTGTGCTGATTGTGAGGGTATTGTTACAGAGCTGACCCTGCAAAAACAACCGGATGATCATTTCACGCTGAAAGAAACCTACCAGGGGAAGAACCAGACCTTTAACAGTGAAGGCGTTTATACAATTGTGCATGGTACCCCGGCTGATCCGGCAGCTACCGTGATCCACCTGAATCCTAATAAAGACAAAAACCTCCAGCGCTATTACCAGCAGGTAAATGAAAATGAGCTGTTATTATTAGACTCCGATCAGAAAACGATACAAAGCGGGCGTAATTATACCCTGAAAAAGGTGCTTTAATATTCAAGGAATATAAAAGGAACGTGAGGAGCCGGTTTATTTTAAACCGGCTCCTCACGTTATATCAAAAAAGTCGCTTAAATTTAGCGGTGACCTGTGACCTTTTATCATTCTAACTTATTATGAATCGAATTCCGGGCTATCTGATTTTATGTTTATTCTTCTCTATACATGCCTATGGCAAAACACCGGCAGACAGTCTTCTGAAGGAGCTGAACAAGGTGATGGCGAAATCGGCTGTTTATGATTCCCTTAAAATCCGTGGGATTGACAGCATAAAACGCACCCGGCAGGCCGCCGGTAATGATCCGGCGCGCCAGTACCTTATTTGCAGACAGCTATATAATGCTTATAAGGTGTTCAACTTCGATTCCGCATTTACGTATGCCCAGCAGCTGCAGGTATTGGCCGACCAGTTGCATGACCCGGTATTATTAACGGACGCCCGGGTGAAGCTGGGATATGTTTTATTGTCGTCGGGTATGTTTACCGAAACCGCAGCTTTTATTAATACACTTGATCCCACCGGAGCCCCGGACAGTATCCGGGTGGAGTTTTTCCTGATGAAGAGCCGGTTGTATTTCGACCTGGCAGATTATAACCAGGATAAATATTATACCCCTACCTATATTAAAATAGCCAGTACATATGTAGATTCTGCCCTTCACCTGATGACACCCAACTCTGTTGCATATAAATACAACAAGGGGTTGCAGCTATTCAAGCTGGGGAACATTCCGGCAGCGCTGGCCATTTTCCCGGATCTGGACCAGCCAGACATTTCAGGGCGGCAATTGGCTATATTAGCCTGCACACTTGGGTCTATTTATGATGCAGCCGGCAATAAGGATACCGCTATTTGTTTGATGATCAGGTCGGCCATTGCGGATCTGCAGACTTCCACGAAAGAAACGATGGCCGCCTACAGCCTGGCCACCCTGCTTTTTGAAAAGGGCGATGTAAAGAATGCATCCCATTGTATTGAGCGGGCTATTTCGGAAGCCGTATTTTATGGCGCCCGGCAAAGAAAGGTAATGGTAAGTAGTATTTTACCAATTATTGAGCACGAACGGATCAATACCGCGGAAGAAAGAACCAGATCGCTGCTGATTTATGCCGCTATTGTAACCTTATTACTGGTGGCGCTGGTGATACTGGCCATCACCGTATTCCGGCAGGTACAAAAATTAAAAGCCGCGCAGCGCATTATTACCGCAGCCAATCTTAAACAACAGGAAATCAACAACCAGTTACTGGAAGCCAATAAAATTAAAGAGGAGTATGTGGGGTATTGCTTTAATATCAATGCTTCCTATATCGGTAAAATAGAAAAGCTAAAACAGAACCTGGAGCAGAAATTAACTGCCAATAAGCCTGCAGAGCTAAAATTTCTTGTAAATAATATCAATATCAGGCAGGAGAGGGAAGAACTTTTTACCAGCTTCGACCGGGTATTCCTTAAAATATTTCCACACTTTGTGGCCGAGTTCAATGCACTTTTTGATAAAGAGAACCAGGTGATCCTGAAAGAAAATGAACTGCTGAATACAGACATCCGGATTTTCGCCCTGATCCGTATCGGTATCAACGACAACGAAAAAATTGCCCGCATCCTGGAGTACTCCGTGAATACTATCTACGCCTATAAAACCAGGATCAAAAAGCGCGCGCTGATCCCAAGCGAAGAGTTCGAAGCCCATATTATGAACATTAAAGCCCTGTAAAAAGCGGGAAAAACTGTCTCATAACATTAATATATAAAATATTTATATACAATAATAACTGGCTGGTTATCAATATAATCCAAGATATAATTTTGGATTATTCGGCTTTATTTTCTATATTTTAACTGTAAAACTTGTTACCCTGCTGATTGATTTTTTACTTTGAATCAGTAGAATGATAAATACCAAATACCAAATTCTAAATTCTAACTAGAGAACTAAAAACCACTAAAGAAGACGGAACGACCAGGGTCGATTCAAAAAGACAAACATTATCCACGTTGACAAATTGCGGGACATTCCCGCAGACAACGCCTTATTTCCATTATTAAAATTTCACTGAAAAACATTTAATCCACGGAAGCAGTATTACGTGACTGCTTAAAAAATCCACTTTATGTTTAAAACAAGATCCATCAAGAATCTTTTTTTGTGCACATTGCTTTTGGCAATACAAGGTATTGTAGCTGCACAAAACAAGACCATTACCGGCAAGATCACTGACAGGAACGGCGTTGCTATCCCAGGCGCTACTGTTCAGGTAAAGGGTACTAAAAGCGGAACTTCCGCTGATGCCGATGGGGTTTTTAAAGTAACAGTACCTCCTGAAGCTTCCGCACTGATCATCACTTTTATAGGATATACCTCCCAGGAAGTGAGCATTGCGGGCAAAACAGCCGTAAACGTACAGCTGGCACAGGAAAATACGACCCTCACGGATGTGGTGGTAGTAGGTTATGGTACCACCCGTAAAAAGGACATTACCGGCGCTATTGCCCAGGTGAAAGCCGCCGATTTTAATAAGGGTATCACTTCCGCCCCTGATCAGCTGATCCAGGGTAAAGTATCCGGATTGATGATACTGAATAACAACGGTGCTCCCGGCGCCTCCGCCACGGTAAGGATCAGGGGTGTGTCTTCTGTCCGTACCGGCAACCAACCCCTTTATGTGGTAGATGGAGTTCCCCTGGATGGCCGTGTGGCGCGTCCTTCCCTGAGCCTCACGGGATTGGGACAAACACCGGACGCCAACCCGCTCAACTTTATCAACAGCAATGATATTGCTACTATGGAAGTACTGAAAGATGCTTCTGCCACCGCTATCTATGGTTCCCGTGGTTCAAACGGTGTAATCATCATCAATACCAAAAAAGGAGTAGCCGGTCCTACCGTAGTAGACGTAAACTACTCCGTAGGTATGAGCAACATCATGAGAAAGCTTGATGTACTCAATGCCGATGAATACCGTGCTGCTTTAAAGGAATACAATCTTTCCGGTGACGGCGGCGGCAGCGCCGACGGACTTGGCTCTATCCTCAGAACCGGTGTTACCCAAAATGTACAGGTGGCAATGAGTGGTGGAAGTGAAACCGGCCGCTACAGGGCATCCTTTGGTTTACAGGACCAACAGGGTATTGTGAAGAAAACAGGCATGAAGAAATACACCGCCACCCTCAGTGGCCAGAACAAATTCCTGGAAAGCAAACAACTGGGAATCGATTATGGCATCATGGCGGCACAAACCAGCGAACAGTTGGCGCCTATTTCCAACAATGCCGGTTTCACCGGAAGTTTGATTGGTCAGGCACTGCAGTGGAATCCAACCTTACCCTTGACCAAACCGGACGGATCACTGAACATCCTCGCTAAAAACCAGGCGATCAACCCCATGAACATGTCGCAGGGTTATAACGATAAAGCTAACATCAGCTATATACTGGCAAGCATTTCCCCGTATTTCAAATTCAATGACAACTGGGAATACCGCATGATGTACAGCGTAAATCACCAGGTAGGACAAAGAAGGGCTTCTCTCGATTCTTCCATTAACATCGACCAGATATTGGGTCAAGGTATTGCCGCATATAATACGGCAGAACTGACTACTCAATTATTCAATAATACCCTGAGCTATACCAAAGAGTTCTCCACTGGCTGGAACCTGGGCGCAATGGTAGGGTATGAATACCAGAAATTTGCCTACTCCGGTGTGGGCCTCGGCGCCAGAGGGTTTCCTACCAATGCGGTAGATTACACAGACATCCTCCAGACACCTGACCAGGTGAATACCAATATGAACTCTTTCCGTAATCCAAGCTCTGAGCTGCAATCTTTCTTTGGCAGGGTAACGATAAATGCAAAAGAAAAATATATCCTCACCGCTACGATGAGGGCTGATGGTTCCAGTAAATTCGGCGCCAACAACCGTTATGGTTACTTCCCTTCCTTTGCCGCCAAATGGAATATTTCCAACGAAGGATTCATGAAGGATAACACCTTCTTCAGCAACCTCGGATTAAGGGCCGGTTATGGTATTACCGGTAACCAGGAATTTCCTGCCGGTGCAGCACAAGCCCAGTACGGTTTAACTACCGGCGGTAAAGCCAGCCTGATCAACGTACCAAATCCGGACCTGAAATGGGAAGAATCCAAACAACTGAACGTTGGTGTGGATTTCGGATTCCTCAAAGGCAGGATCAGCGGTACCGTGGATTACTTCCTGAAAAACACCACCAACCTGTTGTTCAGCTTCCCGGCTATTCAACCGGCTCCGGCCTCCAGCTACTGGATCAATTTACCGGGTAAAGTAATGAATACCGGTGTGGAACTGTCTCTTAAAGGAAATATCATTCAGTCTAAAAGCTGGTTATGGAACCTGGGCGTAAATGCTACCTGGCTGAAAAACGAAATGTCGGGTTATTCCGGTCCAACTGTTAATACCGGTTCCATCGACGGACAGGGCGTATCCGGCGTAACCTCACAGCGCCTGGCTAACGGTTATCCGTTAAATACTTTCTATCTCCGCAGATTTGAAGGCTTCGATGATAAAGGCGTGAGCATTTACTCCGATAACGGTAACACCCTTTATTACATGACTAATCCGAATCCAAAAGTGTTACTGGGTATCAATACAGAAGTAGCCTATAAAAAATGGAGCCTGTCTGCCAGCTCACACGGCGCCTTTGGTTTCCAGGTGTATAACAACACCGCCAACACCGTATTACCAATCGGCAACCTGGGCTCCAGGAACATTGCGAAAGCACTGGTAGGTAACGGAGAAGCACAAACTAACTCTCCGGCCGCTTCTTCCCGCTACCTGGAAAACGGCAACTTCCTGAAACTGGATAACCTCACCATCTCCTACAACTTAGGCCCGGTAGGTAAAGTATTCAGAGCTGCTGCCGTATCCGTAACCGGTCAGAACCTGTTCGTAATTACAAAGTATACTGGATTTGATCCGGAAGTAAATACTGATAAAAACATAAACGGTGTAAGCTCCTTTGGTATCGAGTATTCTCCATACCCAACTGCAAGAACCTTTATGCTTGGTGTACAGTTTACCTTATAATCTACTTCTAAAAAAAGACCACAATGACGACTCAACATATAATTAAAACAGCATTGGTAATTGCCTGCAGCGTTGGCTTTACAGCCTGCAGTCTGAATGAAGACCTGGGAAGTAACCTGAATCAGCAACAAGCCGATTCACTGATCAAAGCCTCCCAGTTGCTGGGATCCGCTTATGATAACCTGCAGAATGCCTACCAGGATTTTTCGCAGACCTGGGGCATGTGTGAAATCAGTACCGACGAAGCGCTCGGACCCACACGTGGCGGCGACTGGGATGATAATGGTGTATGGCGCGCCCTTCACCAACACCAGTGGACACCAGACCATTCACATATTCAGAATACCTTCAGCGCCCTCTTGCTCGAACAGTTCAGCGCTACCAACGTATTAAATTTCCGCCCTACGCCAAGACAAGAGGCGGAAGCGCGTTTTCTGCGTGCCTTCTCTATGTTTGCGGTGATTGACCTTTATGGCCAGGTACCGTTCCGTAGCCCGGGCGAAAACCTGCTGGAAGCACCAAAGGTGTACAAGGCAGCAGAAGGTTTGGACTTCATTATTTCTGAACTGAATGCCATCCTGCCTAACCTGCCGGATAGAGTTACCGCCAAGGATGCTTATGTAGCGAACCAGGATGCGGCCCGCTTCCTGCTGATGAAAATATATCTGAATAAAGGCGCTTTCCTGAACAGAAAAGCACCCACTTTCGATGCCGCTGACATGCAGAAAGTGATTGCCCTGGCAGATCAGATAACAGCCAGTGGCTATAGCCTTCAGCCGAAATATTTCGACACTTTCGCAAGGGATAACGATGCGAAGTCCACCGAAAATATCTTTACCCAACTGAACGGCCCCGGTGTCAGTAACAACCGTAACGGCAACAACGTATACTGCCGTTGGATGTGTACCCTGCACTATAGCCAAAACCCCAGCGGATGGAATGGCTTCACCACTTTGTCTGATTTCTATGATTCATTTGAAGCAACAGATACCCGCAGAGGCGGCGACTATCCAGGTGTTACCAATGTTTCCGGTTTGAAAGTAGGTTTCCTTTTGGGCCAGCAGTACGATCAGAATGGTAATAAGATCCTGGACAGAAGCAACCGTCCGCTTATCTTCACCCGCGAAGTAGAACTGAGAGCCACCGGTACGCAAGTGGAAATGTCTGGTATCAGGGTAGTGAAATACCCTCCTGACATGGGTTCCAGCGGCAGCAATGCTACCAACGACTTCGTATTTTTCCGTTATGCAGATGCAGTGCTGATGAAAGCAGAAGCGTTGCTCAGAACGGGCAATGCGGCAGCGGCACTCGTAATCGTAAACGACCTGCGTTTGAAACGCGGCGCTACTCCATTCACCAGCCTTGACCTCACCAAAATGCTTGCTGAAAGAGGCCGTGAATTATATTGGGAAGGCTGGAGAAGAATGGATCTGATCCGCTTTGGTAAATACCTGGACGCATGGCAGCTGAAAACTGCAAGCGATCCAAAATACCTGCTGTTCCCGATTCCAACCAGTGATCTCGCTGTAAATAAAAACCTTGTACAAAACCCGGGTTACTAATAATTATTCTTTTGTTGCGGGCAGGGCCGGATAAGCCCTGCCCCGCAGCAAAACCTTCTCCCAAACTATATTTCATATCTGTTACGCATTACACAGCTAATGCGACAGGGGAGTTTTTTGCGTAGCAATTCAATCATTCTTATGTATACAAAAGCTCTGCTAAGGCGTTCAGGATGGATTTTACTACTTTCCTGCCTGTCAGCCCAGGCACAAAACCAGGTAAAAAAGATCGGTAAAATAAATACGGTCAGCATCTCAGGGCAACAGATAAAAATCAGTGCAGAAAATGCATTCGCGGAAATCACCGTGTACAGCCCATCCGTGATCCGTGTAAGAATGGATCAGCATCCGCTCGCCGCAGATTTTTCTTATGCCGTGATTGCCCAGCCCGCCACCACCCGGTTACAGACTACCCAAAATAACAATGAAATCAATGTAACTACAGATTCCCTGCAACTGCGTATTTCCAAAAATCCGTTTGCCATCCGTTTTCTTACCCCTTCGGGAGAAGTGATCAATGAGGATGAGGATGGATTAACCACTTCCTGGATCGGCGATGAAGTAACAACCTACAAGAAAATGCAGGAAGGAGAGCGGTTTATTGGCCTGGGTGAAAAAACAGGTAACCTCGACCGTAAAGGTGAAGGCTATACGAACTGGAACTCCGACAAGTTTGGCTATGCTACCAACCAGGACCCTATATATGCTACCATACCATTTTACGTAGGCATACATCATCATATTAACTACGGTATCTTCTTCGATAATACCTTCCAGAGCGATTTTAACTTCGGCGCCAGCAATAACCGTTTTTCTTCTTTTGGCGCAAGAGGAGGAGAGATGAATTATTATTTCATCTATCACCCTCAGATGGCAGATATCATTACCTCTTACACCAACCTCACCGGCCGCATGCCTATGCCGCCACTGTGGAGCCTCGGATACCAGCAAAACCGCTACAGCTATTACCCCGACACAGAAGTATTACGCATAGCGCAAACCCTGCGGGAGAAAAAGATTCCTGCAGACGGTATTACACTCGACATCCATTACATGGACGCCTATAAACTGTTTACCTGGAACAAAGACCGTTTCCCCAATCCCCAACAACTCAGTAAACAACTGAATGATATGGGATTCAAAATTACAGTGATCGTAGACCCCGGCATAAAAGTAGAAGAGGGCTATGCCGCTTACGAAAGTGGAAAAAAAGAAAACATCTTTATCAAATATAGCGACGGACAAAACTATACCGGCCAGGTATGGCCCGGCTGGTGCCACTTCCCGGACTTTACCAGCGTAAAAGGCCGCAACTGGTGGAAAGGACAGGTAAAATCGTATATGCGTGACGGTGTGCGCGGTATATGGAACGATATGAATGAAATTGCCACCTGGGGGCAGAAGATGCCTAACAACGTGATCTTTGATTACGAAGGTAACCCGGTAACCCATCAGCAGGCGCACAATGTATACGGCCTTGAAATGGTGCGGGCCAGCTATGAAGGCTCCAGGGAGGAATTAAAGAAACGTCCGTTCCTGCTAACCAGGGCCGCTTATGCCGGCTCGCAACGCTATAGTGCCATCTGGACCGGCGACAACCGGGCGGAGGAAGATCATATGCTGCTGGGCGTTCGCCTGATGAACAGTTTGGGTGTTAGCGGTATGCCTTTCTCCGGTATGGACATCGGCGGTTTTACCGGGAATCCTACCGTGAGTTTGTATGCCCGCTGGATGCAGATCGGCGCATTCATTCCTTATTATCGCAATCACACAGGCGTAAATACCAAGTCGTCTGAGCCGTGGGCATATGGAGAAGAGGTGCTGGAAATTTCCCGCAACTATGTAAACCTCCGTTACCGTTTGCTTCCTTATCTCTACAGCTCCATGTATGAAGCTACACGTACAGGCTTGCCCGTTATGCGTACCCTGGCGCTCACCAATACCTTTGACGCCAATGTGTACGATACCCGCTTCCAGAACCAGTATGGTTATGGCAATGCTTTTATGATAGCGCCTTTCGAGAGTACTAAGGAATTCGGTTCCATCTATTTCCCTGAAGGAAAATGGTATAATCTTTATAATGATACCATCACTGCCGGTAAGCAGGAAGTAATTACACCGCTGAATATAAAAACACTGCCGGTATATGTAAAAGAAAGCAGTATCATCCCTATGCAATCGTTGATACAAAACACTACCGAAAAGCCATCAGATACGCTTTTCCTGCACATCTACAAAGGTGATAAACAAAATACGTTTGTTTATTATGAAGATGACGGAGAAACTTTTGATAACGAGAAAGGAGTGTATTATCAACGGACTATCGCTTATCATCCTGCTGATAAAAAAATAACACTGGAAAAAGCAAGTGGTAGTTATGCATCCAAATTTCATCACATTAAATTATTACTCCACGGATTTGGGGACCAAAAAAGTGTAACCGTTAATGGTAGTCCGCTATCGTTAGTGTCAACTGGTTATTCTTTCCTTTCACCTATATCACGCTTTGATCCGCAAGGATCCTCGATTCCCGCAGAGCGTTGCACTGTACAGCAGGCAACCTTTGATAATGGTAATCAGCTAATTAACGTGGATTTGTAATAATAAGAACGGCCTCCTGGATTTTCCGGGGGGTCTTCTTTATATTTGGGCATGAAATATCTGCCTTTTCTGCTGTTGCTTTTCCTTTCTGCCTGCATAGGTATTACCCGCCAACAAAATATAACGGTTACTGCCGTACGTGATACTATCTCCCCTGATATAAGTTCCCTGATTAATCTTTATCAAACATTCGAACAGGACACCCTGGAAATTTTACCCGGCGCTTACGGAGATCCCGGCAGCTGGCATTTTAGAGGTACCGCCATCGACAGCCAGCTACAGCCATTATTGAGCGACCGCATGTATAATAAAGATTATCTTTTTTATGCCTGCTATAAATTCAACCTGGATCCCAATACAATTGGTCTGGTTACCAGAGCGCCTTCTGAATACGAATCTTCTTCCGTTAAATTATTCGCTTACCATAAGCAAACAAATACCATCACATTTGAAACTGAGCTGGCAGAAGAATTTGGTGACGCCGGTGATGTGCTGATTAAAAACTCCTGGCTGTATCATTCTCCCGACAGCAGCTGGCGGGTGATCCTGGAAAATTTCAGTTCCAGTCAGTATGGAACTCCGGAAGATACCGTTGCCACCGAGTCTTATGACTACTACCACTTAAGCTGGAATGGCAACAAAATAGATACGGTGAGTACCGATAGTTCTGCTTTGGTGCGGGTATATAAAACGATGACCCCGGTGAGGAAAAAGTAGTGTTTGTTTGCTACAACTTTTAACCATTATCTTTGGGATGTCCTGATCCCTGTCTTCACTATCAACTTAAAGCCGTTGTTATGAACTTTAGTATCATCACTCCCGCAGATGCAGCATATGATGAGTGGAACAACCGTGGCGTTAACCAGAGATGGAAGGGACATCCCTCCGGGATTATTTCCATAACTACTGCCGATGAATTGAAAGATGCGCTGCAATATGCAGTAGATAACAACAAACGTGTAGCGGTACGCGGTGGAGGCCACTGCCTTGAGAACTTTGTAGGTGATCCGGCAGTAGAAATCGTAATCGATATTTCCCGGATGAAGGGTATCCGTTATGATGAGGAAATGAACGCGATTGAAGTGGCGGCAGGCGCAACTTTGGGAGAAGTAATTGAAACGCTGGATCACCGGTGGGGCGTTTTACTCCCGGCAGGACAGCACCCGGCCATTGGGATAGGCGGACATATATCCGGGGGAGCTTTTGGCTTTCTTCATCGCCATCATGGACTGGCGGTTGATTATTTATATGCGGTAGAAGTACTCTGCGTAAATAATGAGCGGCAGGTGGAAAAGGTAATAGCCACAAGGGAAGAGACAGATAGCAACCGGGAACTCTGGTGGGCGCATACCGGAGGCGGTACCGGAAATTTTGGAATCGTTACCCGTTATTGGTTTCGTGCGGCCGGCGTGAATGAGCGCGATCCTTTCCTGTTATTACCCAAATCGCCGGAAGTATTGGAAACAATGGAGATGGAGTGGGATTGGGAACAGGTAGACGAACATGTATTTAAACAACTGACAGAGAATTTCGGGGAATGGGCGAAGATGCACAGCAGTGCAGACACGGAGGCCGGAAGCTTGTTTGCCACCCTTTTCCTGTCGAATAAAGTAACCGGAAAAATTATGTTGAAAGCGGTGTTATCAGATTGTCCGGAAGAAATAGCAGAAGAATTTGCCGCCGCAATTTCTGCCGGGCTCGGTATAACGGGAAGAGCTATACGAAAACCGATGCGCTGGGTGGAATTTGCATTGCAGCCGTTTCCGGATATTTTCGTAGAACAGCGGGTTGCCTTCAAAGTAAAGGATGCCCTGTTACGCGCACCCTATACACCTGCACAGATAGGGGTAATATACCGGTATCTGACAGAGCATAGTGATGTGCCTGGAGGTTCTGTTGGGTTAGCATTTTTTGGTGGCAAAATGAATGCTGTTGCTGCAGATGCTACCGCATTCCCTCAGCGGGACTCAATTTTAGCGACTGCCTGTACATCCGGGTGGTTAGATGCGGCAGACGAAGAGAAGTCTGTTGCATGGACACGTAATATTTACCAGGAGCTATTTGCGCAAACAGGCGGAGTACCTGTGCCTGGTGAACAGGCAGGCGGATGTTTGATTGCGCACCCGGATGCAGATATGGCGGATGAACAATTTAATAAATCGGGCCTGCCGTGGCATGTGTTTTACTACCAGGATAATTATGAGCGGCTGCAACGTGTAAAAGGAAAGTGGGATCCGTGCGGGATATTCCGGCACCGGTTGGGAGTAGAAGCGTAGACGGGGAGGGGTTAGCACATCCCTACCAGGAGGATGTATAAACATCTATTTAAAATTCCTTGCTTCAGCAAACAACGTTGCTGATATCTCCTCTTTTTTTGACGGCGGCTGCATTAGTTGATTTTCTGTTTTTGAAGGAAGTAATTGCCGTAAGAATTTAGACAGGTCGTAGCAACGTTTCACAATAATGTGTACCACTTCACCTTCGCGTTGCAGGGTTCCTTCCACCATCAGCAGCCTTGCTTGCAGAATTTCCTTGCGGTACTTGTCAAACTGTTGTTGAAAAACCACCAGGTTACTGCATCCTGTTTCATCTTCGATAGTGATAAAGCAAACGCCTTTGGCGGTGCCTGGTCTTTGACGCACCAGTACAAGACCTGCTACTTTCACTGCTGCACCATTCATGGCCCCATCCAGTTCTTTTGCAGAGAGAATATGCAGCAGCTGTAATTTTTCCCGTACAAAGCTTACCGGATGTGCTTTTAAAGACAGTGTAGTGGCACTGTAATCGTGTACCACATGTTCCGAGATAGTCATTTCCGGTAGCTGTACCTGGGATTCAACAGCACTTTCAGATGGCTGGCCTGTGAAGATACCAATGGGGCGGTCGTGAAGCGCGGATACCTCCCAAAGCGCCTGACGGCGATCGAGCCCCATCGACCGGAAGGCATCTGCATCGGCCAGTTTTTCCAGCGTGATCAGGGTAACGCCTGCATCCCGGAGAGCATGAATCGTTGTATAGCCTGTAGTCCGGCATGCAACTAACGCCTGTACATCATCCTGGCTGATACCTTTTATTTGGCGAAATCCAAGTCGTAGTGCACACAACCTCTCTGTTTTTTCTTCCAGTATATTATCCCAGAGAGAAAGATTTACATCTGCCTGCCGTACTTCCACACCGTGTTTACGCGCATCAATAACAATTTGTGCCGGCTGGTAAAAGCCCATTGGCAAACTGTTTAACAAGGCGCATGCAAAAACATCCGGGTAATGACATTTGAGCCAGCTGGAAACATATACCAGCAGGGCAAAGCTTGCGGCATGACTTTCAGGAAAACCATAACTACCAAAGCCTTCCAGCTGCTTAAAAACCCGCAGGGCAAATTCTTCTTCGTATCCTTTTGCGACCATGCCTTTTACCAGCTTTTCCCTGAACCGGGTTACCTGTCCGGGTGCTTTGAAAGTGGCCATGCTCCTGCGGAGTTCATCTGCTTCCGATGCAGTGAAGCCGGCGGCTACGATAGCAATTTTCATCGCCTGTTCCTGGAACAGCGGAACACCTAACGTTTTGCCCAGGATTTCTTTCAGTTCAGTAGAAGGATAGGTAACCTTTTCTTCTCCATTACGCCGGCGCAGATAGGGGTGCACCATGTCGCCCTGGATAGGTCCGGGTCTTACAATAGCTACTTCAATCACCAGGTCATAGAAGCAGGTGGGCTTTAACCGTGGCAGCATGGATTGTTGTGCACGGCTTTCAATCTGGAATACGCCGATAGTATCTGCATGGCCTATCATTTCATACACATCCGGATCATCCTGCGGAACACTCGCCAGGGTAAGAGGGCGATCGTGATGTACTTTTGCCAGATCGAAGGCTTTGCGGATACAGGTAAGCATACCGAGGGCCAGCACATCTATCTTAAGAAATCCAAGTACATCAATATCATCTTTATTCCATTCAATACAGGTTCTGTTTTCCATGCGGGCATTCAAAATAGGACACAGATCGGAAAGGGCGCCCTGCGTGATAACAAAGCCACCGGTATGTTGCCCGAGCTGACGCGGAAAACCGATGAACTGCCGCGTAAGCTCCAGCATTTTCCGCAGATGCGGATCACGCGGATCAAATCCCTGTTCTGCAAGTCCTTCCCCTTCCAGCCATTCGGAAGTAAATTCCCAGACGGAAGCAGAAAGCCGATTGATGGTATCAACAGATAAGCCCATTGCCTTTCCCACATCGCGGATAGCGCCTTTTTGCCGTTGCTGTGTAACGGTAGCTACAATGGCAGCACGGTTCCGGCCATACTTTTCATAAATGTATTGAATCACTTCTTCCCTGCGTTCATGTTCAAAATCCACATCAATATCAGGAGGCTCATTACGGGCGGAGGAAATAAACCGTTCAAACAGCAGGTCGATTTTTGTAGGATCAACAGCAGTGATTCCCATGCAATAACAAACCGTGGAATTTGCTGCTGAACCGCGGCCCTGGCAAAGGATTCCTTGCTGCCTCGCAAAACGGACAATGTCATATACGGTCAGGAAGTAAGATGCATAATTCATTTCTTTTATGAAAGAGAGTTCATAGTGAATGGCAGTAGTAATTTTTTCCGGGATATCATCCCCGAAATGCTCCCTGGCGCCCTGCCATGCTAAATGTGTAAGTTCTTCCTGGGGCGTGCGGCCGTTGCTGGTAATTTCTTCCGGGTAGATGTATTTAAGTGAGTCGAGAGAAAACCGGCAGCTCTCTGCAATCTCTTTTGTACGAAGGATGGCATCGGGATATTGCCGGAAGAGGCGTAACATTTCCTGTTGAGGCTTTAAGTATCTTTCTGCATTTTCGTGCAAACGATAACCCGCCGTGTAAATGGTACATTTTTCCCTGATACAGGTTACAATATCCTGTAGCTGCCGGCGCTCGGGGATATGATAATGTACGTCGCCGGTAGCTACCAAAGGGATATTATATGCAGACGATAACTGTGAAAGACGATGTAATTTTTTAAAATCATCTCCCTGATAAGAACGGGTGGCAGAAAGATACAGGTTTGTTCCCAGTGCCTCCCGGTACTCATTCATGGCCACGCTGAAGGTGGGATCAAATTCAAACCTTTCATTCAAAGATGCGGGCGGTAATGCAATAAATTTCATTCCTGCTGCATGTTCAAATACATCATTTTTGTATAAATGACATTGCCCCTTCTCGGCTCTCAGATTGCCTTTGGTGAGCAACGCTGAAAGGCGCCCATATGCCTTTGTATCGGTAGGATAAGCAAGTAATGATGGGCCATCCAGCAGATCGATCCGGCAGGCGGGTATAATGCGTATGCCACTGGTTTTTGCAGCGGCATGGCCGCGAACAATGCCTGCAAGACTATTCCGGTCCGTAATCGCCATTTCTTTGTAACCCAGTGCAGCAGCCTGTTCTACCAGTTCATCCGGATGTGATGCTCCCCTTAAAAAGCTAAAGTTGGTAGTTACCTGCAATTCTGTGTAGCTCATATCTCCTCCATTTTCTCATGCAAAAAAACCATGAATAAACCAGGCGTGAGGTTTATCACCGGTGTAGTGCCCCAGCCTGAACAGCCAGTAGCGGCTACCGGTATCATCTTCCACTACATAATAATCCCGGTGTTGTCCTTGTTGCAGCCACCATTCACTTTCAATCCGCTCAGGGCCATCGGCTTTCTTCACTTTATGCACTTTCCCTTTATACCGGAAATGCATCGGAGGATAATCGGGTATAGGCGCCGCTACTTCTATCGGTTCTGGCCTGGAGAGCAGTTGAATGGGACGGCGTCTGTCTGTTCGCCATGAAGTATCTGTTTTTTCATGGAGGCTGGCAATCGGTTTAACAGACCACTCCGGCCAGTGATGTTCAGCAGGCAGGTAACGGTGAACGGTTCCTTTGCCGGCCTTGCCTTCCAGCCGGTCGATCAGTTCGGCGATACTCACATCTTCCAGTCCACCTGCTGCATTCCAGAATGTTTCCTGCAACGGGCGTACGTCTTCCACTTTAGGAGCCTCCAGTACAAATAGTTCGATACCCAGGTCTGGTTTGATCGTTGGTATTTTCGATTCAAACAGTTTGAACAGGTGGTTGGTGTTATGTGATGGATGTCCTGTGCCTATCTCCAGTTGTTCAATTGCACCATCTACCTTATAACATTTCAGAACAGCGCTCCGCAATCCTTTCTCTTCCTGGGAAAGGCGCTGGCAAAGGGTTTCCAGCAATCGCCTGAGCGCAATTTCGATACCTGTACCTGTTACAATAGGCTCCAGGCATGGCAGCCGTTCCTGGTAAGGTTCAACCGGCAGCAGGGGTTGAATTACCTCATCTTCCAGTCCTGTGAACTGATCAAGCCTCTGTAACATCTCCCTGCCAAAGCGCCGGCGGAGCACTGTGCGGGGCATTCCAATAAAGCTTCCGGCCTGGTGCAGACCTAATTTCATTAACCGTTCACAGATAGCAGATTCCAGTCGCAGTGCGGCCGGAGGCATATCCATTAATGCAGCCATCTGTTCACCGGCAGGGATCACTGCCGGTGTTTGTCCAAACCTGGGGATGGCCCATGCAGCACCAATCGTATCAGCCATTCCTGCACGCACCTGGTATCCAATCTGCGTAAGTCTGGTCACTATCTCTTCCAGGTATACTTCTTCACCGCCCCAAAGGTGGGCGCAGCCGGTAACTTCCAGCAGCAGGCCATCGGGAGGATCTGTTGCCGTTACAGGTGTAAAGCGGATGGCCCATTCCCCGAGTGCGTTTAGTATGCGGTTCGATTGCCCGGGCTTATCATCAATCACCTGCAGTGTGCCGATGAGCGCCCGTGCATCTGCTACGGCCATTCCCTTTGTGATGCCCTGCAACTGCGCCGTTCTACTGGCGGCTGTTACAATCATCCGTCCGTGATCCGGGATGGCCAGTACAAATGCTTCCTGTCGTAAAGCAGGGCGGCAACGGATTAGCCAGTCGGTCATCAGATGAGGAAACCATATAGAAACGAAACGCCTGGCCATACTACCCGATTTTGCGAATCAGCTCCGGCGGTGCGGAAGACGATGGCTCATCCATCAACCTGAACCTGCCGGTGGACCATTCTATCTGCCAAATGCCGGGCTTCCCATTCCGGATCTTCAGTAGTTCAACATTCCAGCGGGGATAACCAACACCAGGCAATCCATCTTCCGGTTCGCTGGCTAATGATGTAATGCGCCAGCGGGAAACGCAGGCAGTGGTATTAAAAACAGTGGATTCCCGGCGAATAATAAACCCTGTTACCCTGCTTTGTTCTACCGCCAGCTGCAGGCGCCGGGAGGCCGTAAAACTGACATCCTTTACTTCCCCGATCACTGCGGCGAGCCCTTCACATTTTAATGCTTCTTCCATTGCCCAGAGTACATCCTTCTCCCGTTTCAGATCTACAAAAATGAGCCGTTCCGGCTCGATACCAAAGGTTTTCAATGCAGGCGGAAAAAGCGTTCTACAGGTGCTGATCCATATACAGGCGCCACCACCTTGCATCAACGCGTTCAATAAACCACCGATAAATCCGGCGGTGGCGGCAGTGTGTTCTGCTGCTGCACTCACAAACTCATGTATTGCCCCGGTTGGAAATGTTGCATTCGGAAAAGCAGCTGTAACCCGCCCAAGTCCCATATCCACGCTCGTATTACCGGCTTGTTTAAAGCCCTGCAAAAGGAGGATTTCCCTTTGCAAACCGGCAATGATAGCTGCTTTTTCTGCGGGCATAGTTGACAGCTGATTTAAATATTTCTAACTAATTTATTTAGCAATAATACTAAATTAATTAGTAATTTAGCAATATTATTTACGGATATATATAACTTGATCTGCTGATTTATTGCGCGGCTCTCCGTTAAGCTGTAATTTTAAATACCATTCAAATAAAACGCATCGTCATGCTACAGAACAGGGTTAATCCATTTGGTAATATTATCCGGACAGAAGCGAGAGGACTTTTTATGGGGAACCGGGGAGTAATACACAACCACGATCAGGAAATTATCCGTCCATACAAGATCAAGACCTGGATTACCTGTGTACTGGCGTTTAAAAACAGGAGAAGACCGGTAATGGCTCCCGACCGGTATACAGAACTCTTCTTTATGGATGAAGCCACCTCCTTTGCTGCCGGCCACCGGCCCTGCTTTGAATGCCGTAAAGCAGAAGCTCATCAATTTAAATCGCTTTGGCTGAAAGGTAATCCGGATAAAAAGTTTAACGAAAAAACGCTTATTAAAGAGATCGATAACATTCTTCATGCAGAACGGATAGATAAGCATCATTTAAAAGTTACATTCGAAGAAAGCCCGGATGCCTTGCCTGACGGCACTTTTGTGAGTATCGGGGAGGAGCCCTATCTTCTTAATAAGGGATTGTTGTATTTATGGTCGCCCGCAGGTTATTCTACAGGCATCCCTTTGCCGGGGAGCGGCAAATTACCTGTTTTAACACCAGCCTCTGTTGTGAACGCTTTCAGGGCGGGCTATGTTCCTCAAATGGCTGTTTAATATCGTTAAGGGCAAGAAACGGGTTCTTTTACATGTATGACGATGGTAAATTTGTACCATCATAAAAAAATAAAAAGATGACCTACTATCATAAAACAATGGACTCTCCCGTAGGACAACTGACGCTGATAGCGAGCGATAAAGGTTTGGCGGCAGTGCTGTGGGAAAATGAACTTCCTGACCGCGTAAACATAAACGCCGGCACAATTGATATACATCATCCTATCCTCTGCCAGGCAGAAGAACAACTCAATGAATACTTCGCCAAAAAGCGAACTTCTTTTTCCGTGGAACTGGATTTTGTGGGAACAGCATTTCAAAAGAAAATATGGAAAGCTCTGCTGACGATTCCTTTCGGAGAAACGAGGACCTACGGTCAGATCGCCAAACAAATTGGTGATCCGAAAGCAGTACGTGCTGTTGGCGGTGCAGCCAATAAAAACCCTATTTCTATCATTGCTCCTTGTCACCGGGTAATAGGCGCTTCCGGAAAATTAGTTGGCTTTGCAGGTGGTATAGCCACCAAGAACCGCTTACTTCAGCTAGAAAATAAAGTTAGTCCAACGCTATTTTAGATACTTGTTGAGGTGGGTAGTTTATACTATCTTTCCGCAAACTCGAAGTAAGTGTTGCATACCTTTTCAACGGAAAACTTTCACTCCATTTGTGATCAACTATGTACCCATGATCCGGAGTTAGCCTTTATTGTAAAAACATATGGTTATCCACCGATGTGGACACGACCCAATACATTTGAAAGCCTGATACATATTATACTGGAGCAGCAGGTATCACTGGCATCCGCCTTAGCGGCGCTCAATAAATTACGGGAAAGGCTCACAAAAATAACTCCAGCCAAATTACTGGAATTAACGGACGAAGAATTAAAAGCCTGTTATTTCAGCCGGCAAAAGACATCGTATGCCCGGTTTTTGGCACAGGCGATTCAAAGCAAAGCATTCAATCCTAAAGCAATGGAAAAGCTACCGGATGAAGATGTCCGGAAAGCACTGGTAGCGCTGAAAGGAATCGGCAACTGGACCGCAGACGTCTACCTGATGTTTGTGCTGCAACGGGCGGATATTTTCCCTATCGGCGACCTTGCTGCAGTGAATGCACTCAAGCAGGTGAAAAAACTGCCCAAAGACACTGCTCCTGAGAAACTGCTGAAAATATCAGCAGCATGGCAGCCCTACCGGACCGTTGCCACTATGATATTGTGGCATTATTACCTCTCGCTGCGGGTGAAAGATACTTCTGCAGAAACGGAGAAAATAAAGAAGGCGGTGACGCTTTAGGTGTGAATCGTACAAGGACTTGAATTGTTTTGTGCAAAATAACCGGCGACTGCGTGAAGAATTGTTCCACACCATTATGCCTGTTTGCCGGGCCATTGAGGGTTAACGTTTGTTTGAAATCACAAAAAAAGACCGGGAGAAGAATGGAAATATATCTCCTGTATTCAGCAACCGGAAAGTAAGTGTGATACCCGCGGAAACGCGCCCTAGTCATTTCATCAGTATTTTTAATACTTCTTCTTTGCGTTGGCGGGAAACAGGTACCTGGCTGCCATCTTCCATAGAAATGGCACCACCTTCTGTTTTTATCCAGGCTGTAATTTTGTGGCTGTTGACCAGGTGGGACTGATGCGTGCGTATGAAATGCTTGTCCGCCAGCAGATCGTTGTATTCTTTAAGGGTTTTACAAACAATCAGTTTTTTTTGACCGGAGATATATACATGCGTGTAGTTACCTGCTGCTTCGAGGCGAATAATATCTTCCGGCAGGGCAAAAATAATTTTATCCGCCAGTGGAAATGCGATACGGTTTTCTGCCATAGGCTTGCCCATATTGGCTACCAGTTCCCGCAAACGGCTGTTTTCCTGCTGGGGTACAATCTGCGCAATCGCTTTTTCTACAGCGCCGGAAAGTTCCAGTACATCTATGGGCTTCAGCACATAGTCGATGGCGCAGGCTTTTACTGCCGCAATACCATAGTGGTCGTAAGCTGTTACAAAAATAACCTCAAAGCGCCTGTTGGCAGGAAGTGATTGTAATAGCTGGAACCCTGAGCCACCGGGCATTTCAATATCCAGGAAAAGAAGGTCCGGTTCCAGTTGTTTGATGAGTCTGAGCGCAGTGGCTGCAGAATCGGCTTCTCCAACTATGTCAACCGCCTGGCAGTATTCACCCAGGAGTACACGCAGATTATCCCTGCTTTTTGCCTCATCGTCTACAAGAATACTTTTTATCTTCATACGCTTTCAATTGGAATAGTGAGTAATGCCGTTGTGCCGTTCCCGTTACTAATATGCAAACTGGCTGTTTGCCCGGCGATACTAAAGAGCTGCAGTCTTTCCCGTACCAGTTTTAGCCCTACACTTTTGTGCGAACCGTTACCAGCTTCCGGATGATATCCCGGGCCATTGTCGTACACTGCAATCAGTAACGCTGCATGTTGTTTCCCGATGGTAATACGGAGCAGGCCTGCTTTTCCTTTGGAAGAAATACCATGCAGGATAGCATTTTCTACCAGTGGCTGTAAAATCATACCGGGTATATCTACCAGGTCTGTCGCCAGTTCTTCCGGTGTATCCATTTCAAAGGAGAAATTAAAACGCAATTGTTCAAGCTCACAGTAAAGGCGTATGGTAGCCAGTTCATCTGCCAGTGTAATCATATTTTTTTCGGCATTATGCAATACACTTCTCAACAACAACGAAAATTTTACAAGATAGGTATTGGCGGCTTTATATTGACTGGTGTTGATCAGCGATTGAATGGAGTTGAGTGCATTAAAAATAAAATGGGGATTCATCTGTGAACGGATGGCTTTAATTTCCAGTTCCCGGATCGCGGTTTTCATGGCTTCCGCCCGTTTAATACGCTGAATGCGTACCCGGTAAATCCAGATACCCACCAGCACGGTAAAGAGGATGGAGCCAAGGCTCCATCCAATAATATTCATCACGCCGGCTTTTTGCAGGGCCGAAAAGCGGGGCGCTTTTGCTGCATCATCTATGGCTGTATTCAGATCATCCCATATGTTATCGTCAGAATAGATGTGATCTGATATTATTTTTCCCCATTCATCCAGTACTACAACATTTTTCTTGCCCATTTCGGCTATCCCATATACTTCATAGTTTTTATCTCCCTGGTTTTTTATTTCAATACTGCTAAAGTTGGGCAACGTACCGAGTTCCGGATCGTGTTGGCGGTTAAAGCCGGGCTCATTTATCCATGCGAACACAAAGGTTACTTCCGGATGCTTTTTAACCATTTTAACCAACGCACTGTCCTGAAAGTAGCTGGCATGGTCAAATATGAGGCAGGTGGTTTTACCACGCTGTGTTTTTAAATCGTACGTTTTGCCATTGGCGAGCGATAGGATTGGGAAGGGCATTGTATTACCCGGCGCCCAGTGTTCCATGAGCTTCCAGTCCTTGATGATAGGCTTAATGATACTGCTGTCGTCGCAGTTACGAATAAAATCTTCGAAATAAGGTTTCAGCCGCTGATTTTTTACAAAGCTATTTGCTTTCATGCTTTCACTGATCCCTTTTGATAATTTATAGTACAGCGGGTATCCTTTCAACATAGAAAGCAGGACAAAGTAATTGCTGTAAAAGGAAGATTCTTCTGAACTGCCGCCAGCAGAGAGACTGATGCGTGACTGTTGATAAATCAGGAGCCAATCCAGGTATTGATGATAGAAAGAGAAGTTGGTGTCATGATAAGAATTCATTGCCACCGGCATGGTATCAATACCAGTGGTGATCATTTCCGGTATGCCCTGGAATGGCCGTTTTTCCGGAGCTACCTGATAGCCATGAGTATACAGAAAAACCAGCCAGTCATCCGCAATGCGGTATTGCCAATTGGTTTTAAAGTAGTCGATACTTTTGGGAGACGCCTTTCCCTCATAGGTTTGCAACACTGCCTGGAATCTGGCATTTGCGCTTTCCTGTGCGTTAAGCACTTCCTGTAGGGTTTTATTTCTGTACATGGTATTCATACCCTCGTCACCGTAAAAGATGTTATTCACCTCCTCTGCCAGCATAGAACTCCATTTAGCACCGCCCGATAGCTTTCTGGGTTGCCATCCACGGGAAGTATCGGCATCCGCTTCAATGATCAGCGTATCACCCGGAGCTAAGAAAACATACCCTCCGTTATTTTCCATGGTAATATACCAGCGTTCCGGTTTTGTTAACAGTAACGGACAATAAAATTCACCCCGGCTATTAATGGGAAAACTGAACGTGCTGCCTCCCAATTCAATCTCCACCTGCTTTTTGTGGGCATGTGCCAATGTGCCTTTTATTAATGTATTGCCTGCAACCGGAAAAGATGCGCCGGTAAGCAACTGGGCGTATTCATACTCAGTTTTGGCGGGAATGAGACCAGGTATGCCGTTATTGATGCTACGTAATTTCAGCATCGCTTCTATCGCGGGGTGCAACTCCTCCGGCGGCATAGGCGAGTAAGTTGAACGGATGGATATGCCGACCTGCTTTTGAGGACTATAACTCGTCATCATCACCGGCAAAGGTGGTTGATCTTTGTCGGCGGTTAGTGATACGATTTCTCCGTTGGCTGTAATTTCCAACCGGAACATCCCTTTAGGTGGCTTTTTATCTAACCCTTGCTTATAGGGAGGATAATAACTGTCGTACCCCATCCAGCCAAATTTCTGACTATACGGAGTATACGCTACAACTCTTTCAAGAGTGATACTGTATTGCTGGTTGCCATTCGGCAACTGGTTCCGTAACTGATACCTCAGCACATACTGGCGTTGAAACTGTAATAACGGCTCCATCACGGGATAGTAATCATTATCCTTGTGCTTCGTAATCTGCATATCAAACCAGTCGCCCGGTTTCAGGGCAAAGTAGCCGGGCTTGCCCTGTGCCGGTAGCAGGTAAGGCAAACAAAGCAGCAACCATAGATAAACTGTTCTTTTCATGATACAATAATTTTATTGTACCAAAGCTATCTTTATCAGACGCCCGGTTTACATCCACTTAGCAAACGGTAAAGCTGACTGAATATCCGGTGAATATATAACCGAAACGGGTATTTTTTACAACTCTTTTAAAGCGGTAATTCCGGTGAAGTATATATTTCAGGGGCATGAGCCAGCAACTAGTCCATTCTGTGAAATGGCTGGTCTGTCTTTTGGAGGGAGGGATTGCTTTTACCGGGACGAATCTGTGTTGGCTATGCCAGGGCGTCGACCAACAATGGATTGACGCTTCATTGTTTGCTGATACCTGGATATAAGGACCATTGTTAAGTGTTCCCATTTGCCTCCTGTTTAAAGGGGAAAGCTGCAAGGGGTGTGAAAGTCCGGTAATAGTCAGAACTTTTCCCTATAAATGAAAAGCACTTGGTTTAGCGCTTCCTGATACGAAAGACTGATAATAGTAGATATCCTTTTCAATACTTTTTTATGGCTATAATAATTTGCGAGTACTGTTCTGCAATGTCCCCACGGATAGTCAGGCTAAGGTTGTTGGATAACCTTAGCCTGAGAGTAGTCCTATTCTAATTAGATCATATTTACAACTTTAGCTGTTACCCAAAAACCGGTAGAGATATTCCTGGCAAGCTGGATATTCCCATCAGATGTTACACTATAGGTATTCACGACACTTGCATAGCTATTATTATCGCTGAGTAATGATTTTATTTTCACGATTCCGCTGGTCCGTGACCGGGATATTACCAGGTAGTCGATAAAGTAAGAACTGCCATCTATCTGGGAGAATCCTCTTACAGCAATCATACAGGAAGCGCGTGTAGTTGGTATGGTTAAAATTGTAACCGGAGCGGTACCTGTAACAGCAGTAACCAAGCCATTTACTTCCATAGCGTCGAAACGGATGCTGTTATAATTCCTGTTCAACAGATGAACCTGGGAGGGTTGTATTGAATTGGATAAATTAATCTGGGATCTTTTATTTGTAACATCATCACCATCCAGCAGGTTGCTGAGTGTAATAATGTAAACGGGGGTATTGTCTGCAGAACCAATGTGATTGTCGTTATAGGTTCCGAAGTTAAAAACGCCGCCGCCAAAGAAAAGAAACCAGGCACCGGCAGCTGTCGGGCCTCCACAGTTCATAAAGGAATCCAGTATTACAACATTTTTGACATCGAGAAATCCGGTACTGTTGATCCGGAATGGGGCCTGTGTAATATTGGCGTTTAAAGTGTTGGTTAATGCTTCGCAGTGAAATCCATCGATATGAATATTCTTTGAGAAAATATCCATGATCTGGCCATTTTGATTCAGCTGGATAGTGTCACCCAGATAACCATCATAGGAAGAATCAACAATATAGACATCTGTAGAATAGTAAATTCTGAATCCCCTGTATCCAACACCTTTGGGATAAATTGGTTCGCCACTGCTGTTCAATCTGTTCACTATGAAGCTTTGAACACAACATTTTGAAATCCTTATAGTAGTGCTGCCTCCCTGGTTAAAACCACTGGCAATATCAAACCCTATTGCCTGTATTGAGGATTCTCCTTCATAGATATCGAAGTAAATAGATTTAAAATCCAATTGCCATATCAAGCCGGTATTTGGGGTTGATTTGATACCGGTATGAGCACCAATAATAGAGAAACACTCAAAAGTAGTGTTGTTCACCTGGTCATTTACTGTACTACCACCTTTATGGAGCCAGATAGCAACGCAATTCTCGTTGATCTTAACACCGGGATCTAAGGTCTCGTAGCTAATATTTAATCCAGTATAGGTGGATCGGCTGGCCTTTATATTGATAGCTGTAATGGCACTGGTTGGGGCTATGGTGGCTCCTTCTCCAATAATTTGCCAGAAGATGGCATTGGTCATATTCAGGGTACTGGAAATGGGATAACGGCCACGGGGAAACACCAATTTGCCTCCATTGGTAAATACCTGTCTGGCGTAGTCAAGGCATTTATTGATTGCCGGAGCATCATCAATAGCATCAGGGGTACCTTTTGCGCCAAACCATTTTACATTTAATTCGCCGTCATATAATCTTTTCCAACGTCCTGTTGAGGCAATAAAAATCGTTCCTCCATTTTCCGGAGAAGTGGTGTCGCTGCTGTCCCAGTAGAATTCTCCGCCGCCACCATCGTTGGCGGCGTAATAACCTAAAACGTGGTAAATAGTGTTGGCCTGGGGAGTACTCAGACTTTTAAGGGCATTAATGGATGTAACTGTCATAAATAAGGTTTCTTGGTTAACAAAAAAGATTTACTTAAATATAAGTGGGGGGTATGTACTCTATTTGCGTAATAAAAAACTTATTGAGAGATGTTGTAGAACTGTGATCCTTTGCTTCAATATTGGGGAGGAGCTAATAAATTATGGCCGTTGTACAGGTTTACTTTAAAAATGTCAATTAAGGCTCTAAAATCTACAACCTGTATCAAAACATGTATCAAATGAAAAAAGGCTTCCCGCGTCTTACCCGCCGAAAGCCTTTTCTATCGTGTGGTCCCACCAGGGCATGATCCTGGCCCCCCCTGATTATGAGTCTCTAAAAAGCACGTTTTCAGTTACTTTCAGTTGTTGCTAATTACGTCCAAAACCCACGTCCCTGCTCATTTTTCAGAATTTAATACTTAAATTTATTCTCAGTCAATTCGGCTTGTTTTTCGAAAACATGTATCAAATTATGTATCAAATTTTTTAAGCCAAAATTATCATGAAGAAAGATAGGGTTAATGTGAAAGTGGTCCCAGATGAACGGCGGTCTAAAAATGATGATCGATTTCCCCTTAAACTACGGATTACATATAAAGGAGTTCGGAAGTATTACGCCACTGGCTACGACTCAACAGAAGAGGAGTGGGGTGTAATCAATAGTGCCGATGCCAAAGCATCTTTAAGAAAGATTAAACAAGAGATAGGCATTGTTGAGAAAGACGCCCAGCAATGCTGTGACGATATTAAACCTTTCTCTTTTCTTCAGTTTGAAAAAGCATTCTTTGATGAAAAGATACAGTTTGAGAATGTAGAATCAGCCTATAATAGTTATATAGCCCAGCTAAGGGCCAATGAGCAGTTTGGAACGGCCGATTCCTATACCACCTCGCTCAATTCTCTGAAACGGTTTAAAAGTAAGCTGCATTTCGAACAGATAACTAAAGAGTTTCTTCAAAGCTTTGAAACCTGGATGCTGGCCGCTGGTAAGTCCATTACAACCGTGGGTATATACTTACGCCCGCTCCGGACTATTATGAACATTGCCAAGGAAAACGGCATTATCAAACCGGAAGCCTATCCATTCGGGAAGCGGAAATACATCATCCCGACCGGCAGGAACATCAAAAAGTCCTTAACCAAGGCGCAGATTAAACAAATCTTTGAGTACGAAACAGAGCCAAGCTCCGGGATGGAGAAGGCTAAAGACTTCTGGATCTTCAGTTATCTCTGCAATGGTATTAACATGATGGACATTGCCATTTTGAAACAGAAAGATATTTTTACGTCCTATATCACCTTCATCAGGGAGAAGACCAAAAGAACTACCAAAGGGAATCCTATTACTATAACGGCTACCCGAAACATCTATATAAATAGAATCTTGGCTAAATGGGGGCGTGGGCCATCCAATGGAGATGATTTCGTTTTTGACATTGCGGAAAAAGGGGATTCTCTGGCGCTGATACGAACTAAAGTGAAGCAGTTTACCAAAGTGACTAATAAATGGATGAAGCGGATAGGGGAGGCCCTGGAGTTTGAAATGCCGGTGACGACTTATGTAGCTAGGCATTCGTATGCGACTATTCTTGTCCAGAGCGGGGCACCGCTGAAGCTGGCTAGCGCAAATTTAGGGCATCAGAGCTTGATTACGACTGAGCGGTATTTTGCAGGGTTTGAGCTATCGGCGCAAGCGCAGTATGCGAAGGCATTGATTGATTTTTGATAATTATTTCTTGCCTTACCATATATATTAGTGAATATCACATAAATTAGATTATCATTTTTAACTGATATATAGTTTATAGTCGTCTTTTACTTAGTCCAATCAATTATTATAATGAAACCAAAAATATTTGTCGGATCCTCAGTTGAAGCTTTAGACGTTGCATATGCGATTCAAGAAAATTTAGAATTTGATGCAACTGTCACGGTTTGGAATCAGGGCATTTTTGAACTATCGAGCAATGCTCTTGATGATTTAATAAATGCTTTAGGAAACTTTGATTTTGGCATATTTGTGTTCAAGCCGGATGATATCACCTTTATGAGAAGCGACAAAAAGAATACTGTTCGTGACAATGTGATTTTCGAGCTAGGCCTTTTTATTGGTAGATTAGGTAAAGAAAAAGTGTTTTATGTTACTCCCAGAAATTCTTCCTCCTTTCATCTTCCAACCGATTTATTAGGAGTAAATGCAGGCCAATATGAAATGAACAGGGACGATGGAAATCTAAAGGCTGCGTTAGGAACATTTTGTAGTCAGGTTCGACAAAAATTAAAAAATTTTGTTTATACTAATCTTAATGATCTACAAAATGAAAGTAAAGAAGCAAAAAAAATTGCAATTGAAAAACCATATGGTTGGGAATTTCTTTTGGCAGCAGAACTACTTTCCTCTAAGTTAGTAGACATTAATCAGAGCTATTCTGAATTAGAAAAAGGATTGGTATTTAGCAGAACAAAGCGCTATGCTATAGAGGCATATCATGAATGGTTCAAGGAAAGCTTAAATGATATTAAGAAACTTATCCTGATATTCCCTAATATTCTCAAAGAACTAAATTCGTCCTTTGGCCCTCCTGGAGTACCTGGTAATATACTAGATATAAAAAGGGCAGTAGATCGAATTATTTCATTTGAGAAAGAGTTATTAGCATGGGAGTATCGTGTAAATGAAACAGATCCACCAGCTGAACTAGAAGAAATTAAAGTAATTATGAGTGGATGGTCGAAAGTAATTATCGATACAATTAACACTATGCCAAATGAAATTAGGAGAATTATTGAATCTTCAAAAATTAATGGAAGTACCAACGAGGGCATAAACTTTGTGTTTGAAGCTCCGAAAGACTCAAATAAGGTAGTAGAGATATTTAAGAAGTATTACGAGAAACAATAAAATTTCAGGTAATCAAGGGAGGACAAGGCCATATTGATCATTATTGATCATCGCAAGCTATCTTTTTTAAAAGAATCGATTTTAGTCTTAGGAGATGAAACGACTATTTCCTGTTTTTGTAATGAATCTTTGGATACAGTGCCCTGATGCATTTTCTCATCAGGATCATTTGTTCTGTAAATCAAAAGATACCAAGAAACAAGTGTGGCTACCGCGATAAATATTAATAAAAGTTTATGTCGTCTCAAGTTCTCCACTCCTTTGTAAATCACTAATAATAATAATGTAAAAAAGGCAAATGCGGTTGACAAACTTAGAACATAAAGACCGGCTTGGTAAGCGGTTTTAATAAACTGAAACCCCGGCACTGTGCTAGCAACAAAGGTAACAATAGCAGCAAAAATGCCAATCACTTCTATGTACTTAATTTCTTTATCCCGTAGGGATTGTTCTTTTTCTTGAAATTTACTTTCAATCTTGGTATTTATAGCGCCATAATCTTCTTTAAGTCGCGCAATGCCCTGCAGCTCTTTATCAACATTTTCGATTAACTCCACCGAAGTCTCGAAATTCAAAACTTTCTTTTTCAGTTCATCATACTCCTTAATATAATTTCCTTTTATCAGAGGAAGGATAAATGAAGAAGCGATAAATATTTTTTCAGGCACATTAGTACCTACGTCTACCAAGCATTCATTAAAGGGTAATTGGTATACATAATTATAGTTCTTCCTTGACCATTCTATATTTTCCTCGTATTTCTCAAAGACCTTTTTGCATTTATTGATCAATTCTCTCAGTTGGGCAATATTCGATACTGCCTTTCTTTGACTATACTTCTCGTCTAGTTTTGTTACTAAAAATTGCAGATATTTATATTGCGGAAAAAAATTCTTAACCCCTGTCTCGGCCTGAATTGTCAATATCTTAGAATAACAATCTTCAGCCTTACCTTCCAATAGCGAGGCGTCTTCAAGTAAGAGTGAGAATTCATTATTTATGGCATAGTTAAGAGATATAGACGAAGCGTAGCGGTCAAACATAAGCCCACTTCTTTTTAGGGCTTTATAGCGGTTATTTATCTCCTCTTTATATGTGGATAACAGCTGAAGATTCTTATTTACATCCTTATAATATTTTATTAAACAATGAATATCTGATATTGAGAGGGTCGTTATCTCTTTATCTTTGATGGCATCAAAATATTGTTCAACCAAGCTTTTCCATTCATTAGAATTAAACTCATAATGTGACTCAATATATTTTACCCACTTATTATAAGGACTTCCTTCAGTTGCTATTACAAACTCTTCCTCTTGAAAATTCTTTATTATATATACGGGCCTTTTATGAAAATGCCTTTTTCGCAAAATCCATTTGCTAAGTAAATAATTACACTTGCCTAGTAAAAGAATCGAATGTTTTCTTCCTCCAAGTTTATCCGGTTGTGTTAATTCCTGCGAGAACCCGAATAAAGTATTGAAATCGTCTGTTGTCGGGTTCAGGAAATGGTCGAGACGAGCTATAAGAAGATTCGCAGAAATAAAATTTATATGACGCAATGAGTCGTCATGAAAGTTCTTTCTATTCCTAACTTTCTCATTCAATTCATGATTAAATTGCAACAAAAAATACTTAGAACTAAAACTGATTCTAATCTTTACTAAAGTGTAAAAATTTCTATATAGGGCCAACCCAACATTTACACAATCAACGAAATTCTTATTGAGTTCTTTTTCTAATATTTCTTGTATATCTGGAATTGGGATTGGTTGCGGAAATGTACCTAATAGTTCGGTTAAATCCGAGATATGGTTCTCAATGTTGTCATCTTGTACGTATTCGCCAGCTAATATTGAGGCATTAAGGCTCTCAAAAATACCATCCTTTGCTTGGACAAGCTTGTCTTTAAATGCTGCTAATTTAATTTGGAAGTCTGTAATAGATTGTATTGAATCCTTTTCAAATTCAAACTCTTTCCACCAATCGTCAGGGAAAGTAACAGAAATAAGCTGCCTTACCTCTTCAAGAAACTTTGTCAAAGGGATATAGGATTTAAAGTATTAGAATAGTTCCAAGGAAAATAGCTTATTCTCAGTTTTTATGGCTTCTGAAGGAATCTTGATACTTTTAGTTCCCGATTTTTGGGCCTCTTCATAGTAGTATTGCCATGAGTACCAAGCATGGCTTAAGTTAACCAAATCAAATGGAGACATTAATATTAATGACGGATTAACCTTCTTTAAGTAATCGATAGACTGATCAATTTCATTGACTATCGCTTGATTGTCAAGTTTTCCCATCAGTGTTTCAACATGTGCGTCAGGAATTCTAGTTGTCCTTTTATTATCAACTATATAATATGTCAATACGCCACCCTGTTGTCTAATATAATCATAAATTTCGCTTTCTACATGACCGTAAGGCATTGCAAAAAAACCGTCAAACACCTCTTCTAATAATCGACTATGACTATTTGTAGTAGCTTTGGCAGCAGAAACGAAGAATAACAATTTTAACGTCTTAAGAATACTTAAGTCATTATCATAGCTTCTTCCTTTTATCTGATCGTACCAAGTCAGAAGACCTTTTAGTACATATTCGAAGTACAAGATTTTCATGGCTTTGTCCATACAACTTCAGTTAGAGGTTAAAAATGGATAATCCTTAATATACAAAATTAATGTAAATATCCACTATTTATTCTTAACAAGAACTAAATCATTCATTTGGCGCTAAAACCCTGTATTGAAGAACTCATCCATAGTCATTCCAAATGCGTTGATTACCTTGACCAAACTACTAAATCTCAAATCCTTCCCCTGCTCATACCTCCCGAACTGCGCTCGCGGAATATTATGCTCATACGCAAAATACTCATAGCTGGTATACCCGGCCTTAATACGCAAATCCTTAATCCTCGCACCCAATTTTGCAAGCTGGTCATCTGGATCAAGTTGCACTTTTTCAGTGTTTTTCCTTTTACTATCCATATACTAAAATAAATGAATAGTTTACACATAAGTAACCATTTATATGTTACTACTAATAAGAAACTACTAATAAATAACTACAAATAAGTAGCTAAATTCATTCCTTTTTATTAATTTGCTTTAAAACGGAACAATATGATCAAGCTATCAGGTTAAAAAAAAATCAAAGTACTATTTTAGCGATCTAAAGATATTTCAAGCTTCTTGCTTTAGATCTCGTCCTGGTAAAACTGGTAATTTGAAAGGCGACGAGGAGAAAAGTGGGTAGCCCATGCTATGACGCATGGGCTCACTTAATCGTCGCCAGGTATACCAGTACCTCCAGGGCGTTAAGTTGGGTCCTGCGTCTTTTTCATTTTGGCCCCTTCTCAAAATTCACAATTAAGCGTTTCAGTTTGGAGTTAAACGACCTTCTCAGGCCGTATAGGAATGGTTTTGTCCCAAAAAACATTAATAATTAAACCTTACTCTTATGCGAAAAAAAAATCACGTTTCACCAAAGAAGGTGTGGTTAGAAAAACCATTTAGACTAACTGTTGGTGAAATGAAGAATCCTCTGTCAGTTTTAAAAGGATTTTTTAATATCTATGATCTCGTTAATGTCAATGACCACATAGGCAAACTACTCAATAGCTTTCCCGATGCAGATCCCGAACTTTTAGACACTATCGAATTTACTCAAGATCTTGAAAAGCTAATTGAAGCCAATCATTTCCTATTGAAAAAGAGCACTAAGAAAACCAGAACCTCTCAATAAATTCAATTACTGTGGGTTAAAATATTGGTTCCATTAATAATACAAATCATCTCCTAACTACACAAAAACACTATATGGATATGTCAATAAATGTTTTATTACAGATACATACCCTATTCTCTAAACTCCCAGTTAACTTCAGAGAAAGGGTTTGTGAGGAATGTAATTGGAGTTTACCAACATTTTATAGAAAAATGAGGACACGGGATTCAGAACGTGACGGTAAAATCGTTCCTGCCTTAAGTAATGCTGAAAAAAAGACCATTGTGCAACTTATGAGCGAAGTTTATTCTCAAGCTAATATTGAGATAAAAGAACTCCTACCAGAATAATACAACATCTAAATGCTGTCAGTTTCATGGCCATATGATAGCCATAAAATTGACAGCATTTACGTTTTCGGATCAGTTGCTAACAATCAATTTCATGCAACATTACCGCCAATTTCTAAAAACATAGGGTATAATTGCCGGAATTACTACCATTGAAAGCGCAAGAAAACATGCCATCGCCATTATAATTATGGACTTCCAAGTGGGGTTAGTAAAATTAAATTTGACTCCAAATACCTTAATTTCAATAATTACTTTCATATAATATTTTTATTTCAACGAAGGTATCTGGAGGGGCAAATTTAAAAAAGGACAGGGCGAGCACTTTTCTATCTATTTAACAATCAATAGTTTATGATAATATTAAGTTTTTCAATATTTTTTGATTTCAAATTAATAGGGCCAAAACCAAGTCAATACACAAGATAGAGCCGCGAGGCCATGAGCAATAAAAAATTTCCGTGACGATCTTTATATTCCCTTACGTCGCCTCTTTTTCTTCTTTTTTAACCTATTCAATACCGCCAGATCTTCAACATAATTAACGTAAACAGGGCTGAGCAAATCCCTAATAATACCGCTAATAAAATCTCCCGCTTCCTTTGCTGTCTGTACTTCGTTAAAGCTTGACCACGCAAACCTTTCATTAAATATTCCAGGCTTTCCAACTGAAGGCGAATATCCTTCGAGCGCTGAAATATATTTTGATACTCCTTGTTTAATTGGGCTAGGTGCTTTTGTTGTTCGTCCTTGTATTGGACGTGACAGGCTTGGTACCAGGTTTGAATTTCTTTGGTTAGTGAGAGTATCTTCTCCCAATCCATTAGTTGAATTACTGGATTTTGTTCTAATGTTTGCCTGGTATATTGCTGAATAATCTCTTTCTTGTTCATAGCCAATTATACTTTTTATGTTGGACCATTTATAAGCATTACCCAACGTAGCTCCTTTAAAAATCATCCCCTCGTAGCCATAGCTAATACCACTAACAAACCCTGTTTTAGCCTGATTAAATAAGATGTTAACACCTCTATTTTGCAACGATTCAATAAATTTCGCGGTTGTCAAATGCTGCGATAATGTATTTTTAATGATCGCCTGGAGCTTCATTTTTGTAGATATCTCATCAGTACGCTTCATCATTTCCAGCTCATTTTTGGTCATTGCCCGCTCTTTTGCCTGGCTACTGGATTGCACTTTTGCCAAATTATACTTGATTTCAAGCTCCCGAATAACCTTCTCACTGCGGGCATAATCCCGGCTGTCTGATAGTACTTTTCCGTCGAAACCGATGCGATTTACAAGAATATGAAGGTGCGGATGATCGGCATCACGGTGGCGGAAAATTATAAACTGATGCTCCGTGAAGCCGTTTTGTTCCAGATAATCCTTTGCAATTGTTAACATTTTCTCATTGGACATATCCTCTTCAGGAGGGAAATTTAAAGAAGTATGATAAAAATACTTCTGCAAATTGGGGCGAAGCGACTTTATGATTGCGACCTCTTTCATTATATTCTTCTCAGACAATTCAGCAAAATTGCTGTCTAAGAACTCTGCAACTCCCTTTTCTACCTTCTCAAGATTATAGCGTAATGCGCCCCGGAAGCCTTTACCTTTCACCTGATCTGCCGTCATTGATTAGAATTTTTATTGTCTTTTTTACCAAAAATGAAAGCTGTGTCAAGATTGAAAGATAATCTGCTGGCATCTCTTTTCTGTGAATCCTATGGGTAGCCTGGTTCAAATTGATACCAATTTTATGCAGCTCCCGGTATAAATCTGCTTCTATCGGAGACTGCTTTGATTCGGGAAATCTGCCAGAAAAAACCTTATATCTGATCAAATTTGCAGGGCTTAAACATGCTGCTTTTGCAAATATGCAGACCTTTTCATACTCAATTTTTGTAAGCCGGATGTTAACTTGCACCATCCTTTTCTCTTCCTCTTTTTTCTTAGGTCTTGCCATAATCATCAAAATTTTGAACGAAGTGAAAATATTATTTTGGTCACCAAACTGTGGGCAAGCCGTTGTAGCGTAGCGAAAACATGGCTTGCTCCTCACATTTTATCAAGGCCCCTTTGCTCGCAGCCCTTTTCTAACCTTGTTTTGATCATGGATAAGCCAATCGTTTAAATCCTTGCTACCCTTGTAGAAATCACTGCTGTCAACATACTGGCTACCCCACTGTAATGCCTGGGCTGTAAAGTTTCTACCGGCATTGTCATTATCTAATGCAAGGTGGATTTGTTTATACTTTTCCATTAATGATCGGCTTTTCTCAAAAAAGGAAAGGGAATTAAGCACGAGGTAATTTGTCAAAGGGGCTTGCTCTCCATTGTTTATAGCTTCAAAAGATAAAAAATTGAAAAAGCCCTCAAATACTATTACCTCATCAGTGGAGTTATCTATAAAAGAAATGTCTTTAGGTGAGCTACTGCCTTTAAACTCTTGACTGCGTAGTTCGTAGCCTCCGGCTTTATTGGGGAAACCAATAACTGTATATTTTTTACCGTATAAACAGAAATCTACTTCCCGGCAAAATCTATCGGCAATACTCAGTGGAATGGCTCTCCGTTCCAGGTAGGTCAATAAAGATTTATTTGACAATGAGCGGCTATCGAGAATCAGAACTTTACTGTCTGATCTACCTTTCTTTTCACCAGCTAAAGAAGGCGGGTTAAAAGAAAAAACAGGGGAGGGAGACTGCTGAGATAACCGATCCAGCAAATCCCGAATACTACAATTGAAATAAAGCATCCCAAAGTCTATCAGATTTCCTCCTTTACCGATTCCATGATCATACCAAACATTCAGTTGTCTGTTTATCTTAAAGGAGGGTGTCTTTTCCTCCCTTAGTGGGGATAAATACCAGTAATCTTGGTTGCTTATCTTCTGTGGTTCATGTCCCAACTGAGCCAGGTATTGCACCATGTCCTGCTGCTTGAATTCTTTTATTGATCCGTATTTAATATTCATCATTCATTTTTTATTAAATCAAAAGAGTCGTGATTTAAGAAAGTAGTTTACTGCTCTTACTTCCTTACTTAAATAGGTGGGCTTCAAGTAGAAGAAGTAATCATAAGTAGGTATAAGTAATCAGTGCTTACTTATGAAAATCCTTTATCCTGGCGGGTCTCAATCCCGAAGTAAGCAAGTACCTGGTGAATTAACTTTTATTGTAGTTTTTGAGATAATAGGCTTTAATGGGATAATCCTTTTCTTTTGAGTAGCGGTTATCCCTTACATATTCAAGCATCCGCAGCGCCTTTCCCAATTGTTGGCTGGAAATCTTTAACAAGCCATCTGTTTCTTTTCTCAAAGCAACCTCAATTTCTCCTGTGGTAAGGAACAAGTCATAATCTTCCTTCATTCCGGGTCTATAGAATTTCATTAATAATTCCATTTCCGGGGTGACCATAGTAAACTGTCGATTCTCCTCCTCGTTTTCTCTAACCTCTTCAGCTGTTATATCGCAGGCAAACCCTGCTTTATATAGTGCGTACGCCTGGGACCAAACATCGTCTATATTCACTTCCTGAGAATAATTCCAGTCTATGCCCGATATCTCAAAAGGTATCCATCGAACATTTCCGGTGGGATCTGTCAAAAACTCCGTCATATTAGTAGATCCTATAAAGCTGGCGCGGCGGGATAGTTTCTTTGCTTTCCGTTCATAGGGATGTCGTTCCTTCACAAAGGATTTGCTGAGAATGCTTTTCAGGGCGTTGATCTCCACACGGGTAAAGGTGGCCAGCTCGTCCAGGTTGATGAGGAAGTTTTCAATTAGTGCAATGAGGCTATCTTTATCAAAGGAGATATTCTCTGCCATATAGTTTTTAAGGGCCGGCGGACATAAATAACGAATGAAAGTTGTCTTGCCGGAGTTTTGCATCTCATGCACCAGGATAATAGCATTCTTATTACAATACTGATCTTCCAAGGCACATTTAATAGTCCTGACTAACCATTTCTTAAAATGCCGCACAAAACGAGACGGATTCCGTGCTTTAATATAGCTGCATAGCTGCCCGATAAAATCCCCCTTCTCTGCGCTCCAAATAGGCAAATTTTCGAAGTAATTGACAAAAGGATTATACCTATCTACATAATCAGATTTAAGCAGGTAGATAAGCTCGTTTAGATTAATCTTAAAGCCTTCCAGGTTCAACTGACGGTAAATATTAAACTCATTGAGTTCTTCCCAACTTGTGGATAATTGCTTTTTGAATTCAATACTCCCGGTAATCTCGTTTAACCGAAAGTAGAATTGTTCCGATAAGTACTTTTCCAGACGGATATGCTCTTGCTGTTTTTTATTGGTATCCTGAGTCATGCTATAACTGTTGAAAACAAGGGGAATACGGGTTACAAAAGATAGGTTACGGCTTCCTATAGCGCTTTCTATTGGCCAACATGAGATTTCCGGGAGTTATCTCCGCATCTCCTTTTCGACTAAATTCCTCCACCCATAAAAGCAGCGCGGATAATTTCACCACATAGCTTTTCCCCACTTTAATAGCTGGTAGATTTCGGTGATGTATGTAATACCGAACTGTCCCAACCGGTTTCCTTACAATACCTGCAGCCTCCGGAAGATCTAATAACCTATCCGGGCTTTCATTCTGGGGCTTTGTTGACTTTTTTGAATTTTCTGAGAGCGTGTTTACAGTTGTCTGTAACTGTTCAATTTTGGTGAGAATCAACTCAAATGGATTAATCGTTTGCATAACAGTCGTTTTTAATCGTTACTAACTGAATGCAATTTGAGACTGAATGCCGCTTTAATCAGGGAGATTGGGGAATGAAATCAGGGAATCAGGGAAATTCCCAACTTCGTCATTTAAATAGAATATTTTCAATTAGTTATACATATAGAAACTTGAACCAATACCGGGTTTAATGATAAATAATGGTGCTCAGTCTAATATTCGACTGAACACCAATATTATTGTCATTTTTTAAATGTGCTGAACTTTTGCAAAAAAACCAAAAGAAATTCAGGGCCTTTCCAAATCAGGCAGATCATCATCAAAACGAAAAGCAGGATAATTGTAACCATACGAGAACTAACACTAAAACACACAATATCTCCCCTCTTCTTTTTATAAAAAGAGAACATTTGACATAGTTTAAATTAAAAATGCGAGAGTAAAACGAAACTTGTCTTTACGCGATATGTTCAGTACGATGTGTGAGCGATGTGTTCAGTGCGATGTGTGAGCGATGTGTTCAGTGCAATGTATGAGCGATGTGTTCAGTGCGACGTGTGAGCGATGTGTTCAGTGCGATGTGTGAGCGATGTGTTCAGTGCGACGTGTGAGCGATGTGTTCAGTGCGACGTGTGAGCGATGTGTTCAGTGCGACGTGTGAGCAATGTGTTCAGTGCGACGTGTGAGCGATGTGTTCAGTGCGACGTGTGAGCGATGTGTTCAGTGCGACGTGTGAGCGATGTGTTCAGTGCGACGT
>NZ_JBBHLF010000005.1:580114-900320 GCF_037483205.1 Chitinophaga sp. CCNWYY40
GCGAGCGATGTGTTCAGTATTAAAGATTATAATTTCGTTATCTCCCAATAACACTGCGAATGTACTAAAATTTCAAATATCTCAAAAATTCAGGTGCCGCATTGGATTACCCGAACTCAAAATTTATATTGCCAGTTACCTCAACTTATTTATTTTCAATCTATTAAGCCTTTCAGCATGCTTGATAAAACTATTATCCTGTCTAAATTCTGAGAGAAATGAGCTGAATTTAGCAATACTATTCCCACTGTAAGTGAAATAAGCCTCAAATACCTGATCTAACGAATAGGCTTGCACGAAATAATTGCGTTGGTAGAAGAAATCGATCATGGCAGCAATGCAGCCATTAAAGCCATGCGGGTTCCTATTATCCTTTGATTTCTTAACTGGTAGAAATATATCAAACCGGAATTCTGCCTCCAGTAACCTGTCTTTAATGAATTGTAGCGTTTCGAGTGTACTACCATTTGTAGGAACAATCATATCTAAGAGGGTAGGGGCTGAATTTACCTCCTGGACTAAACTTTCCTGTTCGGATAGCGTTGGGGCAATGGCCCTTTCTTCCAAAGCTAATTTAATCGCCTCTCTGTTCTCCTGGTCAAGGCGATACATCTCCTCATATTTTTTCGATTCCCGTAAAGATTTATCCTTCAGGAAGCAAAATTGCAGCTCCTCATCTGCCTCTGGAAGCCTAGCCTTATCATATGGGAGATAGTTCTCTGTCAAAAGCTGTAAACTATGACCCAACACTGTAGAAGATAATATAGGGATCTGCTGGACAAGCTTTATTCTGAAGCTCTTATTAAATGTCCAGAAAATGTATTTGGCAATATCTTCGAAGTAATTAATATTCCAGAAAGAGTCTACTGTAATAGAGTAAGGGTTACTAAGTAGGGTTATGCAGTTACCGGTTCTTATTATTTGTGCAGCATATAGGTCATACCAACCAATTTTGAAGTTAAACTTACTGGTCGCTTTTCCTTCAACAGGAACTTCATTTAGGTAATGATGATTGGATAAGAATTTTGTTGGGTAACTAACTTTAATACGGTTTTTCATGGAATTCAAATATTACTTATTACGATATTCCTTTAAATCAATATCCGTTTATTTTAGATTAAATATAGACAGAAAAAACCTAAATATTAAGGGCAAACAGGTTCCCAATACTCTGTTTGATTTAATCTTACATGCAATTATTTTTGCGTGGATAAGTCACGTTAACATCCACTAAACATATTGCATATACTAAATGCTGATCTTACGCGTCCAGTAAAAGCCACCGGTTATATCAAAAAGATAAACAATTCAGCATTTATCATAAAAAATATACAACATGTGTACAATCAAAGAATTAGAAGGTCTTAGAATGGATCTCCTGAAAAAATTAGGCGATCTGCTTAAAATTGAAACCGAACTCTACTTAGGAAGTAAAGGTCTATTAGATACCGTAATATTCGATAATTATAGACAGGCAAAATATAATCATCTTCAGGCCCAAAATAGATATGATGAATGCTTTTCTAAGCTGTTAAACGATGGCAGTTTTAATAATAATAGGTAATCACTATATTCAAACCAGATTACAGCTTTAGAGGATTTTAACTTAAAAAAATTTTTTTTATGGCACAAATCAATATTACGATAACGGATAGCAATGGAACTAATGGCAAAAGTTATGTTACACTTAATTCAGAAGTTCCTATAGGTCCCAATGGTATTGATTACCCAATTAATTGGAGTGGTCACATTAATAATGAAGAGGTTACGGTTATCCAAAAAGATAGTTTGAGTTGGTCTCCTAATTCATACGATTTTGCGGGAACACCCAAAAAATTTTCTCACCTTCAGAAGCATATAATAGACTCAATTAGTAATTACATGGATAGTATGTTAAATTAAGTCGTAGTTGTTTTGGCGTAAACTGAATGAATAGATTTAACAATTGAGGGCCTCGTATTGTCAAACTCTGGTAAAATTAACTTTTCTCCAATTTTCAAAAACATGTATCAAAACATGTATCAAATGAAAAAAGGCTTCCCGCGTCAATCCGCTGAAAGCCTTTCCTACTGCGTGGTCCCACCTGGGCATGATCCAGGGACCCCCTGATTATGAGTCAGGTGCTCTAACCAACTGAGCTATAGGACCTGTTCCGAAGAACCAATTCCCCTTTTCAGGGGACGGCAAAATTAATTATTTTATTGAATTAACCTAAATTTTTTTTTAATACCAACGCTTACGCATATACTTAATAAATTTGCGGCATGCAAGGCATAAAGAACATTATTTTCGACCTGGGTGGCGTTATTCTGAACATCAACTACCAGCTTACCAACGACGCATTTGTTGCTCTTGGCGTGAAGAACTTTAATGAGTTGTATTCACAGTTTCATGGTTCCAGCCTATTTAACGGCCTGGAAACGGGGCATGTTTCCGTGGAGGAGTTTTTGGCGGAAATGCAGCGGCACGTGCCGGAGGGGATTACAGGTGGGCAGATAACGGCAGCATGGAATGCGATGTTGCTGGATTTTCCGTTACAGCGGCTGCAGTTATTGCAGCAGTTGCGGCAGCATTATAACCTGTATTTGCTGAGTAATACCAATGCGATACACCTGGAAGCTTTCAACCGGTTGTTGCAGGAAAGCAGGGGAATTCCTTCGCTGGGCAGCTTTTTCGACAGGGCTTATTACTCGCACCTGATGGGTTACCGCAAGCCGGATAAGGAGTCGTACCTGATGGTGATGGAGGAGAATGGGTTATTGCCGGAAGAAACATTGTTTATAGATGATACGCTGCCAAATATAGAAGGAGCGAAGGCTGTGGGGTTGCAAACCATTCATTTGCAGTCGCCCCGAACGATTATGGATATTTTTCAGCCCAAAAAGGCGTTATAAAAAAGGCCGGTGATGCACCGGCCTTTTTTTATTTAATTTCTTCTTTTTATTTAATTTCTTCAAAATCGATGTAATCTCCCTTATCCACATTTTTGGGTTGTGGGGTGGGAGGAGGTGGTGAACCTTTTTGTCCGCCGTTTTGCTGTTCATACTGCTGACGCATATGATCCTGCATATCGCTCATTTGTCTGCGCACTTGCTTGGTAACTCTGTAGCCTGGTATGATCAGGTCGAATACCAGTTTGTACAGCAGCCAGGCCAGAAATATAGAAATTATAAATCTTAACATAATGACACGAAGGTAGCGGAATATACATTCCGACTTCCTGAAAATCACCTCATTTTAAGGTTTTTTTAACTTTCAGGGAGAGATTAAAGTCCGAGTAAAGCTGCGGATGCCAGGGCTTCTTTTTTATTGAACTGCCAGGTCATTTTGCGGGCGTTGATGGCGTCTATAATGGTGCCGATGCCGCAGAAGCCGAGAGTAATGAAGTATACAATTCCCATAGCGATCTGGTCTACCAGGAAGCGTTGTACGCCGGCTACACCCAGGAAACCTATGAGGCTGCAGATAAGAATTGTTTGGGGATCTTTACGTCTGCCCTGGTATACGGCCAGAAATCTTTGCTTGTTTTCGGCGGAATAGCCCTTGGTAAGTTCCTGTAGCCACATCATTTCCTCGGCTTCGATTCCGGGGAGCATCGCAAATGAAAAGTCGTTCATAGTGTTGGGTTTATGATTGTTTGAAATCAGCGTATTGATACCGGGCCAGTTGAAGGATGCGATACAGCAGCACTGCTACTACCAGGGGAGCAAGCCAGTGGTGTTGGATGGAGGCGGCCCATTGTCCGTGTAAAAAATAATGAATACCGTGACCTAATCCGCAGCCGGGGCAAATGGGGATACCTATATTTTTGAACAAACACAGGCTGCCTGCATTTTCGTCGGGCTTCATCACATACAGGAGGGTAAGGCCCAGGGGCCATGCCAGCAGTTCGGTATTTATTTTTCGCCAGAAAGCGGCGGTCACGTCAGATATTTTAAAAATACATATGAATGATGGCAGAGCATCTTACACAAAGATTTAGATACAAGTTAAAGAAATAGTTTTTCAATCAAAATAAAATCCTAATTTTGTAGAAGGAAAAATGATTCAAACGAAGGGGACGAGATATTGTCCCCTTCGCGCTTTTTGTATGGCAAACGAACACGTGATAAAAACTATCCGGGAGATGGCAGAAGGACTGCTGGCGAATGATCCCGACAATTTTTTGGTAGACATCAGAATTAAGCCCACTAACAATATCAAGCTCTTTCTGGACGGGGATAAAGGGGTGCCGGTGGCTACGCTGGTGTCATTCAACCGTCAGTTATATCCTTTGCTGGAAGCGGCTGAACTGTTCCCAAATAACGATTTCTCCCTGGAAGTTTCGTCCGCAGGCCTGGATGAACCGCTCAAACTGCACAGACAATACCTTAAAAATATTGGACGCAAAGTGGAAGTTACCCTGCTGGATGGCTCTGTAAAAGAGGGCACCCTCCAAACGGTAACCGAAGATGCTATTAATATCGAGGAGCTGATTGGCAAGAAGAAAGAAAAGAAATCAACTGATTTAAAACTTAATGAAATAAAGCACACAAAGGTGTGCATCGTGTTTTAAAATATAACAACTAAACATGGCTAGTATTAACTTGATTGAGTCATTTACCGAGTTCAAGGAGGCGGAAAACATTGACCGTCCTACATTGATGAAGGTCCTGGAGGATGTGTTCAAAACGCTTCTGCGGAAAAAGTATGGCTCAGATGAGAATTTTGACGTGATTGTAAATACCGAAAAAGGTGACCTTGAAATATTACGCCGTCGAACCATTGTAACGGATGGGGAAGTAGAAGATGATAATGCCCAGATTGCCTATTCCGAAGCTATTAAGGTAGAACCGGATTACCAGGTAGGCGAGGATTTATATGAAGAGGTAGAGATCATGGATTTCGGCCGCAGGGCTATCCTGGCGGCGAAACAAACTTTATCTGCCCGTATCGGCGATCTGAAAAAGAACATCCTGGTAAAGAAATATGCCGACAAAGCAGGTGAAATTGTAAATGGTGAAGTATACCAGGTTTGGAAAAAAGAAGTTTTATTGCTTGATGATGAAGGGAATGAGTTAATTTTGCCTAAATCTGAACAAATCCCCACAGATTATTTCAAAAAAGGGGAGAACGTAAGAGCGGTGGTGAAGAAGGTGGAAATGAAAAACAACGCACCACTCATCATTCTCTCCCGCACACATCCATCCTTCCTGGCTAAATTGCTGGAAATTGAGGTGCCTGAGATCTTTGACGGGCTTATAGTGATCAAGAAAATTGTTCGTGAACCAGGAGAAAGAGCCAAAGTGGCTGTTGAATCCTACGATGACCGTATAGATCCGGTAGGAGCCTGTGTGGGTATGAAAGGAAGCCGTATTCATGGCATCGTACGCGAACTGAGAAATGAAAATATAGATATCATTAACTTTACCACCAACATTCAATTGTTGATTCAGCGTTCATTAACACCCGCCAGGATCAGCCGCATGGAAGTGGATAACGAAAACAAATACGCTTCCGTTTACCTTAACCCCGACCAGGTATCACTGGCTATCGGTAAAAAAGGAGTAAACATTAAGCTGGCTTGTGAACTGACTGGTTTTGAGATTGATGTATTCCGTGATGAAGCGCAGGAACAGTCTGAATTTGATATCGATCTGGAAGAATTCTCGGATGAAATCGAAGAATGGATAATAGATGAGCTTAAACGAATAGGTTGTGACACTGCCCGCAGCGTATTGGAGCTGACCGTTGAAGAACTGGTTCGCCGTTCCGATCTGGAAGAAGAGACAGTGCAGGATGTAAGAAGAATATTACAGGAAGAGTTTGACAAAGAATAAAGCCGAGCCACAACCCTTCCCAGGTAAAGGCCTTATTAGAAAGGGAATTGATTTTTTCGAGTTATTGTTTAAACGTAAAAAAACATCCCGTTTTGAAGAAACGGGAAACAGGGGAGGCCCGAAATACGATATGCCTGAAACAACAAACAACACACCACGATTGCTGGCTGCAGCCAAAGAGTTTAATATTGGTAAGGAAACCCTCATCGATTTCCTTGGCAATAAAGGCTTTGATATGGACGGCTTTGGTTCTCCCAATGCCCGTCTTACGGCTGTTATGTACACAGCACTGCAGTCGGAGTTCCAGCAGGACAAGGCTAACAAGCGCAAAAGCGACCAGATAGCCCTGCCTAAAGGAAGCGTGTTAGAAACGATGAAGAAGAAAGAGAAGGAGGAAGCGGAAGCGGCGGCTAAAAAGAATACCACTAAAGAAAAAGAAGAGGCAGCTCCTGCTCCTAAACAGGAAGCAAAACCTGAACCTAAACCGGAACCAGTTAAGGAAACTCCTAAACCGGAACCGCAACCACAGGCGAATGTTGCCCAGGCAACCCCGCCTCCCGCAAAGGAAAAAGCTGAACCGAAGCCTGAACCACCCGTTGTTACAGCTCCCCCTGTTGCGGAAGTTCCCAAAGCACCGGCAACGCCTCCTCCGGCAGAACCAGACGCAGTGAAGAAAACGGATTCGCCGAAAATCAACGGCCCTAAAGTAATCACCACTATCGATCTGGACGCATTAAACCGCAATAAAAAACCAGTTGCTAAAAAAGCAGACCAGGAAGAAACCCCGGCTCCGCAACCAGAAGCAGTGAAACCACCGGTAAAAGAAGAAAAACCGGCTCCCGTTACACCCGCTCCTCCCGTTGCTGAAAAACCGGAACCTAAACCCGTTCCTGCCCCTCCCGTACAGGAAGCAACTACAGCACCAACTGAGAAACCAGTTGAAAAAGCTGATAAAGCTGATAAAGTGGAACAGGCCCCTAAAGCCGAAACCACTCCACCGGCAGAGAAAGTAGCGAAAACAGATAAGACCGATACGACAGAAAAAACGGAAAAAGCCGCACCGGTTGAAGATAAACCTGTAGTTAATAAAGTGGAAGAAGTATTACAAGAGGCAAAACCGGCTGCAGTCAAAGAACCGGCGCACATTCCTGTTAAACATGTCGTAAAGACGGAAAATCGCAAACCCTCTACTGCCGAAAACACCCCACCAACACCTCCTCCCGCAGCCCCACAGGCACAGGACGAGGCATCTGGTGCTGCTGTGATTGAAAATATCCAGGCCGAAAAATTAACCGGCCCTAAAGTAATCGGCAAAATTGAGCTGCCAGTTCAGTCTGACAGACGCGATAATAATAAGAACAGCAACTTTAGCAGGGACGAGAAACGCAAACGCAAGCGTATCATCGTAGAAAAGAAACCTGAACCCGTTCAGCCTAAAGACTTTAAAGAAGGTGACCGCAAAGAAGGCGGCGCCCCAGGCGAACATCGCCCGCATCAACATGGTGGACAAGGCGGCAACCGCCCTCACCACAATGATAACCGCGGAGGTGGACATCAGGGCCAGGGCGGCGGAAATCGTCCGCAAGGCGATAACCGTAACCATAACCGTCCGGGCGGCGCCAACACAGGCACCGGCGGCGGTAACTACAACAGACCTGCCGGACAAGGCCAGGGTCAGGGCGGAGGCTATAACAGGCCAGCCGGACAAGGCGGTCCAGGCGGCGGAGGTAACAGACCAGCCGGACAAGGTGGCGGTTACAACCGTCCAGGCGGCGGACCAGGTGGTGGTGGCAACAGACCCGGACAAGGCGGAGGCTATAACAGGCCAGGCCAGGGTCAGGGCGGCTACAACAGACCAGGTCAGCACCGCGGTGAGGATAAACGTACTACCGAAGAAAAAGAAATCGATAAGAACGAGATCCAGAATAAGATCAAGGAAACAATGGCCAAGCTCGGTGGCGGCGGTCGCGGTAAAAACGTGAAAGCTAAACACCGCAGAGAAAAACGTGAAGAAAGAGCCAACCAGAAAATTAACCAGGGCGATGGAGACAACAAACTCCAGGTAACAGAATTCGTTTCTGTATCCGAACTGGCTAACCTGATGGATGTAAGCTTCGCGGAAGTTATCTCTAAATGTATGGGCCTCGGTATCATGGTATCTATCAACCAACGCCTCGATGCGGAAGTAATAGAACTGGTGGCCGGCGAATTCGGATACGAAGTTGAATTCATTGGTCTGGAAGATGCAGAAGAAACCGATGATGAAGACGAAGTAGACGATCCTGCAGATCTGGAACCACGTGCACCGATCGTAACCATCATGGGTCACGTCGATCACGGTAAAACCTCCCTGCTCGATTACATCCGGAGTGCAAACGTGGTAGCCGGTGAAGCCGGTGGTATCACCCAGCACATCGGTGCGTACCAGGTAACAACTGCCAGCGGCAAAAAAATCACCTTCCTGGATACTCCGGGTCACGAAGCGTTTACCGCAATGCGTGCCCGTGGTGCCAAAGCAGCAGATATCGCTGTAATCGTGATCGCTGCTGATGATGCTATCATGCCGCAAACAAAAGAAGCAATCTCCCACTCACAGGCGGCCGGGCTGCCAATGGTATTCGCTATCAACAAAGTGGATAAAGAAGGCTCCAACCCTGAGAGAATCAAAGAACAACTGGCCGGCATGAACCTCCTGGTGGAAGACTGGGGCGGTAAATACCAGAGCCAGGAAATATCTGCCAAAAGCGGGTTAAATATCGATGTGCTCCTCGAAAAAATATTACTGGAAGCGGAACTGCTGGAATTGAAAGCCAATCCCGACCGCGAAGCCTCCGGAAGTATCGTGGAAGCTACCCTGGATAAAGGTCGCGGTTACGTTGCCTCCCTCCTGGTACAAAATGGTACCCTCCGTCAGGGCGATACCATCGTATCCGGCTCCTTCTTCGGAAAAATCAAAGCCATGTTCAACGAACGCGGCCAGAAAATGGAAGAAGCAGGACCATCCATGCCAGTACAGGTACTCGGCCTGAATGGTGCGCCACAGGCAGGTGAGAAGTTCAAGATGTACTCCGAAGAATCTGAAGCCAAAGAAGTGGCTAACCGCAGAGCACAAATCGTTCGTGAACAAGGTATCCGTACCAAGAAACATATCACCCTGGATGAAATCGGCCGTCGTTTGGCACTGGGTAACTTTAAACAGCTCAACCTCATCATCAAAGCCGACTTTGATGGTTCCGTAGAAGCGTTGAGTGACTCCCTGCAGAAACTGTCTACCGAAGAAATCGTGATCAGTATCGTTCATAAAGCAGTAGGTCAGATTACAGAATCCGACGTATTGCTGGCAACCGCTTCTGATGCCATCATCCTCGGATTCCAGGTACGACCTTCCTCCCAGGCTGCCAAGCTCGCAGAGAAAGAGAATATCGAAATCCGTAACTACTCCATCATCTATGACGCGATTGATGAAATCAAGAGCGCGATGGAAGGGATGCTGGAACCAAAAATCGAGAAGAAAGTGGTGTGCAACGTTCAGGTGCGCGAAACTTACAAATTCGAGAAGGTTACCGTGGCAGGTTGCTTCGTTATCGATGGCAAGCTGACAAGAAACACCCGTATCAACGTGGTGCGCGACGGTATCGTGGTTCACACCGGCGAACTCGGCTCACTGAAACGTTATAAAGATGATGTGAAAGAAGTGGCCGCCAACATGGAGTGTGGTTTGAGCGTTCGCGGATACAGTGACCTGAGACCTAACGATAACATCGAAGGGTTTGAAGAAGTAGAAGTGAAGAGAACTTTATAAGAAGCCTGTAGCCCAAAACTACCCGCTTTAGAATAACATACAGCGAAGAAAAGAACGATCCGTAGTGTAAAACCTATCATCGTTATTTTCTTCGCTGTTTTTTTGGCTAAGATGCTTATGGCTAAAAGGCGGCAGCTTATCTAAACTTTTGTTAAATCCATCGACATTCCCTATGCTACTGACTTTTAAATGGTTATTTTTGGTTTTTACCGCTTTTGTATGAAGAAACTTTTAGCATTATCCGCAGGCGCTTTGCTGCTATGGCAGGCTTCTACGGCCCAGAAACTGGTGGCAGACAAGATTATCGGGGTTGTAGGGGATAAAATTATCCTCAAATCCGATATGGACGGAGCACTCAGCGATCAGCAACACAACTCGCCCGATGGCAATCTGGCGCCCGATGCTGCGTGCAAAACACTGGAAATGCTGATTTCCCAGAAAGTAATGGTGTTACAGGCGGAAAGAGACAGTTTACCGGTAAGTGACGGCGACGTGGAAGCCCAGATGGAAAACCGTATCCGCTACTTTGAATCCATGTACGGCAGTAAGGAGAAAATGAAAGAAGTTACCGGCTACTCCATTTACCAGCTCCGCGAACGCTTCCGTCAGCCTATCAAAGAAGGTTTGCTGGCCCAGGCAATGCGCAACAAGATCATTGAACCGGTAAAAGTAACGCCATCAGAAGTAAAACGCTTCTTTGACGCCATCCCGAAAGATAGTCTTCATTTTTACGAGTCAGAACTGGAAATAGGTACCCTCGTGTTGCAGCCAAAAGCTACCCGCGAAATGGACCAATACGCCATCGACCGCCTCCTCGATTTCAAAAAACGTGTTCAGAATAAAGAATCCGATTTCGGCTCCCTCGCTATCCTCTACTCCGAAGATCCGGGCGTAAAAGATAACAAAGGCGTATACACCCTGAACCGTAACGATAAAAATACCTGGGATCCCGACTTCCTGGCATCCGCTTTCCGTTTGAAAGAAGGAGAAATTTCCTCCCCGGTGAAGTCGCAACACGGATACCACCTGATCATGATGCTGAAACGCTCCGGCGATAACGTTACTGTACAACACATCCTCGTAAGAGCCGCAGTAACCAAATCCGACCTGGCAGGCAATACCGCCAAACTGGATTCTATCCGTAAAAGCATCGTGGCTGGCAAAATCACTTTCTCGGAAGCAGTAGCCAAATACAGCGACGCGCCAAGCGCCAAATTTGATGGCGGTATGATGCAGTCCAAAACAGGCGACGGAAGCACCCTGATCACCATCGACCAGCTGGATGACCCTACCGAAAGGGATATCGTAATGATGCTCGATACCCTGAAACCAGGTCAGATTTCCGCCCCGGTACAGTTTACAGATGAAAACGGCCGCACAGCAGTACGGATCGTGTACCTGAAAACACGTACCCAGCCGCACCGCGAAAACCTTACAGATGACTATTCCCGCATCCAGCAGAGAACTCTGGATATTAAACGCGCGGAAGCCATCAATAAATGGCTCATCGAAAAGATCCCGACCTTCTACGTACACGTAGACGATCAATACAAAGAATGTAATCATATCAGCCAGTGGATGGCTGCACTTGCCAAGCAATAATCAAACTATTTATATAAAGCGGAGATAGGAGCAGGAGCTTTTATCTCCGCTTTTTTTATGCCCTGATACTGAATAGGCAAAGGCTGATAGCTTTACCAATCGCTTTCTGGTTTTCTCCTTTTTTGGCGTACCTTTGCGACTTCAATTTTCTGCCATGAGTGATGCGATCAAACATGAATGCGGTCTGGCATTTATAAGATTAAGAAAACCGTTTTCCTACTACCAACAAAAATATGGGAGTGTTTTCTATGGGCTGAACAAACTATACCTGCTCATGGAAAAACAACATAACAGGGGCCAGGATGGCGCTGGTTTGGCTACCGTGAAACTGAACACCGAACCAGGCGTTCCCTTTATGCACCGCATCCGCAGTGCTGCTCCGCAGGCCATCGGAGATATTTTTGCGAAAGTACGTGACGAAATACAGGAGATAGAAAAATATCAGCCGGAAATCACCAAATACCCCGGCCTGATGAAAGGCCATGTGCGTTTCCTTGGTGAACTCATGATGGGACATATCCGTTATGCCACCCAGGGTAAAAACAACGTGGAACTCTGCCATCCTTTTGTACGCTACAACACCATTCCTGCCCGCAACCTCGCTATGGCAGGAAACTTTAACCTGATAAACACCGATGAACTGTTTGAGTTTTCCAAGGCACAACCTGGTGAAGTTCACAAAAACAGTGATCTGGCCGCCATGCTGGAAGTGGTACACCATTTCCTCGCCAAAGAAGACAATGAAGGCAGCAACGACCTCGATATCAAAAAGATTCTCCAACAGGCATTTTCCATGTTCGACGGAGGGTACCACACCTGCGGCCTGATCGGCTCCGGTGATGCTTTCGTGATCCGCGATGCACACGGTATCCGTCCTTCTTACTATTATATTAATGACGATGTAATTGTAGCTGCCTCAGAAAGGGCCGCGATCCGCACTACCTTCAACGTAGGCGAAAATGAAGTACTGGAACTGATGCCGGGTAATGCGCTGATCGTTAAAAACAACGGCGACTACTCCATCGAACAAATTCTCGAACCCAAAGAACGTAAAGCCTGCAGCTTTGAAAGAATTTACTTCTCCCGTGGTAACGATGAAAAAATATACAAGGAACGTACTGATCTGGGCCGTCACTTATCCGGTACCGTATTGAAGGCCATCGACAATGACCTCCGCAATACTATCTTCTCCTTTATTCCAAATACTGCTGAAGTAGCCTTCTATGGCCTGTTAAAAGGACTGGAAGAATATCTCAACAAAATAAAAGTAGAACGCATCCTCTCCTGGGGTAACGATTTTGATGAGGAAAAGCTCACCGAAATGGTGAACCGCCGGATCCGCATCGATAAAATAGCTACCAAGGACGTGAAAATGCGTACGTTCATCACCGAAGACTCCAGCCGTAATGAAATGGTACAACACGTGTACGATATCACCTACGGTAAGGTAAGACCCGGTATTGACTCGCTCGTGGTAATTGATGATTCTATTGTACGTGGTACCACCCTGAAGGAAAGTATCGTGAAGATGCTGGATCGCTTAGGACCCAAAAAGATCATCATCGTATCTTCTGCCCCGCAAATCCGCTACCCGGACTGCTATGGTATTGATATGAGCAAAATGGGCGATTTCGTAGCCTTCCAGGCGGCCATTGCCCTCCTGAAAGACCACGGCAAGGAACATATCCTGAATGAAGCCTATGGCCTCTGTAAGGAACTGCAGCGTACCAACACCCTTCACGCACAAAACGTAGTGAAGAACATCTATAAGCCGTTTACCCCGGAACAGATCTCTGCCAAGATTGCGGAAATCCTTAACCCTGGCGGTATTAAGGCCGAAATAGAAGTAATCTACCAATCTATCGAAAGCCTCCACCTGGCTTGTCCGAACAACCTGGGCGACTGGTACTTTACCGGTAATTACCCCACTCCGGGCGGCAACCGTGTAGTGAATAAAGCATTCATGAACTATATGGAAGGCAAAAACGAAAGAGGATATTAATCGTATAAATAATCAGAGATCTGGTCATTTAGCTATCAGAAGAGTCCTTCTTTTGAGCTGAATAATCAGATCTCTTATTATTTAAATGACTAATTGTTTTCATGTTAATTTTATCTTAAATAACCTCCCGTATTCTGACTGTATAAGTCTAACAAGTTAACTTCCTGTAAAATCTGTATTTTCGTTATAGTTAATTATAGGTTTTCAGCCCATGAAAACATTACTACTTATACGTCACGCTAAATCCAGCTGGACCGATCCGGACATGGATGATTTCGACCGGCCCCTCAATAAACGGGGAAAAGCGAACGCGCCCGAAATGGCGCAACGCCTTATTACCCGCGGCATGGTGCCGGAATTAATTATTTCCAGCCCCGCCAAAAGAGCCAGATCCACCGCTAAAATAATGGCAAATGAGTGGAGCTATCCCAAACAGGCTATCCTGCTGGAAGAAGAACTGTATCTCTGCTACGCTGCCACCTTTCTGAAGGTGATTACCAAAATTGATGACGACTTCGGCGCCGTGGCCATCTTTGCCCATAACCCAGGCATCACCGATTTTGCCAACTACCTCACCGAAGAAATCAGGATAGATAATGTACCCACTACCGGTATCTTTGGTATCCAGGCAGATACCGATAGCTGGAAAGATTTTGACCTGGCAAAGAAAAAGTTCCTCTTCTTCGAGTATCCCCGTAAAGATTAGTCTTTCACAATTTTATTGTAGGAAGCAGTAATTCCCTTGATCAGGGAAGAACTGAAGCCCTGGTGTTCCATTTCGTTGAGACCGGCAATAGTACAGCCTTTGGGCGTGGTTACCTTATCGATTTCCTCTTCCGGATGACGGCTTTCGCGGATCAGCAGCTCTGCGGCGCCTTTTACCGTTTGTGCGGCAATTAAACTGGCAGTACGCACATCAAATCCAATTTCAATTCCTCCCTGGATATTTGCGCGGATGTAGCGCAGCGCAAAGGCAATACCACAGGCGCCCAGCACCGTAGCAGCATCCATCAGTTTTTCATCAATGGCTACTGTAGCGCCCAACTGGTCGAACATCGTTTTCACATACCGGATCTGCTCTTCGGTGGCATGTTTGTGGGCAATACAGGTGATAGATTCCTGGATGGCAATGGCCGTATTAGGCATAGCCCGCACTACCGGCATGCCGGGTACCACATGTTCCAGGTCGTCGATGCTAACACCGGTAACCACGCTGATCAGTATATGTTTTGCCGGGTTAAAGGAACCCTTGAACTCCTGCAATACCTCCCGCACATTGTACGGTTTTAAAGCCACCACAATTATTTCCGCTTCGCGGATGGCAATATCATTATCCGTTTCTATCCGCACACCTGCGTCACGCAGGTCGGTAAGGGTACTGGTGTTACGCTTGGTAACGATGATATCGCCAGCCTTTGAAAACCCGCTCTTCAGCAATCCCTGGGCGATGGCCGATCCCAGATTTCCTCCACCTATAATGGCTATTTTTTTGGCTGACATAAAAAATGAAGATTACATTATAAATCGTAAGAAAGGTATAACAAATGCTGCATCCATGCAAACGGCAACGATTCATTAACTTGCGGACATGCAGGCATTACAGACAGCAACTGCGTTTTACGCCAGGATAAAAGAAGCCCACAGCATTCCGGATACGGAAGATAAAACCCGTCACTATAAACAGATCCTGGAGATCCTTTTCCGGGAACTGACCCGCAAGGAAACCCGCTCTTTCGGGAACCTGTTTGCACGCATGCAGTTTTATTTCGACCGGCAATCCGTTCCGCCGGACATCCATCAGCAGCTGACAGCACTACGCATACTAACCAACAAGGCTACACGGGGTATGTTTCCCCTGCAGGACGCAGAACACCTCCTGTGTATCAAAGCCCTTACAGAATCTGTTGCCTGGTGCTATCAGGCAACTCCGCCGGCAGAGCTTACCGCGCTGTACGCCCCCACGGGATCACATAAATTATCGCTCGCGTGGCAACACCGCCCCGGCAGCCTGGCACTGCTGAAATGCATGGTTACCACCGTAGGCACACTTACCACCAACACACTGGGAAAATACACCCTGCTGCTGGATGTGAAAAATGATGAGCAGGGCGATTTTCAACTGCTGCTGGAACATATGGATCCTGTAGCAGTAGTATCCCTGCATGGCCTGCTGCGGCCTTACGACACCATTCATGTGCTCCACTGCCGCCAGGGCGCCAGCGGACACGAATACACCACCACCAGCGAAAGCCAGGTGGTGCTGGAGCCGGATCTGCTGATAGATATCAGCGACCTGGCGGAATGCTTTACCCATAAAGGACCTAACCGGTTATTATATCTTGTTAAAAAACTCACTCCCCAGCAATCCAGCCCGGCGGCATTTAAAGGAAACCTGGTAAATGCCCTGCTGGATGAAATGCTCCGCAACAGGGAAATAGATTTCAAAAGCTCATTTGTGGAAGCAGTGGCCGAAAACGTGCTGCAGGCTGCTGCTTACGGCCGGGAGAAGATCAACGAAATGTTCCGCGATATCCGGCAACAACACTGGGGCAACCTGCATAATACCGTAAAGGAACTACAGGATAAACCGGTGAGGATAGAACCCACCTTTTTCTCCGCCCAGTACGGCTTGCAGGGGCGACTGGATCTCATGGCGGAAGATGATACCGATGAATACCGGAAGGAAATTTTTGAACTGAAAAGCGGGAAATGCCCCGACTTCAACACCTGGAAGAACCACGAAATGCAGGTAGTGGGCTATAACCTTCTGCTGCGCTCTGCTTTTGGCCGGCAACGCAAGGGGAGTTCTGCCATCCTGTATTCAGCCGCTGCCACCAATCCGCTGCGGAACGTGAGCAGTACCCATCACACCGAAAATGATTTACTGCTGTTACGCAACGAAGTGGTGGGGATGCTGCTGCGGCTTGCAGGAGGGGAGTTTGAAATACTGTCCGCCATCACCACCACAGCGGCGCTTGGCCTGCCTTCCTTCAGCGCGGCGCATTTCACCACTTTTGAACAAGCCTGGCAAACGGCGCCATCCGTAGCAAAAGCCTACTACCACGAGTTCCTGGCCTTTATGCTGCGGGAATATCTCCAGGCAAAATGCGGGATGTTTTCAGAAATTAACCGGGAGGAAGATGCCGACGGCTTTGCAGCGCTATGGCTGCAACAGGAAAAAGATAAACTTTCCCGCTTCAATATTATACCGGGGTTACGCTTCCGGGAATTTGACACCGTTAACAGTTCCGTGTTATTTGATATAGTCGTTCCCGTTAGCCATAACTTCCGCAGGGGAGATACCGCTATCATTTATCCGCGTACCAGCACGGAATTACAGCCTTTACAACAACAGCTGCTGAAGGGCAGGATAGAAGATCTCGGAAAAAACCAGCTGAGCTTCTCCCTGAATAACCGGCAGATGACGCTCGACTTTTTCCGCCAATTTGATGAGTGGATCATAGAACATGATATTTACGAATCCAACTACTGGATAGCGGCGGCTTCGCTTTTCCATGTGATTTCCCCGCTTTACCGGGAGCGTACCAATATGCTGCTGGGCCTCGCCACGCCCCGCTGGTACCCTTTGCAGCACACCACACCGGCCATGTTTAACCCTAACCAGGAACAGCTGGTGAAGCATGCCCTGGAGGCGCAGGATTATTACCTGTTACAGGGGCCGCCGGGCACCGGTAAAACATCTTCCATGCTTACAACTATAGTGGGGGAGATGGTAAAACAGGATCACTATGTGATCATTGTTGCCTTTACCAACAAGGCAGTAGAAGAAATATGCCATAAGCTGACGGCTAAAAATATCACGCACCTGCGTATGGGCGGACGTAACTCAGACGCCTCGCTTACCCTCCGGCAATATTGCCTGGAAGGCTCGCTGGATGAAGCGCGCAATTATATTACCAGTCACCGCGTATTTGTTGCCACGGTAGCCACTATGGCTACCCGGCTGGAGCAGCTCACGATGATGGGGATTCCTACCGATACCTTAATTGTGGATGAAGCTTCGCAGTTAACAGAGCCACAGCTCCTGGGGCTGCTGATGCCCTTCCGTAAATTTATCCTGATAGGGGATCAGAACCAGTTGCCGCCGGTGGTGGCGCAGGAAGAATATTTCTGCCAGGTGAAAGCGCCTTGTTTACAGGACCTGGGTATCCGGGATTTGCGGACCTCTATTTTTGAGCGGCTGATACAACGCTGCAAAACCAGCCACTGGCGCCATGCCTGGGGTATGTTGAATACGCACTTCCGGATGCACGACAACATCGCAGCATTGGTAAATCATTACTATGCGGGGCAGTTATCTTCTGGAAGGGAAGAGCAAAAAGCCGGTTTCGATTTGTATGCCGGTCATGAAAATTTGGGATGGGAGCGGGTTTTGTCTTTAGGAAGAAAAATATTTATTGGCAGTCCGTATGAGCCGAGTTCCAAGATGAACAGAACGGAGGCGAAGTGGGTGGTATCGCTGCTGCATCACCTGAAGGAGCGTTACGGCGCGGGTTTCAGCAAAGATACGGTGGGGGTGGTTACGCCGTGGCGAACACAGATCAGTCTTATCCGGGAGTTGATTGCGGATGATGAAGCACTGCAGGACATCAATATTGATACAGTAGAGCGGTTCCAGGGTTCTGAAAACGATATTATCATTGTATCGCTGGCGGTATATCATGCGGCGCAGGTGCAAACATTGCAATGCCTGGGGCAGTTTAACTGGGAAGAAGAGGTGATAGAGGTAGACCGGAAGTTGCTGGTAACGTTGTCGCGTGCACGAAAACAGGTGATATTGCTGGGATATGAGCCGGTGTTGCAGGATAGCGCCCATTACCGGAGGGTATTGGGGGAAATGAGCAGAGGCGTGCTCTAACGGTGGACACTATACGTAATACGCTGCCAAGTAACAATGGCCATACGGTTGGTATGGCCATTGTCAGACAACATCATATATGATCAGTCCTGGTAAACCAGGCTTTAATCCAGTGTAACGTGCCCCCAGTTTTCACCGCTTTTAATGCGGTAGAGCTGCATTTCACTGATATCGAACTGTTCAGCGATTTGCTTCATTGTTTTCTTGCCGGGTTTATTCAGCAGGCGTTTGATGCTCTTTACTTTGGTAACATTCAGTTTGAGTCCTTTCACGCGGTTGCGTTGCTTTTCCTTATAGGCAAGCTTGGCGGGGCTTTTTTGCTGATGTTCTTCCATTTCCTCTTTGGTGGCCCATTGGAGGTTGGAGGCTTTATTATTCTTTTTATCGTAGTCCAGGTGTATCACATATTTATGTGCCCGTCCTCCTTTTTTGCTGAAAAGTTTCGCCACTTCCCGGTGAAGGTAGAGTGACTGGTAGCTATCTGCAGGCTTTACGTTTAATACCGTATAGCCTTCTACGGTAGACCCCGTGAGCAGCTTACCATCTTCGGTACTTTCATGATAACTGATCACTCTCCCCATGTTTGAAACGGCGTATTTTTTACGCAGGGCAGATTTGTTTTTAATCTGTAAGTCTTTCCAGACTTCATTTTTCAGATTTTTAATTGTGGTCATGTGAAAGTAATTTTTATTTTTTTTATATCCTGGGGTAATCCGTTTATCCGTAAACGTCACAACCGGCCATTTCATTATCAGCCGGCAGAAAATCGTGTGCAGCTAATTGGGGAGCGGCCCTCTCGAATATATGGTCCTTGTATTGTAACACAACTGCGTCTAGTACTTCTTCAATCTCAGCTAATGTATTGTAAGTTACTAATTGTTGTCTGAATTCCTTTATATGCGGCAAACCTTTGAGGTAATTTGTATAATGCCTGCGCATTTCCAGTATGCCTACTACTTCACCTTTCCAGGCAACTGACTGGTGAAGGTGTTTTTTGCAAACTTCTACTCTTTCCAAAACAGTTGGCAGGGGTAAATGTTCGCCCGTCTTCATAAAATGCTTGATCTCCCTGAAAATCCATGGATAGCCGATGGCGGCTCTTCCGATCATAACACCATCCACGCCATATTTCTGCCTGGCAGCAATTACCTGTTCCGGCGTACATATGTCACCGTTACCAAAGATAGGAATTTGTATGCGCGGATTGTTTTTTACTTTTCCGATGAGGGTCCAGTCGGCGCTGCCTTTATACATCTGAGTACGTGTACGGCCATGAATGGTAAGGGCTTTGATTCCTACATCCTGGAGCCTTTCCGCTACGTCTTCAATATTTTTGGTGTCGTCGTCCCAGCCGAGGCGGGTTTTAATGGTTACCGGCAACCTGGTTGCCTTTACTACGGCGGCCGTAAGTTTTACCATTTTAGGAATATCCTTCAGGATGCCGGCGCCGGCGCCTTTACAGGCTACCTTTTTAACCGGGCAGCCGAAGTTGATATCCAGCAGATCAGGATTAGTGGCTTCCACAATTTGCGCGGCCAGCGACAGGGATTCTTCATCTCCGCCGAAAATCTGGATTCCTACCGGACGTTCGTAGTCGAAAATATCCAGTTTTTTGCGGCTTTTGATGGCGTCACGTATCAGTCCTTCCGAAGATATGAACTCTGTATACATGAGATCAGCCCCATTATCCTTGCACACCGCACGAAAAGGCGGATCGCTCACATCTTCCATGGGCGCCAGTAATAAAGGGAATTCTCCCAATTCAATATTTCCTATCTTCACCATAATTTATATAACCACAGCAGCTTTTGCCGGAGTTATTATTTTAATATTTTATATACTATTTCTTTTACAAGCAGGATTTCTTTGCAGTAACGGCTATCGTTCAGCAGTTGCGGTAAGCGGTAAGCATCTGCAAAAACTTAATTTCGCGCTGTAAATTTACGCAAAAAAATACAGTATCTTCTTATGTCCGGTTATCTGAAGCAGTCGCCCGTTTCATTACAGTTTGTCTCTTTCCTGGGCTTTTCCTTTGGGTTCTTTGCCCTGTACCTTTATGCGCTTCAGGCGATTACGCCGGGTGTTACCGGTCAAACGCTGGAAGCGCTCCAAACCGGTACGCTTACAGACCCTAACTCGATCGGCTATCTGAAAATAACACAATTCCTCTATACCGTAGTCGCCTTCTTTGTACCAGCGGCGCTTTTTGCCTACCTGTGGCAGCCTTATCCGCTGAAATACCTGGGGCTTAAAACGCCTGGCGGGTTGCAGGTTATACTGGCGCTGCTGGCCATGTACGGTAGTTTGCCCTTAGCCAGCCTCCTGGGTGAATGGAACGAAACCTGGCCGATTTCCCAATCAGCCCGTGACCTCCAGGATATGGCGGAAAAACTGCTGGGCGTTATGCTGAAGATGCCTACCCTGAAGGATCTTTTCATCAACCTGGTACTGGTGGCCATTGTACCGGCTATTGCGGAAGAACTGTTTTTCCGCGGCGTTTTACAACGGCTCATTATTAAAGCTACCGGGAAGGTATGGCTGAGTGTATTTATCACTGCTATCTTATTCAGCGCCATCCATGGCGAAATGCTGGGTTTTCTGCCCCGCGTGCTAATGGGTTTTGCACTGGGCGCTATCTATGTTATCAGTGGCAACCTGTGGTTAAGCATCTTCGCACATATCCTGAACAACGGGCTGCAGGTAACCCTGCTGTACCTTTTCCAGCACGGCATGATAAAGGATGACCCCATGAAAAACACACCCGTGGCATGGTATTATATTGTCTTAAGCGTTCCTGTAACCATTGGGCTGTTTTGGGCGTTAAGTAAAAAATCAACGCCCATGCTGATGACAGACCCGGTGAGTAAAAAAGATGGGGAAGAAGTAGACGAAATTGGAACAGACGAAAATTTGTAATCTTAATAAAAGACACTAAAACAATCATTATGGAAAAAGGCTGGGTTAAAATTTTTTCGAGCGACAGGCCCTTTGAAGCCGAAATAGTAAAAGGTATGTTACTGGATAATGACATTGAGGCAGTGCTGCTCAACCGTCAGTCGTCTTCTTACAATATCACCCTGCCGGGACAGGTGGAACTGTATGTGCATGAATCGATGGAAAAATTGGCCAAAGACCTGGTGCACAATCATAACAATCTGCCTACCGGCGATCCTAACCAGATAGAAGGGGAAGAATAAGTGACAGCACCCGCGGGTGGCGCCCTCCCGGCAGTTCCCTGAACGGGATTTGCTCCGTAGGGTATTTTTATCCACTTTTGCGGGTAGAACTTAATCAACAGATATAACCATAATGAAGACATTTTTCACCCGCACTGCCTCTGCGCTTGTGTTTGTGGCAGTAATGCTGGGAGGGATCCTATGGGCCGACTATACTTTTTTCCTGCTTTTCTTCCTGATAGGCTGTTTTGCCCTCCAGGAGTATTTCAGGTTGCTGCGTGGAATAGATGCCGATTATGCCGGTGTTTCATCCTGGCATAAATGGGGCGCTACCATTGCAGGAGCCGCCATCCTGCTTACTTTTACCGGAGATAATTTTCAGATAGGGGGCATTCCCACCGGGCTTATCGGCTGGTGGACAGCCGTTATTTTCCTGTTGGTGATGCCTTTGGGAGAAGTGCTTATGAGTAAAGATTTCTCTTTAAAGAATATCGGCTACTCGGCTATCGGGTTACTGTATGTGATCATCCCGTTTGGGTTGCTGATCCATATCCGGATGAATGCTATCAACATTCACTATACCCCGGAAAACGTAGGTACCGCTCCCGGCTGGCTTATTCCTTTACTGCTCATCATATTCATCTGGATTAACGATACAATGGCTTATATAGTAGGGTCGCTGATAGGGCGCACGCCTTTTGCCCCTGCTATTTCCCCTAAAAAAACCATCGAAGGCACGGTAGGGGGAATGATCCTCGCGGTAGCCACTGCCGGCATTTATGGCCACTTCTGGGGCTATCAGTACCTCGCGTTGCAACACTGGATAGCGCTGGCCCTCATTGCCGCCATATTCGGTACCATCGGCGACCTGATAGAATCCAAACTGAAAAGGATGGCCGGCGTGAAGGATTCCGGCCGGATTATGCCCGGCCACGGCGGTTTCATGGACCGGTTCGATTCACTGCTGCTGGCTGCTCCCTTCGCCTGGATCTACGTTCAGTTCTTTATGATGCACTAACGTAACATTCGTATGCGAAAAAAAACTGAATTGAAGTAACTTCGCATCAAGATTAAACACATAAATCAATCATCTAATAAAAAAACAATGAAGATCCATCGTGAAGGATTTGCTACCATTTCCCTTGTATTCCTGGTACTGGCGTTAATAAACGGAGCAGTATTTTATTGGTTCGGTAACGCGCCGGCGCTGTGCTGGACGGTATCCATTATCTCCATTGCGTTCTTCCTGTTCATCGTTTCATTCTTCCGTATTCCCTCCCGCCAATATACAACAGGTGATTCGCTGGTGGTTTCTCCCTGCGATGGTAAAGTAGTGGTAATTGAAGAAGTATATGAGCCGGAGTATTTCAAGGATAAGCGTTTGCAGGTGTCTATTTTTATGAGCCCTGCCAACGTGCATGTAAACCGGAACCCTATCAGGGGTACCGTGAAGCTGTCGCAATACCACGCCGGTAAATACCTGGTGGCCTGGCATCCAAAGTCTTCCACTGAAAACGAAAGGCATTCCGTGGTAATCGGCAACGGTAAAACGGATATCCTGGTAAGACAAATTGCCGGCGCACTGGCCCGCAGAATTGTGAACTACCTGAAACCAGGCATGGAAGTAAGTCAGAATGAAGAAATGGGCTTTATCAAGTTCGGCTCCCGTGTGGATCTTTACCTGCCTATCGGTACGGAAGTAGCGGTACAGCTGGAACAGGTGGTACAGGGCGGTATTACAGTTATTGCCAAAATCTAGTATCTTTAATAGCTAAACGGCATCATTATGATAAAGAAAGCTTTTACCGGTATAGCCGCATTACTGCTGATAGCAGGCGTAGCGCTGGCACAGGAAAAAACCAAAGCAGCTGCCAAAACGAAAAAGGATTGTTCCGCTGCCTCGTGTAAAACTACTGCCAAAGGTAAAAGCTGTTGTCAGCAGCCGTCTAAAACCGCCAGCCTGAGAATGGCTGCCGCTACCAAAACAAAAGCGAAAGCACAATAAAGAAAGAAGGAGATGCGGTTATCCACATCTCCTTCTTTTTTACAGAATATTTCTCAGCTCCCGAAGGTGCCCGATCACATAAGTAGGTTGAAAATCCACCGGTGGTTTAGCCGGGTTAAAATATACCTGGTCCATTCCCACACCGTGGGCGCCCTTGATATCCAGCTCCATTGCATCTCCGATCATAATACTCTCTGTAGCGCTGGTATTGGCTTTGCCGATGGCATAATCAAAAATCTCCCGGTAAGGCTTTAAGCTTCCCGCCACTTCTGATGTAACGATGTGTGTGAAATAGTGATCAATTCCCGCATTTTTCATTTTCAGCAACTGTGTTTCCTCGAAACCGTTGGTGATCATGTGCATGGGGTATTCTTTTGCTGCCAGGTATTCCAGCGTTTCCTTTGTTTCGGGGAATAATGCTTTTTTATACGGCAGTATTTCCAGGAATTCATCGCTGATTTTCTGGGTCAGTTTTTCATCTCCTATTTTAAAATCGATCAGCGTAAGACGGAAGCGTTTATCGCGCAGTTCACGGCGGGTGATAAATCCTTTGCGGAAGCGATCCCACAGGCGTTCATTATGCTCCACATAAGAAACGGAAAACGCCTCAAAAGATGGTATTCCCCTGCTCTCTAAAGCATGGCTGTTGTACAGCTCCAGCAAAGTTTCGTGTTCATTTGTTTCAAAGTCCCAGAGGGTATGGTCCAGGTCAAAGAAAAGATGTTTGTATTTCATGACTGCGCAAAGGTACAAAATACCTCAGAGATGGTTGAAAGGCGCCGGTGTATTCAAAGTAAATTCCTTATTTTACTGCATTAATGAAAGAAACTATGAATGCAGTAATTACGGGCGCCAGCAAGGGGATCGGAAAGGCTATAGCGGAAAAACTGGCGCTGGAAGGATTTAATGTGGCCATTTGTGCGAGACATGCAGATACCCTGGCTTTGGCCAAAGCGGATATTCAGCGGAGAAACCCGGCGGTAAGGGTGCTGGCAGAGGTGGTGGATATGGGAGATAAAGCACAGGTACTGGCTTTTGCAGATAAAGTTAACGCAGCATTTCCGCAGGTGGATATACTGGTGAACAATGCCGGTATTTTTGTGCCGGGCGCCCTTCACCAGGAAGAAGAGGGGCTACTGGAAAAGATGATGGCGGTGAATGTATACAGCGCTTATCATCTTACCAGGGCATTATTACCCGCTATGATCGCCCGGCGTAAAGGATATATTTTTAACATGTGTTCCACTGCCAGCTACCGTGCATACCCCAACGGCGGTGCTTACAGTATTACCAAATACGCCCTGCTCGGTTTTACAAAAAACCTGCGGGAAGAGCTTAAGTCGCACTACATCGGGGTTTCGGCGGTAAGTCCGGGCCCTACTTTAACCGCTTCCTGGGAAGGCTTTGACGCGCCTCCCGACAGAATGATGCCCCCCGAAGATATTGCCAGCGTAATATGGGCCGCCTGGACAATGGCCAAACAAACAGTTGTTGAGGAAATTGTACTGAGACCCATGTTGGGAGATATTTAAACATCTTATTATATTGGCTTTTTAGTGGGTAGAAATTGTTCTTTCTCCAGATAACTAAATAAGAACATATTAAAATGTTTTAACTAACTTTTAACGGGGCCTTACAGCGCTTCCGGCGCGGCTTTGGTTAAATTTGTTGACATAATTATGATGTACAGATTTTGCATAAGGAAGTGTATTTACGCCATTTTGATTTGTATAGGACTGGTAGCTTGTGCCCACGCACAGGAATTCCGCTTTACTACCACTGTGAGCAATAATGCCGTGACGCAGGATGAACCATTCCAGATCCAGTTTATGCTGGAAAACGGCGTAAACGTCTCCAGCTTTACTCCCCCCAGTTTCAAGGATTTTGAAGTACTACAGGGCCCTTCTCAAATGCAGGGTCAATCTATTTTCAATGGAAAACGGTCTGAATACATTGCACTAAGTTACCTGCTGCAACCCAAACATGTGGGCAGCTTTACCATCGCCGGCGCCCAGGCCCGCGTAAATGGAAACATCGTTAAATCAAACCCGGTTTTAATTGAAGTCAGAAAAGGCAATGCACAGCAACAGCAGCAGGCGGCGCCTCCCTCTGCCGGCTATCCGCCACACCGCGGACCATCCGGTGGTAATGAAGATATCCAGGAAGGTATCCTGAAGAAAGGAGAAGACATCAATGAAAAACTAAAGAAGAATATTTTCCTGAAAGTTGAAGTAGATAAAACCAATTTATACGAAGGCGAGCAACTAACGGCCACGTATAAACTTTTTACCCGTCTCCCTACCAATTCCAGTGTCACCAAAGTACCCGCATTCAAAGGATTTTCCGCCAAAGATATTGAGCTGCCAAACCCGCCACAGGCTACTGAAGAAAGGGTAAACGGCATTCCGTATAAAGTATTTACCATCCGCAAAACATTGCTCTTCCCCCTGCAATCAGGCGCCCTGGAACTGGATCCTGTAGAAGTGGATAACCAGGTACGTCTTGTGAAAATGGTGAGCAAAAAAGGCGGCAGCAGGGGCAGGGATCCTTTTGAAGATTTCTTCAATGACCCGGCATTCAGAGATCCTTTCTTTGATGATTTCTTTAACCGTCCGGAAGTGGAATACCAGGATGTTCCCTACAAAATTCAGAGCAACCCGATAAAGATCAATGTTAAACCCGTTCCGGTTGACGGGCGCCCCCTCAGCTACAATGGCGCAGTGGGTAAATTTAACATGACTGCCGTAGTGGACAAAAAGAAACTGACCACGGATGACGCCCTCACCCTGAAGGTTACCATCAGCGGACAGGGTAATGTAAACCTGCTGAATTCCCCTAAGGTTGAAACACCTACAGGCTTTGAAAAGTATGATCCGAAAGTAACCGACGACATAGAAAAGAACAGCAACCCGCTTTCCGGCAGCCGTACTTTTGAATATGTGCTGATGCCACAGGAAGCCGGCGATCATACCATCCCGGCAGTAGAATTCTCTTACTTCGATCCCGCAGCCAACACCTATAAAACACTCCGTTCCCAACCTTTCGATATCCATATCGAACAGGGCAAACATATTAAGCAGGATAAACAGGATTATGGCACCGGTAAAAATGAACTGGTGAAAAATGAAACCGGTATCCTCGACTGGACACGTAATCACAGCTGGTTTATTCTCAGCCCGTGGTTCTACATCCTGCTGTTATTACCGCTGCTGATAGCCGCAGGGATTATTTTCTACAAACGCCGCAGGGACTATAATACCACCAATGCAGCAGTGCTGAAACACCGCTATGCCAATAAGGTAGCGCTGAAAAGACTGGAACTGGCCGCGCGCTATCTGAAAGAAGGGAAGGACAAAGCATTTTATGAGGAAACTTCCCGCGCCGTTTGGGGGTATCTCAGTTCCAAATTGAAAATCCCAATGGCCGATCTCAGTAAACAACTGATACAGGATAGGCTGAGCGCCCGTCATATCAACGGCAGCAATACGCACGACCTGTTTGCCCTGATCGATAATTGTGAAGTGGCCTTATATGCACCCGGACAGGATAACCGTAAAATGCAGGGTACATACGAACAGGCGGTGAGCATCATCACCAACCTGGAAGATGCGTTGAAGAACTAACTACTTAACGAAAGGCGAAATGCTGAACTACAGAAAAATAAAACCGGTATTATTGGCTGCTATATGCCTGCTCTCTTTTACCCTGAGCCGTGCACAAACGCCGCCACAGAATCAGCAACAACGGTTTGAAGATGCGAACAAGCTCTTTAACCAGAGTAAGTTTACAGAAGCCGCCAGGGTTTACCAGCAGTTGCTGGATGAAGGTCATACACAGAAAGCACTTTACTTCAACGCCGGTAATGCCTGGTATAAAGCAGGTAAAACCGGACAGGCTGTTTATAACTATGAGAAAGCACTGCAGCTGTCGCCAAACGACGCTGCGGTGAAACATAACCTCGCTATTGCCAATCAGAAAGTGAATGGTTTTGTGGAAGAGTTGCCGATGGTATTTTTTCAGCAGTGGTGGTTACAGCTCCAACATCTTCATAAAGCCAATGGCTGGGCAGTAGGCACCATCCTCTTTTTCTGGCTGTTTATTGCTGCTGTTATGCTCAATGTATATATCCCCGGATGGAGAAACAAATTTTTACGCTGGGGCACTTATGTGTTGGGAGTATTGTGTGCGTTATACCTGATCATGTCTGTAGATACTTACCTGTGGTCCAATAACCATGAAGCAGGAGTTGTAATGAATGGTAACATCCGGGCGAAAACATCGCCAGACGAAAACAGCAAGGATGCTTTTGAGGTGGGAGAGGGCATGAAAGTGCGTATCACAGATGCCACGCGCGACTTCTGCAAAATTGAACTGGCCGATGGAAAAAACGGCTGGATCAGTTGTAATTATATCAAACGGTTATAGTTTTTCGATGCGTTGCAGAAAATCCTGTTTCTTATCCCGTGCCAGTGGCACACTGTAGCCATCAGACATGATGATCTCCCCGCCATCTCCTTTAATATATTTCTCCATAAAAGACAGGTTGATAAGGAAGCTGCTGTGCACGCGGAAAAATCCTTTATCGGCCAGCCATTGCTCCATTTCCACAAGTGTGCGGCATACCATCACGGGCTTCTCCGGCTCCTGTAAATGCAACCGGGTTTGCGTGCCGGCGCCTCTGCAATAAATAATATTCTTCGCAACCACCATGCGCAGGCCATCTGAGGTAGGCAGTGCCAGTCGTTCGTCCTGGTTGAGGTGCTGTTGCAAAAAGTGGAGGAGGTCATCTACTTTTCCCGCGGTAACTAGGGTCGATTGGGAGCCGGCTTTTTCCACCGCATCTTTCAGTTCCTGGCTGTCGATAGGTTTCAGGAGATAGTCTAACGCGCTGTGATGAATTGCCTGCAAGGCATATTGATCGTAAGCAGTAATAAAGATAACGGCAAAGGAATGATATTCACAGGCTTCCAGCACCTGGAAACCATCCATTCCCGGCATTTCGATATCCAGGAATACCAGTTCGGGATGTAGTTCATGAATGGCAGTCAGGGCTTCAGGACCACTGCTGCAAACGGCTTGTACAGAAACGTGCGGGCAATACCTCTCTAACATCATGTGCAGTGCATCCCGACTATGCTTCTCGTCGTCCACGATAATGGTACGCATTTGAGATCAGATTATGAAAGGTAGTTTCAGATTTACTGTTGTAGGAAAGTATATGGTCATTGATTCTATTAAATCCATGTAGAAATTAAGCAATTTAGCGGACATTTCCAATTTAAGCCTACCCGGCCAGGGATTGGCGGGCGGCTACATGTTGCATGCTGATAATAAGGCGGTTGCCAGAGGGTTCGCGCTCTTCATCATACATCTGCAGGGCTTTTATACTGGCCTGCATCTGATATTTCTCGCTCATCATATAAAGCCGTTCCGAAGCGATATCGATACCGGAAGCCTGTCGTTCGCCGGTGCCGTCCAGCATTTCGGTGATCAGTATGCCATTATCTTCCAGCTGGATCTGGAGCCGGTCATTTTCTTTGGAGATGGTGATCCGGAGTAGTCCGCCCGATTTCTCGGGGCGTAGCAGGATCCTGTGCCAGATGGCATATTGCACATAGGGCTGGATGATCAGGGGTGGGATGAGGGTAAACTGCCGGTTTACTTCCGGCGTTACGATGAGCTGGTACTTGAATTGTTCATCAAATCGCAGCTGTTCCAGCTGTATATATAGTTCCAGGGCATCCAGTTCATCCTGGAGGGAGATCCATTCTTTATTGAAATTACCGATCATGAGGCGCATGAGGCGGGAAAAGCGGGTAAGATAAAGGGAAGCCATGTCCGTACTGGTGGTAAGGATATAGTGGTGAATAGCGTTGAGGCTATTAAAAATAAAATGCGGGTCCATCTGCGCCTGGAAAGCATGGAGTTCCAGGTTAATCAACGCATGGTTCTTGGTGATTTCTTTCGCTGAGGCTCTCCTGATTCTTCTTTCCCGCAGGGTAAAAAATACTATTAGGGTAACGAGACTTAACAAAAAAAACAGCCAGAAGGGCCACTCCGCAGCAAAGACGATATCGGTATAATGTGCCACTAACTAGGTTTATAGGAAGTATACTTCTTCTCTACTCTTATAAGCCCAATAAATATCGGCTAATTAATCTCCAATATAAAGTGGGATTTACTACGAGGTCGGATTTTACAGGAAAGTGGGGAGAATAAGGTGAAAAGTGGCTGTTTGCTATTAGCATTTAGCGTTTAGCAAATACAGCAAAGATGCTTATACTTATCTACTGCTGCATTTGCCAAATGCCTGGTATCTAGGCTTCCGTAAACTTATAGCCTACCCCTCTTACGGAGTGGAAGTAGCGGGAGTTCCGGCTATCTTCTTCAAAATATTTACGGAAATTGAGGATAAAGTTATCGATGGTCCTCGTGGTAGGATATACGTTATAACCCCAAACCACCTGGAGGATCTTTTCGCGGGTAACTACTTCGCCCTTGTTTTCGATGAGCAGTTTCAGCAGCATGGCTTCTTTCTTACTCAGTTCATAGTGTTTACCATCTTTACCAACGCATTCCTGTGCGGCGAAGTCGATTACATTATCGCCGAAGCGGTATACGTTGGGTACGCTGTCTTTGTCCTGGATTTTTTTATTTTTTACGATGAGTTTTTCCACCCTTAACAGGAGTTCTTCCAGGTTAAAGGGTTTGGTCATATAATCATCGCCGCCTTTTTTGAGACCCAGTACGCGGTCGGCGCTGCTGTTTTTGGCGCTCAGAAAAAGGATAGGAATTTCATTATTCTGAATACGGATGTTTTCGCATACTGCGATGCCATCCATTTCAGGCAACATAATGTCCAGTATAATGAGATCGAAATATTCGTTTTTTACTGCTTTGAGAGCAGCAGTGCCGTTGTCCACTGCGGTGACCTCGTAACCTTCCAGCTCCAGGTTCAGCTTCAGGGCTTCCTGGAGATTTTCTTCATCCTCCACCAGCAGTATTGATGCCTTTGTCGCTTCCTTCATGTGTTATTGTTTGATTTTTACATCGAATCCGGATTCCGGTATTCATCAATCCGTCATCTAATTTACGCCGTTTGCACGGAATATTCAGGCCAGGATATTTCAAAGCAGCTACCAGCAGGTACATTGTCTTTCACTTCAATGCGTCCGTTGTGCTGTTCCACGATTTTGGCGGTCAGGAACAGGCCCAGGCCGGAGCCTTTTGCCTTGCGGGTATTTTCGTTGCCCACGCGGTAAAATTTCAGGAAGATCCTGCTTTTCTCTTCTTCCGGTATTCCCGGGCCTTCGTCGATCACCTGTAATTTCAATTGCTGATTGCTTTCAAACAGTTTTACAGAGATGGTGGTGTTTTTCGGGGCATATTTCGCGGCATTCTCCACCAGGTTGCTCAGTACAATTTGTAAAGTCAGCTTATCGCCGTCCATCCACACATGCGGTAAAATATCCGCGATGATCTGATGGGTACCAATGCGGCCATCAAGGTCTTTGATACTGTTTTCTATCAGGGCTGAAAAATCCAGGTATTCTTTAAACACCTGGTATTTGTGTGTTTCCAGTTGCGCTGCCAGCAGGATGTTGTTGCACAGCTGGTCGAGGCGGTTGGTTTCACGGATGGTATTATTGATCAGCTTCAGTTGTTTTTCTTCGTCGAGTTTATGCTTGCGGATAGTTTCAAGGTTCAGTTTAGCGGCAGCGATAGGTGATTTTAATTCATGCGTTACGGCCATCATAAAATTCTGTTGCTGCCTGCTGAGCTTCATATACTTCCACACGGCCCTGTAAACAAAAAGTGCGCCGAGCAAAATGATTCCTAAAAAGATGAGACCTTCGCCCAGGTATTTAAAAGAGCGCATGTGCTCTTCTTTGTTGATCCGTTCCAGTTGCAGCTGATGTTCTACCGGTTGTGCGAGGCTGTCTACCCGCAAAGAAAGGTTTTGTTGTTCAAAGCGGCGGATCTGTTCACTTTGTCTGAACAGCAAAATGCCCCACCAAACCAGTGCGGCAATTGTGTACGCCATTACTAAAAAATAAACGAAGGAAACGGATTTCCCTTCCTGCATTTTATTGAAAATTCTTTTCATCATGGCCTTGTGCCGGCTTTCTCAATCCGCAAGCCAACATTCATTACATGGGGGAGCGGATTTTGCCGCATATTTTGTTCAAAGGTAAACCTGTAGGTACCTGGTTTATTAAAAATAGCACGTTGCTGAATGAAGATACGGTGTTCATAAATATCATCCAGGCCGGTACCGGACCATTTGCCGGTTACATCTGCGAGTGGCAGTTCTACCCGCTGTTCCTTTGATATGCTGTCGCCAGGGTACTGTGTACCTACCAATAACCAGATATTACTGTAAGGATAAGCATCGGTATGCCTGACGTTTACGCAGATATTGTAAAGGTACGCAGTATCTTCCGGTTGTATTTTTACTTCAAAAGATGGTTTATAGTCATATGTCCACTCATGCCCGGGAATCTCCAGGTTCTTTTCGTAAGTGTCCATTTTAGGTGGCATGCAGGCTGCAGCCAAAAGTAATAAGCCTGCTGTGGCCAGGAAAAGTTTGTTCATACGGTATTCGCCTTACTATAAAACGTTTAATACTTGTTCTTTGGCTTTTTCCAGTTCATCTTTCATCAGCACCACCCATTGCTGTATACCGGCGTCGTTGGCTTTGGAACCGGTAGTATTGATTTCACGGCCTATTTCCTGCAACACAAAACCCAGCTTCTTGCCTTTGGCAGAATCATTGTCTTTCAGGATTTCCCTGAAATAACGCAGGTGATTTTCCAGGCGGGAGAGTTCTTCTGAGATATCCAGTTTTTCCAGATAGAAGATCAGTTCCTGTTCCAGGCGGTTGCCATCTACATTTTCTTTTCCTACATGCTCGGCCAGCAGTCCTTCGAGGCGTTGACGGATACGGTCTTTACGGAGCGGATCCAGTTCACGTACCTTCTGCATATAGGTATCGATATTATCAATGCGTTGCTGCAGATCGGCCTCCAGCATCAGTCCTTCATCCTGGCGATGCGTATCCAGGTCTATCAGGGCTTCGCGCAGTGTGTCTTCCACATCTTTCCATTCTTCTTCGGTCATTTGCTCTGACGCCGGACTTACCACTTCCGGTAATTTCATCAGCACGTTGAGCATATCTCCCTGCGGGAGTTCCAGCTGGTTGGCCAGCATAGTGATGGACTGGTAATAATATTTTGCAAGGTCTGTATTGATCACTACCGGGCGGGTGGCGCCGTTCTGGCGGATATTGATTGTTGCATCAAGGGTGCCGCGCTGCAACGTTTGCTGCATTAGGGTACGGATGTCAAATTCATAGGGTCTTAACAAAGGAGAAAACTTCAGATTCACCTCAAACTGCTTTCCATTCAGCGATTTGATCTCCACTACGATACTAGTTTCGCCTCTTGCGCTTTCTGCCCTTCCGAAGCCGGTCATTGATTTCAGCATAATAGAAATTTGTAGGTGACAAACCTAGTTAAAAAAGCTGAAAGCATAAAGCTTAAAGCAAAAAGCAGGGGAGGGCGGCGGGCAGCTGCGGCCCAACCCGGAGGATACTGCCATGCCAATGGGCCACAATGGCTACTTTGTCCTTAGCTTTAACTTCCGGTAGATCTCTTCCCGGCTCAGTTCTACCATCTCTCCTGATTGCATGCCCGCAATGGTGATATCTTCCATACGATAACGGACAAGCCTCAACGTAGGAAAGCCTACGGCAGCAGTCATCCGGCGCACCTGCCTGTTTTTGCCTTCCTGGAGCACCATCCTGATCCAGGGCGCAGGAATGCTTTTACGGAAACGGATGGGCGGGTTGCGTGGCGGCAACAACGGCTCTTCCTCAAATATTTCCGCCCGGCACTGTTTGGTGCGGTATAACTTACCATCTACATTGATCTGTACCCCTGCTTCCAGGCGCTGCACAGCTTCTGCGGTTATGGCGCCATCCACCTGCACCCAGTACTCCCGTTCATGCGCATGTTGCGGCAACAACAACTGCTGGTTCAACGTCTTATCATTTGTAAGGATCAGCAAACCCTCACTATCATAATCCAGTCGCCCTACAGGATACACATCTGAAGGCACTTTAAAATAATCTGCCAGGCACGCCTTGTTACCTTCAGGTGTGAACCGGGTTAATACCTCATATGGTTTATAAATAATATAATAATAAAGAGCCACGAATGCTTTTGCTTTGGTTAAGGAGCCGTAAATTAGTACTTTTGCAAATTGATTATGGCTACATCGTTCCACAATCCTTCATGTCATCATTGCAAGGATCGCTTCTCATCAATATTCTGCAAGGCGGAACAATGCAATCTCGATCAGATTGCAGAAGCCAAAGTATGCTCAGTATACAGAAAAGGACAGGTTATTTTCCATGAAGGAGCTTATCCCTTTGGCGTGTACTGTGTAAACGACGGCAAAATAAAGCTGTCGCACAGCGGCGATGATGGCCGGGAACAGATCATACGCCTGGTGAAAGCCGGCGATATCATGGGCTACAAAGCCCTCCTGAGCAACGAAAGGTACACCGCTACCGCTACTGCCCTCGAAGATTCTTCCATCTGTTTTATACCTAAAGATCTGTTTCTCAATATTCTACAGAAAGATGCGTCCCTTTCTTTTGAAATGATGCGCATCTTATCAAGCGAACTGCGCAAAGCAGAACTGAAGATAACCCACCTGGCGCAAAAGCCGGTAAGGGAACGCCTCGCAGAAACATTGCTCTTTATCAAAGAAACTTACGGCCTCGAAGAAGATGGCCATACCCTCAGTGTGCGCCTCTCCCGCGAAGAAATTGCCAACCTCGTAGGCACAGCCACCGAATCCGCTATCAGGCTACTTTCTGAATTCAAGAAAGACGGCATGATAGAACTGGAAGGCAAAAAGATCCGCCTGCTCGACCTCCCCGAAATTGTCAGAACTGCAAACCTGCAGGAGTAGCTCCAATCCTGATAAATATCATATCCTCCCTTGACGCATATCATTGCGCCCCTCTGCTGCGACCGGTACTTTTGTAATAGTTCAAAAGACCATGTTCATGCTCGCTTATTCTATTATCAACTTTCATGAATTAACACCCGGCAATTTATGCAATGTGATTGCCAGCAAATTCCATCTCCCCATCAGCCATCAAACAGAACAGGTGATGACCTACTTTAACCTGGACCGGCAGGAAGACCACACCGCCCCGCCGGCCGCAGATCTGCAACAACTCCTGTTCGGGAAATTACAAGCCGAAACAGCCCAGCTGATACGAAAAGAATCAACAGTGCTGTTCCCGGTAATCCGCAATTCATCTGCGCTTAATAATAACAAAAAAAATATACCACAAACTGTTTATAACAGCATCCAGCAATCGTTTCAACAAGTGTTGCTCCTGCTTCAGAAAATCCGCCAGGTTTCCGGCAATTACCAGTTGCAGGCACAATGGAGTCCGGCATACAAATTATGTATAGGCGATCTGTTCATCACAGAGCAGCTCATACAGCAATGGATATACGTAGAACAAAATATCCTTTACCCCGCCGCCATTCCCGGCCATACCATTGTAGTAACCGAACATGAAATTAATAACGTAATTATTGACTGATGGCCGTTTCTTCGCAAACCAATACCAACACTACCTGCTATCACTGCGGGGAAAACTGTACTGACAACGATATCACACTATCCGATAAAGTATTCTGCTGTACGGGATGTAAAACCGTATATGAAATACTGAACCAGTACGACCTCTGTGAATATTACGACCTTAACAGCAAACCCGGTATCAGTCAGCGGGTAGCGGTGCGAAGCGATAAATTTGCCTTCCTGGACGACGAAAAAATTGCGCAGCAACTCTATCTTTTCAGGGATGATACCCAAACACATGTTTCCTTCTATATCCCGCAAATTCACTGCAGCTCCTGTTTGTGGCTGCTGGAAAACCTGCACCGGCTGGAGAAAGGGGTACAGCGGGTAACTGTTAATTTTAGCAAGAAAGAAGTACTGATCATCTATTCACATACCGGGACTTCCTTAAGAAGGGTTGCAGAAATATTAACCGCCATCGGTTATGAGCCATACATCAGCCTGCAGGACCTGCAGCGCAAAAAGCCCGCTGTTAACAGGCAGCTGGTGTACCAACTCGGTGTAGCCGGATTTTGTTTCGGTAATATCATGCTGTTGAGTTTCCCCGATTACTTTGCCAGTGCGGGCGGTCTTGATGAAACATTTAACCGCCTGTTCCGGTACATGAACCTGGTACTTGCCCTGCCGGTATTACTTTACAGCGCGCAGGCGTTTTATAAATCGGCCTGGAGCGGGTTAAAACATGGATTCCTCAATATCGACGTGCCTATTGTGCTTGCCATCTTCGTTACTTTTATACGCAGCTTTGTAGAAGTGGTCAATGGTCAGCCGGGATATTTTGATTCCATGACAGGCATCGTATTTTTCATGCTGATAGGAAGGGTATTACAAGACAAAACTTACCAGGGGCTTTCGTTTGACCGCGACTATACCGCTTACTTTCCCATAGCCGTGAGCGTTATAAAAGAAGATAAGGAAATCCCGACCACGCTTCCTGAGCTGAAAACCGGCGACACCATCCGTATTCATAACAATGAACTGGTACCGGCAGATGGTATTATTGTGAGAGGAAAAGCACTGATAGATTACAGCTTCGTAACCGGGGAGTCGGCGCCCGTCAGCAAATCGATCGGAGAAATTATTTATGCCGGCGGCAGGCAGCTCGACGGCAACCTGGAAATATTGACCATTAAAGAAGTAGCACAGAGTTACCTCACCAGTTTATGGAACCGTGATGAACTAAGGAATAAAGAAGAAAAGCAGGTGTCTTTTGTTCACCTGCTGAGCCGTTATTTTACGTGGGCAGTGCTGTTTATTGCAGCGGTTACTGCAACTTACTGGTGGGTACATGAACCGGCGCGTATATGGCCTGCCGTTACGGCCATCCTGATCATTGCCTGCCCCTGTGCATTGCTGCTGGCCTCTTCCTTTACCAACGGACATATTTTAAGGATCCTCAGCCGGCACCGGTTTTACCTGCGTAATGCACAGGCCATTGAAAACATGGCTAACGCCACACATATTGTATTCGATAAAACCGGTACCCTCACCGGTAAAACAGGCAGCTCCGTTATCTATTACGGCGATGTGCTTACTCCGGGGCAGGAAGTAATGATAGCTACGCTGGCCGCACAATCCACTCATCCTTTAAGCAGGGCAATTGTTCAGTATTGCGGCGATCCGGTGTCGCGGCATATACACGACTTCCAACATTTTACGGGTAAAGGCGTATGCGGATGGGTAGATGGATTCTTTATCCGCCTGGGCAATGCAGCGTTTACCGGCGCGCATCGTAAAAATGAGCAGGAGGGCAGCATGGTGTATGTATCCATCAACGAAAAGCTCTGCGGGTTATTCACAATCCGCAACAGCTACCGGAGCGGCTTACGGCAGTTGATGCAACAATTGCAATCTGTTTATCCCTTATCTGTACTTTCAGGAGATAATAATCATACTATCACGCAATTAGGTCAGCTGATGGGCAACAATGCCACACTTCTTTTTGAGCAACAACCGGCAGATAAACTCGCTTATATCATCTCCCTGCAAAAAAAAGGAAAAAAGGTAATGATGATAGGTGATGGATTAAATGACGCCGGTGCACTGAAACAAAGTGATATCGGGATTTCACTGACAGAAGACAGTAACAATTTTACGCCAGCCAGCGATGGCATACTGCATGCGGATCAGCTGCCATTGCTGTTCTCTTTTATCCGGTTGTGTAAAGCTAACAAACGTATTATCCTCATCAGTTTTATATTATCGCTGCTGTATAATATTACCGGCTTATACTTCGCAGTACAGGGAATTTTATCGCCGTTGGTAGCGGCCATACTGATGCCGGCCAGCTCTATCAGCATTATCCTCATCACTTTCAGTTGCAGTGAATGGCAGGGCAAAAGGCTTTACAGCAAAGCATTACAGCAAATGACTGATAAAAGTCATATTCCTGATTGAGTAAAGTCATAGTAGTAAAGGTAAGCTACTGTTACCTTTGCTATTACACGAAACATACACAGTAAATCTAAGCAAAACCTCAAATGAGCCCGAATGAAATGGGCGTGTAAACAGCCACTGAAAAAGGCTGTTTACACGCAACGGGTGAGGCATGCCGGAAAGGAAGTATGTATTACATCACAATACACCATCCATGAAAGGAATGAACGTAATGCAGGTAGCGGGAAATGAAAAAGTGAAGAGTTGTGCTATACTGAAAACCAAACGCTTTGATGCCACCCTGCTCATTATGCAGCAGGGACACCAGATTCCGCCGCATACATCGCCGGCCCAGGCCATGATCCTGATACTGGAAGGGAGAATTGCATTTATGCTGAACGACGAAGTTACCATCCTGGAATCCGGTGACGTTTTTTCCTTTGGCGCCAACGAAATACATGCGTTGCAGGCATTGGAAACAGCCCGGTTTATTCTCATAAAATAAATAGCCATGAGCGTTATCATCATTTTACTCGGTGTTAGTTTGCTGGTAGCCATAGGCTTCCTCGCCGCCTTTATCTGGTCTGTAAAAAACGGGCAGTTTGAAGATGATTTTTCACCGGCACACCGCATCCTCTTTGAAGATAAACGGGATAACGTTAACGAATAAACGCATTTATCAACACCTTTAAATACCACTATGTCACTCGAAAAATTTTATTACGACAACCGCACGGTGAAATGGTTTGCCTACGCTTGTGTGTTCTGGGGGCTGATAGGCATGCTGGCCGGGTTATGGGCAGCGCTGGAACTGGTGCTCCCCGGCCTTAACGCTGGATTTGCCCCTATTACCTTTGGCCGGTTAAGACCCGTACATACCAACGCCGTTATTTTTGCATTTGTGGGCAATGGTATTTTCATGGGGGTATATTATTCCCTGCAACGGCTTTGTAAAGCCCGTATGTTCAGCGATCTGCTGAGTAAAATACATTTCTGGGGCTGGCAGGCTATCATCGCCGGAGGCGCCCTCACCCTCTTCCTGGGCTACTCCACCGGTAAAGAATATGCAGAGCTGGAATGGCCGTTTGATATTGCCATTACCCTCATCTGGGTAGTGTTTGGCGCCAATATGCTGGGCACTATCCTCCGCAGGCGCGAATCACATTTATACGTAGCCATCTGGTTCTACATTGGCACCTGGGTAGCCATTGCCATGTTACATATTATTAACTCTTTCGAATTCCCTTTATCCCTGTTCAAAAGTTACAGTTGGTATGCGGGCGTACAGGATGCGCTGGTACAGTGGTGGTATGGACATAATGCGGTAGCGTTTTTTCTCACTACGCCTTACCTGGGGCTGATGTACTATTTTGTACCTAAAGCCGCCAACAGACCGGTGTATTCCTATCGCTGGTCCATTATCCATTTCTGGTCGCTGATATTTATTTATATCTGGGCCGGCCCGCATCACCTGCTGTACACCGCTTTGCCTGAATGGGCGCAATCGCTGGGAACAGCATTCAGTATTATGCTTATTGCTCCTTCCTGGGGAGGTATGCTCAACGGCCTGCTTACCCTGCGCGGCGCCTGGGACCGGGTAAGGGAAGATGCGATCCTTAAATTTTTTGTGGTAGCGCTGACCTGTTATGGCATGGCCACTTTTGAAGGACCGATGCTGTCACTGAAAAATGTAAATGCCATCAGCCACTATACCGACTGGACCATTGCGCACGTTCACGTAGGAGCGCTGGGCTGGAACGGCTTCCTTACTTTCGGCATCCTTTACTGGATGATCCCACGCATTTTTGGCACCCAACTTTTTTCCCGCAAATGGGCGAATACCCACTTCTGGATCGGCACACTGGGCATTATCTTTTATGTAATTCCTCTTTACTGGGCCGCCTTTACGCAGAGCATGATGTGGAAACAGTTTACGGAAGAAGGACAACTGAAGTACCAGTTCATGGAAACAGTTACCACTATCGTTCCTATGTATGCGCTGCGTGCAGTGGGCGGTATGTTATACATCAGCGGCCTGGTACTGATGATTGTTAACCTTACCAAAACAATCCGCAAGGGGGTGTTTATTCCCAACGAAGCAGCGGAAGCGCCTGCGTTACCAAAAGAAATTGTTACACACGGTAAAGCACACTGGCATAACTGGATAGAACGCCGTCCTATACAACTGGTGGTATTCAGCCTGGTTGTGGTAGCCATTGGCGGCCTGCTGGAAATGATGCCTACCTTCCTGATCCGCAGTAATATTCCTACTATCAGCAGTGTAAAGCCATATACTCCGCTGGAACTGCACGGACGTGATATTTACCTGAGAGAAGGTTGCTATAACTGTCACTCACAAATGATCCGTCCTTTCCGGGATGAAGTGGCCCGCTACGGCGAATACTCTAAAGCCGGGGAATTTGTATACGATCATCCGTTTCAGTGGGGATCCAAACGTACCGGTCCGGATCTGGCCCGCATCGGTGGCAAGTATCCGGACTCCTGGCACTTTAATCACATGCTGGATCCTACCTCCATGACGCCGGGTTCCATTATGCCAGCATATCCGTGGCTGTTCGAAGAAAGAGTGGATAAAGGTAAAACACCGGCCATGATCAATGTAATGCGGAAGCTGGGTGTACCCTATGCGGCAGGTTACGAACAACAGGCCATTGCCGATATGGAGAAACAGGCACAGGGCATTGCAGCATCCCTGCAAAAGGATAAGCTGCCCATCAAAGCAGACCGTGAAATTATTGCATTAATAGCCTACCTGCAAAGGATGGGAAAAGATATTAAATCCGCTCCCAAATCTGCACCGGTAGCCGATAACGCTGAATTTTAAAACGCAATCTCATGAAGTTCATTAATTACCTGGGATCTATAGCCGGCATCAGTGTTTACCCGATGGCATCGCTGCTGTTGTTTACCACTTTTTTTGTGGTGGCCTCACTATGGGCTTTTAAAGCCGATAAGAAAATGGTGGATCATATCAGCCGTATTCCTTTAGATAATGACGACACAAATGCCCAATAAAAGAAAAACAATGAATAAGCAGTTTATACAACTACTTGCCGGCAGTTTATTATGCAGTATCCCCGCCTTTGCGGATGGTGGAGCAAAGGCGCCTTCAGAATTATCTGACCCGGTAGCCCTGGTATTACTGGTAGTAGCAGGAGGATTATTACTGGCCATCGGCATCCTGGCCAATGCAGTACTGGGCGCTATGGATATTTTCAGGGAGAAGATGAAGAAAGATGCCGGTAAAGCTTTACTGGTTGGTGGTATTGTTATGCTGACACTCATGAGCAACAGCGCTTTTGCACAAGAGGCTACCACTACTGCCAGCACTTATTTTACAAGGCTGTCGCAAACCTCTTTCTACCTGTTAATATCCGTTATTATACTGGAGCTGGCGGTAATCATCAGTCTTTTATTCCTGCTGCGCTACCTGGTAGGCATCAAAAGAAAACGTAAACCGGCGAAAGCAGTGGCGCCTGGTAAACCCAGGGTGTCGTGGCTGGAAAAAATCAATAAAACCCGGACGATAGATGCAGTGGCAGAAGCAGAAGAAGACATGGGCCATGATTTTGATGGCATCCATGAACTCAATAATCCTACACCTCCCTGGTGGAAATGGGGATATGTATTTACCGTTTGCTTTGCCATCGTATATTTCTGGCGTACAGAAGTTTCCCACTCTGCGCCCAGCCAGCTGGAAGAACTGGCGGTGGCAGAAGAAAAAGCAGCCATTGCCAAACAGGAATACCTGAAAAAAGCAGCCAACAACATCGATGAAAACAATGTAACCATGCTTACCGATCCGGCTGATATAGCTGCAGGGCAAAAGATATTTGTTTCCAGCTGTGCGCCTTGTCATGGCCCTCAGGGACAAGGTGTGGTAGGCCCCAACCTTACCGACGATTACTGGTTGCACGGCGGCAAACTCAATGATGTGTTTAAAACAATTAAATACGGCGTGGCAGATAAAGGAATGAAATCCTGGCAGGAAGATTTTTCGCCCAAACAACTGGCGCAGATAGCCTGCTATATCAAAACCTTACACGGCACTAATCCGCCGAATGCCAAAGAACCACAGGGACAGAAAGAATAAAGCAGCCATTATGACCAACAGCACATTCAGAGATACAATAGCTACCGTTGACGGGCAAGGCAAACGCAACTGGATTTATGCAAAGCAACCAAAAGGCCGCTGGTATAATATCCGGAGTTGGGTGAGCCTCCTGTATTTTAGTGTTTTTTTCAGCCTGCCGTTTATTTCAATAAATGGCAGGCCCTTGTTTATGCTGAATGTGGTGGAGGGGAAGTTTATACTTTTTGGCGCCATCTTCTGGCCGCAGGACTTCTTCATTTTCGGACTGGCAATGCTGGCGTTCATTCTTTTTATAGTAGTGTTTACAATGGCCTTCGGAAGGCTTTTCTGCGGATGGATGTGTCCACAAACCATTTTTATGGAGCTGCTGTTCCGCCGGCTGGAATACTGGATAGAAGGAGATGCGGCGGCGCAAAAAATGTTGCAGCAGTCGCCCTGGAACACCAATAAAATTGTCCGGAAAACAGGCAAGCACCTTGCCTTCTATGCACTGTCTTTTCTCATTGCCAATATATTCCTGGCCTATATCATCGGGGCCAAAGCGCTGGGCAGGATTATCACCGAACCCCTGTCTGCTCATACCGGTGGCTTTATTGCCATCATCGTGTTTTCAGGGGTGTTTTATGGCGTATTTGCCTTTATGAGGGAGCAGATCTGCACGATTGTATGCCCGTATGGCCGTTTACAGGGGGTATTGCTGGACAGGAACTCCATTTTGGTGGCTTATGATTATGAAAGGGGAGAACCCCGTGGAAAGTTCCGTAAAGACGATTCCCGGGCACATGGCGACTGTATCGACTGCATGCAGTGCGTAAAGGTATGTCCTACGGGGATAGATATACGGAACGGCACCCAGCTGGAGTGTGTAAACTGCACGGCCTGTATTGATGCCTGCGATTTTATGATGGAACAAACCGGCCGGCCGAAAGGACTGATCCGGTATGCTTCCGAAAACGGCATCGCCAGCAAACAAAAGCTGCGCTTTACACCCCGGCTCAAAGTATACTCTTCAGTACTGGTGGTACTACTCACTGCCATCGGCTTTATGCTGGGCAGCCGGAAACCGGTAAGCGGCACTATTATGCGCACAGCAGGTATGTTGTACCAGGAAAGAGGTGCCGATAGTTTGTCGAACCTGTACCGTATTAAACTCCTCAATAAAACCGGCCGGGATATTCCACTCGGGTTGAAACTGGAAGATGAAAGCGGCGTGGTATCCATGATAGGCAATGCCGTGATCCATGTAAAGGCCGAAGGACAGGGAGAAGGTACTTTCTTTATTGTATTGCCAAAAACAGCTGTACACCAGCGTAAGTCAACTTTATATATCGGGCTGTATGAGCACAACGAAAGAATTACCCGTTTACGCACCACGTTTCTAGGACCGGTGCAATAAACAGGACAGGGCGTTCACATCTTAAAAAATTATTACCATGAACTGGGGACATAAGATCATCATAGTGTTTGTAATATTCGCCGGCGGCATTTTAACGCTGGTTACCAAAAGCATGCGTACCAGGGTTGATATGGTAACGCCTGATTACTACGGCGAGGAATTAAAATACCAGCAGGTAATTGATGGAAAAGAAAATGCCGGGAAATTATCCGCTCCTGTTGCTGTATCCCAGGAAGATACCGCTGTGCTGATCTCTGTTCCAGTTGAGCTGCGGAACAAACAAATCACCGGTAAAGTAACCTTTTACCGGCCTTCCGATTCAGGCAAAGATATATTCATGCCGCTTCAACCCGACCAATCAGGCAGGCAGTTGGTTAGCCGGCAGCTATTCATCAGGGGACAGTATAAAGTGAAGATAGCATGGACCATGAACGACCAGCCATATTACCAGGAACAACTGGTAAATATTAATTGAGGATAGTTATTTAAAAAATTACAAAAGATATACGCATTATGATCGCTTCATTTATACTGGGGTTTGTGGGCAGCTTTCACTGCATAGGAATGTGTGGTCCTATTGCATTAACGTTGCCCGTACAACATCTTAACGGTAGCCGGAAGCTAGCGGGCATCCTGTTATACAACGCCGGCCGCATCAGTGTCTATGCCATTCTCGGATTAGTTTTTGGCTGGCTGGGCAGACAGTTATACCTGGGCGGTTTACAGCAATGGTTATCGATTATCATCGGCAGCTTACTGCTTGTGTTGGTAATATTGAAATACACCGGCATAAGATTAACAAAAGGCAGGCATCTCCCGGATATTTTCACTTCAAAAATAAAATCCCGGCTGGGTAACCTGTTACGGCAACAGCGCTTCCATACTTTATATGCCATTGGCTTTCTGAACGGACTCCTTCCATGCGGGCTCGTATACCTCGGTATTGCCGGTGCAGTTGCCTCCGGCGATGTGCTGAAAGGCATGTTGTTCATGGCTGCCTTTGGTGCAGGTACTTTACCTGCTATGGCCGGTGTTAGCTATTTCAGTCACCTCATCAGCATACCGGTACGTAACCGGATGCGCAGCATGATACCGGTTGCAATCAGTATCATGGGTGTGTTGCTGATCCTCCGTGGGCTCAACCTGGGCATTCCTTACATCAGCCCGGTGATGACGCCCCATAGTGAACATGTTGTTGAAAATTGTTGTCATAAACCATCAAATCATGAGCCTCATCAGTAAATATAACGTGGCCGCACCGCGGTACACCAGTTACCCTACTGTTCCTTATTGGGAAGAGCAAACTTTTCATCCGGAGAAGTGGAAGGCGCTGTTGAAGAAATCATTCCTGGAGTCGAATGGTAAAGACGGGATCAGTATATACATTCACCTGCCTTTCTGTGAAAGTATGTGTACGTATTGTGGCTGTAATAAACACATCACGGTTAATCATGGAGTAGAGGGCCCTTATATTGAAACCCTGCTGAAGGAGTGGCAGCTGTATGTGGATACCTTCGGCGGGCGCCCCCGTATCCGGGAAATACATCTCGGCGGAGGCACGCCTACCTTTTTCAGTGCAGCGCACCTGGCCATGTTGCTGAATGGTATTTACCGCACTGCCGAGCTGCTGCCTGATGCCAGTTTAAGTTTCGAAGGTCATCCCGGCAATACCACACCGGAACATCTTCAGTCGTTGTACAACCTCGGCTTCCGCAGGATCAGTTTAGGTATACAGGACTTTGATATGCGGGTGCAGGAAATCATCAACCGCTTACAACCTTTTGGAATGGTGGCATCCGTAGTAGAGAACGCCAGGAAGATTGGATTTACCTCCATCAACTTTGACCTGATCTATGGCTTACCGTTGCAAACGCTTACAAGTATGCAGCATACAATTGATAAGGTTGTCCGGTTACGCCCCGACAGGATCTCTTTTTACAGTTATGCACATGTGCCCTGGATAAAAGGAACCGGTCAGCGTCGTTATACAGAAGCCGATCTGCCAAAGGATGAAGAGAAACGGCAGTTGTATGAACTGGGTAAGTTATTGTTCGACAGTAATGGTTATACAGAGATTGGTATGGATCATTTTGCACTGCCGGAAGAGGCGTTGCACAAAGCTTTCCAACAAGGGCGGTTGCACCGGAACTTCATGGGTTATACAGATTCTCCCACATCGCTGCTGGTTGGCATGGGAGCATCTTCCATTGGCGACAGCTGGTATGCTTATGCACAAAATGAGAAGAAGGTGGATGCTTACCAGGAACTGGTGAACAAAGGTGAGTTTCCGGTGGTGCGCGGTCATATACTGAACGAAGAAGACGGACTACTGCGGAAGCACATTCATGAGCTGATGTGTCATTTTGAAACTACCTGGCACAAGGCAGATACACAGTGTGATGCGATCATTGATGGCCTGCAGCGATTGCAGGAGCTGGAGAGGGATGGGTTGGTGCAGGTACTGCCTCAGAAGGTGGTGGTTACGCCTGAAGGAAGACCATTTATCCGCAACATCTGCATGGCTTTTGATGCAAGGCTGTGGCGACAAGTACCACATTCACAATTGTTTAGCAGCGCTATATAAAGTCTTTTGTTTTTTGTGTTCCACACAATTAAACTGATTAAGCTGATTACATGGATTTACTTTTTTGATTTTACGGATACGCGCAGAAGGCAGGCAAAAATAAAATTCATGTAATCAGCGTAATCAGTTTATCCCGGACAGGAGATTTTTTTTGCTTTTTGGGGCAGAAAAACCCAAAAATTGAAAAAACGGGGGTGTTGCCCGGGTTATGCATTTACCGGGAAATGGGGATGAAAAAAAGGAAGGTGTAGTGATGAATTTTAGTGAGATAAAAATGCGATCTGCTGTAACGCTTTATTCATGCGGGTTTCAGAGGCAATAAAAAAAGTCTGACCGTTGGAACAATCAGACTTTCTTGTTATGTGAATGGGTTAGTAAGTACAGGGAAACAAAATTCCCTACACAATATTAAAAAGAATTTCATCACAAAAGAAAAAATTTACAAAAAATTTTATTCACACTACTAAAATAATTGTGGATAACAGCAGATTGAAACTTTCTGATCGTCGTTATCATGCCTTCATATTTTGATTGTTGCAATCGCCGATTTACTACCTTTGTTGCTCTTAAACATTATTCAATAATTCAGAGTATATGAAGTTCGAAGCACCTGTTGCAGTAACGGAAATAGCAGCATATATAGGCGCAGAGCTGGTTGGCAACAGCCAACTGATGGCCACTGGCATCAATGAAATACATAAGGTTACACCGGGAGATATTTCCTTTGTTGACTTTGAGAAATACTATAACGCCAGTCTGCAATCGGCAGCAACAATCATTATCATTAACAAAAAGGTAGATTGTCCGGAAGGCAAGGCAATTCTGGTGCTGGACGACCCCTTCAGTGCATATGTAAAACTGGTTAAAAGATTCAGGCCATTTGAGGCGGCAACCAAAGCCATCAGCGATAGTGCCGTGATAGGAGAAGGCACTGTTATTCAACCCAACGTATTCATTGGCAATCATGTGCGCATTGGCCGCAACTGTCTCATTCATCCCAACGTAACGATTTATGACTACTGTGAAATCGGAGACAACGTAATTATCCACGCAGGAACAGTACTCGGATCGGATGCTTTTTACTTTAAGAAAAGAGCAGAGCGCGAAGTGATGTATGATAAACTGGAGAGTTGCGGAAGAGTGATCATTGAGAGTGATGTGGAACTGGGCGCCGGCTGTACCATCGACAAAGGCGTAAGTGGCGACACCATCATAGGCCGCGGCACCAAACTGGATAACATGATCCATATTGGTCATGGTACCGTTATCGGTAGAAATTGCCTCATTGCTGCACAGGCAGGCATCGCCGGCAAAGCCAAAATCGAAGACAATGTGATCCTCTGGGGACAGGTAGGCGTGAATAAAGATCTCACCATCGGAAAAGGCGCCGTTGTACTCGCACAAAGCGGGGTGCCTGCTTCCCTCGAAGGTGGTAAAACATACTTTGGCTCCCCGGTAGAAGAAGCCAGGACAAAAAAGAAAGAACTTGCCTGGATCAAACGCATCCCCGAAATGTGGGAGAAACTGAAAGAAACCAGGTAATCATCCAACGGCGGGAAGCAGCATCACTACTTCCCGCCGTTTCAGCATATTCAAAACCACCCGCTTCATGAAGTATTTGTTTGCCGCCTTACTCCCCCTGCTGCTGCTCTGGAGTTGCAGCACTACCAAGCCCGCTGCCGTTAAATCATCCCTATACACCAACGACCAGGAATGGCCGGTGAAGGTGAAAGACGGCTGGCTTACCGCTAAAACCATTTCTTTTGGCCTTTATTCCACTACTTCCCGTAAAAACGGGGTAGCGGAAGCTACCTTCATCAAAGACCCGAAAAACGCCTTTAATTTTTATCTGAACGGCAATGAGGAACACCTGTTGATACAAACCATGAACACTACGGCAATTGTGTTTTCCAACCGCGATTTACCGTCTTATTTAAGTAGTTTGCCGGCAGCTACGGACCTTCGCTATGCCTTGATCAACGGCACGAAGAATGAGCCGTTAAAACGCTGGGAAATGATCATTAAAAGCCCTCATTACCTGGAGCTGAATGAAAACAAACCGGCAGGCGTATTAAGGTCTACGGATACAGATATACGCATTACCGCCAATAACCGGTTCGGCAAGGTGAATTCCTACGAAAATGTGTGCTACGAATTTCAATACCGCGGGCAACCTGTGGCGGCAGTAATACCGGGCGAAAAACCACGGGTATGGATGAGCAGGGAAGTGTCTCCTGAAATCTCCAAAACACTGGCAGCAGCTATAGCGGCGTTCCTGTTTTGAGTGGAACAAGGATGTTATCTTACTCAGGATTAAACTGATTTTACTGATTTAGGGATTTTACTTTTTGGGATTTTATAAATGATTTGGGGAGATCTAAGCGGGTATATTCGCTTAGATCTCCCCAAATCATTTATAATCAAAAGTGATCAAATCCCTAAATCAGTAAAATCAGTTTAATCCTGAGAAAGACCAACTCCCCGTTCCCGGAGATAGGCGGCGGAAATATTCCGGATGGTTTCTTCCAGTGGCCGGAACTGAAACCCCGGTAAAGCCTTTAAGATCTTGTTGTTTTCGTAATATACTTTGAGCTGGGCAGTACGGGCCGTTTCTTTGGTGATGAGCGGATGTTTGCCGGTAAACATCGCCTTTACCTTTTCAAGGCGCCACACCGCTTCGGCCATCCAGGGCTTTGCCGCAATATGCGGCGGCTTCTTACCAAGCGCCTGCGCCATAGTGGTAAATAACTGCAGATAACTCCAGTTATCTGCTGCCAGGATAAACCGCTCCTCGTTGATATCGCTGTCCATTAACCGTATCATGACAGCTACCACATCCTCCACATCTACAAATCCATTTACACCCTGTGTGTAATAGGGAAATTCTTTCCAGGCATTTTTGATCAGGGAGCCGGAGCCTTCATCCCAGAAGCCCGCACCCAGGATAATGGCAGGGTTCACAATCACAGCATCCAGTCCTTCCGCAATACCTCTCCATACTTCCATTTCTCCCTGGAACTTACTGATGCTGTAACGGGAATTATTTTTACTGTCTTCCCATTCACATTCCTCATTTACGGCAGCACCAGGCTTTGCCCTACCGATAGCAGCTACTGAGCTTACATACAGGAGCTTTTTAACGCCTGCATCCAGTGCCATATTCACCACGTTGGCAGTGCCTTCGGCGTTAATTTTCAGCAGGCGGTCTTTGTCAGCTGCCTGGAAAGAAACGACTGCAGCACAGTGATATACCTGTGTTACATCCGTCATGGCATCTTCCAGTGCGCACACGTCCAGGATGTCGCCTGGTACCCATTCTATTTTATCGGAAATATCCTGCAACCGGGGAGAAGGTTGTTTACGGTACAATGCCCTCACAGGTTTCCCTGCGGCAACCAATGCCCGGATTAAATGACTACCCAAAAACCCTGTACCGCCGGTGACTAAAATCATGAAGACTAAAATTCTTTTTTCTGAAAGAGGTTCAAAAATAACTAAAACCTGTTATTGTTCGTACCTGTAAAAACCCAATCCTGTTTTACGTCCCAGCTTACCTTCCTTCACCCGCTGTTCCTGCAGTACATTAGGTTTAAAGCGGGGCGCCTGCTCAAAAGCATCGTACAGCGATTGCGTTACCGCCAGGTTGATATCGTTACCTATCAGGTCCATTAATGCAAAAGGACCCATTTTAAACCCGGCTGCTTCCAGCAGCTGGTCGATGGTACTGAAGTCTGCCTGACCCTGTTCTGCAATATGCATGGCCTCCAGGTAATAATGCCTGGCCACCCTGTTCACAATAAAACCGGGAGAATCTTTTACCCTTACCGGCACTTTACCCATCTTCTCTGCCAGTTCATAGATGGTATCTGCTACTTCCGGAGCGGTTTCCTTTCCGCTTACCACTTCCACCAGTTTCATCAGGTGTGCAGGATTAAAGAAGTGCATGCCCACCACCCTCGACGGATGAACGCTGACAGCCGAAGCTATTTCAGAAACAGAAAGGGAAGAAGTGTTGGAAGCAAAAATGGTTTCCGCGGTATTGATAGCGGCCAGCTGGTTAAAGAGTGCTGTTTTGGCGGTTATTCTTTCTACAATAGCCTCTATGATCACATCGGCTACACAATCTTCGATAGCTGCGGTAAAACGGATCCGCTGCAGGATGCTGTCTTTATCTGCAGGGGTCAGTTTCCCTTTTTCCACGGCTACCGTCAGGCTCTTCTCAATCTGTGCTTTCGCCCTGTCCAGGCCGTCCTGCTGAATATCAAACAACAAAGTAGTAAATCCGCTGTAGGCTGCTATTTGTGCTATTCCGGCACCCATAGTGCCTGCGCCGCATACGGCAATAGTTTGAATCACTTTTTGAGGTTTTTCATCCGGTTATTACATAAATGCAGCGGAATATTCCGCTGCATTTATGTAATAACCAAATAGCCTGGTAATAAATATTTACACTGCTCCTTCAAATTGTTCCAGGAAACGGGTATCGTTTTCAGAGAACAGGCGCAGATCTTTAATCTGGTATTTCAGCATGGTAATACGTTCTATTCCCATCCCGAAGGCAAAGCCGGAATATTTTTCCGGGTCGATGCCACAGTTGGCCAGTACTTTTGGATGTACCATTCCGCAACCGAGTATTTCCACCCAGCCGGTTTGCTTACATACATTACAGCCGGTACCTCCGCAAATGAAGCATACGATGTCCATTTCCGCGCTGGGTTCTGTAAACGGGAAATAGGAGGGACGGAAACGGATGCCTATATTTTCGCCAAACATTTCCTGGACAAAGTGATACAGCGTTTGTTTGAGGTCTGCGAAAGAAACGTTTTCGTCGATGTACAATCCTTCTACCTGGTGGAAGAAGCAATGCGCACGGGCGGAAATGGTTTCATTACGGTATACTCTTCCCGGGCTGATGATGCGGATAGGCAGTTTGCCTTCTTCCATCACCCTTACCTGGGCGGAGGAAGTTTGGGTACGCAGCAGCCAATCCGGATTTTTGCTGATAAAGAAGGTATCCTGCATATCACGGGCCGGATGATTTTCCGGTAAGTTCAATGCTGTAAAGTTGTGCCAGTCGTCTTCAATTTCCGGCCCTTCGGCAATGGTAAAGCCCAGGCGCTCAAAAATGCGGATGATCTTATTCCTTACCAGGCTGATAGGGTGCCTGGTACCTAACCGGTGAGGGGCGGCAGGCAACGTATAATCTATATCGCCGGCATCTGCGCCACCAGCATCTTTCAGGTCACTGAACTGCTCGTAGCGGGATTCCGCGAGTTGTTTAAATTCGTTTAATATCTGCCCGAATTCTTTCTTACGGTCATTCGGTACCTGTTTCATCTCCCCGAAAAGAGCTTTCACGATACCTTTTGTACCCAGGAATTTTATGCGGTACTGTTCCAGATCCGCTGCGCCGGCAGGCGTAAAAGCCGCTATTTCTTCTTTGTAGGCTGCTATTTGCTGTACTAACTGTTCCATAAACAACAAAGATAAGCGTTTAGGCGTAAACTGAAGAGGTTTACCCCTTGCTCCTTTTTTGCCGGAAATGACGTATATTTTCATGAGCAAATCGAGGGGGTTATGCCTGTCACTATACACACTGTTATGCTGATACTGGCTGCAGCCGGCACCGCCATTCTTTTTCTCCTTTGTCTGCATTACCGTTCCCGTTACCTTCTTTTCAAAGGCAGTAGCGAAGCTATGATCCGGAATAGCCACCAACAGGAGGCTTCCCTGCTTCTTCTCCACAAGCAGCTCACCGAACTAAAACTGGTAAACCTGAAGTCACAGGTGAACCCACATTTCCAGTTTAATTGCCTCAACGGCATTTATACCGCCCTCATGACCGGGGAAACGGCGCTGGCACAGGAATATATTTCACGCTTCGCCGGCCTGCTCCGGAAGGTGTTAATGCTGGCCGATAAGAATTTCATCCCTTTACAGGAAGAAACCGACCTGCTGGAGCTTTACCTGAAACTGGAACAATTACGCACCAATAACGGGTTTGAGTATACGCTCTATACCGATCCCCAGATCTCTCCATCGGCCTTATATGTGCCCTGTATGCTGGTACAACCCTTTGTGGAAAACGCCATCTGGCATGGCCTCATGCATAAGAGCACAAACCGGCTGCTGCAGATCCAGTGGATGCAGCTGGCGCCGAACCTGTATGCCTGCGAAGTAACAGACAACGGCATTGGAAGGGTACAGGCCCTGCAATATCATCACGACGGGCTGAAAAGCAACAACCATCACTCCCGCGGCATGGAAATATGCATGGAAAGGGCCACCCTTTACCGAACCATGTACCATAAACAATTTAATATTGAAATCTCCGACCTGCCCGGAGTGGAGAATACGGTAGAGGGCACCCGTGTGTATATTACCTTTGAATCCGACCCGGCCATGAGCCGCTAAAAAATCAGTTTGTAACCCACTCCCCGGATGTTTACAATCTGTACGCGGGAATCATCTTTCAGGTACCTGCGGAGTTTCGTGATAAATACGTCCATACTGCGGGCATTAAAAAAATTATCATCTCCCCAAAGGTCCAGTAGTACAGCCTTACGCTCCATTACCTCATTTTTGTTATCGTATAACCGGCGTAAAATGGCCGCCTCGCGGTGCGACAGGAACTCGATGGAATTATTACGGGCAAGGGTTTGTTTGGTATAGTTAAAAATATACTGGCCAATGGTTACAGCGCCTTCTTCCATTTCACGGGTGCCGGGGTTATCGCCGAAACGTTTCAGCAGGGCCGTAATACGCACTATCAGCTCGTCCATGCTGAACGGCTTTTTCAGGTAGTCGTTTCCGCCCAGTTCAAAGCCTTTCACCACATCGGCCGTCTGGGATTTGGCGGTCAGGAAAATGATAGGAGTGAATTTATCCTGCTTGCGGATCTCTGCGGTCACCGAAAAGCCATCCATGTTGGGCATCATGATGTCCAGCACCACTACATCGGGATGTTCCTGCTGGTATATACGCAGCCCTTCTTTGCCATCGGCGGCATACAACATTTCAAATCCCCGCATTTCAAGGCTGTCTTTCACAATTTGTCCGAGCTGCACTTCATCTTCTATCAATAATACTTTGGGCATAAATCTCTTTTATATGGTTAAGCAGAAGGGATGATAATGGTAAATTCGCTGCCTTTATCCGGTTCACTTTGCACCTGTATGGCGCCGCCATGCATCTCCACTATTTTCCGCACGTAACTTAATCCCAGGCCAAATCCTTTTACATTATGCAGGTTGCCGGTAGGCACCCTGAAAAACTTATCAAAGATGCTGCCCTGGTATACCTTCGGAATGCCGATGCCATTATCTTTTACCCGGATCTTTAAGATACCGTTTTCCAGGCTGGTTTGCAGATATAATTGCACGTGTTCGCCGGAATACTTAATAGCATTATCCACCAGGTTGTTAATAGCGCTGGCCAGGTGCGTTTTATCAACAAACACGGTTTTGCCGGCCAGGTTATTATCATAACGTAGCTGTAGCTGTTTTCCTGCTTTAAGCTGGTGGTTGGAAAGGATGTTATCAATCACTTCATTCAGGTCTGTTTCTTCCCTGAATAATTCAATATCTTCTTTTTCTTCGGCAGCAATATGCAGTACTTTTTCCACGAGGTCTGATAAGCGCTGCAATTCATTTTTTGATATATCGAGATACGTTTGTGTTTTACGCTGATCGTTCAGAGCATTGAAATTCTGCAATGCCTCTACCGCTGCAGACACTGTTGCAATAGGCGTTTTCAGCTCATGCGTCATGTTATTGATAAAATCATTCTTTACTTCCGACAGCTTCTTTTGCTTAAGAATTGTTCTGAGCATATACATAAAGCTGAGGGTAGTAAGCACCAGTAATACCAGTGAGCTGAGCAGGGTCCAGATCATCTTCTGTAAAATAAACTGCAGGGGAGAATCGAAGCTGGCCTGTACGAATAAGTTGCTGGCAGGGTTAAAAGGAATTTTAGCCGTTTGCCTGGGTTCTCTCCGGCGGATGCTGTCCCTGAATGTTTCCCTTTCAAAGCCGCTGTAGTTCAGATGGAAGGTATCCAGTTCATAAGGCGTGGCTATCTGGCGGTTGGCCAGCTCCACTTTGAATACCGAATCCAGTTTTTTAAGATTGGTGCTATCGTCGTGTAAGTTGCTGGTAATGAGGAACTCAGAAATCTGCCTGGCCAGTGTATCCACATATATCCTGTTGGGTGAGTCGCCCGGGAAGGCAGTTGTCCTGGGCTGCCCCGGGTAGCGATCGTAATGCTGCCCCTTGAAGCGCCTGCCTTTAGGCATACCTATTTCTTCCAGCTGATCTGCAAGTCCGCGCATGGGTAGCTTCAGCGAGTCTTTATCTTTCCCGAAATAACGGATATAGCGGCGTACATCAGAAAACTGCTTATTGAACACGGCCATCCGCAGCGATTCGTTGATCTCTTTATTGAACTGTTCCTCTCTTAATTTGTATGAATTGTACAGCCAGTACCCCTGGAACAGAAATATGCCCAGGATACAGACAGACATGAGGATGAGAATATTTCTGATTCTTTGTCGCATGAAAGATTTTAAGATCCTTACAAAACTATCCATTCCACAGGGAAAACAAGACAATCCCTTAACAGTAATTAACAGTAAATAAGGAAGATTAACGCTTACAGACAGCCCTTAACAGTAAATAACAGTAAATAAAGCTTTTTAACCCAAAAAATGAAAGCGAAGATTCACATTTGCTGTAAAATCAATCAGGTATGAACCGAACTATCCGTTTATTCATCGCAGCAGCTACGCTGCTATCTGCTACCAGCCCTGTATTTGCACAGCAATCAGGAGTAATAGAATATGAAGTAACCGCCAAAACAGACCCCGAACGCATGCGCGGATTCCAGCGTGGTGGCGACGATGCTCCCGAAATTCCGGATGTCATCACCTTCAAACAGGTATTTACTTTCAGCAACAACCTCGGCAAACTCACTACAGAACGCCCTGAAGGCGGTGGCTTCGGCGGCAGAAGACAACGCCCCGAAGGAGATACCAGCACCCGTAATCCACGCAGACAAGGCCCCGGTGGCATGGGTATGGGCATGATGGGACGGGGAGGTAACGCACAGTATGTAGACCTGGCCAATAAGAAGTATGAACAGGTATTCAGCACCTTCGGCGATGATAAGAAAACTTATTATACAGAAGAAGATTTCATCTTTACCGCTAATAACAAGTCGTCCGACAAAACCAAAAAGATTGCAGGATACAACTGTAAAAAGGCCACCATACAGCTGAAGGACGATACCTACACCGTTTGGTATACCACCGATTTACCTTTCAGTTTCTCGCCGGTGAACGGATTATTGCCCGACAGCAACGCCGTAGTGCTTTCTGCTGAAGGCAGCAAACGCGCATTCACCGCAAAAAGCGTTAGCCTGAAAGCCGTAACAGATACGGATCTTAGCATTCCTGCCGGTGCAGAAAAAGTAACGCAGGAACAGATGAGAGAAATCAGGAAACAGGAAATGGAGAAATTACGTAAGCGGCAACAACAATAAATAAATTTCATCCTAACTTTCCCCTTTCCTGTTAAATTCATTTATGAAGAAACTTATACAACTCTTGCTGATACTGGGTTTGGGCATTATACATGCCCAGGCTCAGGCTCAACAAGGAAAGATTAAAGGCCAACTGACTGACTCTACCTCCAGGGATGCCATGCCCGCTGCCACGGTAGTGCTACTGAACGCAAAAGACTCCAGCGTTGCTACCACCACCATGACAGACAACAAAGGCAACTTTGAACTAACCAACATCGCCGATGGCGCATACCGCCTGTACGTAAGCTTCCTGGGCTATAAACCCATCAATAAATCAATACAGATTAACCAGGACCATAAAGAATTATCTCTCGGCAACATCCCAATGGTGCTCAAAGGAGTAAATCTGAATGCCGTGGAAATACTGGACGAGAAGCCACCCATTGTTGTTAAAAAAGATACCCTTGAATTTAATGCCGATGCATTTAAAACCCGTGAAAATGCAGTGGTAGAAGACCTTTTGAAGAAGCTACCCGGTGTTACTGTAGATAAAGATGGCGCTATTACCGCACAGGGAGAAACTGTTACCCGTGTACTGGTAGATGGTAAACCGTTTTTCGGCAACGATCCCAAACTCGCCACCAAAAACCTTCCGGCCAATATTATTGATAAAGTACAGCTGATAGACAGAAAATCAGACCAGGCACAGTTCACACAAATCGACGACGGGCAAACAGAAAAAACAATCAACATCACCATTAAGAAAGATAAAAAGAAAGGATTGTTTGGCCGCGCTACCGCAGGCTATGGCACCAACGATCGCTATGGCGTATCCCTCAGCTTAAACCGCTTCAGGGAAAACCAGCAGATGTCGTTGCTCGGCGGCGGTAATAACGTAAACAATATGGGCTATACCCAACAGGATGCGATGAGCTTCAGTTCTGCCGGTGGTGGAAGAGGCGGTGGTGGCCGCGGCGGCGGACGTGGTATGCAACAGCTCATGGGCGGCGGTAACAACAGCGGTATCACCCGCAACTGGAACACCGGTCTCAACTTCAACCAGGACTTCAGTAAAAACCTGATCGTTAACGGCAGCTATTTTTTTAATGATACCAAAAATAATATAGAACAAAAAACGGCAAAGCAAACATTCAGTACAGATAAACAAGGCAATGCCACCACCAACTACGATAACACCAATTCCACCTCCCAAACAGACAACAGCAACAACCGCTTTTCTGCAAGGGTGGAATATACAATCGACTCCTTTCATTCACTGATTTTTTCACCAACGTATTCCCTTACAAACGGCAACAGCTATAGTGTTACAGACAACCTGTCGCTGAACACCAACAAGGATACATTGAACAGGGGACTCACCTACAACGATGGCCAGGGCCACAATGAAAATTATGGTGGTACCCTGTTATTCCGCAAACGGTTCAAAAAAGCAGGCCGTACACTGAGCCTTAACTTTAGCTACAACAACAGTGATAATGATCAGGAGAACTACGTAAAGTCAAGTATCAATTACGTTTCTGCCGACAGTGTTGTTAACTTTAATCAGCGCAATCAAATAAATACCAATAGCCGTAATGAAGGTGTAAACCTTACCTACACAGAACCGTTGGGAAGGGACCGTTTCCTGGAAGCAAATTATGGCATCACGAAATACAACAGCAACAGTACCAAATACACCTACGATTATGATGATGCGAAAGGAGAGTACAATATCATGAACGACTCGCTGAGCAATTCTTTTACCAACAGTACATTGAACCAGCAGGCCGGCTTTGCCATACGCACCAACAAGCTGAAATATGATTACTCCATAGGATTAAATGTGCTGTTTAATAACCTGGAGAATAACACGTATTCATTCCTTACCGGGAAAGATAGTCTGATCACACAAAACACGGTCAACTTCTCTCCGCAGGCATCTTTTAACTATACCTTTTCCAAAAACAAACGGTTACACATAAACTACAACGGGAATACACAGCAGCCATCTGTACAACAGCTGGCGCCTGTGCCGGACAACAGTAACCCGCTGTATATCCAGCTGGGTAATCCGGACCTGAAACCATCTTTCACCAATAACCTCAGCGTTAATTACAACTCGTTTAACAACATCACCTTCCGGGGTATGTTTGCACGGTTGAACGGCGGTTATACCGTGAATAAAATTATCAATGCTACTACCCTTGATCCTGAAACAGGCAAGCAAACTGTGAGGCCGGTAAACGTAAATGGCAACTACAATATTTCCGGTATGGTGCACAACTCCATTCCTTTATCTAAAACGCCCGGACAAAACCTGAACACAGGAACTTCCGTGAGTTATAATAAAGATGTAATTGTGAGCAATGGCATTAACAGCAGTACCAATTCATTGCAGTTGTCGCAATCCGCCAACGTAAGCTATATGTACAAGGAGCTGTTTGATGTTTCACTGGGCGGCAGCGTTAATTTCAATGCCACCAACTATTCACAGGCCAGCGCAGGCGCCAATGATACCCGCTACCTGGATTACAACATTAACACCGACTTCAACATCAATCTGCCGCTGGGATTCATGATAGGCAGCGATATTACCTGTACCATGAACCGTGGCCGTCAGGCGGGGTATAACCTTACCTCTACCATGTGGAACGCCAACGTTTCAAAGTATGTATTCCCGAAAAAACAGGGGATGATCAAGATCCAGGGATTTGATCTGCTGAGGCAATATATCAGTGTATCCCGCACCGTGGCAGATAACTACATCCAGGATGTGCAGAGCAATGTGTTACAGCAGTACTTTATGGTGAGCTTCACCTACTTCCTGAATAAGTTTGGAGGTAATACCGGTAAGGGAGAAAGAGGCAACCGTATGATGGGTTTCCCTCCGGGAGGCGGCCGTGGCGGAATGCGACCAAGAGGCTTCTGAGTTAACCATTTATAGAAAAGGGCATTATTAATCTCTGTTGATTAATAATGCCCTTGTTATTTTAAGAATAATTCAGATCGACACCGTTCTTCTGGGGGCCCTTACCCGCTTCAATACCCAGGCGAGGGTAAAGGTGGGAATAAAATCGGTGCCTGGAAATAACTCTTCCATAAAGTTAAAAACACTACCGAAAGTACCAATAGTGCCGCCAAACATACGGTAGAAAATGATGGCAGAAATCGGGGCCCAGATAAAGTCACTGACGTCTCCTAATACCGGAACTGCGTAACTGGCGCATCCTAACAGGTCCATCAGGATGCAGATCCATAAACTGGGAGTATATTTTTTTTCCATATCAACCTCCGCTTTTCAATACTTAAACAAATTACTTACCAAAGTCTAAACTAACTGCAAGTTACTATATAAACGTGGGATGAGCGCGGTTGGATCTACGGGAAAAATAAAATCCGTATTTCCACGCTCTTTTCCTCCCAAAAAAGGCGGCGGGAGCTTGTAAGTAAACATAATTTCGCCTACATTGATGGCAGTTTTAAAGCAAACCTTTTTATGCATCAGGAAAACTCTCGCCGCGATATGATTAAGAAAGTGGCCACAATGGCCTTCGCGTCCACCGCGCTATCATCCCTCTCAACCAGGGTAGCTGCACACGATCTGGCAGTAGGTGAAAAACTAAAAGGCAAAATTAACCACTCGGTATGCGCCTGGTGTTACAATATCCCACTGGATAAACTGTGTAAGGCCGCAAAAAAAATAGGCATTCATTCCATCGACCTCGTTGATCCGAAAGACTTCGACATTCTGAAGAAGAATGACATGATCACCGCTATGGTAGCCAGTAACGGTCCCGATTGGAATATTGGCAAAGGGTTCAACACCGTTGCCCACCACGATAAACTGGAAGAGTATTTTAAGCATTATATAGATGAAACAGCAAAAGCCGGTTTCACCAACCTGATCTGCTTTTCAGGCAACCGTAACGGCATGAGCGACCAGCAGGGCATTGAAAACTGCACCAAAGGTCTGCAACGCGTTATCGGTTATGCAGAAAAGAAGAAAGTAACGCTGGTTATGGAGCTGCTGAACAGCAAAGTAGATCACCACGACTACCAGTGCGATCATACTGCCTGGGGCGTAGAACTGTGTAAATCAGTGGGTTCTCCCAATTTTAAGCTGTTATACGACATTTACCACATGCAGATCATGGAAGGGGATGTAATCCGTAACATCCGCGACCACCACGAATATTTTGCGCATTACCATACCGGCGGAGTACCGGGCCGTCATGAAATTGATGAAACCCAGGAGCTGTACTACCCGGCTATTATGAAAGCGATCTACGAAACCGGCTTTAAAGGCCATGTGGCCCAGGAGTTTATTCCTGCCCATAAAGACCAGATCGCATCGCTCCGCCAGGCGATAGGAATCTGCGATCTGGCTTAAATTCATAAATATATCCTACTTTCGCGGACCAGTCTACTAAAACAGTAGGGTATACAACATGAATCAATCTTACAAAAAGCCTTTATCATGGCTGCTCAACGAGTCGGCCAGTGAAAGTAAAGATACCCTCAAACGCACGCTGAATGGCTTTCAGCTGCTGATGCTGGGCCTGGGTGTTATTATCGGTGCTGGGTTATTTTCCCTTACGGGACCCGCAGCCGGCAATAACGCCGGGCCGGCAGTTACGCTTTCCTTTATAGTGGCAGGTATTGGCTGTGCTTTTGCCGGTCTTTGCTATGCTGAATTTGCCTCCATGATCCCCGTGGCGGGGAGTGCATACACCTACGCCTATACGACGATGGGGGAGCGGCTTGCCTGGATCATCGGATGGGACCTGGTGCTTGAATTTTCCGTAGGAGCCGCCACAGTGGCCATTAGCTGGTCTAACTACCTGGTAGCCTTCCTTGCAGGATACAAAATTTACATTCCGGCGCAGTTTTCACACTCCCCGTTTGAAACCATAACCCTCGCAAACGGTGTCACCACCCACGGCTATTTCAATCTTCCTGCAGCATTGGTCATCATCCTCATGTCGGCTATCCTGATGCGCGGCACCAAAGGCTCGGCCATCTGGAACGCAGTAGTGGTATCGCTCAAAGTGGGCGTAGTGCTTGTTTTTATTGCCCTGGGCTGGAAGTACATACAACCGGCTAATCTCACTCCATATATTCCTAAAAACACAGGCACCTTTGGAGAATACGGCATATCCGGTATTCTGCGGGGAGCAGGGGTTATTTTCTTTGTATACCTCGGTTTTGATATTGTGAGCACCGCGGCGCAGGAAACTAAAAATCCGCGGCGCAATATGCCTATAGGCATCCTCGGATCGCTGGCTGTTTGCACGGTTCTTTTCATTCTTTTTTCTCATGTGCTCACCGGACTGGCGCCCTATAAAGAGTTTAAAAACAGTGCGGCGCCGGTGGCTATTGCCATTGCACACACGCCTTACAAATGGCTGGGGCAAATGATTATCCTGGCCATCATAGTAGGTTATACCTCCGTGATCCTGGTGGATCTCTGGGGACAATCGAGGGTATTTTACAGTATGGCTAAAGATGGGCTACTGCCAAAGATCTTTTCGGATGTTCATCCCCGTTACCGTACCCCCTGGAAATCGAATATCCTTTTCTGTGTGTTTGTAAGTTTGTTTGCGGCACTGGTACCGGTAAGGGTAGTAGGGGAGATGACCAGCATTGGTACCCTGCTGGCGTTTGTGATCGTATGCGCGGGGGTTTGGATCATGCGGTATTCTATGCCGGACGCACCGAGGGCATTTAAAACACCGTGGGTTCCCTTTGTACCGCTGATGGGCATTATCACCTGCGCGGTGATGATGGCGTTCCTTCCATGGGATACCTGGCTGCGTCTCATCGTATGGATGGCAATAGGTATGGCGATCTATGAATTTTACGGTAAGAAACACAGTAAAGTACGCAACCAGCTGAAAAGCTAATATTTCCAGTCCTGCCGCAACACGCCCATTACCACCATATCCACATACTGCCCATGCAGTTTGGCGCTGTGGCGAAGGGTTCCTTCTTTGGCAAATCCCAGTCTGATCGGGATTTGCCCGCTACGTTCGTTTTGCAGCACAAAGCGGATCTCTATTTTATTCAGGTGGAGTTTTTTGAAGGCAAAGGAAATGAGTCCTTTGCATGCAGCGGTGGCAATGCCTTTCCGCTGAAAATCTTCTCCTATCCAATACCCAATTTCTGCTTTCTGCAACTGGTGATCCCATCCATGAAGATCAATAACACCGCAAAACTCTTCTTTGTACCATACGCCCAGTGCGATGGCTTCCTGTTCTTCGGCTTTGCGTAACATCAGCTGTATAAAACGGAGGGAATGTTCTTCGTTGGTATTATAATCTACCCAGGGTAAAAATCTGCGCAGGCTTTTACGCGATACATCCAGTTGTTTATATACCAAAGGGGCATCCTGCACCTGTAGCTGCCGGAGGTATATGTCTTCATTAACGGTTACTTCGAACATAACTGGATTTAAAAGGGCGTTAAACTTACATCGATTTCCCGTAAAATCCAACCAGCTCGCAGTAAATAGCCGCTGACCTTTAGTTTTAGTGTACAAAAACTAAAAGCCCGCGGCTGTTTATTCTCTATTTATTACCGTTTACTGTTTTGCTAACAACTGTTGTTTAGCCATATCTTTTACTACCTGCTGGGCGTATAATACGGCCATTCTTTCCGTTGTTGGCGGGTCGAAAGACTGTGACTGTACGGAGTACAGCATTTGTCCGCTTTTCATATCATACAGGTTAGCTTCCCACTGATACTTGGTGTTGTAGGTATAGTATCCCGGTGCGTACATCCTGGACGACCACATAGAGTAATAAGGCCAGAAGCCATAGTAGCCGTAAGGTGAATAACTGGGAACAAAGTTTCTTTCCCTGCCTTTATCCAGCATTACAATGGTCATGATCTGGTTTACATCACTACCCTGTAATTGCTTCAACACCTGCTTTTCATTCATTTTAGCCATGTCGTTGGGGCCGTAGGTCTGGAGTGCAGATACGGCATTATATCCCTTTCTTCTCAGTTCCGATACGGTATAATTTTCCATCTGGCTGCGCAGGGTACGGTCTCTCTGAGGTACCAGCGCCATTACCATTATTTTGTTATCCTTTTGCAGTTGCTGTGCATCATTGGAACGCCAGGAAGACGTTACTTTGGTGCTTGAACAGGCTGCCATGACGATCATTGCAAATCCCGCCATGATAAGACCCAGCTTTTTCATATTCCCTCCTTTAGTTTAATTAGTTAGTTTGTACCTGTTAGACGTAGAACAAGACGATTTGTAACATGTACACGATAGTTTTAACAAATCTTTGAGACTTGTTAATGATTTGCTAATGAATGGTTTATGCACAATAAAAAAGTGTTTGCCCTGAAATGCTTAGCGGAGGTTGTCCTGGGACACTGATTACACTGATTTTACTGATTGGCTTTTGTGATTTTGAGGGATTTGGGAAGATGAGTACACTCGTCAGATTTTAATTTCTGCATTGATATTTCTCTGGAAAATTGGCTTTATTTTCGCTTTTCGTATGATTTCCGGAAAATTCAGTGAATTTGAACGGCTTTTCTCCATCACCATTCTTTAAATAGTTTAAAAAGATGAGCCCGTTTAAGGGCAGGGGTTTATTGAATGCCGTTCACTCACTTTCGCTGGTATATCAGGGTACTGTTTCACTTATAGGGCAGTATTGCGCACAACGGCCCGAATTTTTTCGTCTGTAATGCACTGTGGTAAACGATCCTGGGATCAAGTCCACGTCCCCTCCACATCACCTCCGCGTTATCTCCATGTAATAAGCATGTGCTAAGTATCTGCTAAGTATTTGCTAAGCGTATGCTATGCAGGAACGAAGCATTCTAAAAGCAATCTTTAAAGGCAATTTTTATTCAATCCCTATTATCCCCTTCGTCAATCTCTCAAAATCCAAAATCACAAAAAGCCAATCAGTAAAATCAGCGTAATCAGTGTCTCAGGACAACCTCCGCTAACCTTCGCTAAAATCACAAAACCCTGATCAGCCAATCAGCATGATCAGGGTTCCGGGACAACCTCTTGTTTAAGTTAATATTTTTCTTATCAGTAGTTGATCACCTGTTCTTCAATAGCGGCAGGCAGCTCTCTGAATTTGTACAATTGTGTGCGTAACTGTGGTTCAAAACCGGCTTCACGGATCGCCTCCTGCATAGACAGGTAGGTGAAACGATGCGGCGCTCCGGCGGCGCTTACCACATTTTCCTCGATCATGATAGAACCAAAATCGTTGGCGCCGGCGTGCAGGCAAAGCTGCGCCACCTGTTTACCTACGGTTAACCACGATGCCTGGATATTTTTAATATTCGGCAGCATGATGCGGCTCATGGCGATCATACGGATATATTCTTCTGCGGTAGTCATGTTGTGTACGCCACGGATCCTTGCCAGCAAGGTATCCACATCCTGGAAAGTCCAGGGGATAAAGGCAGTAAAGCCATAATTTCCTTCCGGCTTTTCGCTTTGTACCTGCCGGATATCCACCAGGTGTTCAAAACGTTCCAGCACCGTTTCCACGTGACCAAACATCATGGTAGCGGAAGAGGCAATGTTCAGTTTGTGCGCTGCACGCATTACATCCAGCCACTCCTGCGCACCGCATTTTCCTTTGGAAATGAGGCGGCGTACGCGGTCGTTCAGGATCTCTGCGCCGGCGCCTGGAAGACTGTCCATGCCCGCTTCCTGCAGGGCGCGGAGCACTTCTATATGCGTGCTTTTTTCCAGTTTGGTGATATGTGCTACTTCGGGGGGCCCGAGGGTATGTAATCTTAATGCAGGATATAACTGTTTCAGTTCCCTGAAGAGATCTACGTAAAAGCTGAGGCCCAGTTCCGGGTGGTGTCCTCCCTGTAACAGCAGCTGGTCGCCGCCATACTTAAGGGTTTCCTCGATCTTCTTTTTGTACTCTTCAATTGGCGTAATATAAGCCTCTTTGTGGCCGGGAATGCGGTAAAAGTTACAAAACTTGCAGTTGGCCGTGCATACATTGGTGGTATTTACGTTCCTGTCTATCTGCCAGGTTACCTTTCCATGTGGAACCTGTTGCTTGCGTAACTCGTTGGCTATTTCCATCAATTCTGCCAGTGGAGCATTTTCAAACAGGTAAACGCCCTCTGCTGCTGTCAGAAACTCAAAGTTCTGCGCCTTTTTGTATAAATCCTGAAGTTCCATATGCTGTGTTTCTAACCCTGAATAACTTCAGCAAAGGTAGTATTTAGGCAATTAACCGCCTGTAATAAAAATATTTTATACGAACACTATTTAATGTTAAATTTATAGCAATACACATCCCCTGCATCAACCAAGTATGCTTAGACCAATTCTGTTACACGTTATGCTGCTTCTGGCAGCCGCCGGTATATCGATGAGCACCCAAGCCGGAAATGCCACGTTCGATAACGATAGTACACGCGAAGCTATGCTGCTTACGCGCTTCCACTTCAAGCAATACTATGGGGGAGTTGTAGTGATCCAGGCATTGGTCAGCAATTATCCTGATACCCTTCAGTTCATCCTCGATACAGGCAGTGCAGGCATTTCACTGGATACTTCTACCTGCGTGCGACTGGGAATAAGCATGGAACCATCAGACCGGATCATTAAAGGTCTTGGCAGCTCCAAGCCGGTGTCTTTTGCGCGGCATCACTCCCTGAAGCTGCCCGGGTTAAAGGTCGACAGCCTCGACTTCCACATCAACGACTATGAGCTGATCAGCCAGGTGTATGGCATACAGGTAGATGGCATCATTGGCTATAGCTTGCTGAGCCGGTATATTGTGACGATAGATTATGATACCGAAGAAATTATTATTTATTCCAAAGGAAAATATACTTATCCCAAAGGTGGTCAACTATTGCGACCATCCCTTACACAGATCCCGCTGATATCCGCCCCCCTGAAGAACTCCGTGCGCACCATCACCAACCGTTATTATTTCGATACCGGTGCCGGTATGTGCCTGTTGTTGTCGTCCCAGTTTGTAAACGACAGCAGCGTATTACAGGGCAAAAGACGCCGCACCAAAAAGATCATACAAACCGAAGCCCAGGGCCTCGGAGGAAAGATGACCATGTCGCTCACCACCGTCAATGAATTCCGCATCGGCAACTACAGTTTCCGGAATGTGCCCACTTATGTGTTCGATGATAAAAGCAACGTTACCGCTTATCCTTTTCTTGGCGGAATGATAGGGAACGATTTGCTCCGCCGTTTCAACATCACACTCAACTACGGCAAAAAGGAAATATACATGCTGCCCAACACGCATTTCCGTGATATGTTCGACTATTCCTACACAGGTCTGATCATCTACCTGATCGACGGAAGGGTTGAAGTAACCGATATTATCAAAGGATCGCCGGCAGAAAAAGCAGGCTTCAAAACAGGCGATATTATCATGGGCATCAACAATAACCTGGGCCCAAACCTCCAGCTGTTCCGCGAATTACTGAAAAACATAGGCACCAGGGCCACCTGCCTGGTAAGCCGGGATAAAGAACTCCTCATTAAAAAATTGCCAATAAAAAGTATTCTTTGACGTTATTTGTGTCATGTGGCGCTTTTTATTGACAGTAACCATCGTATTCAGCTATGCCCTAATGCCTGCCCATGCCCAGCGCAGAGGCTCATCAGCAGCAGCAACGGATAACAGCAAACCAGTAGCCGTCATTCCCTTCCAACTGGTAAACCGGCAGGTGATCATCCCTGTTGCGGTTTCCGGCAGTTCAGATACCCTTCATTTTATTTTTGACAGCGGGGCAGAAGTAACGGTGATGAACATCGCCACGGCCGCCAAACTACAGCTGAGAAATGCCGGGAATGCCTTCTTAACCGGCACCAACAATGCAATGGCCAAAACGGAACTGGCTACCCTGAATGCCCTCTATCTCAAAGAACTCCGGTTGCCTTATGTGAAAGTATACCTGGAAAACCTCAGCAACCTGGGGCCGGTAGACGGGATCATAGGAATCGCTTTGCTAAAGCTTTACATCGTAAAAATTGATTACCGTTCCAAACAGCTCGTACTGTATAAATCCGGGAAAACGCCCGTTGGCAATACCGGCCGGCTGCTGCATTTTCAGCTGAATTTCAGCACACCGGTGATTGATGCCTCCATCCAGCTGCCCGATGGCCGCCGCTTACCCGGTCACTATCACATCACCACCGGCGGCGACTATGGCATCCTTTTTAACTGGCCCTATGTAGATAAATACAAACTCAATACCCTGCTTCCCACCATCAATACAGACCGCGTACAGGATATGCTGAAGGTATTGTACTACATCAATAGTTCGGTGCCCTCACTGGAAATGGGCGGCCGCAGCATCCCCAATGTGCCGGTGAGCTACAGCAAGGATATCGACGACCTCGGCGTATTCACAGAAGTAGCCGGCTCCATTGGTTATGATATCTGGAAAGACTACACGCTTACCATTAATTACGATAAGAAGGAACTGTACCTCGAGTAGCTTTTTGTTGCTTTGAGCTGAAAGCTTACCGTAATTCCCTATTTTTACCATATTGACCAATAAAAAGATATGATCCATTATAATAAGTTTACGCTGGCAAACGGACTGAGGGTAATTGTTCACGAAGACCATACTACGCCAATGGCGGTAATAAATGTACTGTATGATGTAGGAGCGAGAGATGAAAATCCGGCACAAACCGGCTTTGCCCACCTGTTTGAACACCTGATGTTTGGCGGATCCATCAATATTCCCTCTTACGATGAACCATTACAAATGGCTGGTGGCGAAAATAACGCGTACACCACCAGTGATCTGACCAACTACTACATTCAGCTTCCGGCAGAAAATATTGAAACCGGTTTCTGGCTGGAAAGTGACCGCATGCTCTCCCTGGCCTTTGATGAAAAAAGCCTGGATGTGCAACGCAAAGTAGTATCAGAAGAATTTAAAGAACATTACATCAATAAACCTTATGGAGATGTATGGCATAAAATGCGCGAGCTGTCGTACACTACCCATCCCTATCGCTGGATGACCATCGGTAAAGAATTATCACATATTGAAAATGCTAAACTGGAAGATGTAAAAGCATTTTTCTTTAAGTATTACCGGCCCATAAATGCCATTCTTTCCGTAGGCGGTAACGTTACGGTAGACCAGGTGAAAGCGCTCGCAGAAAAATGGTTCGGCGACATTCCTTCCGGCGAAAAATACTATCGCAACCTGCCGGTTGAACCCGCCCAAACTGCCGCGCATAAACTGGAAGTAAAAGCCAATGTACCCCTGGATGCATTGTATAAATGCTATCACATGTACGCCCGTACGGACAAGCGTTATTATGCGGCCGACCTGATCTCCGACATCCTCGGCGGAGGCAGCTCCTCCCGCCTGAACCAGGTACTGGTAAAAGAAAAAAAACTATTCAGCAATATTGAGTGTTATCATTTTGGCAGCCTCGATGCCGGCCTGCTAACCATAGAAGGCAAACTGGTAAAAGGCGTAAAGATGAAAGATGCAGAAAAAGCCATTCAACAGGAACTGGAAAAACTGCAACAGGAAGTCATTTCAGAAAGAGAACTGCAAAAAGTAAAAAACCGCGTGGAAAGTTTGCTGGCTTTTGAAGACATGAGCCTGCTCAACCGCGCCAATAACCTGGCGTTTTATGAACTGCTGGGCGACGCTGCTCTGATGAACCGCGAATTTGAAAATTACGAAGTAGTAACCGCAGCAGAAATACATGAGGAAGCGAAACTCCTTTTTGATGAGAAGAATTCAAATACCATTTACTATTACGCTGCCAACTAAAGCAGTGACTTGTTTTCGGCCCTCACCCTTTAAATAAGACACGATGAACAGAACTATTGCCCCTCCCATTAAAGATGCGGTGGATTTCGATATAAAACTGAAGCCATATGAACAGTTCACCCTGGACAATGGCATCCCGGTATATGTAATGAAATCTGACGAACAGGAAACATTACAGCTGGAGCTGGTATTTCCTGCAGGCAGCTGGTATGAAAGCGAAAGCCTGGAAGCCACAGCCACCAACTTTCTCATGAAAAATGGTACCAGCAAACATACGTCGCAGCAAATCAACGAAAACGTAGATTATCACGGCGCTTACCTGAACCGTAATGCGTACCATGAAAACGCCACCTATACGCTTCACTGCCTCACCAAGCATACGGAAGTACTCCTCCCCGTGCTGCAGGAAGTGATCCTGGACCCAATATTCCCGGAAGAGGAACTGAACCTGTACAAGCAGAACCAGAAACAAAAACTGGCAGTAAACCTCCTCAAATGCGATTTTGTAGGGAACCGTTTTATTGATAAATACCTGTTCGGGGAATTCCATCCATATGGCCGCGTAAGCTCCATGATGGCATATGACGCCCTACAACCCGAAGGATTGCAGGCGTTTTATAAGAAGCACTATACTTACAACAACTGTAAGATCTTTGTAGCCGGCAACCTGCCGGCCAACATGATCCCGCTGCTGAATCAATATTTTGGTACCACCAAATGGAACGGAGATACACACCTGGTTAAACTCGATCTGCCAATACAACCGGCGGAAGAAAAAAAATTCAGGATCTTCAATGATGAAAATGGCGTACAGGGCGCAGTACGCGTGGCCCGTCATTTTCCAAACCGTTACCATCCCGATTTTCCGAAGATGCTGGTGTTAAACACTATTTTTGGCGGCTACTTTGGCTCCCGCCTGATGAGTAACATCCGGGAAGAAAAAGGTTATACCTACGGCATCTATTCACAGTTGTATAACTTCCGTCAAACCAGTGCGCTGAACATCCAAACGGAGGCCGGCCGCGATGTTTGCGAAGCCACCATCGATGAAATTTACAAGGAGCTGCTACGCCTGCAGAATGAACCTGTTCCGAAAGAAGAACTGGACCTGGTTCGTAACTACATGATAGGTTCCATCCTGGGCGACCTTGACGGCGCTTTCCAGCTGATCCAGCGCTGGAAAAACCTCATCCTGAACGACCTGGATGAAAACTACTTCTACAATAACATCAAAACTATCAAAACCATTACCGCTGAAGAATTGCAGCAGCTGGCGAAACAGTACTTTACGCCAGGCGATTTTTATGAACTGGTAGTGATTTAAAAAGATATATGCCGACAAAAAAATAAAAGGTTTCCATTAACGGAAACCTTTTATTTTTGGATAACCTGTATTATCCCCATCCACTGGAAATCAAAGTACCTTAAACACTGTACTCATGGAACCATTACCTGATTATCTTTCAACAAATAAAGAGCTATGGAATAAGCGTACAGGCGTTCACGTACGGTCTGATTTTTACGACCTTCCCGGCTTTCTTGATGGCAAAAATTCCCTGAAAGAAATAGAACTACGGTTACTTGAAACGGTACAGGATAAGCAGATCCTTCACCTGCAATGCCATTTCGGGCAGGATACCCTGTCTCTTGCCAGGATGGGCGCCACCGTAACAGGAGTGGACCTTTCCGACGCTGCCATTACGCTGGCAAATGAGCTGGCGATTCAATCCGGGCTTGAGAAAAAAGCCCGCTTCGTTTGCTGCGACCTCTATAGCGCGCCCAATCACCTGGACGGCGTTTTTGATACGGTATTCACCTCTTACGGAACTATTGGCTGGCTACCGGACCTTGATAAATGGGCAGCCGTAGTGAATCATTTTCTGAAACCGGGCGGGTCATTCGTGATGGCAGACTTTCATCCCGTTATCTGGATGTTTGATGACAACATTAAAGAAATCATCTACAGCTATTTTAACACCCAAACCATTGTGGAAGAAACTACCGGAACCTACACCGATGGAGGCAGCGATATCCGGCATACTTCCTATTCCTGGAATCATCCGCTGAGTGAGATCGTTTCTTCATTAACCGCGCAGGGATTGCAGCTCCGGGTATTCCAGGAGTTTGATTATTCTCCCTATAACTGTTTTAGTAACACCGTTGAAAAAGATGGCCGTTTTTATATCCGGGGAATGGAAGGAAAACTGCCAATGGTATATGCTTTTAAATTCTTCAAACCTTTATAACATGAAATCTCTTGTTCTATTTCTTTTACTGGTTACAGGCAGCATGACCGCCTTTTCACAGTCACAGTCAGAATTAAATAAACAGGCCGGCCAGGAATATAAAGAGGCCGACAAAAAGCTGAATGATATCTACCAGCTGATCCTGAAAGATTATGCTGCCAACAAAGCATTCATTAAAAACCTGAAAGATGCGCAGCGGATCTGGATACAATTCCGTGATGCACAGGTACAGGCAATGTATCCTGCTGCCGCCAAAAGCTATGGCAGTGCATTTCCTATGTGCCGGGCCGGTTACCTCACCGAACTTACAAATCAGCGTACCGAAGCCCTGCGGGTTTGGCTGAACGGACTGCCACAGGGAGATGTTTGCACCGGCTCTATCGGCGATAAACTGGGCAACCAATAAGAAGGACTACTGATATTAGTATTTTATTAAATATATTTTGTATATTTGATGATCACACAGTCCCTATGCGAAACCTGATCATCCTTCTTGCGTTATTCCTGTGTTCGAAAGCGTATTCACAATCACAACATACAGCGCTGGACACACTTGAAATCCGCTACCAGCAGTGCCTTGGCAATAGCCACAATATGTATAGCTGCGCAGTTACCTATTATAAACAGCTGGACAGTTTACTTAATACCACTCTCCGCTACCTCTATTCCAGCCTGAATACCGGGCGGCAGCAAAAGCTGCAGGAAGAACAGCTGGCATGGGAAACAAAGAAAGAAGAATATTTTAAGAAGATAGATGAGCGGGTGGAGAAGATGCATAAACGCACGATGGAAGGATTGGATGATGAAATGATTTCCACCGATAATAAGGCTGCTTTCATCAAAGAGCGGTTAACTACCCTTCTCAATATTTGATATTGTCTCCGTACAATGATGTTCATTGTACGGAGACAATAACGCTTAAAGTCTTTCCTGGTGGCGCAGCCAGCGCTCCGGCATTTCATTGTTGCTGGCCATCAGGTAATCGTTATACGCACATGGTACAAATTCGCGGTCGGGGAGCTGCATCCACCAGCGGCCTGTTTTCTTGCTTTTCAGGAAAACGGTTTCTATATCGGAGAAGGCTATATGAAATTCCCAGAAAGCATCGCGGTCGTCCAGCAGGGCTTCTTTATTTTTCACAGCGCGGCCATCCATAAAGTACCACATCATCTGGGAAATTTGCCGGGCGGTCAGGTGTTCTTTGTCTTTTTCTGGGCGGTAGCCGTAGATACCAAAAGAGGAGAGGCGGCTGCTCATACCGGCGTACCTGGCCAGGGAGCAGGCTTCTTCACCGCTGAAGCCATTGGGCGAAAGCTGGTTGGCCGGCGCATCTGTGTGCCGGATAATATTGATATCAAGACTGAATAAATCTGAGTGGCGTAATACCGGTTCTGCTTCTTCCATATTTTCACGGATGCGGCCAAGGCGGTAGCAGTCGAAGCGAAGCTTATCCAATGTTTCTAACATCCGCGGATGTACGAAATAACTCTGGAAACCGATATGATTGTAATGACGCAGGTAGTTGGGTTGCTCAGTGAGGATGTCCATTAAAAAGCGTTCGCTGCGTATACTGGAGTCTTCTTTCAGGTCGATCAGCGCATCGGCAACAGTGGCTTCAATAATTAATTGCTGCGACGCATAGGCTTTATATTGCGGGTAGGTAAGATCATGCGAACCGCCCAGGATGATCACGGTTTTATTGGCGGCTAATAATTCTGCAACAACTGTTTTCATCGCAGCATATGCATCTGCGAGAAATGCACCTGGCAGCAGGTTGCCAACATCCGCGAGTTTGATATCGCGGTGCCAGTTGTACAAGCGGAAAAATTCGCGGCGAATAGCATCAGGACCGTGTGTATCCGTTTTGCCGGATTCACTGCCTCTTTCTTCTCCTACACCCAGCAAAATAATATCTGCTGCGTCTATATCCGGATGGTGATCATCTTCGTATGCGTCAATTACACCGCCCACCTGGAATGGATCGTATTCCTGGTCATCGTTTAAAAATGCCTTTGAAACAGGATGTAGGAAATCCTGCAGATGCGAAAAATCTGCCATCAGTAAATTGCGTTTATTTGATGGCAAACGTACAACAAGAATTTAAAAAAAAGCAAAACCAGGCAGATAAGGGCAGCGGGTCAAAGCTACTATAACGGGAATTTGTAGAGGTAAGGCTACTAGTTCTTGTGAATAATAAATTCGAAAGGCTTATGCGACTTACGTGAAATTGCTTTTTCCAGCACGGTTCGTTTGCTGGTAATCCGACTCTTGTTACAATCCATAACTTCCATAACTGCACAGAGATAATCCATCGTCTCAATCAACGAAAGCATTTCGCTGATTTGTCTCACCGCAGATTGGATCTGCTGTTCCGTGTACCTATCTTCATGTAGCAGGATTAATAAATCTCTATCTACAGGTTTCATGAATAAAAAATTTGACTGTTCCCCGAAATATTGTTTGGCCAGGTATCAAAGGATAGTTCAAAAAGATAAGGCAAAAATTGTTTAGTTGTCAGTCGTTGTCAAAGTCGTCGTTGCTATCAAACAGATCGTCTTATTTAGTGCATTCTTTTTTTATTCATGGTAGGACAACCGCAATCGTTTTTCTTAAAAACTTTACACCCTTCCATCATCAGGCATCCACAAAGAAAAATGACTACGATCCATTTTATACTTTTCATACTACTATACTAATTATATACTGGCTATTTTTGAATACCTTCCTTAAGTGTTTACCTTTTCTTAACAATGCCCTTTTGTAATTTAAGCTAAATTCGTAAAAAATATTAAAATATTTGTCCACAATTATTGCGTCCCGAAAAATTTTAATCGTTCCCCTGGATTGGGGCCTTGGACACGCCACCCGGGATATTCCGCTCATCCGTGAAATGCTAAACGCAGGTTGTCAGGTTTTTATTGCAGCGGAAGGCAAACACGCAGCCCTGCTACAGCAGGAATTCCCGCAACTGACCATACTTCCACTGCCTGGCTACCGCATTCAATATGCACAAAAAGGACAGTTTTTCGGACTGAAAATCATCCAGCAAATACCCAAGATTTTCCGTGCCATAAACTATGAGCAGAGATGGTTGAAGAAGATAGTCGCTGAGTATCAAATCAATGCAGTTATTTCAGACAACCGCTTTGGCTTATATCATAAAAATATTCCTACTGTTTTCATTACCCACCAGCTCCTCATTAAAACGCCTTTTGGTGGTTGGATAGAGCGGACCCTGCAAAAAATAAATTATCGTTTTATTAACAAATACAGCGCCTGCTGGATTCCCGATTTCCCCGGCAGCAACAACCTCTCCGGCGAACTGGCGCATCCCGGCCAATTACCTGCCCATACCACCTATATCGGTTGCCTGAGCAGGTTTGAGCCCAAACCCGGCGTGGAAAAAAAGTACGATCTGCTGGTGCTCATCTCCGGACCGGAACCACAGCGCTCCAACCTGGAAAAGCTGATCCTGGACCAGGTTAAATCCTTGTCCATCACCGCACTGATCGTCAGCGGAAAGCCCGGCACGCCGCAACACGAACAGGTAGCCCCGGGCGTTACACAAATTAATCACCTCAACGCCAGCGAATTAAACGAAGCCATGCTGGCGTCAGATATGGTATTGAGCCGCTCCGGGTATACTACCCTGATGGATCTGGCCAAACTGAATAAAAAAGCAATCCTTATCCCTACACCCGGACAATCAGAGCAGGTATACCTGGGCGAATACCTGATGGAGAAAGGGTACTTCTATTCCCTTCCACAGGAACGCTTTCATCTGAAAACAGCGCTGGACGAAGCATCCCGCTTCCCGTTCCGGTCTTTTCACCATGAACAGGATATGAACCAGTACAAACAGGTAGTACAACAGTTTGTACAGTCACTCTGAGCTTATTTAAAAAAAGGGATGTCTGAAAAACTCAGACATCCCCTTTTAGTTCCATATCGTTAAAAAAGACTGCTAAATATTTTTCACGTCTGCACCGGCATAAATCTTTCCACCTGTAATAGCCACCGGGCGCTTCAGAAATGAATACTCCTGTAATATCAGGCTACGGTAATCATCTTCCGTTAACGTTTTTTCATGTAATCCCATTGGCCGGTACTGCTGCGATCTGCGGCTGAATAAAGATTCATAGCTGCCGGAAAGCGCCTTCATTTCATCCAGCTGCTCCGGCGTGATTTTGTCTTTCTTAATATCCTGCAAAATAAATCCGCGCTCCTTTGCCTTCGTTTCTTCCAGAATTTTCTTACAGGTTCCGCAGGTCGACAAATGATAAATTTTATTCATTCTTTTTTGTTTTTTTTTATTTGTAAAGTTACATCCTCACCGTATATGGTAGTACTATCTTAATTTTGCAGATTCAAATTAAATCTTGTAGGTTTAGCAATGGAAAAGAAATTATTTTTACTGGACGCCATGGCACTGATTTACAGGGCTTATTACGCCCTGATCAGGAATCCCCGCATCACCAGTGCGGGTCGAAATACCAATGCGCAGTTTGGTTTCACCACTACTTTACTGGACCTCATCAATAAAGAAAAGCCTACTCATATAGCCGTTGCGTTTGACACGCACGCGCCTACTGAGCGTCATACCACTTATACTGATTATAAAGCCAATCGTGAAGATGCACCGGAGGATCTGCTGGATGCATTACCGGATATCAAACGGATCATTGAAGGTTTCAATATCCCTGTAGTAGAACTGGATGGCTATGAAGCGGATGATGTAATCGGTACGCTGGCATGGCAGGCCGCTGATGCAGGCTACACCGTTTATATGGTAACCCCGGATAAAGACTACGGACAGCTGGTTCGTGATAATATATTTATCTACAAGCCACCATACATGGGCAACAAGGAAGAGATCATGGGGCCAAAGGAAGTGTGTGAAAAGTGGCAGATCAAAGATGTACACCAGGTAATTGATATCCTCGGCCTCATGGGTGATGCAGTGGATAATATCCCCGGTATTGCCGGCATCGGCGAAAAAACGGCGATGAAACTACTGGCACAATATCATACCCTCGAAAATGTGCTGGATAACGCCGATACCATTGGTGGTAAAATGGGAGAGAAGATCAAAGCAGGTCGTGAAAATGCCCTGCTGTCCAAAGAACTGGCTACTATCATCACAGATGTACCGGTTACCTTCCATGAAGAAGATTTTTGTATCAAAGATTGTGATAAAGGAAAGCTCACCGACATTTTCATGGAGCTGGAATTTAAAACTCTTGGTAAAAGAATACTGGGAGATGGTTTTGCCGGTAGCGCCAGTGTGGAAGCTAAAGCGCGGGTGGTGCAAACAGATCTCTTTGGCACCGTTGTTACAGAAGAAGTAACCGTAACCACCGAAACAGTGGAAACCGGCAACATCCTGCTGGCAGACAAAAATATTCACAATACCCCTCATGAATACGAGGTAATTGATACGCTGGAAAAAAGAACCGCCCTGTTGCAGCAGTTGCTGCAGCAGTCTGAGGTATCTTTTGACACAGAAACAACCGGCACCGATGCCAACGATGCGGAGATTGTAGGCATGAGTTTTTCCTTCAAAAAAGGCGTCGCGTACTACATTCCCATGCCGGCAGATAACACTGCTGCACGCGCCATCATTCATGAATTTACACCGCTGTTCCAGCACTCGTCCATTATACTCATCGGTCAGAATATCAAGTATGATATGCTGATCCTGAAATGGTACGGCATGGAAATTACCACCGCCCTGTTTGATACCATGCTGGCGCATTACCTGATTGAGCCGGAAGGCCGCAGGAGCATGGATGTGCTGAGCGCGCAATACCTCCAGTATGAACCTGTTTCCATAGAATCCCTGATCGGTAAAAAAGGAAAGGGACAAGGCAGCATGCGGGATGTGGAGATAGAAAAGATCAAGGAATATGCTGCGGAAGATGCCGACATCACATTGCAGCTAAAAGAAAAATTTGCGCCGATGCTGCCTGAAAAGGCCGTGGACAAAGTATTCTACGATATTGAAAACCCGCTGGTGAAAGTACTCGCCGACATGGAGTACGAAGGCATTGCCCTCGATACAATGGCACTGGCCGACTATTCAAAAGAGCTGGAAATAGAAATTAAACGGGCAGAAGAAAGTGTATACGAACAGGCCGGCGTACGTTTCAAACTGGCCTCGCCAAAGCAACTGGGAGAAGTGCTGTTTGAAAAATTACAGCTGGACCCCAAAGCAAAGAAAACACGTACCGGTCAATATGCTACCGGTGAAGATGTGCTGCAAAAGCTTTCCAACAAGCATAAAATAGTAGAGGACATCCTCATTTTCAGGGAACTGAGCAAACTGAAATCTACCTACGTAGATTCGTTGCCGTTATTGCTGAATAAACGCACCAACCGCATACACACATCCTATAACCAGGCAGTGGCGGTAACCGGTCGTTTAAGTTCCAATAACCCCAACCTTCAGAACATTCCTATCCGTACAGACAGGGGCCGCGAAATAAGGAAAGCCTTTATTCCGCGCAATGAGGAGTTTGTGTTATTATCGGCCGATTATTCTCAGATTGAGTTGCGCATTATCGCCGCCATCAGTGAAGACAAAGAAATGATGGCCGCCTTTCAGCAGGGAATAGATATCCACGCGGCTACTGCGGCAAAGGTATATAACGTACCCCTGGAAGAAGTTACCTCCGATATGCGCCGCAATTCAAAGAGCGTAAACTTTGGAATCATCTATGGCGTAAGCGCCTTTGGTTTGTCGGAGAACCTGGGTATTCCCCGCAGTGAAGCCAAAATGCTGATTGATAACTATTTCGCCCAGTATCCATCTATCAAAAAATATATGGACGACCAGATAAAATTTGCGTCAGAAAAGGGGTATGTTCAAACCCTGCTGGGACGTAAGCGCTGGTTAAAAGACATTAACTCATCTAACGCGGTAGTACGTGGCTTTGCCGAAAGGAACGCCATTAACATGCCTATCCAGGGTACTGCGGCAGATATGATCAAACTGGCAATGATTGCTATACATAAAGCGTTCAAAGAACGAAACCTCAAGTCCCGCATGCTGTTGCAGGTACATGATGAATTGGTTTTTGATGCGCATCGTTCTGAACTGGAAATTATTAAACCCCTTATATTAGATCTTATGCGTAATGCCTTGCCGTTGTCTGTTCCCGTTGAAGCGGAAATGGGTACCGGTAATAACTGGCTGGAGGCGCATTAAAATTTTGGCTGTGGCAATTGGCTTTTAGCAGGTAACATCTGATCCGCGGGAATATTTTCCCCGGCAGGATTGTTAAATGCTAAAAGCTAATGAATTAAATGCTAAAAGCTGCTATTGTATTTCCCAAAACAGTTTACTAGTTTTCAAACATGATCCAAACACCTCGACTACAATTGTTGCCGTGCTCACTGGAGCATTTCGAATTGCTATTACAGGGCAACGATCACCTGGCCGACCTGCTTGGCATTTCTATCCCGGAAGGTTGGACAGAGTATCCCGAAATGGTACTGGTGGCATATGATAAGTTACGCAACGACCCCGCCATGCTTGGCTGGTTCTTTTACCTGGTAATTCACCGCGCCGACAAACGCCTGATTGGCGCCGGCGGCTTCAAAGGCAAGCCCAATGAAGACGGGCTCGTGGAAATGGGCTATGAAATAACAGCCGCCTACCGGGAAAAAGGGCTGGGCACCGAAATGGCCGAAGGGCTTATCCGCTTTGCCTTCGGACATTCTTACGTTCACCGGGTGATTGCCCACACCGAAGAAGAGTATAACGCCTCCGTTAAAATATTACAAAAAGCGGGGATGCGATTTGTAGGTACATTTAAAAATAAAGAAGGAGAAGATCTCTGGGAATGGGAAATTACCCGTAATCATTACCAGGAGAAATAACTGTAATTCGCGTGAACAATCATTAAAAGAAGCTGTAGCAAGCCCCGTTCATCCATCTTTTCGTCCGTCAAATACCCACTTTCCCTTATTTTTGGTCCTTGTTTTTAAACCAATCATTGATATACTCATGAAGAAATGGATAATGTGTGCAGCCATGCTTTACAGCATAGGCGCGTATGCACAAAACAGTACCAACGTAGAGGGAAGCCGCTATCAGTTTACCGTTTTAAAGAACCTGGATGCAGGAGATGTACAGAACCAGGGACGTACCGGCACCTGCTGGTCTTTTTCCGGCCTGTCTTTCTTTGAATCAGAAATACTCCGTACCGGTAAAAATAAAGGACTGAACCTCAGTGAAATGTACGTGGTACGCAAAATGTATCCGTTGAAAGCCGCTAACTATGTACGTATGCATGGAAAAGCCAACTTCGGCGAAGGTGGCGGGTTCCCGGATGACCTGCTCTGCCTCCGTGAATACGGCCTGGTTCCACAGGGTGCATATGATGGCAATAAAGGTAAAATGTACAACCATGCTGAAATGGAAAGCCTCCTGGAAGGTATGGTGAATAAAATAGGTAATGCACAGGGCACTATCAACCCCGACTGGGCAAAAGCTTTTGATGGCGTGCTCAATGCCTATATGGGCGACGCTCCGGAAAAGTTCCAGTATAACGGTAAAACATATACGCCACAAACCTTTGCAAAAGAACTGGGCCTGAACGCCGACGATTACGTACTGATTTCTTCCTTCACCCACCACCCGTACAACTCACAGTTTGTACTGGAAGTTCCGGATAACTGGAACTGGGAAAAAGTATATAACGTAAACCTGAATGACTTTACCAACATCGCTGAAAATGCTATCCTGAATGGTTACTCCATTGCATGGGCTGCTGATGTAAGCGAAAAAGGATTCAATTTCAAAGACGGACTGGCCATTGTTCCTGAAAAAGACTGGGCCGATATGTCTGCTGAAGAGAGAAGAAATGCTTTCCTGGAACCAGGCAAAGAAAAAACAATCACACCTGAGGTACGCCAGCAGGCTTTCGATAACTTCGAAACGCAGGATGATCACGGTATGCACATCGTAGGATTGGTGAAAGATCAGAACGGTAACAAATACTTCCGCGTGAAAAACTCCTGGGGCACCGACAATCCGGGTCAGGGATATTTCTACGCTTCTGAGCCTTACTTCGCGTATAAAACCACCTGCTACATGGTAAACAAAAAAGCGTTACCGGCAGATATCGCAAAGAAACTGGGAGTTAAATAATTTTTTTAAAGAGATAGGAAAGAGGATTTGCCTGCGGGTAAATCCTCTTTTTTATGGGGTTCTTTTAACCATCAGATTGGGTGTTTAATGCACTTTCTCTCACAGTTAATCATATTTATCTTTTTAAAATATATTTGCTTTGATCAACTAATTATCATTGACTTTGGCAAATATTATCTTCCAGAATAAATACAGTAAAAGAGATCAACGTTTTCCTTCCTGTTGCTGGGCATAAGAATAGCTTCCTAAACGGAACTTGAGAGGCACTCCTGTTTGTTTCTGCCAAACCCATTCTTTCTTACAAAAAAAACCAAAGTGCTGTTGGTAATAAGCATCGGCTGCAAGGCGGTAAACCGGTGCAGCTACGGGAACCGGAGCGGGGAATTTCCGGGCGGAAGAGGAAAGTAACGTGGCTGGCTTTAATGTGAAGCCAGCAGTATCAGACAGCATAAAAGGCAACGGCTTCACCGTTACCAACGACACCGGCGCTACCGGTTTCAATATAACCGTTTGCGCCCCGGCCATCATGCCGGGGAATAAACAAACCACACTTATCCACCACCGCTTTTGCATATGATCAGGATATTTCTTCAAAACTTCCAATGCCCTCGCGGATCAACACCGGCTCTGCACCGGTACAATCCACCACGGTAGAAAAACCCATACCGCCGGGGCCACCATCTATTACAATATCTACCTGGTTGCCAAACTTCTCATAAATAATCTCCGGGTCCGTGTATTCTTCCACGTAATCCTCTATCGGCAGCGTGGTACTCATAATAGGATTGCCAAGTTCTTTTACAATGGTGCGGCAAATATTATTGTCGGGCACCCTGATACCCACGGTATCCTTTTTCGTTTTTAATAACTTGGGCACCATCCTGCTGGCCGGCAAAATAAAGGTATACGGGCCTGGCAATGCCTTTTTCAACATACGGAAAACGGGCGTATCCACACTCTTGGCGTAGTCGGACAAATGACTCAGGTCGTAACAGATAAATGAGAAATTTGCTTTTTTCGGATCTATCTGTTTAATCCTCGCAATACGCTCTATGGCCTTATGTTGTGTAATATCGCAGCCCAAACCATAAACCGTATCGGTTGGATAAATAATAATTCCTCCGTCTTTTAAACATTCAATGATCGTTTTTAAATGACGGGGATTCGGGTTATCCGGGTGTACGTTTAATAGCATATATAAAGTTAACGATTGTGTTTCACTTTCAGGTTTTTAGCCTACCTTTCGTCCCGATTTTTCTAAACCTACGCGATGAATTTAAAAGGCATTGTTCCCAGAACGTGGAGGAGATTGAAGAGAGTAGTACTGGTTTTAATTGTTGCACAATTTTTATACATCCTCTTATTGAAATGGGTGAACCCGCCTATTACCATTACAGAAATCGGCAGCTGGTTCAGCCTTTGGGGAACAGATAAAAAACTACAGAAAACGTGGGTGAGCTACGATGAAATATCCCAACACGCCAAACTGGCTGTAATAGCCAGCGAGGACCAGCTTTTTACGGATCATAATGGCTTCGACTTTAAGTCCATCGAGAAAGCGATGAAGCATAACCAGCAAAGCAAAAAAATAAAGGGTGCGAGTACGATCAGTCAGCAGGTAGCTAAAAATGTTTTCCTCTGGCAGGGCCGCAGCTGGCTGCGCAAGGGGCTGGAAGTATACTTCACTTTCATGATTGAAAAAATATGGGGCAAGCAGCGTATCCTGGAAGTATACCTGAACGTGGCAGAAATGGGAGAGGGCGTGTTTGGAGTGGAAGCCGCGTCCCAGGCAAACTATCAAAAAAGCGCCGCCAGTCTGAACAGGGAGGAAGCCGCCATGATTGCCGCCTGTTTACCCAACCCGCTTAAATATACCATCAATCCGCCTGCGCGGATCACGGCTTACCGTCAGCGTAAAATACTGGTACAAATGCGTAACCTGGCGCCGGACCCCGATATCATGGAGTTGGTTACCGGCAGAAAGTAATCAGGTTCTGTTCAGCAACTCCTGCACCGCGGCTATCGCCAGGGCTTCGCGCTCTTCATAACTGCCCCTGATATCTTTCCATGCAGCACCGGAATTAGCTACTATCTCCCGGTAGATATTATAAAAATAATGGCGCATTTCCGGATCGGGATATTCCCGCTGCGGATCTTCTTCCCATGGCAGATCAATATAGGTGAGCAGGTACAGATCGCACTGCTGGCGGGCAATCTGCTGTAAGATACGCGGATCGCAGCGGCCGTATTTATGTTCGCTCCACACTTTAATCACATACAGATCAGTATCGCAGATCAGCACGTTGTTAGCCTGCCGCGCCATATGCTGCTCCAGCGCTATCTGGCCGGCGGCAATTTCCAGCAGATCGGATTCTTCGTATGGCCGTTGGAGTTGGCCAATATACTCACGGGCATACTCCGGCGTCCATACCGTACTAAAATGCGCCGCCAGCTTTTCGCTGAGGGTGCTCTTCCCGGTAGATTCAGGCCCTATAACAACTACTTTCTTCATTTATGAGACATTTCTCTTTGCAGCACTTCTTTTCTCCAGCTAAGATATCCGAATATGGCAATGGTAAATAAAAAGACGGTTAACCCGGCAGTAAGATACAGATGCTTATATAACAACAGCGGGATGGCTACAAGGTTGGAAATATTGAGCAGTATCCAGTTTTCCAGTTTGCGCTTGGCCAGCAACCACATACCCGCGCAGGCCGTGGCAGATACAAAGGCATCCATCACCGGAACATTGGAATCGGAAAAACGGCTTAACAGGAAATAGAAAATTCCCCAGCCTGCCAATGCAATGAAAACGGCGGTAGTCAGCTCTTTACTGTTGCTGCGCATCACCGGCGTTGCCGGCTGCTCCGGGCCCTTCTTTGCCCAATAGATCCAGCCGTATACGCTCATCACGAGGTAATACGCATTCAGCGCGGCATCGGCATACAGCTTGAAATGTTCCCTCGACAGGAGATAGGTATAAATACCCGTGCTCACAATGCCGGTAGGATATACCAGTATGTTATTATTTTTTTGAAAGATGACCGATAAGACAGCAAAGAAAACGGCTACTGCTTCCAGCCAGGTCATCTGGTGAAGACCTTCTAATATGCCCTGGTATAAATCGTTCATAGTGCGAAAGTGGATAATTAATTCCGGATTATCACATCCGGGATGCAGCAGATGCTGCATCCCGGAAAAATTATTTCTTTTCTCCGATCAGTGTACCGGATACATTCCAGAAACTCTGGCTGCTGCCTTCCGGCTTTCCCTGCGGAATAGCCACCTGTATGGTATGTTGCCCGGGGGTAATATCAGGTAAAGAAATGAATACCGGCGAGGTAAGCGTACCCGGGCACCAGTTGGAACGGCTCAGGTCAGAAGAAGAAAGCCCGTTGCCAAAGTTACCGGAAGCTGGGTTGGATAAACGATAGGTAGCGCAATCTGTGCGCCACGGAATAAAATGATACACCCGTTTTCCATCTACAAAAATTTCATTCTGCTTAGGATTAAACTCATCGCCTCCGCCCCAGCCACCGTGGCCGGTAGTCAGGAACCTTAACTGAATATTTTTAACTCCTTCCGGAATGGTAACGGTTACCTTCAGGGAGTCTTTGTCAAAGAGGGTAGCATACTCCTGCCCGGCCATTTCCATCAGGTTGGTGGTATTGAAAACCGGGTATATCCAGTTGGCAGCCGGGCGGTTTTCATCTTCCGGATCACCCGGATAATATTTAAGGCTAAGGCTTACTTTATGGCCGCCTTTATCGTAGTTGCCAATATATACTCCCAGCCACACATCGCCCTGAAGGCGGCCATGCAGCTCTGTGATGTCTTGCTTATAGATGACGGAATCCGCCCAGTTGTAACCGGCAATCTTAACCTGGTTGTTAAACTGCCGTACACCGAAGGGCGTAAAGAAGCGCAACACTTCCAGTGCAGGCAAATAATTGTCCGTGGCCACCATGCCCTGGTATTGCCTCCCGTTTTTAGCGGTGAATAACGGTAATGCCCCAACGCCCTTCTGCAAACCATCCAGGAAAGAGGTGGCTTTATCTGCCGGGATCATAAATACAGAGCCGGTTCTGTCGTACGCATCCCCGTTGGAGTATTGTGTGAGTTCCGCAAACAACGTCTGGCCCTTCTTTACAGCTGGCAGGCTTACCTTTTTCAGGATCACGGTGCCTCCTGCAAAGTGATAGGTTTGGTTTAGTTGCCCGCCGGAGGGGTTAGGCGTGTTGTTACCCCAGCTGATCTGTTCCTGGTTAAATACCGGCAAGGTAGTATAGCGGCTGTCTATTACCTGCCGTGTATACGCGGCATCGTTTACCAGCGCGCCGGTGTTGGACGGCCAGGCCAATTCGGCATCTGTAATTTTGCGCCAGGTAATTTTCTTTGCCACTGTTTCACTGTTGCCGTTGCGCACCGTTTTAAGCACCAGGCCCAGGCCGGGCGCGAGAGTAAGATTGGGCGTGCCTTTCAGCGGGAGATCGTTGGTGTACCATACTTCAATGGTATTTGAACGGATAAAGAGCTTTGCTTTTTTACACACATATCCGAGGATGGTAGCAGTATCCGGCAGTAATTCCGGGGTGGTATATTCAGAGAAGTTTTTTTTCAGCGTATATACTTCCCCGTTGGGAAGACTTAACACCTGCAGGGTAGCCAGTTCCTGCAAATCCAGGAACTGCTGTTCTTTTTGTTTGTTGCCGCCGGGAACGATGTGTGCCCGGTGATGGTCAATCATCAATTGCAGTTCGTTGCCGGGGATGGCTTTCCCGTTGCTGCTGAAGCCATAGGTAATAACGGCCGATGCGCTGTCCACATTCTTCTTCCTTTGCGCCTGTACCGGCTGCAGGGCGAGCGCCATGCCGGTAACGATCAGTAGTAATCTTCTCATTGTAGCTGTTTGCTTTGTGTTGTATAGGTGGAGCGGCTGGCATTTACGCTAAAAAAAAGCACAGCCATAAAGACTGTGCTTTCGTTTAACACTATCATTCACTCAACTATGGCTTATTCTGCTTCTGCCACAACTTCCTTCACTTCTGGGATCATGCGCTTCATCATGCCTTCAATACCGGCTTTCAGCGTGATCATGGAGGAGGGGCAGCCTGAGCAGGAACCTTGCAACATCAGTGTAACCGTACCATTTTCATAGTCTTTGAACTGAATGGCGCCGCCATCCATTTCAACCGCAGGTTTCACATAGTTTTCAAGTAATTCCTTAATTCGTTTTACCACATCTGTATCGTCTGCACTCACTTCATTGCTCGCAGTAGATTTGGTAATAACTACCTCATCTTCGTTGATAACAGGGCGGGAGTCTTCCAGGTATTCTTTCAGGAAGGCCTTAACAGTAGGAATTATATCGTTCCAGTCAGTTTCGCTGGTTTTTGTAAGCGTAATAAAGTTAGCCATAATAAATACGCCCCTGATGAAAGGGAAGCTAAACAGCTCTATGGCTAGAGGAGACGGTTTGGCACTGGCTTCATCCGGGAAATCAATGCTCTTGCCTGGGTACAGAAGCTTGTTTGCCACAAACTTCATCGTTTCCGGGTTTGGCGTCATCTCCGTATATATGCTGATGATTGGATTTCCTGTTTTAATCATTTTATCCTAATTTACTTATGCAAAGGTAGCATTTTTCAGGCAGATTTCCGGGACGCATCTGAATGTAGTCTATCGAAATTTACGATCCCGGTATAGTTCCCGGTGATATCCCCGTCACACCTCGATCTTCTTCATATTATACAAATTTTTCATTATGTTATTGAAAGAACTCTCTCCAAAAATTTATGACGCACTGAACCAACAGGTGGAAATGGAAGCGGCCTCCTCCCAATATTATCTTGCAATGGCCTCCTGGGCTGAGGTGCAGGGGTATAATGGCGTAGCCCAGTTCCTCTACCGGCATTCTGATGAGGAAAGGGCCCACATGCTGAAGCTGCTGAAGTTTATCAACGAAAGAGGCGGTCATGGCCTGGTTCCGGCACTGAAGCAGCCTACCGTGAAATTCAAAAGCATACATGCCATTTTTGAGCAAGTGTTCAGCCATGAGCTGCTGGTTTCCAAAGAAATCAACAACCTCGTGGATATGTGCCTGAGCGAAAAAGACTATGCCACCCACAATTTCCTGCAATGGTATGTAACCGAACAAATTGAAGAAGAACGCCTGGCCCGGCATATCCTCGATAAATTAAAACTGATAGGAGAGGACAAGGGCGGTCTTTACATTTTTGACCGGGACCTGGCCGTGCTGGACAGCAACGACAAACACTAAACATTAGATTTAATTATTGCGCGTCACTTATTACTTTTGTGATCATATATGCAAACATCAAAAGTTTTAAAAGCCCGCAAAAGAATTGCCCTTATTGCTCACGACCATAAAAAGGCGGAGTTAATTGAATGGGCCATCTATAATAAAACAGTACTGAGCCGGCATGAACTATATGCAACCGGAACAACCGGCCTGCTGATAGAACAGGCGCTGGATGTATCTGTAAGAAAACTCCTGAGTGGCCCCCTGGGCGGCGATCAGCAAATTGGCGCCCTGGTGGCCACCGGAGAACTTGATGTAATCATTTTCTTCTGGGACCCGATGGAAGCGTTGCCTCATGACCCGGATATCAAAGCCCTGCTGCGTTTAGGCGTGGTATGGAATATTCCGATGGCCAGCAACCGCGCGTCTGCCGACTTCCTCCTTACATCCCCCCTGATGCACCAGGAGTACGAAGCCAGTCTGCCGGATTACAGCCAGTATACAAAAAGGAAGATATAGCCGCCTGCTGCTACCCGAATTTTCCGTACTTTAAACAAAAGCTTCGGGAATGAAAATTGTTTTTACCCTCTACTTTACTACCATTCTGACTGGTTGGGCTTTGCTATGCAATGCGCAAAACGATAGCAGCAAAGCTACCCGCGACTCCCTCACCGACTCACAACTGATCCTGACCACCCGCCTGCTCCGGGAAAGCGATTCCCTCCAGAAAGCAGATAATGAACAGAAAAAACAACTGCAGCAACAACTGCTGCTGATCACCAACGACAACGATAACCGCAAAAAAGAACTGCAACAGAAGCTCTCCGCTTTTGAACAGGCCGATTCACTGAAAAAGGCAGCCGCCCGGCAGCGCATCATCCAGCTGAAAGCCACTAACAAAGGCATTCCGGTTGTTCCTTTCCACCGCGACACCCTCTTCTATATTTATAATAAACTGGGACCACTGCATCCCAGCGACCGGGCTGCGAACATTGACCACAAATTGGCACAGCTGGCCGACGATCCTTTCTTTGCCCCCGATTCCATTAAGGTTATACCAAACGAAAACAATATAGACGTTACCTATAATGAACTGGTGCTGTTAAGCGTAACGGATGACGACGCCCTGTGGCTGGACCACGACAAAGCAGAGGTAGCGCAACAATATGCTGCCGCTGTACGCAAAGCAATACTACAGGAAAAGGAAGACAGCAGTTTGCAGAATGTTCTCCTCAGGATAGGCTGGTTACTGCTTATCATCGTTGTTTTTTCCGCTATTGTATACGGCATCAACCGCTTGTTCAAGCGCCTGCGCAAAAGGATTGTCCGGGAAAAAGACCGCTACTTTAAAGGCGTAAAAGTAAAAGACTATGCGCTGCTGAACCAGCAAAAGCAGATAGGTATTGTTTTTAACGTATTGCGTGTAGTACGGATCGTAGCTATCCTTCTCGTCTTTTATATCACACTTCCCTTTGTATTCAGCATCTTTCCCTGGACAAAAGGGATCGCCGATAAGCTGATCAACTGGACATTATCTCCCATAAAATCCATCCTGCTAAGCTTCCTACACTATCTTCCCAAATTACTCACGATCATCGTGATCTACTTTGTAACGCGGTACCTCGTAAAACTCGTGAATTACCTCGCCGAAGAAGTGGCTGCCGGCAACCTCTCCATCAAAGGCTTTTATGCCGATTGGGCCAGGCCCACCGGAAGCGGTATCAAGTTCCTGCTGTATGCTTTTATGTTCGTGGTAATATTTCCTTACTTACCCGGATCGGATTCAAAAATATTCCAGGGCGTTTCAGTTTTCCTCGGCATCCTGTTTTCATTAGGCTCTTCTTCCGCCATTTCCAATGTGATAGCGGGTTTTGTAATTACGTATATGCGTCCGTTTAAGATCGGTGACCGGGTGAAAATCGGGGAAATTACGGGAGATGTGATAGAAAAGAACCTGCTGGTAACCAGGCTACGCACAATTAAGAACGAAGAAATTACGGTACCCAACGCCAGTATATTAAGTGGCCATACCATTAACTTCACCACATCCAGTAAAGACCTCGGCCTCATCTTACATACTACTGTTACTATCGGCTATGAAGTGCCCTGGAAAAAAGTACATGAAATGCTGATCAAAGCAGCTATAGATACGGATGGCGTTATGAAAGACAAACCTCCCTTTGTTTTACAAACCAGCCTGGATGATTTTGCCATCGCTTACGAAATCAATGTGTACACCGATCATTCCCATAAAATGGCAGTTATCTATTCTGATCTCCACCGGCATATCATCGACGAGTTTAATGCTGCAGGTATTGAAATTATGTCGCCGCATTTCATTGCCCACCGCGATGGAAATATGACCACGGTACCAACAGAATATTTACCCGAAAATTACCTGGCGCCTGCCACAAAGTTGAAGATGGAGAAGGATTAGTTTCGCCTATCTTCATAAGAATCACATATTTGTATCGGATCAGCCTTGCTTTTTGCTATTTTCGCATCTTACGGTTAAAAAGTCAGGCTGATGTTGAAGCAATTTATAGCAGGCGCAATACTATTGATTATTGGAATGCAGCAGGCATGGGCGCAATTGCCCCCTAAACGCGAACTGAGAGCGGTATGGATCGCCACTGTAGAAAATATTGACTGGCCATCGCGGCGCGGGTTAAGTACAGAACAGCAAAAACAGGAGTTCATTGCTCTACTCGACCAGCAACAGCGAAATGGTATGAATGCAGTAGTGGTACAGGTGCGCCCGGCTACCGATGCCTTTTATCCTTCCCCTTATGAACCCTGGTCCGAATACCTCACCGGCGTACAGGGGCAGGCGCCAAATCCTTACTATGATCCGTTACAGTTCATGGTGGAAGAAACACATAAACGCGGCATGGAATTTCACGCCTGGTTTAACCCCTACAGAGCCGTATTTAATACAAGCCGCAGCAGCGTGGCGGCCAATCACATCACCCGTCTGAAACCACAATGGTTCGTTACCTACGACAATAAAAAATATTTTGATCCGGGCATTCCGGAGGTGCGGGAATATGTAACGATGGTTATCCGCGATGTGGTGAAACGCTACGATATTGACGCCGTGCATTTCGATGATTATTTTTATCCTTACCGCGTTCCCGGAAAGGAATTCCCGGATAACAGTTCCTACCGCCTGTATGGCAATAATATGATGAAAGATGACTGGCGCCGCTCCAATACAGATGCCATCATAAAAATGCTGAGCGTTGCCATCAAAGCAGAAAAGCCCTGGGTTAAATTTGGTGTCAGTCCTTTTGGCGTTTGGCGTAATAAGGACAAAGATCAGGAAGGGTCTTATACCAAAGGCGGTCAAACCAACTACGACGACCTGTTTGCCGATATCCTGAAATGGCTGAAAAACGGCTGGATCGACTACGTAGCGCCGCAAATCTATTGGGAGCGCGGACACCGGCTGGCCGACTACGAAATATTACTGAACTGGTGGAGCCAGCATGGCTATGGTCGCCAGGTGTATATTGGTCACGGCGTATACCGGATTGGCAGCAATGCTGCGTGGAAAAACCCGAATGAGTTACCGGCACAAATAGAAGAGGCCAGAACACTGAACACTATCCAGGGCAGTATTTTTTACAGTGCTGCCTCTTTCCGCGGCAACCCGCTGGGCATTGAAGATGCGTTGCGTACCCGCGTTTATAAATATCCCGCACTACGGCCAATCATGTCGTGGCTGCCAAAGGAAACACCGGAAGCGCCTTACTTTATTGATGCATTTGAACGGCCGGGAGGATTGGAAATACACTGGGCGGATGATGATACCAGCGGCCATACCAAACAATATGTACTGTACCGGTTTGAGCAAAATGAAGCAATTAACGTCAGCGACCCTACGAAAATTATCAGCATTCTGTCACAGTCTTCCGATCCCGAATTTAAGGACCTCACTTATGTGAAAGGAAAGCTGTATACCTATATAGTAACGGCACTCGACAGGTTGCAGAATGAAAGTCATATCAGCGAACCGCTGCGTATGCGGCAGGTAAATGGTAAGGTACAATTCCTCTTTGAGCCATAGCTGCGGGGAACAGGCGCATTAAAAAATCAGTGCGCCTGTTTCCATATCTATCGCGGTAGCTTCTGCGGGCAGTTTTAATTCCGGGAAGGCATCTGTATGCTGCAGGGCAGTAGTGGATCCAAGCAAACCGCCGGCAACCCCTCCAATTAAAGCCCCGCCAATGATGGCTGTTTGTCTTCTTTCATATGCCGACAGGTAAGACGTGATCACATAACCATGACCGCTCCTGGATAATTCTATCAGCGATTTGTTGGTGTACTTGAATACCGCTCCGTTTTTTACCATGCCCCATAACGCGGGAATAATTGTTTTCTGACCGTCGCCGGGAATCGCATACACCTTCACTTTGCCGGCTTTTCCCTTTGTTTCAAATTGCAGGATATCCGGCTTATTTTCCAGGAAACTGGCAAAAGACAGGTACACCCCGTCGTTCATCACCGGAGCTTTCAGCGCCGGCAGCTCCCGTTTTTTTGCATAAACATCTGTGATACCGGCGTAGGAGAGCCCTGGCTGTGTGTCGGCCAGCACGGCATCTATAGTGTCTATACCTGCTGTATAAAATTCCTTAAAGGCATTTGAGATATTGTTCCGGTGTTGATGGGTTACATCAAAGCCGTTGTTCAAATGCACTATATCCATGACTTTCAGCAGTTTGTAAGTATCCTCCCCGGCTTGTACATAGGCGGTTGCCTTTACGCGGACGTAGGCTTTTTCACCCATCATCTGGGTACGTTCTCCAATGCGCAGGTCCTCCACCACCCATATCAGCCGGGGTTTACCAGGAGTAAATACGCCTCCGAAGGTGTTATTCACATATTCCTGCAGGTATTGGCCCATTTCCTTATCGGGGATGGCTTCCGCCTTATTATTGAAAAGCCCGGTTTGCAGAAACCCGATGCGGCTGGTATCCCATACTGCATTGACGATGGCGATCCCGGATACTTTAGCCTGCAGGCTGTCTGTAAAGGGAGAGGCTTTACCCAGGCTTACTTTTTTTTGTGAGATGGTAGCCGGTGCTTCGGCGGCGTCCTGTGCGCGGGCCGGCAGCAGAAACCCGGCAGACACTAAAAACGCACTTATGAATAGCTTCTGGAGCATAAAATTGGTATAGGCGTTCATGTTGGTAAAGGGTATCATTCAAATATAATACACAGTGGCTGAAAAAAGTACCCCGCATAAAAGTGTTATAATCAGGGGCGCCCTTAAACCTGTCAACCTGAGCCTTAAAACGGGGCCAATTTGTCGTGAGGGAGCAGTCATTTTTTCAAAAATTCTAACAATTAACCTCCTCTTTTTATATTTTTCTAAATTTTAACCGTCTGACAAAAGTTTATACAAAAAATACCGCGTTCCTTTAGTATCTTTAAACCGTTCCCGAATTATATCGTACACCATCACCCGCGGCGCAAGTCAGAAGGGAAGGGTGTGCCAAAGCAAAAAATCTAAACCAAATGGATGAAGTGAAGCAAACGCAAGGTTTATACCGTCCGGAATTTGAACATGATGCCTGCGGAACAGGTTTTACTGCCCACATCAAGGGTCGTAAATCCCACCATATTATACGTGATGCCTTAACCATGCTGGAAAACATGGAACACCGCGGAGCCTGCGGTTGTGAGCAGAACACGGGAGATGGTGCAGGGATACTGTTTCAAACGCCCCACGAGTTCCTGTATGACGAATGTCTGAAACTGGGCATCGCCTTACCGGAATTTGGAAAATACGGTGTAGGCATGGTCTTCTTTCCGAAAGAACCACGCTGGCGTGAAGAATGCCGCGAGATATTTCAACGCAGCGCAGAGAAACTGGGCTTGGAAATTCTTGGCTATCGTAAAGTACCGGTACGTCCGGATGGCATTGGTGAATCTGCCCTTTCTGTAGAACCGGAAATTGAACAGGTATTTATCGCCTGTCCTTATCATATCAGCGATCCGGAAATTTTTGAGCGCAAACTGTTTGTGCTCCGTAACTACGTTTCCAAAACTGTTCGCAATACCGTTCCAAAAGAGAAATCGCTGTTTTACATTGCGTCCCTCTCTTATAAAACAATTGTATACAAAGGTCAGCTGACCACCTACCAGGTGCGTCATTACTATACAGACCTGAGCGATGAGAAAATGGTGTCCGCCTTTGCCCTCATCCACTCCAGGTTTGCTACCAACACGTTCCCTAGCTGGAGATTGGCTCACCCTTACAGGTACATTGCCCACAACGGTGAAATCAATACCCTGAAAGGTAACCTTAACTGGCTCCGCGCCGGCGAAAGGGACTTTATTTCCAAATACTTCAGCAAAGAAGAGATGGAAATGCTGCTTCCCATTGTGGAAGAAGGCCAGTCCGACTCCGCCAGCCTGGATAACGTGATTGAACTGCTCACCATGACAGGCCGCTCCCTGCCGCATGTAATGATGATGCTGGTACCGGAAGCATGGGATGGCAACGAAGACATGGGCGAAGAAAAGAAAGCGTTCTATGAATATCATGCCTCCCTCATGGAGCCATGGGATGGTCCTGCTTCCATTTCTTTCACCGATGGTAAAATCATTGGCGCTACCCTGGATCGTAATGGTTTACGTCCAAGCCGCTTCGTGGTAACAAAAGACGATCGCGTAATCATGGCTTCTGAAGCCGGTGTATTACCCATCGATCCAAAGAATATTAAAGAGAAAGGCCGCCTGCAACCCGGTAAAATGTTTATTGTAGACATGGACCAGGGCCGTATCATAGGTGATGAAGAGCTGAAACAACAGATCTGCTCCCAGCAACCTTATGGCGAATGGCTGAATAAATATAAGATCCGCCTGGAAGAACTGCCGGAACCAAGAGTAACCTTTACTCACCTGGAACACGACCAGATCTTTAAATACCAGCGCGCATTCGGTTACAGCACAGAAGACCTGGATCACATCATTGCCCCAATGGCAATTGATGGCAAGGAACCTGTTGGCTCTATGGGTACAGATACCCCGCTGGCAGTACTGAGCAATCAGCCACAACATCTCTGTAACTATTTCAAACAATTGTTTGCACAGGTAACCAACCCACCGATTGATCCTATCAGGGAAAGACTGGTGATGTCGCTGGCTACTTTTGTAGGCAACAACGGCAACCTGCTGGATGAAGATCCGCTGCACTGCCACGGACTGGCGTTGCGTCACCCGATTCTCAACAACCACGAGCTGGAAAAGATCCGTAGTATCGATACCGGTTTGTTCCAGGCCAAAACATTACACACTTATTTCAAGGCAGACGGTAAGCCCGGCTCCCTGGAAAAAGGATTGGCCCGCTTATGCCGCTACGCGGTAGATGCAGTGGAAGATGGTTTTGAAGTGATCATTCTTTCTGATCGTGCTATCGACTCAGAACACGCCGCTATTCCATCTATCCTGGCAGCATCTGCAGTTCACCACCACCTGATCCGTAAGGGTTACCGTGGCCAGGTAGGACTGATCGTGGAAGCCGGTGATGTTTGGGAAGTACACCACTTTGCCTGCCTGTTGGGCTTTGGCGTAACCGCCATCAACCCGTACCTGGCACTCAGCACCATCCGCGATATGAAGCTGAATGGCAAACTGGACACCGCTCTCGATGTAGATAAACTGAAGAAAAATTATATTAAAGCAATCTGTGATGGCCTTCTGAAAGTATTTTCCAAGATGGGCATCTCCACCCTGCAATCTTACCAGGGGGCACAGATCTTTGAAATATTGGGTATCAACCAGGCAACTGTTGATAAATATTTCACCGGCGCCGTTTCCCGTATACAGGGATTGGGCCTCGATGAAATTGCCCGTGAAACACTGGCTAAACACTGGATGGGCTACGGTCGTAAAGAAACTCCGGTTCAGCGTTTAACAGAAGGTGGTGTATATCAGTGGAAACGTAAAGGAGAATTCCATCTCTTTAATCCCACTACTATTCACTATCTGCAACTGGCTACCCGCATGGGCGACTATGCTGCTTTCAAAAAGTATTCAAAGGCAGTAAACGATCAAAGCGAAAAAGCAGCCACTTTACGGAGCCTGTTTACGTTTAAAAAGAATCGTCCATCTATTTCCATTGATGAAGTAGAACCAGCTTCCAGCATCTTCAAGCGTTTCGCTACCGGTGCCATGAGCTTCGGATCTATTTCCCACGAAGCACACTCCACACTGGCCATTGCCATGAACCGCATCGGCGCAAAAAGTAATACCGGTGAGGGTGGGGAAGATGAGCTGCGTTATGAGCTGCTGGAAAACGGCGACTCTATGCGTTCTGCCATCAAACAGGTTGCCAGCGCCCGTTTCGGGGTTACCAGCTACTACCTGACCAATGCCGACGAACTACAGATTAAAATGGCGCAGGGTGCAAAACCCGGCGAAGGCGGGCAGTTGCCCGGCCATAAAGTGGATGAGTGGATCGCAAAAGTAAGGCACTCCACACCAGGTGTGGGCCTCATTTCTCCGCCTCCTCACCACGATATTTACTCTATTGAGGATCTGGCACAGCTGATCTATGACCTGAAAAATGCTAACCGTGCCGCCCGTATCAGCGTGAAGCTGGTATCTAAGGCTGGTGTTGGCACTATCGCAGCCGGTGTTGCAAAAGCACACGCCGATGTGGTACTGGTTTCAGGTTTCGATGGCGGTACCGGTGCTTCTCCGGAAAGCTCTATCAAACACGCAGGTTTGCCGTGGGAGCTGGGCTTAGCAGAATCACACCAGACCCTCGTAAAAAATAAGCTCCGCAGCAGGGTAGTACTGCAAACAGATGGTCAGCTGAAAACCGGCCGCGACATTGCGATTGCTACCTTATTGGGCGCTGAAGAATGGGGTGTTGCCACCGCTGCCCTCGTGGTAGAAGGTTGTATCATGATGCGTAAATGCCATGTAAACACCTGTCCTGTTGGTGTGGCTACCCAGGACCCTGAACTGCGCAAACGCTTCACCGGCGATCCGCAACATGTGGTAAACCTGTTCACCTATCTCGTGGAAGAACTCCGCGAAATCATGGCTGATCTGGGCTTCCGCACCATCAATGAAATGGTGGGTCAGGTAGAATGCCTCCAGATGCGTGATAACATCACCAACTGGAAAACACAAAAACTGGATCTGTCACCGATCTTATATAAAGAAGAAGCTTCTGCCGAAACCGGCCTGTACAAACAGGAAGAACAGGATCACGGCATCAGCGAGGTAATCGACTGGCAATTGCTGAAGGCCGCACAGCCTGCACTGGAAAAGAAAGCCAGGGTATATCAGCAGTTCCCTGTAAAAAATACAGACCGTACCATCGGTACTATCCTGTCTAACGAAATATCCAAACGCTACAAGAGCGAAGGATTACCGGAAGACACCCTGCACTTCAAATTTATCGGATCTGCAGGCCAGAGCTTCGGCGCCTTTACCACTAAAGGTTTAACGCTGGAACTGGAAGGAGAAGCCAATGACTACTTCGGTAAAGGTTTGTCTGGTTCCAAACTGATCCTCTATCCACACGGAGAAGCGGGATTCAAGGCGGAAGAAAATATTATCGCAGGTAACGTTTGTTTCTATGGAGCTACTTCCGGTGAAGCTTTCATCCGCGGTAAGGCAGGCGAACGCTTTTGTGTACGTAACTCCGGCGCTACAGTAGTAGTAGAAGGAGTAGGTGATCACGGATGTGAATACATGACCGGTGGTAAAGCGGTGATACTGGGTGAAACCGGCCGTAACTTCGGAGCAGGTATGAGCGGTGGTATCGCTTATGTATACGATGTGAAAGGAACTTTCGCCAACTACTGCAACAGGGATATGATCGACCTGGATCCGCTGGATCCGGCAGATGTAGCACTGTTACAGGATCTGATCACTAAACATCATGCTTACACGAACAGCACTGTGGCGAAGTTTATCCTGAAAGACTGGGAAAACCAACTGCGTCATTTTGTGAAAGTATTCCCGAAAGAATACAAGGCAGCATTGAAATCAGACAAAGTACAGGGTCAGAAAGTAGGTCACTAATTGAACAATTAACATTCATCATCAAAATATCCCTTGCAGGTAAGGGACTTGTGGAGGAAAATTATGGGTAAACCTACAGGATTCCTGGAATTTACACGCGAGCTGCCCGGGAAAGCGGATCCCCGGGAAAGGGTTGGTCACTATAATGAATTTGTAGAACGCTTCCCCGATAATAAATTAAATCAGCAAGCGGCCCGCTGTATGAACTGCGGGGTGCCTTTTTGCCACAGCGGATGCCCGCTGGGCAATGTGATACCGGAATTTAACGATGCCGTATACCGTCAGGATTGGAAAGAAGCGTATGATATACTGTCCTCTACCAATAACTTCCCGGAATTTACCGGACGTATTTGTCCTGCTCCTTGCGAAAGCGCCTGTGTGCTCGGTATTAACCAGCCCCCGGTAGCGATCGAGGAAATAGAGAAACATATCATTGAAGTAGCATTCGATAAAGGTCTGGTACAGGCGAAAGCGCCCCGTATGCGTACCGGCAAAAAAATCGCTGTTATTGGTTCCGGCCCCGCCGGTTTAGCCGCAGCAGCACAGTTGAACTATGCAGGCCACACCGTAACCGTGTTTGAGCGCGATGATGCACCAGGTGGACTTTTACGCTATGGTATCCCGGACTTCAAACTGGAAAAATGGGTAGTAGACCGCCGCGTGAAACTGATGGAAGAAGAAGGAGTGGTGTTTCAATGCAATGCCAACGTAGGCGTTAACGTTAGTACCAATGACCTGCTGAGAGAATACAACGCAATTGTACTGGCTGGTGGTTCCACCATTCCACGCGACCTCCCGATTCAGGGCCGTGAGCTGAAAGGCGTACACTATGCAATGGACTTCCTGAAGCAGCAGAATAAAAGAGTTAGCAATATTGCAGTAGAAGGCAGCGATATATTGGCTACCGGCAAAAATGTAATTGTAATTGGTGGTGGTGATACGGGCTCCGACTGTGTGGGAACCAGTAACCGCCATGGCGCCAACAGCGTTACGCAGCTGGAATTATTACCAAAACCTCCGGGTGAACGTACGCCGTATATGCCATGGCCTACCTACCCGATGGTATTAAAAACATCCTCTTCCCACGAAGAGGGAGCAGACCGTAAATGGGCCATTGCTACCAAATCCTTTATCGGAGATGACAACGGCCACCTGAAAGCCCTGCGCCTGGTAGACCTGCAATGGACCGCCAGCGCCGACGGCAGACCGGCAAAATTCACGGAAGTTCCCGGTTCCGAAAGAGATGTACCCTGCGAGCTGGCCTTACTGGCTATGGGCTTCGTACATCCCCAGCACACCGGTTTACTGGATCAGCTGGAAGTGGAAAGAGATGAACGCGGTAATGTAAAAGCTACCGAAAAAGATTACCTGACATCCATCCCTAAAGTGTTCACTGCCGGCGATATGCGCCGCGGACAATCACTGGTGGTATGGGCTATAAGCGAAGGTCGTGAGTGCGCAAGAAAAGTGGACGAATTCCTGATGGGTAGCTCCCAGCTGGAAAGCAAAGACCATTCATTGCAGGCAATGGCTTTATAATTCAAATAGTAAATCAAATTTTTTCTCATAAGCAGGTTTAGATTTTGTTGTAACCTTCAGCCGGGCCGGGTTTTTACCCGGCCTATATTTTTTTAAAAAGACAGGATCCTCTCCCAGAAATAGCCTGTTCCTGTTCAATACCTCCTTTCCTCCGGGTTTTAAAGACATAATTCAAACATCAGCAGAAACAATGCAGGTGTTCAGCTATTTCCAGGTATCGCCACTCCCTAAACCCAATACATTTGTTAAATTATGAAACAACTGTTGTGTTTTTGGAGCCTGCTGTTGCTGGGCATCTCCGTAACGGGGCAAAATGTGCTGATTACCGATGCCCCTCAACTAAAGAAAGGGCTGTACAAGACCTTTGAGGAATTTCAATCAAATAATCCTTCGGAAGAAGGGGACCTGGTAATCAAAAACCGCAGCTCCGCCGCGCAGATCTACCTGTTGGCCAACAGAAATGAACTGGTGCTCCGGGATGGCGCCGGCCAGGAACACAAACTGAAAAATTACTGGGGCTTCTGCGACGGGAAAAATATCTATATCAAAGACAACGGTCTCAATAAATTACAGGAAATCGGTTACTACTGCATATATGCTTTACATGGCATTCAACCCTCACGCGGCTATATTAATCAGGCCGATATGACTACCAACAGCATCAATACACCCGTGGTGCTCAAAAAAGTGCTGAATGTGGTGACTGGTCAGATCCTGGAACTATCTGCCTACAATCTCAAAAAATACATCCTTCCACAGGATAGCGTGTTGCTCGATGAATTCAGGGCCGACAGGGAGAAGAAAGATCAGCTGGAATATTACATTTTCCGTTTTAACCAAAGGAACAAGCCAGAAATAAAGTAATTAAATTTCTTCCAAAATGAGAGTGTTTAAGTTTGGTTAACCTGCTGCTGTTATGGCTTCGGTATATCGTGCGTATCACAATATTGTGAGATGAATAAACACTTTTTCATGAAAAAAGAATTGATTGAAGCACTGTTTAAACAATTTGAGCAGGCTTGTTATGAACACAAAGGTATTGAATGCTGGAGCGCCAGGGAATTGCAACAAATTCTTGGATACCTGAGATGGGAAAACTTTTTCAAAGTCATTGAAAAGGCCAAAAATTCCTGCGAAAACAGTGGAATTGTCGTCTCCGATCATTTTCGTGACATCACGAAATCGATACCTGTTCCTAAAGGTGGCCAAAGACAGCTTCAGGATATCGCCCTTACCCGTTACGCCTGCTACCTGATTGCTCAAAGTGGCGATACCCAAAAAGATCCGATTGCATTTGCACAAACCTACTTTGCCGTACAAACCCGCAAACAGGAAATCGTTGAAAAAAGATTACTGGATATTGACCGCATCAATGCCCGGGAAAAACTATCGAAGTCAGAAAAGGTCCTATCTGGTATTATTTACGAAAGAGGAGTGGACGATAAAGGATTTGCCGGGATCCGGTCCAAAGGCGATGAAGCCCTTTTCGGCGGATTTACCGCCCGCGATATGAAGAGAAAACTGATTGTTCCGGAAAACAGAGCCCTGGCAGATTTCCTTCCCACCATTACTATTAAAGCAAAAGACCTCGCAGCAGAAATTACCAGCCATAATGTAGTAGAGAAAGATCTGAAAGGAGAAGATGATATTACAGAAGAACATGTCGATAACAATACTGCCGTCAGAAATGTACTTCTCGAAAGAGGTGTAAAACCGGAAAGTCTCCCACCGGCAGAAGATGTGGATAAAGTTAAAAAACGAATTGAAAAAGAAGATAAAAATGCCCTGAATCAGGATAACTAAATAATAAAAACCAACCCGTCCAATCCATTTTCTTTTCGCCAATCTGTGCATATTACTACTCACCCCATTCTGTTTCTGCACCAAAAAAAGTATGTCCGTTACCGTATTTAATGTATTCTTGCAATTACTATTTATTCCCGGTACTCCTGAGGTATGGATTTTGTTGTACCCCGCAGGCAAGCGCCCGGTTGCACTATCCTGCCGGTAAAGTAAACCATAAGCACGCTTTTGCGTTTATATTCAGTAATTTACTTTTGTAATATATCATAGTGACAGAACCAGCAGAAACCGGAGAAAAACACGGCCGCCCCTGGTGGCGATGGCTTATATGGATTATTGTTGCGGTGCTCTTATTGCCCGTAATGGCTGTTTTATTATTACAACTGAACGGCGTCCAGAATTATTTAAGAGAACAGGGAGAACTATACCTGCGGAAGAAACTGCACACAAAAGTGCAGATCGGCTACCTGCGCGCACGTGGCTGGCAGTACCTGGAACTGCGTAATGTATATGTGGCCGACACCTCCAAACAGGCCCTTTTTTACACCGGTTCCCTCAAGGTACATTACAACCTGCTGTCACTGATCAGTAATGAACTGAAAATAGATAAACTGGAATGGGACACCTTACTGGTAAACGTATACCGGCATCCCGGCGATTCCACTTTTAATTACCAGTTTGCGGTAGATGCGTTTGTGACACCCTCCGGTAAAAAAGATACCCTGGCGCCGGAAACCGGTACCACCTTACAATATCGGCTGAAAGACATCTCATTCCGTAAAGTGAAAGTAAGCTATGCCGATGCACAGGGTGGCATGTCTGCCATACTCACCTGGGATAGCTTGCATGTTGATCCGGACGACCTGCTCATAGATGATGGCATTTACGCATTCAGGGGTATTACCCTCGATGGACTGAAAGGCTTTTTCCGGCAACAATATATACCTCCGGCTATTACATCAGCCGCTCCGCCGCCGCCACCTGCTGATACCAGCAGCGCATCCCTGCACCTGCTCCTGAAAAAACTACAGATCAATAACAGTAATTTCCTGTATACAGATGAAGGCTCCGGTATTACCACCGCCTGGAAAATAGGCGCCCTGCAATTACGGAACAGCAACCTGGACCAGGACTCCACCCGGATACAGGTAGGAGATCTCTCCATCAGCAATACCACCGGTTTGGTGATGATGGTGCCCGGAAAAGATTCCGTTCCTGCCACACCAAACGACACCACACCAAATACATGGCAGGTATTTGCCACCCAGGTAAATCTTGATAAGCTGGCTTTACGCTACGACAATGGCGGCCCGGCGCCAAAGGCCGCAGGACCAGATCCTGACTATAATCACCTGTTCCTGACCCGGTTCTCCAGTAAAATCAATAATATCCGCTATAAGCCCGATAGCATTATGGTGGGTATAAAGTCATTAACTGCCCGGGATAAGTCCGGCTTTACGATCCGCAAAGCCAATATGGACGTATTGTTTACGCCGTATACACTGGCGCTGCGCAATTTCCTGCTGCAAACCAATAAAAGCATCTTCCGCAAACAGATCATTGTAACAGTCCCTTCCTGGTCAGGCATTTCCGACCACCTCGATCAACTCGGACTGGATGCCAATCTCGATTCTGTGCATATAGCACTGGGAGAGTGGCTGCCTTTTGTTCCTGATGCCCGCAAAAATAAATCATTCGACCAGCTCTGGAATAAACAACTAACGCTGGCGGCTATACTAAAAGGAAACCTGGGAGAACTGAATATTAAACAGCTTTATGTCAACGATCACGAAGGCAACCTGATTAAAACAGACAATGGCCAGGTGTTCCATGCTACAGATCCGGACCGCCTCAGTGCCAATCTTCCTACACTGCATATACAAACAGGAAACAAACCATTGCGCGCCTGGCTGCCGGCCGGTACACTGCCAGATACACCACGCCTGCCGGAAAACATGCTGATTACCGGTATGTTCAAAGGCGGCATGAAAGACCTGGTTACCCAACTGCAGCTGAAAAGCGAAACCGCCAATGCGAATATCAATGCGCATCTCGTTAATATCACCGACAGCATCCGCAGCAGCTATACCATCAGTATTCCCTACTTCCGGGTAAACCCCGGCGCTATGCTATACGATACCACCTACGGCTGGATGTCCGGAAAACTGAGCGCTACCGGTGAGGGCTATACGTTAAAACAAATGGTGGCCAAAGCTACCGCACAACTGGATGAAGCTACCTATAACGCCTATACGTATCATGATGTAAGTGTAATTGCCGGTATCAACAAAGGCGACTTTGAAGCACAGGGCGAAAGTGCTGATAGTAGCATCACCGCCACTTTCGATATCAGCGGACAACTGGAGGATACTACCATCCAGGGGCTGAAAGTAAATATGGAAGTGGCTAAAGCCGATCTTTATGCTACCCACTGGTATACAGAACCATTAACTATACAGGGAAATCTCCTGGCAGATTTTAACAGTATAGAACCACAGCGCATTGAAGGCAACGCCTTTTTAACAAAATGGCAGATCGCCACACAGGGACAGGTATTTCCGCTGGACAGTATCTCCCTGATAGCCGAATATAAAGATCAGCAATACCTTACTTTAAAAAGTCCGTTTGGCCTGATCAGCGCCAACGGCCATATCGATTATACAAAGGTGGGCACTGCATTCGCCAACATTATCAGCAAGCCATTGCTGCCAGCCGATTCGGGCGTTATTGTGCAGGTTCCCGGCGGACAATCACTGCAATGGAATGCTTCTTTACAATGGCCAAAGAGCTTGCAGCAGATGATCCCAACACTGCGCATGGAAGTGCCACTGGTGATGAATGGCCGCCTTAACAGCGACAGCAGCCTGCTCATCGCCAATGCATATCTTCCGAAAGTTAATTATGATTCCCTGCAGGTCGACAGTCTGCGTATGGGCGTTTCTATCCTGGATACTTCTATGCGGCTTGGGGTTTCCCTGGCCCGTATGGCGCATCCATCCTTCCCGCTGCAACACACTTATCTCACAGCGTATGCCAATACCGGCGTGGTTGATTTTGACGTTGTGCTGGATGATATTAAAAGGCAGCCCAAATATAAACTGGGCGGCATTTTCACCTTCCTGAAAGAGAATGCTATGCAGCTGTCCCTTAAACCCGGACTGCTGCTGAACAAACAGGAATGGACGGTAGCAGAAAACAATATTCTCCGGATGAAGAACGGCGCGCCGGATACCGCAAATATCAAACTGTCGCAGGGCGATCAGTCCATCCAGATCGTGACCCGGCCGGATACCAGCACGGTTCCTGCCCTCCAGGCCAACATTGCCAATTTCAAATTATCTACTATTACCGCGCTGCTGGCAACAGACACGCTGCTGGCCAACGGTACCCTCAATGCGGAAGCCACGGTCAGGAACTGGAATCAGTCGCCACTGATCCACGCCACACTGAAAGTAGACAGTCTAACGGTGAAGAATACACGCATGGGAACACTGGATGCCAATGTAGAAAACAGTGGCCCCGGTCAATATAAACTTACTGCCGGATTAACCGGTAACGATAATGATATAAAAGTAGATGGTACCTACGACACAACCATCAACGCCCAGCTTGATATCAATAAACTAAGCATTGCCTCACTGGAGCCTTTCACGATGGGCAGCGTGACTAAAATGTCCGGCAACGCTACCGGGCAGTTCAATATTACGGGTACTCCTTCCGCCCCCAAAGTATTGGGAAGCCTGCACTTCGATAATGCCGCCGGCATGGTAACCATGATTGGCAGCACGTTCCACCTGCCGGATGAAGATATTGTGATAGACGAAAGAGGCATCCTGCTGAATAACCTGGTAATAGCCGACAGCGCCAATAACGAGCTGGTAGTAGATGGCCGCATCAATACCAGGAACTTTACCCGGTATAGCTTTAACCTCGATGTTACCGCCGATAACTTCATGGCGCTTGGTCGTCAACAAAGCCCGGATCAATGGATTTATGGCCCTGCTTATATAGATAGTAAAGTGAAGATCCGCGGTACGCTTGATCTGCCAAGAATTGATGCCATCGTAAAGCTGCGCGACAAATCCAGCGTTACCATGACGCTCCCGCAGGAAGAACCGGGACTCGCCAACAGGGAAGGCGTGATAGAATTTGTGGATAAATCCAATCCTGTCGATTCCGCACTGCTGGCCCGTGAAGACAGCCTCCGGTTTAAAACCACGCGGTTGAAAGGCATGTTCCTGTCCGGCAACCTCGATATTACGCCGGAATCTGTTCTTAAAATTATTATCGACTCACAAAATGGTGATTATGTACAGGCGAAAGGTACCGCCAGCATCAACGCCACGCTGGATCCCAGCAGTAAATTAAGTCTTACCGGCCGCTATGAAATAACGGAAGGTAAATATGAGATGTCGCTGAACCAGCTCATTAAACGCTCCTTCGATATAGAAAAAGGCAGCTTCGTATCCTTCAATGGAGATGCTACCAGCGCCGATCTGGATATCACCGCCAAATACACAGTGAATGCTCCGGCGTACGATCTCGTGGCAGACCAGCTCCAAAGCATGTCTGCCGAGCAACGCAATACCTATAAACAACGGATGCCATTCCAGGTGTACCTGATGATCAAAGGCAACCTGATGAAGCCGGATATCAGCTTCCGCCTGGATCTGGCAGAGAAAGACCGGAATACGCTGAATGGAACACCGTATAACCGTCTGAAACAAATTAACCAGGTGCCTTCTGAGCTGAATAAACAGGTGATGGGACTGCTGGTGCTGAACTCCTTTATTCCGGATGATCCTATGAATACACTCGATGGCGGCACCGGCGGGGGAGTAGGACAGGCGGCGAAAAACAGTGTGAGTAAAATACTTTCACAACAGCTCAATAACATGGCGGGCAACCTGATCAAAGGGGTGGACCTCAACTTCGATTTGCAGAACCAGGAAGATTATTCCACCGGCACTGCACAGGAGTCCACCAATCTGAAAGTGGGCGCCTCCAAACAGTTATTCAACGATCGTTTAACCGTTTCTGTTGGTTCCAATATCATGTTGCAGGGAAACCAGCAAAACGCCAGCTCCCTGATCGGCGATATCTCTGTGGAATATAAACTTACCCGCGACGGACGTTACCGGATAAGGGTATATCAGCGCAATGATAGCCAAACTGTGCTGGAAGGACAGGTAGTGGAAACAGGAGTAGCTTTTGCACTGATCATGGACTACGATGAATTCCGTGAAATTTTGCAGCGGTCTAAATCTGAATCTAAAAAACAGAAACTCCGCGACAACAAAAAAAATAAGAAAGACGATAAAAATACGACAACGCCTGATGCGAAAAGTAAATAGCCATATCATCATTTGCTGTAGCCTGTTTTGCCTGGTATACCTGGTAATCAGCTCCTGCAGTACCACGCGTACCGTACCCGAAGGAGACCGGCTATATACTGGGAGCGAAGTAAAATGGATCACTGATAGTATTGCTAAAAAAAGACCGAAGGATTATAGTTCCCTGATGGAAGGAATGGATAAAAGAATCCGTCCCAACAGGAACCGTAAATTCCTCGGTATGCCCATAAAACTGTGGCTCTATAATTTAGGCAATGAACCTAAGGGAAAAGGATTGAATTACCTGCTGCGCAAAAAGTGGGGGGAACCGCCCGTTTTACTAAGCCAGGCCAAACCCGACTACACATCACAGGTGCTGGAAGAATACCTCGTGGATAACGGCTATTTCCAGGCCGGGGTTACTTCTGCCGTTAAATTATCCGGTAAGAAAAAAGCTTCCATGAAGTACACCGCTACGCCCAATCACCGGTACACTATTAAAAGCGTCACCTATTTAACAGATAGCAGCGCCATCGGCAAAACGGTTACTTATACCAAACCGGAAAGTTCATTGATCATCGGCGCCAATTATTCGCTCGATTCAATCAAGGCCGAACGGGAACGTATACACGCTGCATTAAAAGAACAAGGCTATTATTATTTTACTCCCGATTATTTACTGGTACAGGTAGATAGTACCAATAGCGGTACCGTAGATCTGTTTGTGAAGATAAAGGACAACACCCCCCTGGCAGCGCTTCGCCCTTACAGGATGCACGACATAGTGCTGTTCCCTGACTACTCGCTGGACAACGACTCCGCTTCTACACAGGGAACTCCCATAAGATACAAAGGCATTTATATTGTGGATTCCGCCCACCGGTTCAAATCATCCGCATTTGACCGGTCCGTGTTTTTACGGCCGGATAGTTTGTATCGTCTGAGCTCACATAATATTACGTTGCAAAGGCTGATTAACCTGGGCGTATTCAAATTTGTAAAAGGACAGTTTTCGCCGGTACGCGATACCTCTGTTCACAACCTGGTAGGAGGCAGCCCAAATGTTACCAGCACCAGGGACAGCTCCCGTCGACGGGATGCTTCCGGCAGAAATTTGAACCGGCGCGATAGCACCTATTCCCGTGATACTTCCCAGGCCAGCAACTACAGGGCGATGGTGAATAACCGGGTGGCGCTCGACAGCGGCTGGCTCGATGCAAAGCTTTTCCTCACCCCCTATAAGCGTCGTTCTCTTCAAACAGAATTACGCGGTACGTCTAAATCTAACGGGTTCATTGGATCACAGATACAGATAACCGCTAAAAACCGCAACTGGCTGCATTCTGCGGCATTGCTGGAAATCGGGTTACGTGGCGGGTTGGAGTGGCAAACCGGCAATAAAAACGCAGGCGGATCTAATTCATATGGCCTCGGCGCAGAAGTAGCCGTTACTTTCCCGCGGTTCATTACGCCTTTCCGCGGACTGAATATCCGTACCCCCTATGTGCCTAAAACAAGAATAAGCGCCAGCTATGAACTGTACAGCCGTGCAGACCTGTATAACCTTAACGCGTACACGCTGCAGCTGCAATACCTCTGGCAACGGACACAATACCTGAGTCATATCTTTGCGCCGGTGGCGCTTACATATGTGCTGCCTACCAAAACAACACCGGCATACGACAGTATCCTGGCAAACGATCCGAGTCAGCGCAACGCTATTGAAAAACAATTTATCCTGGGCGGCAACTACACCATCACCTACAATAACCAGCAGGCCAACCGGGTGCACAGCTTCTACCTGAGTGGGAATATAGATATCTCAGGCAACATAGCCGGGTTAATCATTCCAAAAAATGATACCGGGCAAAAAACATTACTTGGAAATTCATTTGCGCAATATGAACGATTCACTGCGGAAGCGCGCCACTACTGGCAGTTGGGCAAAGGTAAACAATGGGTAAACCGCCTGTTACTTGGCTATGGTTTACCATACGGTAACTCATCCACCCTGCCTTTTGTAAAACAGTTTTTCACAGGTGGTAGCAGCAGCATCAGGGCGTTCCGGGCACGTACTCTCGGCCCTGGATCATATCACAATCCTGCCGTGGATACTTCAGCCCTGCTGGCCAATGAAGCCGGCGATATCAAGCTGGAATTCAACTCCGAACTGCGTGTACACGTAGCCAGTGTGTTCAATGTGGCAGCCTTTGTAGACGCGGGTAACATCTGGTTGCAGAAAGATGTACCAGATAAACCAGGCAGCAAATTCGCCTTCAATACTTTTTATAAAGACATTGCCGTTGGCGGTGGTGTGGGCCTACGCATAGATGCTTCTATTGTGGTAGTACGCCTCGATCTGGCTATTCCCTTCCGCATTCCTTACCTGCCGGAAAATGAACGCTGGGTGTTTGATAAAATAAATTTTGGCGATCCCGACTGGCGCAAAAAGAACCTTATTCTCAACATTGCCATCGGGTATCCATTTTAATATTACGGGGAGATGGTCCTGAAATCATCTCCCCGTAAATTCATACTCAGAGCACATCTTTCAGGTGCTTGTAGTTAGATTTCACTGCATCAAATACATCTTCATATCTTCCGCTGAGAATTAGTTTTCCCATCCACAGGGCAAATCCCTTCATCTGGGCAAACTCCACTTTCGGCGGCATTGCCAGTGACTCCGGATTGGTAAATACATTTACCAACACCGGCCCCGCTGTTTCCGCTGCCTGGGATAAAATGCTTTCCACCTCTTCCGGCTTACGGATGGTAAACGCCGTGAAGCCCATTGCCACAGCCACCGCTCCAAAATCTGGATTCACCATATCCGTTTGCCAATCGGGAAGTCCGGCTACTTCCATTTCAAGCTTCACCATGCCCAGCGCCCGGTTATTAAACACAATTACTTTTACCGGCAGTTGATATTGTTTAATGGTCATCAGGTCGCCCAGTAACATCGTTAATCCTCCATCGCCGCACAGCGCAAACACTTCCCGGCCCGGTTGCGCCAATGCTGCGCCAATAGCCTGCGGCATGGCGTTGGCCATAGAACCATGATTAAAAGATCCCAGCAACGTGCGTTTACCGGTGCCTTCGAGATAACGTGCCGTCCAAACATTCGTCATGCCGGTATCTACAGTAAAAATGGCGTCATCGGCTGCAATTTTATTGAGGGTAGAAGCCACAAACTCCGGGCTGATGGCGTTTTCCTTGCCGGTATCTTCCACATAGGTTTGCATTTTCTTTTGCACTTCCTGGTAAAACGCTACCATCTCATCCAGAAATTGCCGGTCGGTATTTTCTTTCAGCATTGGCAAAAGCGCCTTCAGCGTATCCGCGATATCCCCACACAGCCCCAGCTCCAGTGCCGCCCTGCGGCCAAGCCTTTCCGGCTGGATATCTATCTGGATAATCTTTGCCTTCTCAGGAATAAATGGTGTGTAAGGGAAATCTGTTCCCAACAGGAGCAATACATCTGCTTCATGCATACTTTTATAAGCCGATGCAAGCCCCAGCAAACCGGTCATGCCTACTTCATTGGGGTTGTTATACTGAATCCCCATTTTTGCCCGGAACGAGTATGCAATAGGCGCTTTTAACAACTGGGAAAGGGCCACTACTTCGTCGTGCGCTTCTACGGCGCCCAGGCCGCAATAGATCGCAATTTTCTTCGCATCTCCGAGCAAGCCGGCCAGCTGCTTTAATTCCGGAACAGAAGGACAAATAACGGGTTTAGGATGATACAGCTTCGTGGCAGTAGGAATTTCCTTTGCATCAGCGGCGGCCACATCTCCCGGTAATCCTAAAACCGCTACACCATGCTTATGCACGGCATGTTGCAAGGCCGCCTGCAACATGCGGGGAGCCTGTTCTGCAGTTGCAGCTACCTGGTTATAATGACTGCAATCATCAAACAACTTAATGGTATTGGTTTCCTGGAAATAGTCGCTTCCAAATTCATTGGTAGCACAGGTAGATGCAATGGCCACCAACGAAGCGCCCGACCGGTGTGCATCATATAAGCCGTTGATCAGGTGAACGTGTCCTGGCCCGCTGCTGCCGGCACAACAGGCCAAACCATTCAATTGTGCTTCCGCACCTGCGGCATACGCGCCTACTTCTTCATGCCGTACGTGAATCCATTGGATCCGGCCATCGCGGCGCACGGCATCGTTAATGTGATTTAAACTATCGCCGGTTACGGCATAAATACGCTTGATGCCGGCGGTTGCCAGCATATCTACTAATTGATCCGCTACAAGTTTTGCCATAAATAATTTGTTAGAATGAATGCCTGATAAAAACAGCTGATCTCTTACATTGTTCAGCTGTCTGCCATTCATCAAATTCCCCGCCACCGGTCACTGAAAGCCTCGGAAAATTGACTTATTTTTAGGTCATTGTCTAAATCGCTATCCGCCATGTGTATCCCTGCACCCTTACAACGCAATTGGGTATTGCTGTTCATTATCCTGATAATGACAGGTGCCTCTTCCTGTAGCCGGAAAATTACCGAAACCGGAAAAGCTTCCTATTACGCCAACTCTTTCGATGGAAAACGTACCGCAAGCGGTGAAACCTTCCACCAGCGGTCGCTTACGGCCGCACATAAAACGCTCCCTTTCGGTACTCGCGTTACCGTTACTAATGTTGCCAACGGAAAAAGTGTAAAGGTCCGGATCAACGACCGGGGGCCGTTTGTAGCGGGGCGGATTATTGATCTTTCGCATAAAGCAGCCTCCAAAATAGGCATGCTGAATACGGGTGTTGCCAATGTGGAAGTGAAATACAAAAAGAAGAAAAAGAAATAAAAGCAGGAGTGAGGCGCCTCACTCCTGTATGTGGTAATTATCCTAATTGGTGTACTCCTCCTTTACGTGCTTCATTGCCTCGCTGATCGTGCGGGCCTTCGGCAATTTCTTCAATCATTTTCTTGCAAAACGCCGGCAAATCCTTTGGTGTCCGGCTGGTAACCAACCCTTTATCGGTCACCACTTCTTCATCCACCCATAAAGCGCCTGCATTTTCAAGATCCGTTTTTAATGATGGATAAGACGTCACCCTCCGGCCATCAAGTTCATCGGTTTCAATCAATGTCCACGGACCATGACAAATGGCCGCTATAGGTTTGCTTTCGTCGAAGAAACCGGTAACAAAAGCAACTACGCGGTCGTTGGTGCGCAAACGATCCGGATTTATTACGCCTCCCGGCAATACCAGCGCATCATAGGAAGATGCCACCACATCTTTTATATCCTTGTCTACCGGGTAGTCCTTCCCCCAGTTTTTTTCTGCCCAGGCGCGAACGGTTTTCCCTTCCGGGGAAACAATATCTACTGTAGCGCCTGCATTCTTCAACGCTTCCAGGGGCTTTGTCAGTTCTACTTCTTCAAATCCATTTGCTACTAAAATAGCTACCTTCTTATCTTTTAATTGGTTTTCCATAAAATAATGTTTTATATAGTTTTTGGAAATATCCTGCCTCCGGCAGATAAATACCGCGGCAGCATACTTATCTGCCACAAAAACAATTCCCTTTGTCTTCCCTTAAGCGCACAGTACTTCCCACAAGATCAGTACGTTTCTGCCCTGTATAAATTAATGCACATACCGTTGATTGTATGGGAATCTCATTCGATTGTAATTTTTTTCCCGCAAAATTGCATTTGGAAACAGATGCTGCTTTATTTGTTGACATACAATTAAGAACAATGAACAAGAAAACACTCCTCGCAGCATCGCTGGCTATTGGCTTTGCTGTAAACAACGCCTTTGCACAGGCGCGGGTGGCTGAGCTGCCTGGCTTTGCCGCCTATGCCGATCCGGTAGAAGAACATGTAGAGATCAGTGAACGCGACGGCGTTGTACACTGGACTGATAACAGCAACACCGTTAATTTCTATTTTCATGTAGCCACTCCCGGCTCGCTCAAAGTATCACTATCAGCGAAAGCCGATGCTGAAAGCAAAGTATCTGTTTCGGTAAATGGTACAGAAAAAATAGTTAGCATTCCTTCCAATACTGATTTCGTAAATATTCCTGCCTTACAAACAACTATTAAAAAAGCAGGCTTCTATTGTGTATCATTAAAAGGAGTGGAGAGGAAAGGAAATGTATATGCAGATGTAAAAAATGTAACCCTTTCCGGCACGGCTGTCAAAGATATTCAGTACAACGCCAAACCCTGGCGCCGTGCGGCTTCTGTACATTTAAACTATCCTGTTCCGGAAGGTAAAAATGTAGAGTGGTTTTATGGAGAAATTAAAGTGCCGGAAGGAGAAGATAAACTGGGCACTTATTTCATGTCCTGCGGATTTCACAGGGGTTACTTTGGCATGCAGGTAAATTCTCCTACCGAAAGAAGGATTATTTTTTCCGTATGGGACGCTGGTGGGGAACCGCAGGAACGCAGCAAAGTAAAGTATGAAGACCAGGTGGTAATGCTTGCAAAAGGAGATAGTGTGGATGCCAGCGGGTTTGGCGGCGAAGGCACCGGTGGGCATAGCCATTGGGTATACAACTGGAAAGCCGGAGATACTTATCGTTTCCTGATGCACAGTGTACCAACAGGCAATACCACTACTTACACTGCCTATTTTTATGTACCTGAACACAAAGAGTGGAAACTGATTGCTAGCTTCAGGGCTCCTAAAGACGGGAAGTATATGGGACATCTTTATTCTTTCCTGGAAAACTTCTCTTTTGAAAATGGTCACCTCGGCCGCAAGGGATACTTCGGTAACCATTGGATCAAAACCAATACCGGCGAGTGGATAGAGCTTACCAAAGCAAAGTTCTCCAATGATGCTACCGCTAAAGCAAAAGACAGGCTCGACTATGGCGGGGGCTCAGAAAACGGATGGTTCTACTTATGGAACAGCGGCTTTAAACCTGCCAATGCGCAGTATGGCGATTTGTTTGAACGTCCTGCCACCGGTACTCCTCCGGTTATTGAGCTGCCCAGGTTCTAAGCACTTACATAATTCATCATATTTAATCCTTGTCGCCCGGCTCTAACAATGCCGGGCGATTTCTTTTTTTTATCTCTCAAAAAAATAATCCCTTACCTGGCTCAAACAATTAGTCCACATACCCCATAGGATTTAAGTTGCGCATTTATTTTCAGCCTTATGCGACTCGTTTCCGGCAAAAGCCGGGGCTAAACAGCTTTCCTCCAACAGGTATAATTATTAATACATAGCAGGTATTCTGACCGATTTTTACTTTAAATTCGGTAATCAATCCTGGTAACATCAGCACATATGGCCTTCAAAAATAAATTGCCTATTCCCGGCGTAGTACAAGTACTAAACCCATTCAAGGTGAAGAAGCAACGCATCATGAACTATAATCCGGCGGAAGGAGTAACCACCCGCAAGCCGGCGGCAGAGACCAAGATCACCGTTTTTGATTATAATATCAGTCTTTGCTCAGAACTGGTGCTGAATAAAATAGAAGAAACCTTCAAGTATGCAAACGCTCCGCAATTAAGCTGGATCAACATTGATGGTATCAGGAAAGAGGAGGTGCATGCCGTATGTGAACAGTTTATAATCCACCCATTATTGGAAGATGATATTCTGAGTATAGGGCAGCGGGCAAAAATGGATGAAATCAATGACCGGATGTTTTGTTTACTTCCAATGATTTATTTCAACAGCGAAACTTCTTCTATTGATCTGGAGCAGGTGAGTATTGTACTCGGCAGAAACTTCGTAATCTCTTTCCAGGAAGATCCCGCCCGGGACGTATTTGATCCGGTACGGGCTAAACTTTTAATAGCAGGATCCAGGATCCGCAACGGTGGCGCGGATTATCTCTGTTATTCATTACTGGATGTAATTGTCGATAACTATTTCATCGTGATGGATAAACTGGGGGAAAGGATTGAAATGATGGAAGACCTGGTTCAGCATCAGCCCAATACCCGTACCCTGGCGCGGATTAATTATTTACGCCGCCAGGTTTTCCTGTTCAAACGGGCTATTGCACCGGTAAGAGAACTGGTGAACGGTTTTCTGAAGAGTGAAAGTGATCTGCTGGATGATAAAGTGACCAAATACTACAAGGATGTATACGATCACATCATTCAATGTAATGATCTGGCAGATAACTACCGGGATATGGTGCTGAATTTACAGGAAATGTATCATACCCAGTTGAATCTGAAGATGAATGAAATCATGAAAGTGTTGGCGGTGGTTACTACGTTAATGGCGCCGCCAACACTGCTCGCTGGTATATATGGAATGAATTTTCACAACATGCCCGAACTGGCATCTACCAACGGTTATTATTATACCCTGGGAGGCATGGGCATATTATTGGTGCTGATGATAATGATATTCCGGAAAAGAGGCTGGTTTTAGCTCTTCTTCTTATATACGGGTACAGTAGAGCAGGGCTCTCCATACATAATACTCTTTACTACCGGGCGTAGCAGGCGGGTAATTTCCGCATAGGCAATTTCTCCTACCCGTTTGTCACCACATCCTTTAATAACAATCCTTTTGTCAGCAAAAGCGGAGAGGTCAATTTCTCCCAGGTTCCTGAGGTACAATGTGTTGTGTATAAATTCAGCGTCACCGAAAGCCGCATAGGCCGCTACCGGTTCCAGGTTGGTCATTACCAGCATATAAGCCCATAAAGGAATAACGGCATCTGCAGAACATACTAACCCCACATTTTTTCCACGGTACTGCTCCCAGTCGTGCGATTGCATAGCTGCCCGGAAATCCTTTTCTTTCAGGATGAGTCCCATAAACAGGTAATCCTTCATATCAAAAACAACAATTTCCCCCTTTGGGTAAAATTGTTCCAGATCAATGGTTTCCAGTCCACTCTGCGCTACTTTATTTATGATTTCTTCCATTTTATCCCTATTTAAGGATACAAATTTACGAATATCGACGCAGGAATAGGAATAAGGGGGTAAAAGGCAGGAGAAAGGGGAACAAAAAAGGGAAGCAGTAGTGCTTCCCTTTTTCTTATGTCAGTAAAAAATGTAGTGGTTTAGAAGAATTTACCACGGGTATCCTTCACGTCACTTTTCTTTTTCAACACTTCAAACAGTTGCTGATCCAGCATGGACTTAACACCCTGTTCGTAAGCAGCCTGTTGGGAAGCGATATCCTGAGCCGGTTGAGCAGACGGCTGGAAGCTATCTACCTTAATCACATATACACCTGCATTTCCTTCAATTGGAGCGGATACGGTTGCAGTACCCCATTTCTTATTGAAAGATGCGCCAGCAACACGTGGCTCAAAGCCCAGGGAAGCGATGAACGGAGTAGCGAAAGAAACGCCTTCCGCGTTCAGCACCGGTTGGTTGGTTGCTTTTGCTGCAGCATCCAGCGAAGCCGGAGTTTGCAGTTTAGCCATAATCTGTTCTGCTTTCTTATGTTTCTTAACTTCAGCTTCTACCTGAGGTCTGACATCTGCAAGCGGAGCAGTACCTTCTTTACGTACATTGGTTAAAACGGCCACTACGTATTTATCATCGAAGGTAAATACTTTGCTTACATCACCTTGTTTGGATTCGTAAGCCCAGCGTACCAGTTCGCGTGATTGTCCGATGCCGGGGATCACGAAATCCATTGGACGCACATTATCAGCGATTCTTTTATTCAGCTTTTCCTGTTGTACTGTTTTTTCAAAAGCTGCAGCATTACCGCTTTTACCGGCAAAACCGCTCGCAGCACTAAATGCGTTGTTATTAGTTTCTTTGCTGGCTTCTACAGACTTACCGAGATAAGCTACCTTAATAGCCGGACCAATATTTTTCTGATCCAGTATTTCCATAACGTGGTAACCAAACTGCGTCTTCACCACTTTTACCTGGCCTTTTGAACCATCGAAAGCGAAGTCTTTGAATTCAGGAACAAATTGGGAAGATGGAGTCAGTTCATATTCACCACCGGTTTGTTTGCTACCCGGATCATCAGAAAACTGGTTAACCAGTGCTTTGAAGTCGGCCCCGCCTTTTACAGCCAGTTCGAGGCTATCTGCACGTTTTTTAGCAATAGAGTCCGGTAAACCACCCTGAGCGCCGGAAGCGATGAGGATGTGACGAACTTTTACGCTATCTGGCATATTCTTACGATCTACCATTTTCGCAAAAACGATCAGGTTATTATCGTAGTATGGTCCGAAAACGGTTCCTACAGGCAGATTCACGATAGAATCTTTCATAGGAACTTTCGCTTCGTTCCTGGAAATATATCCGTCGTAATATTTAATATCTGAATTACGGTTAATAAAACCGGCGATGTTATCTTTTGTAGTATCCAGTTCCAGCTTCATTGCCATGATCTGCTGGATAGCAGCAGCTGAATCGGCGGCAGAAGGGATCGCATCAAAGGATACATATTCAATTTTACGGGATTCTTCTACTTTAAACAGTTGCTTGTGATCCTGGATAAAGCGATCAAGTTCCGCGTCTGTTACTTTAATAGTGGAATCGGCAATGGTAGCATAAGGAACGCTTACATAAGATACAGTTGCTGTTTGGCTGTTATCTTTCTGTTGTTGTTCTGCCAGCCATTTTGGATAGTAGATACCTTGTTTAACAAGGGTTACATATTTCAAACGCTCCTGGTATTTGGCAATATAACTTTCCAGCTGGTGTAAACCTTCGCGGATCTGCGGGTTGCTGCCTGCCTGTGAAATAGCCTGTTGCAAAGCATTGCGGTCAAACTGGCCATCACGGGTAAATTGTTGTACAACTACCGGGTTGGGGTTTTTACCTTTGATTTGGTCTACAACTTCTGCCTCAGTTACGTCGATACCCAATGTTTTGTATTGAGCCTGCATAATTTGTTCATTCAGAAACTCGTTCCAAACCTGTTCGCGGATATACTGACGTGTTTGTTCGTCAATATTGGGCATTTGCTGACGCGCGTTGTTTTCTGCGTCCTGAATACGACGTTGATACTCTGCTAAATCGAGATCTTCACCATTTACTTTACCCACGCTGGTATCGCGACGGGATAGAGAACTTTTGCCAAAAAAGGCATCCTGCAACAGGAAACTAACAATAGCCAGGCAAATCACTACAACGATCATGACGGCGTACTTGTCCCTGATTTTCTGAATTACTGACATATATTATATAGTCTACATTTTTAAGGATAGCAAAAATAGAATAAATAAACTGTAACTGCAAAAGAGTATTTTTTGCTCTAAAACTCAATACAGTAAAGGGTTTCAGGTGCTTATAACACTTTTGTGGACTATGTAACATTCACAGGTTTTCCACATGACGGGCTTATTAACAACCTCTTCTTTTTCAAGGGCTAAATATTTTTAAACGTCGATTACAGCAGGTATTTCGCCTAAATTAAGTGTCAAAATCTAAAAAAAGGTTATTCACAAATGTTAAAAAAGCGGATTCTCTAATCCACATAAAATTGTGAATAAAACAGGGCTAATTTAAGCCTGTATGCATTTTGACCATTTTTCATCTCCAAGAGTTTCTTTTCCACAATTGATGTGTAAAAACCCCTGTAAAACGCAAAATAAGGTGGGAAAAGGTGCCTCTGCTCACAGGTAAAACTAATTTTGTTATTGTGGTTAAATTTACCCTTAAAAATCAAAGCGTGGAAATGTGGATAGCAAATGCCTTCTTTTAACATTTTCCTAATACACAGTTGACGAAAAAGATTTTCACCTAGAAGGATATCCACGTATGTGGATGAAAGTAGGAAAAGCCAGTATTGGCGCGGAAATGGCATGTTAATTTCGTGTGGAAAGCGTAATAAAAAGGAATAACAACTACATTTGTACGTGAGCCGGAAATTAAATTTCCACATATTCACAGCCCTAATAGTAGTGGGCTTTTCTTTTAAATATTTAAAGAAGTATATAGCTATGATTATGGAAATCGCTGACGCGAAAAAAAATTTGCAACGCAACGGATTTTTGGATATATCAGTCGATCCCTCCCTGGATTTGTTTGAAGCGATAGAAAATTTGAAAAAGAAGAAAAACGCTATCGTCCTGGCGCACTATTACCAGGAACCGGATATCCAGGATATCGCAGATTACATCGGAGACAGTTTGGGACTCAGTCAGCAGGCTGCCAAAACAGATGCGGACATGATTGTTTTTGCCGGCGTACATTTTATGGCTGAAACCGCAAAAATTCTCAGTCCCCAGAAGAAAGTGCTGTTACCCGACCTGAAGGCGGGTTGTTCCTTGGCCGACAGTGCCCCTCCGGAGCTGTTTAAGAAGTTCCGGGACCGTTACCCTGACCATATCGTGATTTCGTATATCAACTGCTCTGCGGGTATCAAGGCGCTCAGCGATATCATCTGCACGAGCTCCAATGCCGAGAAAATCATCGAAAGCGTTCCCCGCAACCAGCCGATCATATTTGCCCCCGACCGGAATTTAGGGGCCTATCTGATCAAAAAAACGGGTAGAGACATGGTTTTATGGAATGGCGCCTGCATGGTACACGAGATTTTCTCCCTGGAAAAGATTACAAAACTGAAGATTCGTCATCCCAAAGCCAAAGTGATTGCCCACCCGGAATGCGAACCGGCGGTTCTGGCCATTGCGGATTATATCGGATCCACCACAGGTTTACTGAAGTTTAGCCAAAAGGATGATGCGCAGGAATATATCGTTGTTACTGAAACGGGCATACTGCACCAGATGCAGAAAGAGAATCCCGGTAAAACATTTATTCCCGCTCCACCCAATAATGCGTGTGCTTGTAACGACTGTCCACACATGAAATTGAATACGCTTGAAAAATTGTATTTGTGTATGGAATATGAACAGCCGGAAATTACAATGGAAGAAAGCCTGAGAATAGCCGCTAAAAAGCCAATTGAACGCATGCTGGAAATTAGTGCACAGGCTGGACTTTAATATAACTGGTTGATTTACATAGCTATTTAGATTTTACTTTTTACATATAGGAAGTTGATAGTTTACGGAAGGCCGTGAGAATTTAATATTCTCACGGCCTTCGTATTTAGGTACGAATCAATTAATTCTCAGCGCGTTATGAAGGCCGTGAGAAACTTATATCCATGACGTAACTGTACCATTCTTCGTAAAAGCCAATGCAGCGCAGTATTTTTTGATGTTAGAAACCCTTTGAAATTGTTTTTTAGTGCCCTGAGAATTGAAAAAAAATAATCGGCATTGGGTAAGTGAAGGATTTAGAAGAATATTTAATTGTCAGCGCACTGATATTGGCCTGAGGATATGATATTTCTTTTTTATCACGCAATAGTGTGCGAAATTTTCTTCCAGGGAACTCTCCGTTGTTATTTTTTAAAGGCATTGACAATTCAATATTTTCTATAGTGATGGGGTTTCCCCATGCTTTCCATTTTCGTTACATTCTCAAGCCTTTTATTTTTTCACAAATAATTTAACGAAGGCTTTTCTCTCCTCTTTTAGTGGCTTCTTTTCGGAGTTGTTTGGAGATCTTTATCCATCTTTTTTGGGGCAAATGAGAGCTTTCCAACTGAGCAACCATTTGATTTTTAAAGAAGGCTATGAGGATTGAATATTTCTCTTTTTGCTGGGGTTACCCCGGGATTTTAAGTTTCATCCAATTCTCAGCTGACTTGTAGTTTGCTGAGAATGAAGTGTTGATTGGGCTACCCCGGATAGGTCTGATTTCATTCAATTCTCAGCGCGTTGTCAATGCGCTGAGAATTGGATATTTAACTTCGCTTTGCAGCTGTTCCTGCTTTCCTGAATTATATCGCAACTAGGCCGCACTGTAAGTGCGCTGAGAATTGAGTATTTAACTTTCCACTTTTAGAAATACGGAGAAATATTTTTCAGACGATTGTCAGCGTATAAGCAAGGCTCTGAGAATTTAATATTCAGAAAGGTTCGCGGATTTATCCTGGGATCAGATTTTTGAGCATACGTCAGCGGCTGACGGAGGCGCTGACAATTGAATTTTTTTATTTTTCCCGGAGACATCCTGGTTTTCTTGAGTGGCTGGATGCTCAGGTCACTGGGTATGCGCTGAGAATCGGACATTTTTTACTATGCCGGATAAATGTATGCTTGTGTTTAATTGTAAGCGCTTTGCCAGGGCGCTGAGATTTACATTTTCTTAGATTCTGCGGGGGAATGCTGGAAAAATTCAAAAGAATTCATTCTTAAAGCGCTCAAATTTTTACATCCAAAGCGGAATTTATTGGAAAAGTGAATGCCGGAAGAGGGGCTTTATTGAAAATTTGGTGAAAAAATTGAGAAAAAGGAGAAAAAAAGGAAAATTTGTTAACAAATCGGGGTAAAAAGCACCAAATGATGCTCCTGGAAATATGAAGAAAGATGGTTTGGAAGATTTGTTGATAAGTGAGGTGATCCGGTCAAAATTTCTTTTGAAAGGACTAAAAATCCCGGAAATATGTGGAAAAGTGGGGTTAAAAGTGTGTTTTTTCCGAAAAAACGCTCTTTTTTATAAAATTTTCTTGGTTTTTGGGGATAAAAAAATAGAGGAAAACTAAATTTCCTCTACCCAAATATGATCTGCTTCTGTTTTTCTAAGTGACAAGTTATAGCCGGCCACCATAATTGAAATTGGATCTCCTAAGGGAGCAATTTTTTCAATTTTTACTGTTTCACCTGGTACGCAGCCCATTTCCATCAGTTTAATATGAAGATCGTCTTTCGCAAATTCTATAATTACCGCACTTTTTCCTGTTGAGAGGGACGATAGTTTTATAATGCCTTTTTTCATTTCCTGCTTGTTAATCTGTTTAAACTTTGTACCAGCACAATGGGGATGCATACTTATGAATGATAAGCAAAGTTACCTCTGTATAGCCAATATGCAAAAAGAAAGGTCATCCAATCCAAAATTTCACTTTACTTTTACATCCACATAAATTTTTTGATTATAGATGGCTATTCAGTTTACATCGCATGAGGTGAAGGATTATTTAAAGGAAAAGAGGAAGTTGAAATTGTTTCTAAGTGATCTTTTCTCCGCAGAAGGGCAGGGTTTACGGAGTTTACATTATATTTTCTGTTCGGATGCTTACCTACTGGAGATTAACAAGCAGTTTTTGCAACACGACACCTATACGGATATCGTAACTTTTGAGATGGGAGAGGATCCGGCCATTACGGAGGGTGAAATATATATTAGCGTGGATAGGGTGTTGGAGAATGCAGACAAATTTAAGGTGCCTGTAGCACAGGAACTGCACAGGGTTATTTTTCACGGCGCGTTGCATTTATGCGGTTTCAAAGACAAAAGTAAAAAGGATGCCGCCCTGATGAGAAGTAAGGAAGATGAATACCTGGTAAAGTATTTTGGTAAATAAAATAGTCTGAGGATGTTCCACGTGGAACATTTCTTATTTAGGGATAGTTGATCTAAAAGACCAGGTGATTACAGGTTGAATTTATATCCTGGATACACTATTGTTACTTCTCGGATACTTCTCACATACTTGTCCGATACTTAGGACTCGTATATGCGTTGTACTCCCTATACTGTCCCTATATAGTTCCTATACCGTCCCCATACTCTCACAATACACTTACCATACAGTCCCTATACACTCCCCATACACTCACAATACACTTGGCATACACTCCCCATACACTATGCCCCTCATGAAAACGGGTAATTTGGGTGTAAGGTGGTGGGAAGCCCAAAGTTATGTAACCATTTTTTGGGTATTCGAAAGAATTTAATCATCTCTCGACAGAGACCTGTTTTATAGTACATATCAGGTTTTAGGACCTTATTATCCCAATGAATATATTGGGGGCATCTATAATGAAAGAGATTTAAAAGGTAAGAACTTATTTTTGGGTATAGATGTTCCACGTGAAACATTTGTACCATTTTGAGGGTGGTATTTTTCCTGGACTGCCTTTGAATATTTTTCCTGTTTAACGAGGATTGGCTGTTTTTAATCTTGCAGCAGTTTATTGTGCGTGCAAGCACGCGTATTGATCCTGTATGATTAGATTGATTGTAGCATGGCTCAATCTTTATTTTCTATCAGGTGGTTAACAATAGGGGATTTGTTTGTGCAATTAAGGGGAATAACCTTTTTAGAGGATATCCCTTGAAAGAGATACGATGTGATTGATTTCCTCTACAGCATGGCTACAAAAGCACTTCTGTGTCGAAGTAGGTGTAACAACATTTTCTTTCACCCGTCTATATCTAACCTTGAGGCAGCTGATAATCTGTTTTCCATATAGATTTAGTTTGGAGAAGATACACATGGCTCTTTAGAAGGTAGAGAATGCTTATGCAGTGTCCTCTTGGTTTGTCCTTCCTGATGCGCTAAATATTTATACCCGCGAAATAGCTGTGTTTGGGATTTGATTGGTATTTACCTGCTTTTATGTTAGGGTACTACAAATGAGAAGGGGAGCTGCCATATGCGTATTTAGGGACGACTTAATTAAACAGGTTCCTGGATTAAGGAAACCAGCATTAAAGAAATAGAAATTAACTGGTATTAATAGAGCTTTATAAGAAGTTGTTTTCCGCGTGGAAGAGAATCGATGAGTAATGTGTTATACTCGGAAGAATAAAAAGAGTTGAATGGTATTTATGGCTTTTGGATAACGTCTCTTTATGAAGACAAAGAATTAAGCTTAGGGGGCGGTTTCCGGAGCGCCACCAAACAATATCCAGTACTTGTAATGAAGAAACGTAGATGTATATAAAAGGGGAAAATGACGATCTTCAAAAGAACCACCTTCTTGTGTGACTTGAATCCTTTTTATTTGGAGAGTCTTGGTCAGAAATGAAAGGCATCAGCATGGCGATTTATTTACTTCTGTGAATGGAAGTACTTGAGGAAAATTGCTTGCAGGAAGGGATATAATGCAGGAAACTGATTGGCAATGAATGAATCAAATTTACCAACTTGTTTTCCGGTGTTTAATGTGAGTTTTGAGAGCGCCTGGCTCACATGCCGCCGGCTTTCTGATTTCAAGAAACCCTTAAGTCAGAAAAAGAGGGATTAGACTTTTGTCTGGATAGTTTATAATAAATGTTCCACGTGGAACATCCTTTCTTTAGTGAACAGTATATACGATCCTTGTAAAGGCGAGCATTAATTCTTCCTTATCAATGTTCCACGTGGAACATTCCACATTGGCAACCACATTCTCCTTACTTCTACGTAATTTTGCACTTTCTAAAGTTATTATGTTTCCATCATACGATATAATTGTTGTAGGCGCAGGACATGCAGGTTGCGAGGCCGCTGCCGCTGCTGCCAATATGGGGTCCAAAGTTTTATTGGTAACCATGAATATGCAAACCATAGCTCAAATGAGCTGTAACCCTGCTATGGGTGGTATTGCCAAAGGACAAATTGTAAGAGAGATAGATGCCCTCGGAGGATATTCCGGAATAGTAACGGATCAATCTATGATCCAGTTCCGTATGCTCAACCGTTCAAAAGGTCCTGCAATGTGGAGCCCCCGCACACAGAATGACCGCATGCTTTTCGCTGCAAAATGGAGGGAAGCACTGGAAAAAACACCGAATGTTGACTTTTACCAGGATATGGTAAAGGGCCTTTTAGTGAAGGATGGAAGATGCCACGGTGTTATCACCGGATTAGGGCATGAAATTCAGGCGAAGGCGGTAGTACTCACCAACGGAACATTCCTCAACGGGGTAATTCATATCGGGGACAAACAATTTGGCGGTGGCAGGGTAGCAGAGAAAGCGGCTACCGGTATTACAGAACAACTCGTTTCCCTGGGTTTTGAAAGCGATCGTTTAAAGACAGGTACCCCTCCACGTATTGATGGAAGGAGTCTCGATTATTCCAAAATGGAAGAACAGAAGGGGGATGAAGAAATTGTAGGATTCTCTTACCTGGATGTCGAAAAAATTAAACCGGCGCAACAAAGAAGTTGCTGGATCACTTACACCAGCGATGCCGTACACGAAATGCTGCGTACAGGTTTCGACAGATCACCTATGTTCCAGGGACGTATTCAGGGAACAGGACCCCGGTACTGCCCAAGCATTGAAGATAAAATAAACCGCTTCGCGGAAAGGGAACGCCACCAGTTATTTGTAGAACCGGAAGGTTGGGATACCGTGGAAATATATGTAAACGGGTTCTCTACCTCTTTGCCGGAAGATGTGCAAATGAAAGCACTTCGCCTGGTACCAGGGTTTGAAAACTGCCGGATGTTCCGTCCCGGATATGCCATTGAATACGATTTCTTTCCGCCAACACAGCTCCAGTTTTCCCTGGAAACAAAGCATGTTCAAAACCTCTTCTTTGCAGGCCAGATTAACGGCACTACCGGATATGAGGAAGCTGCATGCCAGGGTATTATGGCGGGCATAAATGCACACCTGAAGGCCCGGGAAGAGGCGCCTTTTGTATTGAAAAGGAGTGAAGCATATATTGGTGTGCTGATCGATGACCTGATCAATAAGGGTACCGAAGAGCCGTACCGTATGTTTACCTCCAGGGCAGAATTCAGAACCCTGTTACGCCAGGACAATGCCGACCTCCGCTTAACGGAAAGGAGCTATAAAATGGGACTGGCGTCTGAAGAAAGGATGCAGAAAGTGCAGGAAAAAAGACAAGGAGTTGAACAGATAAAACGTATCCTGAAAGAATTATCAGTAGAGCCGGATGAAATCAGCGGACTACTGGCTGAGAAATCTTCTGCTCCGTTAACGCAGAAACAAAAAGCACATCAGATTTTGTTACGCCCCGGACTCGACATTTTTGCCATGAAAGACCAGGTGGAAAAAATCGGACAGGCACTCTCCGGATTTAGTAAGGATATTCTGGAACAGGCAGAAATCCAGATTAAGTATGATGTATACATTGAAAAAGAAAATGAACTGGTTCAGAAAATGAGCCAATTGGAAGATCTCGTAATACCTTCCAATTTCGATTATGCTAAACTGGTTTCCTTGTCAAATGAAGCAAGACAGAAATTTAATAAAATCCGTCCGCATACTTTAGGTCAGGCAAGTCGTATAAGTGGAGTTAATCCAAGTGATGTACAAATCCTGATGGTTTATATGGGACGATAAAAATAAAAAGTTTTACAAAAGCGGGTAACGTTGTTTTTTACAATCTACCCGCTTTTTTATTTTTAACGGGCACAAACAGAAAAAAATGGCAAAAATGCCGCAAAATCGACCTCCAGAAATGGGGTAAATTTTAATTATCTCTAATGAGGTGGATGTAAGTGTTAAAAAAGGGTGAGAGGGGATAAAAGGGGCTAAAAACGCATATTTTTTGAGGAAAAGTTTATTTTTGTAGCGAAAGCAACCTTTTTTGATTGCCAAGCGTATCTATCTTCAGTTTGGAGTTTTTATTTAAACAATCATTTCCTGATAAGAAAATTATAACGCACCTAATACCAAAAAAGCAGGCAAGAATATTTTTGTGCATGAGCTGAATAATATTAATGAACTGATTGCTGGTTGCTGCAGAAAAGAACGCAGCAGTCAGGAAGCGTTATACCGGAACTTTTTCGGATATGGACTCAGCATTTGTTTGCGATATGCACAAAACAGAGATGAGGCAGTTGAAATCATGAATGACGGATTCCTTAAAATATTCCAACACATTGAAACATTTGATACCTCCCGGCCATTTAAAACATGGCTGGCAAAAATTATGGTAAATACTGCCATCGATTTTTTAAGAGGTAAAAAGAAACTGGTTTTTACGGATGATATCAACCAGGTACCAGAACCCGGAACAGATGAAAAAATAATTGATAAACTATCCTATGATGAATTGCTGAAGCATGTTCAGGCTTTGCCTCCGGCTTACAGAACTGTTTTCAATCTGTATGTGATGGAGGGCTTCCAACACCAGGAAATAGCAGGTATGTTGCGAATCTCAGAAGGAACTTCCAAATCAAATTTATTCAAAGCAAAGAAAATACTGAAAGACAGAATTATTAAAGCATCCATGAGTACTACTGATGGAATAGACATAAATATGCCCTTATACAAAAATGAATGACGCGTTTGAAAATAGTATCCGTAACAAGCTAAATGAAGCTGATATTCCTTTTGACCAGGATGCCTGGAAAAAAATGGAATCAAAGCTGGATGCAGGCGATAATAATAAACGCCCGGCCGGCTGGTGGTGGCTGTTATTATTGCCCGTTCTGGGCGGCTTAGGCTGGTGGATCATGCAACCATCAGCTACGGATAAAGCTGTTTCACGTGCAACAGTAGCTTCCCCACAACAACAGGACTCCGTTATAACAAACGGACAGCGCATGGCCACTCCGGATAGTAATGCGGCTCATTTAAGGGAAATACCTACGCCAACTAAAATACATCAGGGAAGTAATTCATCGTTAGAAAAACAACAGCCAGCTGCGAATACTACAACAGGAAATTCCTCCCAACAGCAAACGGTATCCCCGTCAGGAATCCATCTGTCAAAAACAAATGCGGCGGCCGTAAACACCGGCCGCCAGCAAACCTCTTCGCATGCAGATACCTATCTGCCGAAGGCAAATAAAACAACAGATCAATATATACCGGAAAAAAGAACGATACCAGATATTCCTGTTGAATCAGGAAAAACAACGGGCAATGATAATGGTGATGAGTCTACTATAAAATACTCCGTTTTCGATTTGCTGAAAACAAAGAATGCTAATAACTATAACGTATATACGAAAATAGGAATACCCCGCGAAATACCTATAAACAATGAGATACAGCCGGATCAGGAAAAAAAAGTTGCACGACGAAAGATTAACTCAAAAGGACTTTATGTCGGTGTAACATTCGGACCAGATCTGAATGTTGCGCCTTCGTTTAATTATGGAAAGATCGGTTTTAATGCTGGCGTACTGGCGCACTATTATTTTAACAAGCACTGGTTTGTTACAAGTGGAGTAGTATACAGTAAAAAATTATACGGTGCTACGAGCAGCGATTATAGAAATCCCAACTACACCAATCCGTATGATCTTGTGAAAGTGAATGCGAATTGTGATGTGCTCGATATACCCGTGAATATAAATTATACCTTCTTACAGGTAAAAAATAATACGGTGAGCGCCACACTCGGTATTTCCAACTATATTATGCTGAAAGAAAAATATCAGTATATCTACAAATACACTCCTGAAAAGGAAAGAACAGTAGAAAATGAAAATCAACATTATCTCGCCATCCTGAATGTAGGCGCCCTTTATCAGCATCCCGCCGGAAGAAGATTAATTGTTGGGGTACAACCATATGCAAAAATTCCCCTGCATGGGGTAGGATTGGGACAGGTGAAACTGTACTCTGCCGGCTTATCGCTGCAGTTAAACCTGGTAGGAAAAAAACGCTGATCAATCCTGTAAACAAACATTCTTCTGCTTTGTTATGTTCCTGATACAATGCCTGCTGCTTTATGTGGCACGGCATTTTCTGCTTTCGTATTTAATAAAAGGTTTGATTATGAGCAACAAGAAAAATAAAACCAACAAGGAAGACCAACAACTGCCAAAAAAAGAGGAAGATCAATTTCCGGGATACCCGGAATACCCTGCCAGCGAAGATATCATGAATAAAAAGAACCGGGATAAAGAAGTAGACCTGGATATCAACGAGGTAACCGGCTCTTTCCGCAGAAACAGTGAATTGCCACCGGATAAAAAGAGGTCCAGGGAAAACGATGAACAGGAAGAAACCTGGCGCCAGGATAAAGTAGGAGATGACCTCGATATTCCCGGTGCAGAACTGGACGATGAAGCAGAAGCCATTGGGGAGGAAGATGAGGAAAACAATATTTACAGCATAGGAGGCGACAGACACGAAGATCTGGAAGAAGACAACGGAGAGTTCCTCGATCTGGATGAAGACAAGGATTAGGGCTTATAACAATGGTGTAAGAAGACGACACACTGCGTCCATAAACCGTTTTACAACATTGCGCCTGTTCCAGCGGGTTTCCTGTACAGGAACGGAATATAAAAGGTCTTCTTCAAACACTTTATTAAGCCGGGTAGCCACCTCATTATCATAGATCAGAGCGCCTATTTCACAATTCAGGTAAAAGCTGCGGTTGTCGAAATTAACGGAGCTTACCCATGCAAGATTATCGTCTATTACCATCGTTTTAGCATGAATAAAACCACGGGTATAGAAGAATATTCTTACACCCGCAGCCAATAATGGTTTCAGGTAGGAGAGGGCAGCATGTTGTACAATATAGGAATCACCTTTCAGCGGTAATATCAGCTGTACGTCTTTCCCGGCGAGGGAAGCCATTTGCAGCGCCGTGAGCAGTTCTTCTGTGGGAATAAAATAAGGGTTAGTGATCCGGATCCTTCTCTTGGCAATGTTAATAGCCATGAGAATACTTTGCATGGCAACAGGCCATTCTGAATCGGGACCACTGGCAACAATATCCACAAAACAGGTACCCGTGAGATCAGACCGGTGAAAGAACGGCTCTGCAAAAGGGAATACTTCTTTACTGCAATAACGGTAACTCATCAGAAACTGCAACTGCAGGATGTTCACGGCATCGCCTTCGATTTTCAGATGGGTATCCCGCCAGAAAACAGGATGCTTGCCGTTGTTGATGTATCGTTCATCGAGATTGATGCCGCCGACAAAACCAATCCTGCCGTCTACCACAATAATTTTGCGGTGATTTCTATAATTGGCGTTCAGATAAAAATCTACCAGTACGGGAGAAAAAGGGTATACGCTGGCGCCATGTGCTTTTAAGCGATCAGGAATATCCCCGATCCGGTCGCTGCCCATATCATCATACAGAAAGCGCACCTGTACGCCCTGGTTTAGTTTTTCTATCAGGATGTCTGTCACTTCATTACCCACATCATCCGCTGAAATCATGTAGTATTCGATATGAATATGGTGTTTCGCGGCACGCAGCGCACTGAAAACGGCCGGGAATTTTTCTTCTCCGTTAATCAGTAGTTGTACGCGGTTATTTTTACTGAGGATAGACTGCCTGGTATTGAGCAACATGGCAGAAATCTCCTGTTTATTTCCTGCCAGTCGGCGTAATTCCACCTGCATTTGTTCTATCAGCGGTTTCTGGGACTCCCAGTACCTGGAAAATAACACCTCATCTTTACTGCCTTTCAGGGTAAACCGTCTTCTTTTGCGCAGATCACGTCCCAGGTAATAGTAAACAATCAAACCAACCACCGGAATAAACACCAGCACCAGGATGTAACCGATAGCCTTTACGGGGTTGCGGTTTTCCAGCAGAATAGTAGCAATCAAACCAATGAAAATAAGGATCAGTAAGACAATACTGCCTATTTTGATATAAATATGCCATTCAGCACCTGTTAGATAACCGATCAGTGTTGTCACCAGTAAAAGTTATTTAAGCTGTAAAACAAGGTATTAATATTAACATGTTTCCGTTAAAATAGTTATGGGTCGCTTTTTTATCAGCATAGGTAAATGAATCAGTATACCGACTGTTGCATTTAACAAAGAGAAAGCCGTCATCCGGCTATTTTCCCGGGAGAACCCACCCAGGAATAACCAAACCAGGAAATACACGTGGAACCATAATGGAACAATCCACGCTGCCAGCGGAAAATAATGATCGCTGATTTTATTTCTCCTGGCAAAGCCTGTTGCTACCATTAACGCCAGTAATATTATTAATGCAATAAGCCGGTGCATGCTGCTGCTGCCAAATGCCTGCTTCAGTAAATCGGCCAATGGGAACAAGGATACCCACAGGGCGGCCTGTGAAAGGATAATGGAAAGTAAAGGCAACACGGCTTTCCATAGCCGGGTAACCGCCACTTTTTCCAGCAGCCGGCCAAAGAGCGAATAAAAAAATACTACCAGCAGCCAGCCATAGAAATTAGCGTATGGCACACCAAACCACTGCCCCGTAAGTGTTTCTGACGGGTACCCCCTGCCCACCCAATCCCAATGCCACATATGCAGGCGATACGCCACTACGTCCATACTTCCGTCGATGTTTAAAGCCAGCAGGCTATCTAATGCAGCAGCGGCCCATAGCGGCAGCCCGAAATTATCTGTAAATAAACGCGATGAATAAATGATGACTGCCCAGCCACAGCCAATACAAAACGGAATATTATGAGGCGCCTCACCCAGCATAAGCCAGAACTGCCCGTATACATAACCGCTGCTGGTGGCAACGTTCACATATTCCAGGAGCAATCCGAAGCATAATGCCCCCAGCAACCATGCAATGTTTGCCATACCCTTTTTAAGGGCATGCCAGCCACAAATAAGCAGCAGGGCGTACATACAGATCTCCGTTAACGGAAAACAGTATCCGGGTGCATCACCGTAAGGCATATTGGCAAAAGGAAGCATATCCCTGTAGTTTGAAGTACTGAAGATAATAAATCAGCTGCGATTCGTTTTTCCTCAAAAGAAAATGCGCTGTTTCCCGTATTGTTGGAAACAGCGCATTTAAATATAACGTACTTATTCGGCTGTTATTTCAAGGATATTACTGCTCAGCGATCTGCCATTCCCGGCCACCAGCTGAATACCTTCTTTCATCAGGAAATCGCCACTGTAGAGCTTATCAAAGTGGTATGAAGAATGTGTTCCGGGAAAGAGATTTATTTCGTTGATGCGATAACGTTTTTGAGGATCCAGTCCCTGTAGTTTCACCATTGTGAATACGTCGTTTTTTGCGATGTTCATCAGGTAGCTGAAAACGATGCTTTTCTGCTGATCGTCGCTGGTATACTGGAATACCGCCCTGTTTTCTTTATAGGGAGAAATAAGCCGGTAAAGACTACCATACCACACTATATCACTGATACGCTTATACGTAGTTACGGCATCACGACTGAACTGTAATTCTTTCTCTGTAAAATCATCCACCTTGATATCGTATCCCAGTTTGCCCATCATGGCCACATCAGTGCGGAATTTCAGGGATTGGTTTCCCCAGTTGGTAACATGTGCTGCCATTGTATTGGCCGGGAAGAAGTGTGAATATCCGTACTGGATATAAATTCTTTCCAATCCGTCGGTATTGTCGCTGGGCCAGAATTCGGTGAAATATTTCATGGCGCCATAATCTGTACGTCCGCCACCGCCGGAGCAAAGCATGATCGGCAGGTGAGGATATTTTGCTCTTACCCTGTCGAGTACTTTATATAAGCTGCGGGTATAATCAATAAAAAGATTCGATTGTTTTTCTTTCAGATAAGGAGAATAAGTGTTGGTCAGCATCCGGTTACAGTCCCATTTGATATAAGCGATGCCCGGGTTTTCAGACATGGTTTTGTCTACCACACTATATACGAAATCCTGCACAGCAGGGTTGGTAAGGTCCAGCACCATCTGGTTGCGGTAATAGTTTTCCGCGCGGTTTGGCAGGCGAAGTACCCAATCCGGATGCTTCGTATATAATTCACTTTGTGGATTTACCATTTCCGGTTCCAGCCAGATGCCGAATTTAATGTTTTGTTTTTCTGCTTCCTGTACGAGGTAACCTAATCCATGCGGAAGTTTGGTGGTATTGTGTTCCCAGTCGCCCAGACCCGCATTGTCTGCATTGCGGGGAAATTTATTGGCAAACCAGCCGTCGTCGAGCAGGAACATATCTACGCCCAGTTTTTTAGCACCGCCGAAAAGACTGGTCAGCCGTTGTTCGTTGAAGTCCATCCCGGTTGCTTCCCAGTTATTGAGCAGGGTTAAACGTGGGGTATGTCCATCGAGGATACCGTAGTTGAGCGCCCAGTGATGAAAGTTTCTGCTGGCCTGCCCGGCTCCTTTGGCCGACAGGGTGAAGATGAATGCCGGCGTGGTAAAAACTTCATTGGGTTTTAGCGTATAGTCGCTCGCGTAAGGATTGATCCCGGAATTAACGTGCAGGGTATTATGTTCATCTACTTCAAAACCAAATTTGAAATTTCCGGTCCAGGCCAGTGTTCCGGCCAGTACTTCCCCGTTTTCTTCTTCTGCGGGATGATTCAATGACAGCAGGAACAGCGGGGATTGCAGCATGTTGGCTCTTACTCCCAGTTTACTGTCGAGGATCTTCATCCCGGTGGTAAGATATTGTTCCTGCATACCGGCTTCCTTTGCCCAATCGCCGTGGAATTGTGTTAACCAATATTTATCTGCTTTCAGGTGAAGCATAGAAGAGGCGTATGCGGTTAGTTGTACCGGTTTTTTCTCGTTATGTTTTACCTCTGTCCAGGCTTTGATAATATCTTCTTTATAATATGCTTCAAAATGGAGGATAACGGTTACCGGGTATACGGGATCTTTGAGTGTAATGGTAGTAGTAGTGATATCGTCATTTGTTTTTACTGAAGTATGGCTACTGTACTTTAGCTCCAGCGAAGGGTTTCCGTCGTTGTGTACAATACGGATAGCCGGATCCAGCAGGCTTTCCATTCCTGCGGTTACATAGGCTTCCTGTTTTCCCTGTGCAAGGGTGTCAGCTGTGGCTGGCTGTAATTGTTGCCCGAAGTATTGTTGTGTTAACCGGCCTTCGGGGTTAACGCCATAGAGGAGGCTGATGTTGCGGGTGGCAATGCGAATATTTTTCTCTTGTGCAGATACCCAGTGGGTTAACAGTATAAAGCTTATGCAAAACAGTTTTTTCATGCTAAAATATTTACTACGAGGAATAAGCGTACAAAATACAAATAAAAAGGAAGGATATACATGATAATTTACCGGAGAAAGGTACCTTTCCTGCAAAGGCGCTTTCGTGCAAAAGTGAACAAAAGTTGTCCGGTAGCGGACAAAAATTCTCCATAATGCTGTTGATCGTCAATATGTTGAGGTGCGGCATTTTTTTCGCGGGAAGAAGAAACCACTATCCATTCGTTTATGATAAAGAACTACTTTCTGATTGCCTGGAGAAATATGGCGAAGAACCGTTTTTTTGCTGTGGTGAATATCTGGGGATTAGCTATCGGGATCACCTTTGTATTGCTGATTGGTGCGTATACCTGGGGAGAGTACCAGGTGAACCATTTTGTGAAGAACAGCGATCGTATTTTTCTGTTGAGAAGCAAATGGGCAAACCCGGAAACAGGGGTGGAGTTTGCAACATTAGGACCACTAACAAAAGCATTGCAGGACAATTATCCTTCATTGGTAGAAAAGGCTTATGCCCATGATGGGATTAACGTTGTTATTTCAATAGGAGATAAACATTTCAGGGAAGGAGTACAACCAGGGGATTCTACTTTTTTTGAGATGTTTAATTTCCCGGTTGCCTATGGCGATCCGCGTACAGCAATGGATAAGCCTAATGCAGTGGTGCTCACGGAGAAAAAAGCAAAGCAGTATTTCGGTCAAACGGATGTAGTAGGGAAGTTACTAAGAATACAATCCTTCGATGGCAGGAATGATAATTTTGAAGTGACAGCAGTAATAAAAGATCTGCCTTTTAACACCATCACTAATTTTTTTAAACCTGGTAATGAAATATTTCTTTCACCTGCCAGTATCCGCTATTTCGGAAGGGAGTTTGGATTTACCAGCTGGTTGTCGCCCAATATTGTGGGTTATGTATTGCTAAAGCCAGGCGTTACTGCCGAACAGTTGCGGGGTCCGATAAAAACGCTGTTAGCCACCAATACCACCGCAGAGATTCAACGTACGCTGGAGGTAACGCCGGTGGCTTTGAAAGACTGGTACCTCATGATGAATAAAGGGTTGGCTGGAAAAATGATAGCCGTTTTTTCTTTAGTGGCATTATTCATTCTGCTGATGGCGATTATAAATTTTGTAAACATTTCTATCGGTAATTCTTTAACGAGATTAAAAGAAATAGGTGTACGAAAAGCGATGGGAGGAAAGCGGCTGCAGCTGGTGCTTCAGTTTATCACAGAGTCAGTGCTGATCGTTACGTTTTCTTTTATTGTATCGCTGGGTTTATATTTTATACTAAGACCATTATTTGGTGAGATGATCGGAAAAGATATTCCAGCATTATCTTCTTTTCCTGCCTGGTTTGCGGTGTTGCCATTGATCGTTATCCTGTTTACAGGCTTACTCGCAGGGATTTATCCTGCGTTTGTATTGTCTGCGCAACCTTCTGTAACGGCGTTGAAAGGAAAGCTGAAGGATGTAAAGGAGAAATTATTTTTCAGGCAGTCGCTGGTAACGGTACAATTTGTAACGGCTATCGTGGTGTTTATTGCCGCGATTGTAATAGACCGGCAGGTGGCTTTCTTTTTCAATTCAGATCTTGGGTATAACAAAGAGAAGGTGGTAACTGTTGCGGTGCCACGCGACTGGACCACAGCTGGTGTGTCGCATATGGAACGTATGAGGGATGAGTTTCGCGCCATGCCGGAAATAAAAGACGCCACCTTTGCTTATGTAATCCCGGATGGAGCAGCCAGCGGAGCCAGCAGGATTTACAGGCCGGAAAATGATTCCAGCACTGCTATTTCAGCTGTATCGCTTATTACAGACGAACGTTACCTGTCCACCTACGATATCAAACTGGATGCGGGAAATTTTTATAACGGTACTCCAGGGGATTCTGCAAAAATTGTTATCAATGAAGCAGCCGTAAAGGCATTGGGCTGGAAGAGTGCGGAAGAGGCCATCAATAAGCCGCTGCGGTTGTATAATTTTAGCCCGGTGGTGCATGTGAGTGGCGTTACCCGCGATTTTCATTTTGGCACCCTGCATGACGCTATTACCCCGGTTTATTTTCAACCTGTGCGTGGTGCGAATATATACCGGTATTTATCGTTCCGCTTTAGTGCGGGAAATACAACTGCGCAAATAGCAGCATTGCAGCGCAAATGGCAGCAGGTTTTCCCGGATGCTCCTTTTGATTTCAAATTCCTGGACGATAGTATAGCACAGCTATATGATACCGAAACACAGATGCAGAAGGCTGCAAAAGCGGCTACAGTAGTATCGCTGATGATTGTATTGCTGGGAGTACTGGGAATTGTTACTATGAGTATTGCAAAAAGGAATAAGGAGATGGGAATAAGAAAAGTACTCGGTGCATCGGGCTTAAACATACTGCTGCTTTTTATAAAAGAATTTTCAGGAATCATTGTTGTTTCCAACATCATTGCCTGGCCGTTATCATGGTATCTCTTACATGGCTGGCTGATGGATTATGCTTACCGGGTCAATATCGGCTTATTACCTTTCCTGGTGGTGGGTGTTACCCTTGCCATACTGGTAGGGGTGATCATTGTAGGGATGACCAGCCGGTTAGTGGCTGTTAATCCGGTAAAGAGCCTGAGAACAGAATAATGTTTATTTTAGTAATTGTTTAAAGAATTACTAAAATGGCCACTCAGATTATCATTGTACTTGTGCTTACGATGTTTATTAACGGGATGACAACCTTATCCTATGCCGTGAGATTGGTGGGCGTAAAAACGGGTAGAATTGCCATTACTTTTTCTTTATTTAATATCCTCGTTCTTTTATCCCGCACCGCCAATACTTTGCAGGCGCCGTTACTGGCCAAAACAGTAGAGCAGGATCTGAAACACGGAGTTTCATCCAATACAGGGATATTCAGGTATATTATCCTGTCGTGTACGATTGGTGCCATACTTGGCGCACTGCTGATCCCTACTTTTCAGCGGTTGCTATCTAAGGCGGTGTCGCATTTTAGTGTGCACAAATCTATTCCCAGGTTATTTTATGTTGGCTTGTCCGGCGCCGGTATGCAGTTTGTGAAAGAAAGTATGCGGATGCCAACAAAAGAGCAATTTCTGGAATTGCCGGCTCACAGGGATATTCCCTGGCGCATTTTTATTTATAATGTCTTGGCCAGCGCTATCATAACTATTTCAGTTTTATCGTGCGTTTATGCTGCGTATCTGAACCCGGAGTACAGAACAACCGCCAGTAATTTATCCGGTGTTATAAACGGGTTGGCCACGGTATTGATGGTGTTGTTTATTGATCCGCATTTATCTATTCTTACGGATGATGTGGTATTGGGCAAGCTTTCAGAGGGTACTTTCAGGAGATTTGTTTCCTATATGGTAATTGCCCGTATCAGCGGAACCTTGCTTGCACAGCTGTTACTATTGCCGTGTGCGCAACTAATTGCATGGCTGGCAGAAAAAGTATAGTCTGTTTACAATTGATTAACAAATTTTTGAAATTTTCCGTGTTTTTTTGAAGATGAATTTTAACCCACGGAGATTATTTGTCATTGTTGGTGAACCACATTCAGGCAAAACAAGAACCATTCAATACTTGTTTCAGAGAAAGCAATTTTATCTCTTTAAACAGCCCATAAAACTGGATGCGTTGTGGAACAAAAAATTTATTGTTGTAAATACGCCGGACCCTTACTGCCGGGCAGATGACCAGCTTAACCGCATTAAATCTGTTATACAGTACCATACTGCATCTGATACTTCTTTTCTTTTTAGCCTCAACCTGGTATTGGATAACAGTGCATTTGATATCAGGAAGATCCTGTTATATTTTAATCAGTCTGCTTTTGAGGTTTATTATTTTGTTTTATACTCGAGCTGGTTTGATAAGAAAGTGATAAGAGAGGAGCATATATTTCAACTGCAACAGCTGGCAGAAAATGGCAGTATTCACTTGTTTGATAGGTTAGTTACCCAATCAGGACTGCGGTTTAACGAGAGGGTGGAAGAAGTGAAAGAGGCTATAGGAAAGATACTGGGAATAGCGATCAATGTAGATCCGCAATGAAAGGGCCGATGGGCGCGACGGTCATGCGGAAAAGCGTTGTTGTATAATCAGGGTGGGCCCCGGCTATTGTTAATTGTTTAAAAGCAGTCGGATATTTCAGATATTTGTACCAGTAAAGCATTTGAATATGTTCAAGGTGCAATCTTTCCGGCCACACAGGTTGTTACAGGATTTTGTACTTACTTACCTGATCCTGGAAAGTGATTTCCAGGAGGAAGGCTGCCGGAAGATGACCATACTGCCGCATCTTATTCAAAGCATTGTATTTAATATAGGCCCGCCGGATAAGGTTTATGATGTTACCAATAAGGAATATGTGGCATCAGACAGTATTACAGGCCCTAATGATATTGCTTGTGAACGCTGCATATATGCCGGAATGAAAAGCCTGGTGGTAAATCTTAAACCTGGCGCCTGGTTTAAACTCTTTCATATTCCGGCAACAAACTTCACAAATAAAAGCATTGATCTGTCGGTTGCCGGTTCTCATATACATGAACTGGGAGAGTTGCTAAGGGAATGCAATAATGGCCAGGAACAGGTTGCTATGCTGGAAGCATTTCTTCTCCGGCAGTTATTAAGCGAAAAAAAATATTCCAGAAGTTTAAATGAAGCGATACGGCTGATATATGCAGCAGACGGTAATATTACCATCCGCCAACTGGAGTTGGGAACCTATTTTACCAAACGTACGTTAGAAAGAAACTTCCTGGAACAAACGGGGCTTCGCCTGAAAACATTTTGTCGTATTGTGCGTTTCCGGCGAACGATTGAATACATAGAAAAGGAAAGAAAAACTCAATGGTGTTTATTGGCCAGCAGGTTCGGGTACAGCGACCAAACTCATTTTATCAAAGAGTTCAGGCATTTCGCGGGATGTTTACCACATGAATATCCTGGTTTCCGCAGCAGCCTGGAGCAGGCGTTGGGGATTTAAATTTTGTCACTTTTATCCGATAGTTCCCTTTCTTATTTTCCTAAATTAGCATCACTTGTAATTCCCCGTGTTAGTACGGTTAATCAATGATAACATTGGTTGACGAAGTTGGCCGTATTAATTATGTCGAAAATACATCTTCTGATATTTTTGACCGTCTCCTCGAAATTCCCCGCATTCCTTTAAAGCTGGTTTTATTGACTGCCTGGTATTAGCACTGGCTGATGTTACAGGTAAATATTGCATTCATCAAAACAGCAATCATATGAGTTATACTGAAAATGAAGCAACCAACCGCCGTGATTTTCTCGGGAAAATCATCGCAGGGGCAACGGTGCTTACTATGCCGTCCTTTGTTCCTTTGGACCTGCAGGCGGCGTTCGCTCCCGAAAAAATGAATATCGTTCCCGAAGACGCCGAAGCATGGGTGAATAAAATTAAGGGCAAACACAAAATGGTGCTGGATGTGGTTCGTCCGCACGACATACTGCCTTTTGCGTGGCCAAAAGTGTTTTTACTGACCAATGCCGCTACGGGTACGCCTGAAAAAGAATGCTGTGTGGTAGTGGTATTGCGTCACGACGCGATTCCATATGCCATGAAGAGTGAGCTATGGGAGAAGTATAAATTTGGAGAAGTATTTAAAGCAGATGATCCTGCCACAAAGGCGCCGGCAGTAAGAAACCCGTTCTGGCAGCCGAAGCCGGGAGATTTTAAAGTTCCGGGCGTTGGCGACGTGGCTATCGGGATCAATGAACTGCAGGCCAGCGGCGTATTATTCTGTGTATGTAACATGGCGATAACAGTGTACAGCGCAGTGGTGGCGCAAAACATGTCGCTCGACGCTGCGGAGGTCAAGAAAGAATGGATCGAAGGAATCTTACCGGGAATACAATTGGTGCCTTCCGGTGTATGGGCTGTAGGTCGCGCCCAGGAACGGAATTGCGGCTACTGTTTTGCGGGATGAAACAGATTTCTTTCCGGGTGTTGTGGAGCATGGTGTTGCTGGGATTGATACTGGTTGTTATTAAAGTGTTTTTCAGCAACCAGGTTAAACACGAAAAGAAGTCAACAGAAGCGCTATGGTTGGCTCCCGATACGGGTATGATTCCGCATACGCCAAATGGGGCAATGATCCGGTATGGCCGGGATCTTATTGCGCATACTTCCGTATATCTGGGACCAAAGGGAAAAATTGCGGTCATCAGCAATGGCATGAACTGCCAGAATTGCCACCTGGAAGCCGGTACCAGGCGCTGGGGAAACAATTATGGAGGCACGGCATCTACATACCCGAAATTCAGGGAAAGGAGCGGCATGGTTGAATCGATTGCCAAAAGGGTGAATGATTGTCTGATCCGCAGTCTTAATGGGAACGCGCTCGACAGTAACAGCCAGGAACTCAGGGCTATTATCGCTTACATACAATGGCTCGGGAAGGATGTGCCTAAAGGATACAAACCTCCCGGAAGCGGAATAAAAGAGCTGCCGTACCTCGAAAGAGAGGCCGACACGATAAAGGGCAAGCTGGTATATGTGCAGAAATGCAGTAAATGTCATGGAGAGAATGGCATGGGTAAGCTATCAGCAAGTGCTGTTGAGTATGAGTATCCGCCTTTGTGGGGAGAGCACTCTTATAATACGGGCGCCGGCATTTACCGGATATCAAGATTTGCCGGGTATGTAAAAAACAATATGCCGTTTGGCACCGACTATAGTAAAACACAATTAACGGACGAGGAAGCTTGGGATGTGGCTGCCTTTGTAAATTCACAACCACGTCCAGTTAAAAGATTCCCGGAAGACTGGCCAGTAATAAGCACCAAGCCGGCAGATCATCCTTTCGGGCCGTTCAGCGATACCTTTTCTGAACAACAGCATAAATACGGTCCATTTGGTCCTATTCTGCATCAGAGAGACAAGCAGCACATTAAATAATTCCTCATTCAAATAAAAATATGATCATGAAAAAGTTGTTTGTACTTGTTGGATGTTTGCTGGGATATATTGCATCTTATGCCCAGGCTGATTACAAGGTAATATTTGATATTACCAGTAAATCGGTAGAGGATCATAACACGGTGATGCGGCAGGTAAACGGTATCCTGAAAGGTAGTCCGGATGCACAACTGGAGGTGGCTGTTTACGGCGATGCATTGGATATGGTGTTAAAAGATAAATCAAAAATAACACCAGCCCTCACAGAGTTGCTGAACAATAAAAAAGTGAGCGTAAAAGTATGTGGCGCTACCATGAAGCGGAATAATAAAAATGCCAGTGAATTGATCCCGGGAGTTGAAGTAGTACCGGATGCTATTTATGAAATAATCACTAAACAGAGAGAAGGGTGGGGGTATATCAAAGTGGCGCATTAATAAAACAGGATACGCCTGTGGAGGTCAGAGCTCCTGGGCATAGATTGAGCCGATATGTAAGGGCAAAGAAAGGTCATCTTAACAATGGCCTTTTTTCGTGGGGTATCAGGTTACAGACAGGTAGCCCATTATATATCTTCTAAAAGATGAATCCTTTTTCCATCCGCATATTGCTTTCCCCAATCGCACAGGGTTTGTAAAATGGGTACAAGAGCGATCCCCTTACTAGTTAATTGGTAACTTATGCCGGCAGGTACTGTGTCCGGAATGGGTATTTTGACCAATATGGCATGTGTTTCTAATTCCTTCAGTTGCCGGCTTAGCACTTGTTCAGAAATAGCGGAGAGTTCCCGTTTCAGTAAACTAAAATGATCATTTCCGGACCAGATAGAATAAACGATCTGCGCTTTCCAGCGACCACTTATCATGTTTAAAGCGGAGTTCAACTCGCAGTTTAGGAACAAGAACTGCTCGTTCAAGCTATTGCTTGATGTTTCTTTTTTCATTGTACTCACAATTTTGAGCGTTATTGACGGTTGGCCAAAACTTCATGTTTTTTGTGCCGTCTAACTCAAATGTAAAATGAAAACAACGATTAAATTAGCCTTTATCACAGTTTTTACGCTGGCATTATATAAAGCAAATGCACAGCAGCGATGGATCATCAAATCCGCTAATTTAGCCAGGCCAGACACGGTATTGATATTTAAACCGGTTGACTATGACGCAAGGAAGGCGTATCCTTTGACTTACCTGTTGCATGGCTATAGCGAAAATTATCGTCAGTGGGCAAGAACCATAGATTGTCAAAAGATCGCTGACCAGTATCATATGATCATTGTGTTACCTGATGCATTTGTATCCTGGTATGTGAACAGCCCCTATCAAAAAGATTCCCGGATGGAAGACTTCTTTTTTAAAGAACTTGTGCCCAAAGTTCATTCTGCTTTCAAAATAGATAGGCGGAATGTTTTCATTACAGGTTTGAGCATGGGAGGGTATGGAGCCCTTCGGTATTTCATCAAACATCAGGACTATTTTAATACAGCCGGCAGTACCAGCGGCGCATTGATCGTTGATGCTCAGATTTTGCAGAAGGCAAGCTTGTTGTTTTTTAACAACAACAGGATAATCAGTGATCTTACCTGCTTATTGGGGGATCCCGGTGTGAATGACTGGCATCAATACAGCATTACGGATCTGCTCAAAAGTCAAAAGCATATAAAACCTTTTATTATTGATTGCGGTACAGAAGATATTTTGTACCCAGGCACTTTAGAGTTGAGAATGGTGGCGGATAGTTTGGCGATTCCTGTAACTTATATAGTACAACCCGGTAATCACAATACCGCGTATTGGCAGCAAGCAATACTTCACCATTTTGTGTATTTTAAAAGTAAGCTGATCAATTAATACTAATCTTTTTTATTCGCCTATTGTGCAGCAACTGCAATTGTGGATCTTCCACCGAAAGGGACATTATTTAAATTTAACAGGAAAAATGACCAGTGTAGAACCCCGCGGGTGAATGAAGTATTCCGCCAAATGACGGGCCTGGTCCGGGGTATAGGGGAAATAAAAAACGGGAACAAAACCTTTTACAGTTATGTTCCCGTTGCTGTGGTGTGAGCCGGGATCGAACCGGCGACACAAGGATTTTCAGTCCTTTGCTCTACCAACTGAGCTACCGCACCATCCGTTTTTTGTTGCCCTCTCTCGTGAGGGGATTGCAAAAGTAATACATTCTTTTGAATTGCAAAATTTTTTTGAGAAAATTTTACGAAATCACTTTTTCACTGAGAATACTGCTCCAAAGTTCATGCCGCCAATGCAGCGACTGGCGGGCATATTCAGCAGCTTCGTCCCATTTATTTTTGTCCGTGCCACATAATTCATTGACCATTTGCATGGCCAGTTGACTATGGTGATCACCGTCTACTTCTATGTGTCTTTCCAGGTAATAAATGAAGGTATCCAGCTTGCCCGGAAACTTCTGACCGAGGTCTTTTACCAGTGCGAGGAACATGTCAGGAATCAGGTCTTCCCTGCCGAAGGTAAATACGGCCGCCATAATATGTGCCTTACCGGTAGCAATCACCTCAAATGTGAAGCTAAGAAAGCCTTTTACGGCCTCAGGAAGGGCAGCTGTAGCTAGAATGCTTTGAATGGACTTTCCGGCTTTTATATCGGCTATAATCGCTTCTATGGGGCTGGTGTCGGCACCGGCCTGTTGCATGGCGCGTTCATACAGTTCAAAGTGGCTGCAACGGTTTCCTTCTTTATCCACGTCGCTTTCTTCACCGGTAACAATTTCATTGATCAGATAACGGGTTGCAGCATTGCCCACGGGCACCCAGGGTACATTTACACAGGTGAGTTGTTGCTGCAGTCCTTTCAGTAAAGACATAAAATCCCATACAGCATATACATGGTACTGCATAAAGGTGCGAACATCATCTAATGTTTGCAATTCAGCGTATAACGGGTGTGTTACTACTTTCTCCCTGGTGGAGGCGATGGTTTCCTGTATTTGTTTGATACTCATTCGTTGTAAATATTGTACTGGCAGCCGGCATTAATTGCCGTATACTACCAGGAATTTTATACGCATCAGCTTCAGTTGCTCCAGCGAATAATCATTTTCAATCAGTTCTTCCCTGGCAAGGGCGAGACTGGACGTTTCGCAGCCTTTGAAATACTCCATGATTTCATCCTGTGCATAGTCATCCAGTTCTTCATCCAGGCAGTAATCGATATTCAGTTTGGTGCCACTGGCTACAATGGTTTCCATTTCATCGAGTAACTGGGAGAGGGAAAGCTCTTTATTTTTTGCAATGGTTTCGAGCGGTATTTTCTTATCGATATTCTGGATAATAAATACTTTCATCCCGCTTTTATTCACCACGCTTTTCATAACGAAATCGTCCGGCTTGGTGATGTTATTTTCCTCTACGTATTTAGTGATTACATCCACAAACTGTTTGCCGTAGCGAATTGCTTTGCCTTTGCTCACGCCCTGGATTTTTTCCAGTTCCTGAACGGTGGTAGGGTATTGCGTCGCCATGTCTTCCAAAGAAGTTTCCAGGAAGATAACAAACGGTGGAAGGTTCTTTTCTTTGGATACTTTCTTGCGCAGTTCTTTCAACATTTCAAACAATGCAGGATCTGCAGATGCCTGTGCTTCTGCTGCAGCCTCTTCTTCTTCATCCAGGGTATCTTCATCAAACTGGTGATTCAGCGCTACCATGATGGAGTATGGCTTTTTGAGGAATTTGGCGCCCTTGTCGGTTACTTTGAGCAGGCCGTATTCTTCAATATCTTTTTCTATGAGCCCTTCCAGCATCATCTGGCGCATCAGGGAGTTCCAGAAGTGCGCATCAAATTCTTTTCCTTCTCCAAACACATCCAGTTTATCGTGGCGGTAGGTGCTGATCTGGGGGCTGGTTTTCCCGGTGATGATATTGATCACATACTCACTGCCAAAGCGCTCTTCGAGAGCACGGATGGCCTTCAGCATGATCACTACCCGGTTCTTGACCTCTATTTTTTCTTTCGGGTTGCGGCAGTTGTCGCACTGTCCGCAGTTTTCCGTTTCGTAATGTTCTCCGAAATAGTGCAGGATAACCCTGCGGCGGCATACGGCGCTTTCAGCATATGCCACGGTTTCGTTAATGAGCTGTGCGCCCATTTCACGTTCGCTGAGCGATTTGTCGCGCATAAGGTGTTCCAGTTTCTGCACATCCTTATGGGAATAGTAGCAGATACAATGCCCTTCCAGTCCGTCCCTTCCTGCACGACCGGTTTCCTGGTAGTAGTTTTCGAGACTCTTCGGAATGTTGTAGTGGATCACAAATCGTACGTCGGGTTTGTCGATGCCCATTCCAAATGCAATGGTGGCCACAATTACCTCTGTATCCTCATGAAGGAACATATCCTGGCGCTGTGCCCTGGTGGTGGGATCCAGGCCGGCGTGGTAGGCTACCGCCTTAACGCCGTTGGCTACCAGCATGTCTGCCAGTTCCTCGGTGGTTTTACGGTTCAGCGTGTAAATAATACCGCTTTTGCCTTTATGCTGATGAATGAACTTAACAATATCCTTGATGGTTTGTTCCTTTTTGCGTTTTGGTCTGATTTCATAATACAGGTTTGGACGGTTAAAGGAGGAAATAAAGATATTGGCCTTATTCAGACACAGGTTCTTTACGATATCGCTCTGTACTTTGGGGGTAGCAGTAGCGGTCAGGGCAATAATGGGCAGGTTATCACTGATCTGGTCGATCATTTCCTTCAGGCGACGGTATTCCGGCCTGAAGTCATGTCCCCATTCAGAAATACAGTGTGCCTCATCTACTGCAATAAAGGAGATCTCCAGTTCCTTGAAGAAATCCAGGTTTTCCTGTTTGGTGAGCGTTTCCGGAGCTACGTAGAGCAGCTTGGTTTTTCCCGCCGTCAGGTCGGCCCGCACTTTCTTGATCTGCGCCTTGGACAAGGTGGAGTTTAGAAAGTGTGCCACATTATCCTTACTGCTGTAGCCTCGTACCAGGTCTACCTGGTTTTTCATCAGCGCAATAAGGGGTGAAACGATCAGCGCACAACCCGGCCTCATCAGCGCCGGTAGTTGATAGCATAATGATTTACCTCCGCCGGTTGGCATTATCACAAAAGTATCTTTGCCTGAGAGGATGCTATTTATAATTTTTTCCTGATTTCCCTTAAAGGAATCGAACCCGAAGTGTTCGCGTAATGCATCCATCAAACGTTCCTTAACAACAGCCATTGCATTCAAATTTTAACTCTAAAGAACCATCAAATGACGAAATATATTTATATGTTTTTTAGGGGACACGAAGTTACTTAAAAAAGCGCGGAGTATCAATATAAATTACTTAACCGCTCCAGTGCTGGTTAAAAAATGATAAATTTGTAAATCGTCATGAAAAGGAATCAAACTATCAATATAGGACAGGTAGCCAGGCGCACAATTGCGATGGAGGCATCAGCTATTAATGATTTGCAGCATTTTATAGATGCAGATTTTGAAAAAGTTGTTGAAAGGATCGCTCAATGCCAGGGGAGACTCGTGGTAACCGGCATTGGTAAAAGCGCCATTATTGCCCAGAAAATAGTGGCGACATTTAATTCTACTGGTACGCCTGCCCTTTTCATGCATGCGGCAGATGCCATCCACGGGGATCTGGGGATGATCAGAGAGGAAGATGTAGTGATGTGCATCTCTAAAAGCGGCACTTCCGCCGAAATAAAGGTACTTGTTCCCCTGGTGAAGAATTTTGGCAACACTTTAATTGCGATGGTGGGGAATACCAGCTCGTTTTTAGCCCAGGAAGCTGATTTTGTACTCAATACCACCGTTAGTAAGGAAGCCTGCCCTAATAACCTCGCACCCACTACCAGCACCACCGCCCAGCTGGTGATGGGAGACGCATTGGCCGTTTGCCTCATAGAATGGCACGGATTTACTGCAGCAGACTTTGCAAAGTTCCATCCCGGAGGCGCTTTAGGAAAGAAATTGTACCTTAAGGTCGGGGATCTCAGCAAACAGCATAAAGCCCCACAGGTATTATCAAACAGCTCATTAAGAGAGGTGATTGTGGAAATTTCATCTAAAATGCTGGGCGTTACTGCCGTAGTGGATGAAAATGGATTACTTCAGGGTATCATTACAGATGGTGACCTGCGCAGAATGCTGGAGAAAGATGTTCCTACAGCAGCTGTAACGGCAAAAGATATAATGTCGCTTCACCCGAAATTGATCCAGCAGGATCAACTGGCCATCAACGCTTTAGAGATGATGCGCCAGCATGATATTACCCAACTGCTGGTAATGGACGGTGAACGGTATCAAGGTATTATTCACTTACATGATTTAATCAGAGAAGGAATTATTTAGAAATGACACAGCTGAACAGCCATTTTTATGTGGCAATAATGGCAGGGGGGATAGGCAGCCGGTTCTGGCCCCACAGCCGCACAGACAATCCCAAGCAGTTCCTGGATATCCTGAACACAGGAAAAACCCTGCTCCAATGGACTTATGAACGCTTCGCGCAGTTCATCCCAAAGGAAAATATATTCGTGGTAACCCACCACCAATATACCAGCAAGGTGAGTGATCAGTTACCTGAACTGCCCACAGCCAATATTGTGAGCGAACCATCCCGTAAAAATACAGCTCCCTGTGTTGCCTATATTTCCCACAAAATCCATAAACAGGACCCGCTGGCCAACATTATCTGTGCGCCGGCAGATCACCTTATCATGGATGGGCCGGCGTTTACCAATGCCTGTTTAAATGCGTTGCTGTTTGTACAGAAAAACAGCGCCCTGGTTACCCTGGGGATCAAGCCTACCCGGCCCGACACCGGTTACGGCTACATCCAGTTTGAACCACAGCACGTGGCAGATAATGTATACCAGGTAAAAACGTTTACAGAAAAGCCTAATCTGGAACTGGCCAAAACGTTCCTGCAAAGCGGTGATTTCCTCTGGAACGCCGGCATCTTTGTATGGAATGTAAAAACTATCCTGGCAGCTTTTAAACAATATCTTCCGGAGATAGATGAACTATTTGAACAGGCTACTCCCGCACTCAATACCCCACAGGAAAAAGAGGTAATGGAGAAAGTGTACCCGCAGTGCACCAACATCTCTATTGATTACGGTATTATGGAAAAGGCCAGCAACGTGTATGTGATCCCGTCCAATTTTGGATGGAGTGACCTGGGCACCTGGGCTTCCGCCTATGAGAACCTGGAAAAAGATTACCTCGGCAATGCAGTACAGGGCAAAAACGTAGTAGTGATCGATGCTACCAAATGCATGGTGAAAGTGCCCAACGAAAAGCTGGTACTCCTGCAGGGGCTGGATGAGTTTATCGTAATAGATACAAACGATGTGCTACTCATCTGCAAAAAAGAAAATGAACAACAGATCAAGGAATATGTAGGAGAAATCAAGCGCAACAAAGGCGAGAAGTTCCTGTAAATATTTTTGTGATTTTTGATATTGAAATTCAGATATTTAGTGGCTGAAAAGATTTTCTTACCAGCAGATGTCTGAATTTCAATATTTAAAAATCCGGTGATGATCTCAAAACTGCCCAATGTAGGCACTACTATATTTACCGTCATGTCTGCCCTGGCTGCCTCCCACCAGGCAATTAACCTCTCCCAGGGATTTCCTGATTACGACTGCAGCGACGAACTGAAAGCAATGGTAAATGAAGCCATGCAGCAGGGGCATAACCAATATGCTCCCATGCCGGGACTCCCGCAGCTACGCAATGCCATTGCCGCAAAAATCAGTAGTCTTTACCACCAGCAGGTACATCCTGATACAGAGATTACCATTACGCCCGGAGGTACTTACGCTATTTTTACCGCTATTGCTACGTGTATACATCCCGGTGATGAAGTGATTATTTTTGAACCGGCATACGACAGCTATATTCCAAATGTATTGGTAAACGGGGGAATACCCGTATTGATTTCCCTATCGTTTCCTGGCTACCGGATTAACTGGGACGAAGTAAGAAGTAAAATCACATCCCGCACCAGGATGATTATGCTGAATACCCCGCATAATCCCACGGGAAGCATCTTACAGGAAAATGATATGCAGGAACTGGAAAAACTGGTGGACGAATTTAACCTGATTGTACTGTCGGACGAAGTATATGAGCACCTGATTTTCGATGGCGCGCAGCACCACAGCGTATTGCGGTATCCTGCTATTTTCAGGAACAGCTTTGTTACCTTTTCTTTTGGAAAAGTATTTCATAATACCGGTTGGAAAATGGGTTATTGTGTAGCGCCCGAACACCTGATGAAGGAGTACCGGAAGGTGCATCAATACCTTTGCTTTTCGGTAAATACGCCTATGCAGTATGGACTGGCCAAATTCCTGGAAACACCGTCCCATTACCTGGAGCTGCCCGCATTTTACCAGCAGAAAAGAGATTATTTCCTTGAGTTAATGAAAGACACCCGGTTTACCCCGTTGGCCAGCCAGGGAAGTTATTTCCAACTGATGAAATACGACCGGATATCGGATGAAGGAGACAAGGATTTTGCAATCCGTATGACCAAAGAGTTTGGTGTGGCGGTTATCCCGGTATCAGCTTTTTACCAGGATGGAAAAGATGATCATGTGATCCGTTTTTGCTTTGCCAAAAAGCAGGCTACATTAGAACAGGCTGCGGCGCGATTGCAACAGATATAAAAAAAGGAGGCTGCTGATAACAGTTTGATCAATGCCTTTAAATAATTGATCAAACGTGTCGTCAGAGCCTCCCTCTTTTTTATGAAAAAGCAAATTTATTCTCTTCTATAAAAAGCAGGACGGATTAAACAGCTACAGCTGTTGCTCCTTCCGGTCTGTTATTTTCCAGGATCAGGGTATGCTCCATAAAGCTCACGATCCCTGTTTCTACGTCGTAAATAGCACCAATAATACCCACTTCTCCTTTCTGGATCATTTCACGAAGAATATTGCTTTGTTCCATAATGGCCTGAACAGAGCGTTGCACATGGATAGCATTTACGGCTTCCACAAATTCGCCGTTATGAGAGTTACGATCCTGTTTAACAGTTTTCTCTGCAAATACAGCCGGGGCTATTTTATTTAACAGCCCGGTAAGGTTACCCATTTCAACCGAGTCGCAGGCGCCCTTGATAGCGCCGCATTTGGTGTGACCCAATACCACGATGAATTTGGAACCTGCTATTTTGCAGGCATATTCGAGGCTGCCCAGTACGTTATCAGAAATAACGGCGCCGGCTAAACGGATACTGAAAATGTCGCCCAATCCCTGATCAAAAATCAGCTCTGCAGAGGTGCGGGAGTCCATGCAGCTAACGATGGCAGCCATCGGCCACTGTCCGTCGGATGTATCGTTCACCATTTGCAGCAGGTTACGGTTCAGGCGGAGGTTGTCCACAAACCGGGTGTTACCGGCCTGTAGCAGTTCCAGCGCTTTTTTAGGAGATATATTGGCTTGAGATATTTTATTCAGTGTCTTCATTATTGTCATTTTTTGAGATTGAAAAATGAACGGATTTCAAGCATGGTATTCCGTTCCGTTTTTTTATTAAAGGCATAGATGCCTTTAATTTAACTGTAGTTCTTTCAGCAACTCTTTATGGTTACCGGAAGAAATAGTGTGTACCTGCGGAGAGTTCAGTCTTGACTGTTCTTCAACAGAAAGGTCTGGCGTATTTTGAATGTTGTACACGGTTTTAAACCCCGTCAGGATTACTTTGATATTTTTTTGTGGCGCTTTGATGTCTTTGAATTCGCGGATAGTCTGTAATACATCAAAATCGATGTAGGCAGTTTTGTGCGCATCAATCACCAGTGTGATATTTTCCGGCATATGATCCAGCGTAAGCAGGATGCTGGCTTTGTTCAGGAAGGAAACTTCCTGCGCCAGTTCCAGGCGGATGCTGTCGCCGGTATGGTATTTTTCTTTGCGGAAATAGTAAGAACTCTTCATGTTACCACGTAAAATGGCGAGCACGCTTACTACCATACCCAGCGCGATACCAATCAGCAGGTCGGTAAACACAATGGCTACTACGGTTACAACGAAAGGCACCCATTGGTACTTACCGTTTTTGAACATTTCCTTAAAAATGGAAATTTTGCACAGTTTGTAACCAGTTACCAGCAATACTGCCGCCAGGGTAGCCAGCGGAATTTTATTTAACAAAACCGGGATCAGTGCAGTACAAATCAGTAACAATGCACCGTGCGTCATAGATGCCAGTTTGGTTTTACCACCCGCATTGATGTTAGCGCTGGAACGTACGATTACAGACGTGATTGGCAAACCGCCAATTAAGCCACTGACCATGTTACCAATACCCTGTGCTTTCAATTCCCGGTTAGGAGAGGTGTAGCGTTTCAGTGGATCCAGTTTATCGGTGGCTTCCACATTCAGCAGGGTTTCCACGGAAGCTACTATAGCAATAGTAATACCGGTGATCCATACATCCTTGTTCGTGATGGCGCTGAAATTCGGGAGCGTGAACTGGTTTACGAAATCACCAAAACTACCAGCTACAGGTAAAGATACCAGGTGATTAGATCCCAGTGCCAGCAACTCACTGCCGGAAAATGCTGTATTCAGCAATATGCCGGTAATTACTGCTACCAGTGGCGCTGGCACTACATTGAGCTTCGGGATCTTGCTCCAGTACAGAATAATGAAAATGGAGATAATGGTGATCAGAGTTGCGCCAAGACTAATGTGATTAATCGTGGAAAGCAGTGCACTGAAAGTATTTTCGCCATCTACCTGAATAAAGTTGAAATCACCTTCCGAATTGGCATCATAGCCAAATGCGTGTGGTAATTGTTTCAGGATAATGATGATACCAATGGCGGTAAGCATTCCTGTGATTACGTTGGAAGGGAAGTAGTTGGCTACTGTTCCTGCTTTAATTAATCCCAGGATCAGCTGAATGGCGCCGCCTATTACCACGCTCAGGAGGAATACATCGAACGCACCCAGTTTGGTAATAGCCACCAGTACAACAGCGGTAAGACCCGCTGCAGGGCCGCTTACACTCAATTGCGAGCCGCTTAAAAAGCCAATCACCAGGCCACCGATGATACCGGAAATCATACCGGCAAACAAAGGAGCCCCGGAGGCCAGGGCTATACCCAGGCACAACGGCACCGCAATGAGGAAAACAACAAGGCCGGCTGAAAAATCGCCTTTTATATTAGAGAATAATGATGTCTGCTTGTTCATAAAATTTGCTTTTCCGTTGAGGGATCGCACTTCCGGATAGCAGCCAATGCTGCAACCGTGGAAGCTACAATGATAGAATAGTACTCCCGTTAACGGCTTAAATACGGATATCGCCTTAATGGATACACGTAGCCCGGGCAGTGTTTGAAAAAATCAGTAATAAATAAATAGAAAACACAGCTGTTGTAATTACAACTGCAAAACGAAATTATGCGATGTGCATATTGGGAGGAGGGGCATGTATTTCCTGAGCAGGGTTGCTGGGAATATCTTCCATCAAATGATATTGTAAAATACCAAGAATGAGCAATGGGTTAAACTGAATTTCATCAAACTGTTTACAGAATTTCAGCTCTTTCGCAATCTTTATATGATCGCCACCACAATCAACCGGGTGTTCTTCCACAATCTGATTATTAAACAGCAGCTTCCCTACTTCCTTGATTGGAAGTAGTTGTGACACCATCAGTGCCAGGAGGAATATGCCGATTAATTTCTTCATGTGTATAATACGCTTAATGCAAATGTAATAGAGGATAACCATAAATGGTAAATATTCCCAATTAAAAAAATGTTAAAGGACTTTAACATAAAAAGGCCGTGCCGGCTGTAGTTTTCCGTTTATCATGGCTCAAAACCGGTCATCATTATCCTGTCACATCCGTTATAACTTTTTTTTTCCGGAAGAAGCGCATCTGTATTGGATTTTATAGGCTTTACCGGGTAACGTTCTAAACAAGTTATTTTGCTTTCTATGGTATTGTGTATTGCATAGTAGTAAAAGTTTCCTATTTTTGTATCGTAAAGTTGAAAGAATAGCTATCAAATACTTTAATAACTGATCAGAAACCACCATTAGAAAAAAAACATTAAAGCTCACTTGCCATGAACATTGATAACACACAATCGCAGATGAGGAAGGGAGTGCTGGAGTTTTGCATATTGTCCGTCATTAAGCAAGGAGAAGCTTACCCTTCAGACATCATCGAAAAGATGAAGGAAGCAAAGCTGGATATCCTGGAGGGCACTCTTTATCCTTTATTAACAAGGTTGAAAAATGCGGAATTGCTCACTTACCGTTGGGTTGAAAGCAGCTCAGGTCCCCCACGGAAATATTTTTCCATGACAGATAAAGGCGAAACCTTTTATAAAGAACTGGAAAGCACCTGGAACGAACTGGCTAATGCCGTGCATCAATTAACACAAAACAGTACACCCCTGTAAAGGAAGACTAACCTAAAACCTAAAATCAACTGGTAATGAAAAAGATAATCAACATAAACCTTTCGGGCCGCCTTATCCCCATCGAGGATAGCGCGTATGAGATACTGAACCAGTATCTCGGGAGCCTGAAGAAGTATTTCTCGAAAGAGGAAGGCGGGGATGAAATCGTGTCTGATATTGAAAGCCGCATTGCTGAAATATTCCAGGATAAATTGAAAAAGGGCGCTCATTGTATTACTGATGAAGATGTGATTGCGGTGAAAGCCTCTATGGGTACGCCTGAGCAGTTCGACGATGCTGCCGGCGAAAGCACCCAACAGCAAAAAGAAGACGATCCCTTTGCAGGATATATTCCCCGCCCACGCAAACGCCTGTACCGCGATCCGGAAAATAAAGTGCTGAGTGGCGTATGTAGCGGTTTAGGCGCTTATTTCAACATCGATCCGGTGATCTTCCGTATCATATTCGCCCTGTTGGCGATTGGTGGCTTCGGTACCGGTATCCTTGTATACTTCATCCTCTGGATAGCTACTCCGTCTGCCGACACGGCAGCGGAGAAGCTGGAAATGAGAGGAGAGAAGGTGGATCTGAACACCATCAAATCTACCATCCAGGAGGAATTAAATCATATGAAAGGCCAGGTGAAAAATGTAGGGGATGATATCCGAAATTTTTCTCAGGGCCGCGGCAAGCAGGTAGGTAGCGATATCGAACGCTTTTTTGTGAGCCTGGCAAGTGGATTAGGTAAAGTGTTGGTAGCTGTTACCAAAGGGTTCTTTTACTTCTTCGCTGTAGTGATGCTGATCTGCCTGATAGTGGCAGGAATAGCCATTGCAGCCACTTCCGCGGCCCTTTTTCCCATCAAGGATCTGTTACTCGGCGCCCCGGTGCAAAGCGCATTGTTGTGGCCTGCAGTTGGATTGCTCATAGGCATCCCGATTGTTGCGCTGGTTATATTCATCATCCGTAAACTCACCGGCGTAAAAGAAGGCAACCGCTATGCAGGTTATACCTTAACCTTCCTGTGGCTACTCGGACTGACTTTCGCCGCCATCATTGCTACATCTTTTGTAAAAGATTTCAGAAGACCGGCAACTGAAACTGAAACCGTGGCTATTCAACAGCCATCGAAAGGTAAGCTGATACTGAAAAGAACACCAGGTATCCTGTCTGAAATCAATGGCGATGACATCAGCTTCTTTGACGATCACTTACTGATCGCAGATGATACCGTGTTGATTAACTACATCCGGATACGGGTTGAAAAAAGCCTGACCGACAGTTTTTCTGTAGATGTATCCCGCTTTTCCAGGGGCCGTACTGTTCAACAGGCAAAAATGCTGGCTCATGATATAGCGTTCCACCTGAACCAACAGGACTCTGTACTGTACCTGCCGGAAGGGTTTTCCCTGCCGCCGCACTCCAAATACCGCGGTCAGCGTGTTACTGTAACCATTAAAGTACCGGTAGGAAAGAATATTGAAATAGACCGGGAAGTATACCGTAACTATGACTTCAGCCGGTACGACCGGAGTGACGATGGCGACTGGGATAACGATTTCGACAATGACCAGCCCGGACCATTGAACCTGAAAATGACCCCCGATGGTACCGACGACATCAACGAAAAGAAACCAGCTCCGGAAAAGGCGAATACCGACTCTTCCAATGAAGGCTACCGTTACAAGGGACCTGCCGCTGAAAACGCAGTGAAAGCGGTAAAAAAGAACCAGCCCATCGAAGGGGATGTATCTTTCCTGGCTTACTCCCTCATTAACATGTTTCACAGTTAATCTATATAAATAATTAATTTTTAAAAAGATAAAGCGAAAACAAGCCCTTGTTTTCGCTTTATCTTTTCCAGCAGATTACCTTTCTGAGATTTTCCCGATCGGATCATTCCACCGGCCGATTAATGTTTAACTTTGCATCTTCAGCAATTAATATTAATAAATAGGATAAGATAAGGAATGCAGGCACCCATAAACATCGCGCTGGTAGGTAATCCGAATAGTGGTAAAAGTTCCCTTTTTAATGCGCTCACCGGTTTAAACCAGAAGGTGGGTAATTTTCCGGGTGTAACGGTAGATAAAAAAACCGGGATAGCTCAGATAGTATCCGGCGTAACCGCCAATATTATCGACCTGCCGGGAACTTACAGCCTGTACCCGAAAAGCGCCGATGAATATGTTACCTATGACGTGCTGATCAACCAGCAAAATGAAGACTCCCCCCGTCTCGTGATCATTGTGGCGGATGCCTCGAACCTGAAACGCAACTTATTATTCTGTTCCCAGATCATAGATCTCAAAATCCCGGTCATCATTGCCCTCACCATGATGGACATTGCCCGTAGGAAAGGAGTGGAGATAGACCTGGATGGATTAGAAAGAGAACTGGGCGTGCCCGTAGTATCCATCAATCCAAGAAAGAACAAAGGCGTTACGGAAATCAAGAAAGTAATAGACCTGGCGATGCGCTCCCATTACAGCACGCCGCCGAGGGATTTTATTAACAACAATGCACTGGCCAAAGACGTGATTGATGAGGTACGTAAAACAGTACCGGTGAAAAGTGACTATGGCGCTTTACATATAGCCGTTAACGTAGACGACCTTCCTTTTGTAGACAAAGCACAGAAAAAGGTCATCCACAGCTCGCTGGAAAAACACCAGTTTAATAAAACAAAGATCCAGGCCGAAGAGATCATGCAGCGATACAGCCGGATCAAACATATCATGAAAGCCACCGTAGTGGAAAATGATCCACTGCAGAAGCAATTGCGGTCTGAAAAAATAGACGACCTCCTGCTGCACCGCTTCTGGGGATACGTGATTTTACTGGTGGTGATGTTCCTCCTGTTCCAAAGCATTTTCTGGCTGGCCTCTTACCCGATGGACTGGATCGAAGGCGGCTTTGGGGCGCTGAGCGGATGGCTGAGCAGTACCCTGCCCGATAATAAAGTCACCGACTTCTTCATCAACGGAATCGTTGCCGGTATCAGCGGCTTTGCCGTGTTTATCCCCCAGATCATGATCCTGTTTGGGTTGATCACGATACTGGAAGATACCGGCTATATGGCCCGTATCAGTTTTCTGACCGACCGCCTGATGCGGCAGGTTGGATTAAACGGAAAATCTGTGATGCCCTTGATCAGCGGAGTAGCCTGCGCCGTACCTGCTATCATGGCTACCCGTACCATCGAGAATAAAAAAGAACGGCTTATCACAATCATGGTAACGCCTTTAATGAGTTGTTCTGCAAGGTTGCCTATTTATACTATGATGATTGCGCTGATCATTCCCGACAAACGGATCTTTGGCATACTCGGTTTGCAGGGACTGATCATGATGGGGCTTTACCTGTTGGGCTTCTTCATGGCTATCTTTATTGCGGCCATCATGAAACTGTTTGTGCGCATTAAGGAAAAGAGCTACTTCATCATGGAATTGCCGGTTTACCGCTCCCCGCGTTGGGCCAACGTGGGAACCACGATGGTGGAGAAAGCGAAAATATTTGTGAAAGATGCAGGTAAAGTGATTGTGGTAATATCTGTGATCCTTTGGTTCCTGGCCTCTTATGGCCCTGCCAGCAGAATGGAGCCGGTACATGCAAAATATGAACAACTCCTGGCGAAAGTGCCGGCAGAATCGCCCGAAGCTGCAGTGCTCAATAAAGAATTTCAATCTGCCAAATTATCCAACTCCTATGCGGGAGTGCTTGGTCACGCAATTGAGCCGGCCATTCGTCCGCTGGGCTTTGACTGGAAAATAGGTATTGCACTGATCACCTCTTTTGCCGCCCGTGAAGTATTTGTGGGTACTATGGCTACCCTTTATAGTGTGGGAGAAGATCCTGATAATAATAACGCCACCCTCCGGGAAAAACTGTCGTCGGCTACCTGGCCTGATGGGGCACCGGTATACACGCTGGCTTCCGGGTTGTCCTTAATGATTTTTTATGCATTCGCCATGCAGTGTATGAGTACGATGGCCATTGTAAAACGTGAAACAAAATCATGGAAATACCCGCTGATACAGCTTGTTTATATGACCGCGCTGGCCTATGTATGCAGTTTGATCATCTTTAATATCTTCAAATAATATCTTGTACATTGCAGGTATAGTTAACCATAAATGCAATGTTTATGAAATGGCTTTGTTACAGCTTTTGCCTGCTTTTTGCGCTGCCTGTGATGGCGCAAACTTCTGTTGATTCAACGCAATTGATGAAGGATGTTAAAACGTTATCAGCGGATAAAATGGAAGGCCGGAAAACCGGTTCCCGCGGCAGCCGTATGGCCCAGTTCTATCTCCTCGACCGCTTCAAAAAAATAGGCTTATCCGCTTATCACGATACCTACGAATATTCCTTCTATTTCCAGGAAGGAGATAAAAAAATTATGGGTACTAACCTGTACGGCTATATCCCCGGTAAGCTGAGCACAGTGATTGTTATTTCTGCCCATTATGATCATCTTGGTATTACCTCTAAAGGCAATGGTGCAGACACTGTATATAACGGTGCAGATGACAATGCTTCCGGCATTGGTGGATTACTGGCTATGGCCACCTATTTTAAAAAGCACCCGCCCCGTTATACCCTCATTTTTGCCGCTTTTGATGGAGAAGAAGAAGGTCTGCAGGGTGCTAAAGCCTTTGTAGCACAGCCGCCGGTACCGCTTACACAGATCCGGCAGAATATTAACATGGATATGATTGCCCATAACAACAAAAACGAACTGTATGTATGTGGCACTTTCCAGTTTCCTGATCTGAAGAAGTATACAGATGATGTGGCTGCCCGCAGCAGCGTGAAGCTGATCGCCGGCCATGATAAACCGGAAAGCGGTGCCGACGACTGGACGAAGCAGAGCGATCAGTATGAATTTTTTAAACAGAAGATCCCGTTCCTGTACTTTGGCGTGGAAGATCACCCCGATTACCATCGTCTTTCCGATGAATATTCCCGCATTAATCATTCTTTCTATTACAGGGCGGTACAGGCAGTGCTGGAAGTTGTGAAGAAGCTGGACAGCGATATGCCGGAGAACAAATACAGCGGTGCGAAAACAATGTAGAGAAGAAGGCCGGTAGCTTTTTCCCGAACTACCGGCCGTAAATATTATTGCCGGACGGTTTGTATCATCCCTTTGAATTTAGTGGATTCCAGCCTGTTGGCGGGTGTTACAGCCAGCCTGTTTCCGTTTAATTTTGCAGTGCGGCCCAGTGAACCGGCATCAACACCCATATCAGTAAGTGCAGCGCGTAACAACGGATCACTAAGGGAGCCCCAGTCGAGAGAAAAGTTATCAGTTACTTTTATATCCGCCGGAAGGCCGCTGAAATAATCGCCTTCGTTAGCCGAATTTTTTGTCTGGAAGTTTACCGCATACATATCGTATTTACCAAAAGAGATGTTGATAAAACCAACCGGTTTGCCATAAGTGTTACTTCCTACCAGTTTGGTAGTCATCACCGGTTTCAGCACATTGTACAGCAGTTCGCTGGCAGATACGGTGTTACGTGTTCCGAGGAAAGTGACCTTGTTTAAAGCAAGGGCGCCGCTTTTCTGGAACTTCGCTGTTTTATAAGTGGTGGCTTCGCTGTAGAAGATATCCGACCAGTTTACGCTGGGGTAATAAGGTACGGCCTTCATGTATTTGAAATAGGGGCCGTAATTATTGGTATTCACGTTATTATTGAAATACTGGGAATACATGGTGGTATTGGTTTTGGCCGCAGGTACCAGTATGTTGGCAAGATATTCTGCCGTTTCAATGAGCCCACCGCCATTATACCGCAGATCGATGATTACCTGCTTTACGCCGGCCTTTGTATAAGCATCGAATGTTGAGTCGATCTGCGCTTTAACATCAGATAATGCTACAAAGTTATTAAAGACGAAGTAGCCGATTTTATTGCCGTTGAAGTCATATAAATGAGAATAAAGAATAGGGTTTAACTTATAATCTACACGGCTTAAATTATACTGTTGGGTAGTGTTGTCTGGTTTGCGGAAATTCCAGGAGGTGCTGGCGCTGCCGAAGGCAGCATTCAGCATATCATTTGTAGCATCATCATTTCTGAAGCGGGTAACCCCATTTACGGCAATTAATTCCCAACCTCTTTTGATGCCGGCTTTGTCGGCCGGAGAGCCGGGATATGCGTATACCACAAATAAGGTTGAATCTGTTTGATAACCGACTTCAAAGCCCATATCGCCCGCAATTCCTTGCTGCAGGGCCCTGGACGTGCCGCCATTATCTACAAAGCTGTACCTGTCGAGGTCATTGCCGGAAGCATCTTTTTTATAAGTTCTCAGTGCATTAAACAGCACGATCGGGTTTGCATATTGATTGGGCTTGAACGTTGCAGAGTCGGGTAGCACGTCGTTCCAGAGGTAAATATCTTTTGCGATAAAAAAGACGCTGTCGTTGACGGAGCCGGTTACGCCGTTATCTCCCCGGTTTCGTGGAGTGTTACTATCTTTTTTATTACAGGCAGACATCAAAAAAATGAGCGCTAAGCCAGTGAGCAGTGAATGGTAGAAATTATTTGGTTGCATAGATCCTTTTTTATGCTGCATAACCGCTATGAATAAACGTTAAAACGGGTTGTTATTGTATGGGTGTAAAGTTAATGCCTTCAATACCCAGTTCTTCCGGAAGCACGCCGTTATTTTTCAGCCCTACATTTACTCTATCCCGCCAGCGGATCTGTTCCACGGCGTTTAGTCCGTGGTGGGTTTCCTGGTCGAAACGGTATTGGAGGCGGTTCATTTCCCGGAAAGACTGAAGGTACTGATATTGTATGATACTATCGTAGTCATCGCGGTTTAACGCGGTTTGCCGGAGCTTCTGTTTAAACCGTTCCACTACCAGGCGGGTAATATCGAAATGAAGCTGTTCATGTGCCAGGGCATAGCTGTTTCTTGCTTCCGGTCTTACCCAGGATGCACTTTTTATAAAGAACACCTGCAGCCGTAATGTGATCCGGAGGGTATCGTTTACCAGGTTACTATTGCCTTCATAGGCGAAGCTGGTGTAGGAAACTGCAGCGCTGGGACCATTGGGCGATGGTTTTGCCAGAAAATCCTCCCATTGCAGTTTTCTTTCGAAGTCATAGTAAATAGTATCGGATCCGGGTGGCGCCGGGGCTTGTTTTTCTTCAAAATTCAGCTGAATGACGGTAAAATGCCGGGTCTCCGGGCACGGTTTTTTATGCCCGTGGGACAATAACAGAAAGCTCAGTATGGTAGCAGCAGACAGCATTATCGGTTAGAAGTTAATAAAATTAAGGGAATGCCCGGCTATCTGTTTCATGCCGGGAAAATTTGGCGATTCTATAACATTTGAGTACCGGTGTTTTAACAATCTATTCCTGCTGAAACGATGTTTTTTCCGTAATTTACTACCGACCAAAACAATCGCACTATGTACGGCGGTGGATATATTTTCGATGAACCCAACAGAAATCAGTTGCGGGAAGAACAACAGCATGATGAGCCGGAAAAGCTCGCTGCTTTTGAGGAACGTATTGCCAAAGGGGAAAAGATAGAACCTGGCGACTGGATGCCGGTAGAATACCGGCGGCAGTTAATACGCCTTATTGAACAACATGCTCACTCAGAAATTATCGGCGCATTACCGGAAGGCACCTGGATTACGAGGGCGCCTGGTTTTAAGCGCAAGCTGGCCCTGATCGCCAAAGTACAGGATGAAATAGGCCACGGGCAATTACTCTATAATGCGGCCGAAACACTTGGCAAATCGAGGGAGGCCATGATCAACGACCTGCTCAGCGGCAAATCCAAATACTCCAACGTATTTAATTACCCCGCTGAAACCTGGGCAGATGTGGCTGTTATCGGATTCCTGATTGATGCCGCAGCAATTGTAAACCAGGTTGCCAATGCCAAAGGATCCTACGGTCCTTACTGCAGGGCGCTGGAACGTATTTGTTACGAAGAAAGTTTCCATCTCAAACAAGGCCATGATGCTTTTATTGAACTGGCAACGGGCACGCCGGCGCAGAAGGAAATGCTGCAGGATGCCCTTAACCGTTGGTGGCAGCCGATCATGCATTTCTTTGGCCCCCCGGATAAAAGTTCCAGTCACAGCGAAAAACTGATGCAGTGGAAAGTGAAAATGGCGAGTAATGATGATATGCGGAATCAATTCCTGGAGTCCTATGTGCCCAAGATCTGGGAACTGGGGCTTACCCTGCCGGATCCGGCGCTGCGCAAGAATGCGGAAACCGGCCGTTGGGAATATACAGATCCCGACTGGGACGAGTTTTTCAGGGTGATCAACGGCGGTGGTCCCTGTAATATGGAACGTTTGCAGGTGCGCAAGTGGGCGGAAGAAAAAGGGCGCTGGGTACGTAAAGCGCTCATGAAACCAACAGAAAAACGGGTATTGCCCGTGGCATAGGATGCGCCGGTTTACCGGCGGTATTGTGTGCGTCAAAACTTTATCATTAAAACTATTCAAATATTCATGTCTAACGATTCTTTAGATCCCCGTGTAAACAGGCTGAAACTTGGCCCGGCCGGGGAAGTAGTGAAAGTGGAGGAGGGCGAGAACTGGAATATATACGAGGTGTTTCACCAGGAGAAAAGAGGCGCTCACCATGAGCATGTGGGTTGCGTTCATGCCCCGGACCCTCAGCTGGCGCTGGTATTTGCGAAGGAGCAATTTGCCCGGCGGAAAAAATGCGTAAACCTGTGGGTAGTGAAAAGCGCGGACATCCTGGCTTTTGATGTGGAAGATGAAGATATGTTTGCCAACAACATGGAGAAAACTTACCGGGATGCCAGTGGCTTTAAAGTGATGGAGAAGATCAATAAATTCAAACAATCCAAATGATGAACAACGCAGCACTAACAGATCTGATTATAAAAATGGCAGACGATGAGCTGATTCAGGGGCATCGTAATTCTGAGTGGACCGGGTTGGGGCCTGTGATGGAAGAAGATATCGCTTTTTCTTCTATGGCACAGGACAAAATAGGCCATGCGTGGGCGTTGTATCGCATCCTTCATGAAGATCTCGGAGGAAAACATCCGGATACATTTGCCTTTCTGCGGCCGGAGAAAGAATTCAAATCATCACACCTGGTGGAAATGCCTAATGGCGAATATGATTTCAGCCTGATGCGGCATTTTTTATTCGATCTGGCGGAGGCCATCCGGTATGAAAGTTTACAGGACAGCAGCTATGAGCCTTTCCGGCTGCTGAGTAAAAAAGTAAAGGGGGAGTTGAAATATCATACGCTGCATGCGAATGCCTGGATCATGCAACTGAGCAAGGCCGGAGAAGAGAGTTACGACCGGATGCAGCAGGCGCTGAACCAGACCATTGCACTGGCAGCAGGAATTTTTGAACCATCACAGCACTATGAAGAAGCGTTGATTGACGATAAAGTGTATCCTGGTGAAAAGGAGTTGTATCATCGTTGGCTGGATCGTATTTACCCGGTGTTGGTGAAGGCTTCCCTGAACCTGCCGGAGATGAGTGCTATTGTGCCGGTGTATGGTGGTCGTCATGGACTTCATACGCCGCACCTGCAGCCGTTGCTGAAAGAAATGAGTGAAGTGTTTAACCTGGATGCGGAGGCCAGTTGGTAAATGATGTCTTCCCAAACAATTACGATAGCCGCAGTATATGCGTCACTGGAACATGTGATGGACCCGGAAATCCCGGTATTGAGCGTGGTGGACCTGGGCATGATCACGGGGGTGGAACTGGGTGAAGCGGCGGTGCATATTAAAATGATCCCCACCTTTGCGGCATGCCCGGCAGTGAGTTATATCCGGCATAATATTAAAACGGTGCTGGAAAGTGAACTTGGTATAGCCGTTAGCGTTGAAGTAGACAAACAGGAACACTGGCATAGCAACCGGATGACGCCGGCGGCCAAGGAAAAGCTGAAAGCCTTTGGCATAGCCCCTCCTAAGGTATTGTCCGGCGAGGTAAGCACAGAAATTATGATGGAAGTTCCCTGCCCGCATTGTGGCAGCGAACAAACTTATTTACGTTCTCCCTTTGGCTCTACGTTGTGCCGTGCTATTCATTTTTGCAAGGCCTGCGGTCAGGTGTTTGAGCAATTCAAACCACTGGAATAAGCCTTATTTCCATGTTCCCGCTATAAATACCTATTTTTACACGCATTATGAAGTAGCCATTGGCAATTTATACGATGAAAACATGAGAATAGGCTTGTATTTTGGGTCTTTTAATCCTATACACACGGGGCATTTGATCATTGCCAATTACGTAGCGTACAATACTGATCTTGATAAAGTATGGCTGGTGGTTTCGCCGCATAACCCGCTGAAACCACAGTCGGCCTTACTGAATGAGCACGACCGATTTCACCTGGTGGAGCTGGCCATCAAGGACGAGGTGCGGCTGCGCGCCAGTAACATTGAGTTTTCGTTACCCCGGCCTTCCTATACAGTGGACACGCTCACTTATTTACAGGAGAAATTTCCTACGCAGGAATTTGCCATCATTATGGGAAGCGACAGCTTTCAGAATTTACCGCGCTGGAAAAACTATGAGCAGATTGTGAAAAACTATCCGATCTATGTTTACCGCCGGCCGGGACACGAAATAACAGACACCTTTGGCGCCCAGATTGAAATACTGGATGCGCCTATGCTGGACATCTCTGCTACTGATATCCGCAAATGGCTGAAAGAAGGCAAATCTGTACGTTTTATGGTACCTGATAATGTGATTAATTATATCTCTGAAAATAATTATTACCGCTGATCACCTTGTTCCGGGCGTGTCACGGATATCTGTATCAGGGGAGGATTTTTTCTGGGCGATATCCCTTCTTTTTATCACAAATTCATTCCCATAGATATCCAGCAAAAGGATAAACATGGAGATAAGTAACGGGCCGAAAATAAGACCGATGAAGCCAAAGAGACTAACGCCAATGATTACACCGAATATAGTGATGAGAGGATGTACGTCTGCAATTCGTTTAGCCAGCAGCATCCGCGCGATGTTATCGGAGGTGCCTACAACACCGAATCCATACGCCAGTACAGCAATGCCCTGCCAGGTACTGCCGGAAGCCAGTAAATAAACACCCAGGGGCACATATACCGCGGCGGCGCCTATTACCGGCAGCATTGCTGTGAAACAGGTAATTACAAACCAGAAGAATGGCTGGGGGATTCCAAAAATTAAATAGCCGATCAAAGAAATAATACCCTGTACCACTGCAATGAGGGGGATACCTACGGCGTTGGCAATTACCAAAGTGTTGAACTCTTTACCCAGTCTTTCCACATTTTTATCTTTCAGGGGAATATATTCATACAGGGTCTCTTCCATTTTCCGGCCGCTTACCAGCATAAAATACAGCATAAAGTACATGAGGGCAATAGTGGTAAGCGTATTAAAGGTGGCGCCCAGGAATCCGGGCAGAAAACCAGTGATACCTTCCTGTATTTTTTGCAGCCTTTCTGCAGTGAGCAGGCCAAATCCCAGGCTGTTTTCCAGCCGGGCATTGGTTTGTTTCAGGCTGTTGATGAGCTCTGTAGAGTGGTTTGCGGCATATGCGGCTTTAGCCCCGAGCATGTTTATCAGCATGCCTATTGGCAGCAGGATTACGAGAAAGGACAGCACCATCAGCAAGGCAGCAGCGAGGCTCTTCCTCCACTTGCGTTGTTCTACAAGTTTGAACATCCATTTCCGGCAGATCACATACAGGGTAACGGCCCCGAGAAAGCCGGGAAAAAAGGTAAACATCTCCATAAACAGGAGCACAGCAAGAAAAAGGATCAGGAGTAAAAAGCCAATTTGTTTAAGGCGGTCGTTGTCAAGATAGCTCATAGTACATAATATCGTGTAATTATCTGGAATGTCAAAAAGCAGACCGACAGCCCTGTGATACTTTTATAAAGCCTAAACAAAATTGCAGAGAGCTTGTTCTTATTTGGCGGAGGTTTAACACAGCTTTTTATTCAATTGTTATTTATGGAATAATGTTTGTTGCACCTCTGTTACCAAAAAAGAAAACCTAATTTATAACATCTTAAAAACCTTTAGTTATGAGTACAAGTTCCAAAGCCGTGGTTTCATTTATTGTAGGTGCAGCCGTAGGCGTTGCGGTAGGGTATTTCCTCAATTCAGATAAAAAAGATGAACTGGTAGAAAAATTAAGAGATCAGTCTGAAAAGCTGAAAGAAAAATGGAGAAAGAAAAAAGATCAATTCCAGGATGAGTTAGAAAATGAGTTGGCATAACCCCATTTGAATAAATTGATTTGCATGGAAGATAATTTCAGCAACTATTTTACCCAAACGGGTAAAGTAGCCAGGGAATACCTGGAAACCAGACTGGACCTGATTAAGCTCCAGGCAGCAGGAAAGCTGTCAAAAGCGTTGGGATTGTTTTTCTCGCTTTTGATGGCTTTCCTGCTGTTCTTTTTTGTGATTGTGTTCCTGGGCATGGTAGTAGGCTTCTGGATCGGTGAAATGACCAATAGTTTTACGATTGGTTTCAGCTGTGCCGCGGGATTATTTATTTTGTTATTTCTTGTTATTTTGTTGTTCCGTAAACAGCTGATACAGCGGCCGCTGGCTAAATTGCTGATTACTGAGCTGGTAGATGAAATCACTGAGCAGGATGAGCATTCCAATCATATTCATAATCAGCGGACGAAGGAATATCCTGAGCAACCTGTGGATCCCGGGTATGTTCCGGATGAAGAAGCCACTGAAAACACCATGAAAGGATAAACAATGATAAATGTTTACACATGAGTAAGAAAATAAACAGCTTCGAATCACTGGAGCTGGAAATTGAACGGTTAAAAATGAAGTCCAGGCGGCTGGAAAATGAGATGGGTAACAGGGTAGATTATTTCAGGGACAACTATAAAAAGATGGCCCTGAATGCTGTTATCCCCGGTAGCGCAAAACATAGCGGTGCCCTGAACGTAGCCATGAACGTGGCTAAGATTGCCTGGGGAAGTGGTAAATTTAAGAATTTTGCTACCGGGGCATTAATGACAGCACTTGAGTTTATAGGAGTTCAGTTAGGCATCAACCTGTTTAACAAGGTGACGAAGGGTCGTCGAAAAAAGAAAGAGCCAGTGGCTGAATAAAGGAAATAGGTTTTGGTAAAAATCCCATCACTATTACATCTGCATTGTCTGCATCGGGTCCTTTGATATATCCTCCTGCGCCGTTATCCAGCATAAATGATATGCGCAGGGAAACGGTAACAGTTTTACCGGAAGGATCCGCGGCAAAAGTGGGAAGCAATCCTGTAACGCGTTTTACCTCATCACCCAATGCTTTATCCGGTGTTTGCAGCACCTCTATATCATTGATAGTTCCGTTGGGTTGAATTTTATATTGTAGCATAACTACACCAGCTGCTTTGCTTTGCTGGCTTGCCCTTGGATAGCGGACGTTTTTTGCAAACGTTTTGCGGTATGCACTTTCCCCGCCGGGAAAACGATTCAAAAAGGTAGAGTCGGTAGTAATTCCCTTAACTGCACCATTGCTTTCAGCCAATGCCAGGTCCAGCAGCTGTTGCGGGCAACTTTTCACAGGAAAAGCTCCTATACCGCCTTCCTTTGGAAAACAATAGAAGAAATAAGTGCCAAACGGATTTCCCGATGTTTCCTTCATTGACCACCTTTCTGCTGTCAGTTTGAACTCAATATCTGTGATTTCCCCGTTCTCATTACGTTTGAGGGTTGGGATGTGCAGCGTTATTCCTTTTTTCAGCAGCACTTTCTTCATCACTGCAAAATCTTCATCGGTAGTTAGGCGCGTAACAACTCCATAAAGTTGATCTTTTTCTGTGGCCAGGTATTTACTACCTGCATCATTTTTCGCGGACGAAGGGGCGGTAGCCGCCAAAAGGCCGGCTGCCAGCGCCAATACCGGCAGCAACAGCAGGTACCGCCAGGTACGTAACCGGGGTGATTGGGTTTTGTTCATCATGAGTATTCTGTTTTTAATGAATGACTTACTAAAATGATTCACGATTGTTACCCGGCTTCCCGCCAGGCCAATCTTCAGTAAACTGTACTGGTAGGCATCCGGCGCATCTGTAGTTTGGATAACGGCTTCATCTGCCAGGAATTCCAGGTTCAGCTGCAGGGCCCTTTTGCAACGCCATGCAAAAGGATTGATCCAGCAAATGCAGCAGTAAAAGGCAGACAGCAGCATATCGGCAGAGTGGTATTGCTGTACATGCGCTTCTTCATGTTTGAGAACATGTTGCAGTTCCGTGTGTGCGTGGGCGTTAGGGTCGAAGAAGATGGTTCTCAGGAAAGAGAAGGGCGCCGTTATTCCGGGGAGTTGCACATAGCGTATGTTGTTGCGCGTATACACGTTGCCTGCCCGCACCAGCCGCCTGATTTTTAAGAGCTGTAGCAGATGCAGCAACAGTAACAGGACGACTACCGCTGTGTATACGGTAACCAGTATGGTGGCGGCATGTTGTGTCAATGGATCCCACCAGTGGCTTACTATTGCCGAGGTGGTTGTTTGCGTAGATGCGTGCGCGTTATCGCTGAAGTAAACGTTTACCGGGGAGGCACTTTCTGTTGGCTTTTGCGTCCAGCGTAGTGCCGGAAGCGGAAGCAGTGGTAATGCTGCGGAGAAGATGAAAGCACTCAGCAGAACTATCCTGTTATACCTGTAAAATGTTTCTTTTTTAAAACAGCTGATATACAGGAGATAAAAAAGCGTCATCGCGCAGGATGCTTGCAGAATATATATAAACAGGGTAGGCATACGTTATTTTTTATCTTTTTCAATCATCTTTACCAGCGTCTGCATTTCTTCCGCACTTATTTTTTCTTCCTTGGCGAAATAGGCCAGCATGTTGAGATAGGAGTTATCAAAGAAAGTATTGAGTACTTTTTTCATAAAAGTATCTTTATAACTTTCCTTTGCAATGGTGGGATAATACTCGAAGGAGCCACCATATTCATGATGGGCGAGATATCCTTTTTCTTCCAGTCGCTTCATGAGCGTGGCGATGGTGTTGTAATGAGGTTTTGGGTCGGGGAGCTGCTCTATCGCATCCTTTACAAATGCTTTTTCGAGATCCCACATTACCTGCATTAATTCTTCTTCTTTACGGGATAGCTTTTTCATAACACGAATATATAACTATTTTTGTAGTTTAAAAACTATTTTTGTAGTATTAAACGACAAATGTAGTTAATGGATTGAATGTCAATGAGAAAAAAATCAGCGGGAGGGAATTATCCCCAGACTTTAGTGCCTTCGCTGCAATTGGCGCAGATATCTATGTTTTTGCGGGTTTCGAGGATTTCACTACGGAAACGGATATACTCTTTATTATGCCATAGTGCCTTAAAGGATTCTTTCTTCAGATCGCCCAGCCGGTGCTGTGCGTCTTTGTCGAAGCAGCAGGGCACTACGAGCCCGTCCCAGGTAACTACCGGGGAGTGCCACAGGCGCCAGCAATGGTTGCTCAGCTTGTTTTTTATGGCGTAGGTCCCGTCTTCATTGCGGTGGTAGCGCGAGTATTTATCAATGGTAGGGATTAAGCGGTTGCCTTCTTCATAATCATATACCTGTGCTGTTTTAAACCGCACCTGGTCTACGCCTATTTCCTTAGCCAGCCGTTTAATATCTTCTATCTGGTGTTCATTGGGTTTTACTACGAGGAACTGAAAGAAAACAAAGGGTTTAGATGAATTCAGCTCTTTTTTCCATTTTACGATGTTTTTTGCACCTTGTATCACTTTATCGAGATGGCCGCCCACACGATACTGCGTATATACGTCCTGGGTAGTGCCGTCGATAGAGATGATGAGCCTGTCCAACCCACTTTCCACCGTTTTCTTTGCATTGGCGTCTGTAAGGTAGTGAGCGTTGGTAGAGGTAGCGGTATATATTCCTTTGTCTGCCGCATATTTCACCATGTCCAGGAAACCGGTATTGAGATAAGGTTCTCCCTGGAAGTAAAAGATCAGGTATAACAGTTCTTTGGAAATTTCATCGATCGTTTTCCTGAAAAAATCCTGTTCCAGCATGCCGGTAGGGCGGGTAAACGCCCGGAGTCCACTGGGACATTCAGGGCAACGGAGATTGCAGGAGGTGGTGGGTTCAAAAGATATAGAAATAGGATAGCCCCACTGAACCGGCTTACCGGTCCACTTGCTCATAAAATAGCTTCCAAGTACTTTGCCGGCATTCAAACCGCGGCGCAACGTGAACTTGGAAAACAAATTAAGGGTATCCTTCAGGTTAAAATCGGGCATAAAAAATCACTTGACCATTGTAAAAGTAGCTCCTTTAAACAAATTATAACCTATACTTGCTGTAAAAAATAGGACTGCCGGCAATTATTACAGCATCCTTACCCAATTACCCTGCAACTAACAGAAGCAAAAGTGAAAAGCATCCGGATCCGATTATTATTAATATTACTGGTAGTATTAGCCGCAGTGGCTTATTTATGGTGGCGCGAGCGGGAAAAGCAAGTGAAATTTGTGCGGTATGAAGAATTTGGAATTGACATGCCGGTGAATTATAAGATACACGGTATAGATGTTTCTAAATTCCAGAAAGACATCAACTGGGCAGCAGTAAAGCAAATGCAGGTGGATAAAATTCGTATATCCTTTGCGTTTATAAAAGCAACAGAGGGTATTACACGGCAGGACGCCGCCTTCAAACAAAACTGGGACAAGGCCGGAAAGGCTGGCTTAATCCGGGGCGCTTACCATTTCTTCTATGCCACCCGGGATCCGCTGAAACAGGCTATTAACTTTCACAATGTGGCCGACCTGCAAACCGGCGACCTTCCGCCGGTGCTGGATATAGAAACCAGCAATAACCAGCCTGCGGCGGTAATCCGCAGCACCGCAAAGATCTGGCTGGAAGAAATGGAGAAAGTATACAAAGTAAAACCCATCATCTACACCAATATTCATTTTTACGAAACGTATCTTGGCAGCGAATTTGACCGTTATCCTTTATGGATTGCACATTACTATCAGAAAGAGCGGCCGCGTTCCGACAGGGCCTGGTTGTTCTGGCAGCACAGCGATATCGGCCGGGTAAATGGTATCCGGACCACCGTTGATTTTAATGTATTTAAGGGTGACAGTACAGACCTTGCCAAACTGTGCATACCTTAGTATTGCTGATATAAAAGATTATGGAAGAAGAACAGGAAAAACCGGCGCCGGATCCCAATAAGATGGATTATGAATTGTTTCATTTCCTCATAAAAATTATGCGGACCATCTTTATTGGCTTTTTCTGGTTAATGATCAATGTATTCCTGGGGTTGTACCTGGGATTTGCCGTGCCGGAGGAGTCTACCCCCGGCAGGATGATCTTTTTCTATAGCTGGTTTGGGATTTCCATGGCAGCGTATCTTTATTTTGTATGGCGCATGTGGCGCAAAAAGATGAGCGCTCCCTGATTAGTTAGCAATGGATCTTCTGCCCAATTCCATTGTCCAGTCGTTGTTATAGCGGCCGATGCCGATCTCTGTAAATTTAGCATCCATCATATTATGACAATGTTTCGGGCTGTTTAGCCAGCCGAGTATCACGGCCTGTTCATCCAGGCTGCCGGCGGCAATATTTTCCCCGTAGTAGTTCCATTTGTACCCGGCGGCATCCAGACGGGCGCCAGGCGTAGAGCCATTGAGCCCGGTATGATCGAAATATTTATTCAGTACCATGTCTTTGCTGTGATCATAGGCTGCTCTTTCCAGCAGGCCGTTCCAGGTAACAGGGCTCACGGCGGGCATCTGTTCTGTACCACAGTTACAGCCGCGGCTGCGTAATCCGTTTACCAGCAGCAACAGGGCGTTGCGGTCCACTTTATTTTCGGGTACCACCGACGTATCTGCAGGAGGTGTTTTTCCCGGCTCATCCAGGGCAAGATCTGTCTTTTTAGTACAACTGCAATAAATAACAACAGCCATCAGTGCGGTGGCAATACGCATAATTTTCCCGGGCATAACCAGTAATAAGTTATAGTAAATAGATACCGGGTTCTAAACAGGACTTGGATTAAAACTAAAAATCGGCTTTAGGAGGAACTTGATTAAAACTACTCGTGGTTGATCAGAGGTTACGGGTTAAAACTCGTTTGAGGCATCGAAGATATGAGATAATGATCATAGTTTTTGTAAATCTAATGTTAATCATAACTGCAATATTTCCGCACCCGTTATGTTGTTATTCTTTCTCACTGTGCATCAGGGTTTTGTGGAACTGATACCCCGGACACAGTTCGCTAAGTGCCCAAAACGGCCTGTTTTGCAGGTGGAATAGTGTTTGTGATCCTTCTGTGTATCTCCATATTTTCATCTTCAAAAAAGAACGTATGAAAAAGAAGGAAACAGATCATACCGGTGAATATCATGACAGGAAGAAAAAACCGGTAGATATACTGGATCAGGATAAAGGCACTACTACCCGTAATCCCTTACATGGCGATTTGTCTGATAAACCTGAGAAGGAGAACAAAGCCGTTAGGGATAGTGAAGCCGGTAAAAAATCAAAGCATTGAACTTTTTACCATATCATATGAAAACTTTCAAACTTTATTTCTAAAGATAAAGAAGTCCAGAACTTCTTTAATGTTGTGGTGTATAGCGGCCATCCTATTCCTGGGATGGTTTTTTTTAGCTGCTATGGTCGGCAATAATTTTCCATTGTCCTTTTATTTTTTGTAAGATGAGGCTGAAGTGGCCCTGTAGGTCTCCTATAGTCCTTTCCAGGTGCCATTTCCCGATTAAGAGGTAGGTATCTGAAGCCAGGGGTTTGAATTCCAGCAGTTTAAAATCCAGTTTACCCATTGCAGCGGCATCCGGATATGTTTTCTTATAGCGGTCCAGCGTGGCCTGCCAGCCATAGGTTACCCCGTTTTTGCCAATAAACAGCAGGGAATCGGAATGCCAGTAGGTAGTCATGAAGCCCTCGATATCCCCCTTATTCCAGGCAGATGTTTGTGTGGCCATGAGTGCAGCAATCTGCTGCTGATCGGCGGCCCGGGCTTTCTGTGCGTGGGTGGGCATTCCGGCTAAAACCCCCAACAGGGTAAGGAACAGTATAAAACGCATGGTGAATTTTTAGCAAAAGATAAACAGTTTTTCCGATGTAACGCAATGCCTATTATAGTAACTTTGCAGCACTATTTAAAAAGCACTCATTCAAATTATATTTTAAAATCAACAGTTTATGCCCGGATATGAACTATTTGGAGCCGAGGAAAGGAAAGAAGTAAACGACGTACTGGAAACAGGAATAATGATGCGTTACGGATTCGACGGTCCGCGTAAAGGCATCTGGAAAGCAAAGGAGCTGGAACAGGCTATTTGCGATAAACTGAATGTACAGTATACCCAGCTGGCCTCCAGTGGTACAGCCGCGTTGACCACCGCTATGGCAGCCCTGGGATTGGGCGCCGGCGATGAAATCATTATGCCCACCTTTACTTTTGTGGCCAGCTTTGAATCGGTATTTTCCGTAGGCGCTACACCGGTACTGGTAGATGTGGATGATACCCTTACCCTGGACCCCAAAGCAGTGGAAGCTGCCATCACTCCCCGTACTAAGGCAGTAATGCCGGTGCATATGTGTGGTGCAATGGCGGATCTGGATGCGTTACAGGCCATTTGCAAAAAGCATAACCTGTTCCTGCTGGAAGATGCCTGCCAGAGCTTCGGTGCTTCCTATAAAGGGAAAGCGCTGGGTTCTATCGGTGATGCCGGTACGTTTTCTTTTGATTTCGTAAAAACAATCACCTGCGCAGAAGGCGGCGCCATCATTACCAATAATAAAGACATTTATACTAAATGTGACGGCTATACGGATCATGGTCATGATCATCTCGGAGTAGACCGTGGTGCTGATCTTCATCCGTTTATCGGTTACAATTACCGTATTTCTGAACTGCATGCTGCAGTAGGACTGGCGCAGATCCGCAAACTGGATACCTTCCTGGAAATACAGCGTAAAACCAAGAAAATATTCAAAGATGCACTGGCTACTGTGCCGGGTGTAACCTTCCGCCGTTTGCCGGATGAAGCCGGCGACAGCGCTACCTTCCTGTCGTTTTTCCTGCCGGAAACAGCCCAGGCAGCCAAAGCGGCTGCTGCGATGAAAGCCGCAGGACTGGCCGCCTTCCATTACTATGATAACAACTGGCACTACATCCGCCAGTGGCAGCATTTTAAGGAAGGAAGTGTATTGACTCCTTTTGCAAAAGAACTGAAACAGGCCATGGAAGTTTACAAAACCAAAGAATTCCCTGCTTCAGATGCTATTATCGGCAGAAACATTTCCACCCCGATCAACCTGGGCTGGAGCGATGAGGAAATCCGCGAAAGAGCAGATAAACTCGTGAAGGCGGTTAAAAGCGCATTATAATTGATCTGACAAAGGCGTCCGGCAGCAATGTATATTTGTTGTCTGCGCCTTTGCAGTTAAACCAATACTACATGAGAAAAATAGCGTTGATACCTGCCCGTTATGGAGCATCCCGCTTTCCAGGTAAGATGATGGCTAAGCTGGGTGATAAAACGGTGATACTCAGAACCTATGAATCTGCTGTAAACACCGGGGTTTTTGACGATGTAATGGTAGTGACAGACAGTGATCTTATCTATAATGAAATTGTAAATAACGGAGGCAAGGCCGTTATGAGCAAAAAGGAACATGAATGCGGTACCGATCGTATAGCCGAAGCCGTTGTAGATATGGATGTGGATATTGTGGTGAATGTGCAGGGAGATGAGCCTTTTACACAGAAAGCGCCGCTGGAAAAGCTGTTGAAAGTATTTGAAGGAGAAGAAGGAAAGAAAGTACAGGTGGCTTCGCTGATGCAGGAACTGAAAGACCCGGCGTCCATTGAAGATCCTAATTACGTGAAAGTGGCGGTAGATAAGAATTTCAACGCATTATTCTTCTCCCGTTCCGTTATTCCCTATCCACGGAATAAAGATATCAAAAGCATCTACTACGAGCATATCGGTATTTACGCTTTCCGCAAACAAACCCTGCTGGATTTCACACAGCTGGCGGTGACTCCACTGGAGGCCGCCGAAAAAATTGAATGTTTGCGTTACCTGGAGAATGGCATTCCCATGAAGATGGTAGTGACTTCCTACATGGGCGTGGAAATAGATACTCCGGAAGACCTGGAAAAGGCAGCAAAACTTTTATAATACCTAACTAACACGGATATATGAAATTCAGGAATTTTAAAATGGTGGACTACGTAGTTTACGGCAGCGGATGTTTTGATCAGCTGGGTGAAATACTGGCCCCCAGGCGCATAGGTGATGCTCCCATGATATTCTTCGTGGATGAGTACTTCCAGGATAAGAATGAATTTTTGGCCCGTCTTCCGTTGGAAGGGAAGGACAAAATTGTGGTGATTGATGTGACCGATGAGCCTAAAACCAAAACAGTAGATAAGATCCGTGATGAGCTAAAAGCGGAATTCGGCACAGTATCCGGTATCATTGGTATTGGCGGCGGTTCTGTGATGGATATGGCTAAAGCGGTATCCCTGATGATGACCAATCCGGGTTCTTCTGCTGATTACCAGGGATGGGATCTTGTGAAAGTAGCCGGTGTATATAAAGTGGGTATTCCTACTATTTCCGGTACAGGAGCGGAAGTAAGCCGTACCTGTGTGTTAACAGGGCCTACCCGTAAGCTGGGTATGAACTCAGACTTTACGCCGTTTGACCAGATTGTGCTGGACCCCTCGCTGACCAGAACTGTGGAGGCAAACCAGCGTTTTTATACTGCTATGGACTGCTTTATTCACTGTGTGGAATCGCTGGAAGGCACTTACCTGAACGCATTCAGTAAATCATATGGTGAAAAGGCGCAGGAGCTGTGTGAAGAAATTTTCCTGCAAAAGGATCAGTGGGATGATGATGCCGACGAAAAGCTGATGATGGCTTCTTATGCAGGCGGGATGAGCATTGCGTATTCCCAGGTAGGAGTGGCACATGCTGTGAGTTATGGCCTGGCGTACCTGCTTGGTACCAAGCATGGTATTGGTAACTGTATAGTGTTTGATAAGCTGGAAGAATTTTATCCCGAAGGCGTGATAAAGTTTAAGCAAATGGTGAAAAAGCACAAGATTGATATCCCGCAGGGTATCACCAAAGGCTTAACAGATGAGCAGTTTGAAACGATGATTAATGTGTCGCTGGGTATGGCGCCGTTGTGGGAAAATGCGTTGGGGAAAGACTGGCAGCAGATTATGACCCGCGAAAGACTGCGTAAGCTATACGAGCGTTTATAACAGGGTTAACTATATTGAAAGCAGGAACGGGCGGAACAATTTCCGGTTGTTCCTGCTTTTTTAATGATTTTTGAAGAAGTTTATCTATCCACCGCAACGCAGATTCAGTGCGTAGTAATAAGTTATTTTGCTTTCAGAGGAAATTATCATGATTACACTAATCGTCATTTCGGGAATTGTGATACTGGTGCTCGGCTACCTTTTGTTCGCTGCTAAACAACAACAGCGTGCCCAGGAGGCGGTGCTGACGCAGCAGCAGGGTATTTGGCAGGCCAGCCAGGCGGCCCTGCAGGAAAAGTATAATCTGCTGGAGGCCCGGCAGCAATACCTGCAGAATATGCTGGATGATAAAGGGGCATTGGTGAAAGAGAAGCAGGAGCAACTGGAACGGATAAACGAAGAGTTTTCGGTGCTGATGTCTGAACAGGGCCGCATCATGGAGCAGAATAAGTATCTCCAGTTGCAGTTGAGCGGGGAGAAGGAGCGGTTGCAACAGGTGCAGCAGGATTTTAAAATCCAGTTTGAGAATATTGCCCAGCAACTGTTACAGCGTATTTCCGGTACGTTCATGGAGCAGAACAAGGTGAAAATGGATGATGTACTGAAGCCGCTGGCCGAGAAGATCGACAACTTCCGCAGTAGCGTGCAGCAGTCGCTGGTAGCGGAAACGGCGCAGCGTACCGAGTTAAAGAATGAGTTGCAGCGGTTGTTACTGCTCAATCAAACGCTGTCCAAAGAAGCGAATAACCTGACGAATGCCCTGAAAGCAGATACGAAGAAGCAGGGAAACTGGGGAGAAATGATCCTGGAAAGGGTATTGGAGGCTTCCGGGCTGGAAAAGGGGGTGCATTATTTTACCCAGGATGCGCAACGTGACGAAACCGGGCAACTGAGAAAACCCGACCTGGTATTGCAGCTGCCGGAGAACCGGCAACTGGTGATTGACTCCAAAGTATCGTTGAAAGCCTATGAGCAGTATTGCAGCGCCACCAGTGAAGATGAAAAGAAACAGGCGCTCAGGATGCACCTGCAGTCGGTGAAAAACCATGTAACCGAATTAAGTGCCAAAGCTTATCATACGCTGTATAAAAACACTACCGACTTTGTGATGTTGTTTATCCCCATTGAGCCGGCTTATGCGTTGGCGATTATGCAGGTGGATGAAGACTTGTATGATTTTGCTTTCCGTAAAAGAATTATACTGGTGAGTGTACCGTCTTTACTGGCTACACTTCGCGTGATTGATAATATGTGGCGACTGGATAAACAAAATAAGAACGCGGAAGAAATTGTAAGACAGGGAAGCGCCTTGTATGATAAGTTTGTGGGCTTTGCGGAAGATATGGGCCTGATCGGGGAACACCTGAAACGCAGCCAGAATGTTTATGAAAGCGCCATGAATAAGTTATCCACCGGGAACGGTAATCTTGTGGGCCGTGCGGAAAGAATGCGCAAATTGGGTCTTGACAATAAGAAGGTGCTGCCAAAAGATCTGAAAGCAGATACGGCTGCAGACCTGTCACTGCCTGATGAAGAGCAGATTACTGTAATTCCTGCAAAAGGGGTTGCAGACACGGATGTTGTGGAATAGTGCGCAGGGAAAAGCAGGGGCATCAATGATGCCGGAGGGAAGGCGAAACTATGGAACCACCTTTACTATCCGCTGCTTTACCACGCACATCTTCCGGGACTGCAAACTACAACTGCTGCGGAGCGGCATCAGCTGCCTTCCTGGGTTTATAGATGAAACTGAGATATAAGGTAGCCATTATCGTGATAGCGGCAAATACATAGAACGTAACCGGGAAATTAGTGGCGTGATTATTATAAATGAAAGCCGAAAAGTAAGCTCCCAGGCCGATACCGGCTTCCATGGCAATATACATACTGGCCAGTGCGCGCCCACGATGTTCTGGCCGCCCCAGATCAACCGTCCAGGCAGTAACGGCAGGGGAGTTGAGCCCCACAGAAATTCCGTATACTACTGCGGAGGAAAGGAGTAATATGCTATTATGGGCCAGCGCCATCATCAGCATGGAGCCAGCCATCATCAGCGCGGAGATCTTTAAAACAGGTACGCGGCCAAACTGGTCTGATACCCTGCCCGCTAATAACCGGATACCGATGGAGCTGGCGGTGAAGAAAGTGAAGAAGAGCCCTTTATTGCTTATTCCCAGGTAGGCGCTGAAATCCGGTATGATAGTGAGAATGGCGCCATAACTGAAATAGGTGAGGAAAGTAATGATCACCGGTGACCATACCAATGGTTCAAAGATCTCATTACCGGAAATCTTTAGCAGCGAAAACCGGAAGGGCTGCTTATTGGTAAGGGTTTCTTTCATCCCTATAAGAATAACCACAGACAACAACGCAAATACAGCAGACAACTGGAACATGATGTTAATATTCCATCGTACCGCCACATATCCGCCAATGGCCGGCCCCATAGCCATACCAATGGTACTGAATAATCCCACCATCCCCATCGCTTCGCCACGCCGCGTAACCGGCACCATGTCAGACACGTAGGCAGAAGTACCCGTAGGCTTAAACCCCGTAGAAAATCCGTGAAAGAACCGCAGTAACAGAAACGCACCCACAGAACTGATCAACGGATAGATCAGGCTGCATACCACACATACCAGCGACCCGAAAATCATAACAGGCACACGTCCTATGGTGTCTGTCAATTTTCCGCTGAATGGCCTCGACAGCCCCGCCATTAAGGTAAACAGACCAATAATATATCCTTTGTAATCGGCGCCGCCCATCCGGGTAAGATAAGCCGGCAGCTCAGGGATCATCATATTGAAGCTGGCAGAAAAGAGCGCATTACTAAGACAAAGAAGTATAAAATGCAGGGTGTAAATTCTTTCCTTCGACTGATACATGCACACAAAATTAGGAACTATGGTACAATTTTAGCAAAGTAATTGCCACCCCGGCGATCTCATGAACAAAAATCAGTAGTGGTCTGTTTATATTAACCGGTTGTTAAATTATGACAATCATCATAGTCCGCTAATCAGGGAAATATTAAATTTATAGTAACCAAAAAAACTCGATGATATGAAAGCAAACATTGGTGTTTCAGCAGAAAACACAAAGAAAATAGCACTAGAACTGAATAAAGTATTGGCTGATGAATTATTGATTTATGCTAAAACACGCAATTCCCATTGGAATATCGAAGGAAGTAATTTCATGGAAATGCATAAGTTCTATGAAGCACAATATGAAGAGCTGCAGGACTTTGGTGATGAGGTAGCAGAATACATCCGTTCACTGGGACACTACGCAGAAGGCCGTTACGCCGATGTATTGAAACTGACCAACCTGCTCGAATCCGAGTATTCCAACGACCAGAAAAAACAACTCAAGGAATTACTGGATGATCATGAAACAATTATCCGCAACCTGCGCAGGCTCATCGACGAATTTGATGAGAAATACAAAGATAAAGGCGCCGCAGATTTTGCCACCCAAATGCTGCAAAAGCACATGAAGCTGGCCTGGATGATCCGCGCATACCTGAGCTAAACAAAACACTTAAAATAACTAACGTGCTGGTGGCAGTAAATAACTGTAGCCGGCACGTTTTTAGTTTTCATCAATTGGCTACCTTTGCTGATGTTCCCCTTCAACCCAAAAATTAAAACAATGGATAATACCACGAAAGATCTCCGCCTGGCAGTGCTGATAGACGCTGATAACATCCCGTATCACAATATTAAAGGTATGCTGGAAGAGATAGCCAAGTATGGTAATCCTACCTTTAAAAGAATTTACGGCGACTGGACGAAGCCCACGGTAGTAGGATGGAAGGGGGTACTCCTCGATTATGCGATCACTCCCATCCAGCAATACAGTTATACCTCCGGTAAAAACGCCACCGATTCGGCCATGATCATTGATGCAATGGATATACTGTATACCGGTAGGGTGGATGGCTTTTGCCTCGTATCCAGCGACAGCGATTTTACCCGGTTGGCTACCCGCCTGCGCGAGGCCGGGATGATTGTATATGGTATGGGGGAACAAAAAACGCCCAGTGCGTTCAGGGCCGCGTGCGACAAATTTATTTACCTGGAAATTTTGCAGGTCAGAGAAAAGAAAACAGATACTGAAAAAACAACAAAGACTACCAAAGACAAACGGAACAGCATCAGTAAAGCGGATAAGCAACTGGTATCTTTAATATCCACCAGCATCAATGATATTGCAGATGAAGACGGATGGGCCTACCTGGGAGAACTTGGTAACCTGCTTTTGAAGAAACAGCCCGATTTTGACTCCCGTAACTTTGGATTCAATAAGCTGGTACAATTGCTGAAAAGTTTTCCGGACTTTGAAATAGATATCAGGGAAAGTGGAAAGAAAACCGGGAAGCTGGTGTACGTAAGAACTGTATAATCCTATGGCATATAGAAAGATCAGCATAATTCAGGGCGACATCACAAAAGTAAAGGCAGATGCCATTGTTAACGCGGCCAACTCTTCGCTTTTGGGTGGAGGTGGTGTGGATGGAGCCATTCATCGCGCCGGCGGGCCGGATATACTCAATGATTGCAGGGCCATTGTTGCCCGGCAGGGAGGTTGCAAAACCGGCGAAGCGGTTATTACCACTGCCGGTCGTTTACCGGCAAAACATGTTATTCATACGGTAGGACCGGTTTGGAACAACGGCACCCGTGAAGAAGATATCCTGCTGGCCAATTGCTACCGGCACTCACTGGAGCTGGCCGACCGGCACCATTTGAAAAGTATTGCCTTCCCTAATATCAGTACAGGCATCTACCATTTTCCTAAAGACCTTGCTGCAAAAATAGCGATGGACACCATCGTGAAATACCTGGAGAAAAATACAGAAATAGAAGAAGTGATCCTGGTATGTTTTGACGAAGAGAATTTGCGTTACACGGAACACTATTATAACCAGTATATACGTCCGGAAGAGTGATCCGGTATACTTCCGTGCTATCGCAGCTTACCATGAAAAGCTGAAAGTTTGAAGAAACATTATAAATAGAAGGGGCCATCTCATTGAGATGGCCCCTTCTATTTATAATGCGATGTGAAAAACTATTGCAATTAGATTTTTGCGTATTTAACCCATGCATAGATAAACATGGCAGCAAAAATGATAATGGCCACAGGAGCCAGGAAACCTCCGATACTATCGCCAACTTTATAAAAATTGGTGGTGTGTACTACTGTTAAAAGATTCATCAACATTGTATAATGATTTTATATTATTCCGGATGCAAATTAAAACTTTCAAGGCATATTCCCAATCAAACGGCCGGTTACCAGTTGGTTAATTGCTGTATGTACTTGTCCAGCCTTGCTTTGGCGAGAAAATTTTTTTCCAGGGAGCCGGCAAAAGGCACGGGGGTATCCAGGCTGGCACACCGCATCACCGGGGCATCCAGGAGAGGGAAGCAGTGTTCAGCGATCCAGGCGCTGATTTCCGCGCCAAAGCCGCCTGTCAGCGTGTCTTCATGCAGGATCAGCACTTTACCGGTTGCCGCTACTATTTCGCGGATAGCCGCGTAATCGAGAGGCAGCAGGGTGCGCAGGTCCAGTATAGCGATAGAAAGCGCCGGGTGTTGTTGGGCGTAGTCCAGCGCCCAGTGTACGCCGCTGCCCCAGGTAATGATGCTGATATCTTCTCCGGGCTGTACCAGCGCAGCTTTCCCTATTTCCAGGGTGTAATAATTATCGGGTACCGGTCCGCTGATGCTGCGGTACAGCGCTTTATGTTCGAAATACATGACGGGGTTGGGGTCGGCGAAAGCCGCAGTGAGCAAGCCTTTGGCGTCTGCAGGGTTGGAAGGGTATACCACTTTCAGGCCGGGTACATGGGTAAACCAGGCTTCGTTGGTTTGTGAGTGAAAAGGACCGGCGCCAACGCCGCCACCGGCGGGCATCCTGATCACCACATCAGCCGGTTGGCCCCAGCGGTAATGTATTTTCGCCAGGTTGTTCACAATCTGGTTGAAGCCACAGGTCACAAAATCAGCGAACTGCATTTCCACCATGCTCTTGAATCCCCCGATGGAGAGGCCCAGTGCAGCGCCGATCACCGCGCTTTCGCACAGTGGGGTATTGCGCACCCTGTTTGCGCCAAACTGTTCCAGGAAGCCTTCCGTGATTTTAAAAGCCCCACCATAGGCTGCAATGTCCTGCCCCATCAGGATCAGCTCCGGGTGTTGCTCCATCGCCTGTTTAAGACCGTCGGACAAGGCATTGATAAAACGCTTTTCTGAAGATGGTCCCGAAGCGGCTATGGGAGCGGGAGCCGGGGCATACAGGTCATTTAGTTCTGTTTGTGTATTGGCAATAAACGGGGTATCGGTAAGGCCCGCGGCCACTTGTACTTCTATTTCATGTTTCAGTTCTTCCCGGATAGCGGACATATTTTCTGCAGAAAGTATGTTTGCGTGTACCAGGAAGGATTCATATTGTGTGATAGGATCTTTTTTACCCCATTCCTCAAACAGGGCCGGAGGCACATATTTCACGCCGCTGGCTTCCTCATGGCCGCGCATGCGGAAGGTCATGGCTTCTATCAGTACTGGTTTCTGTTCCCTGATGGCATAGGTCCTTGCGGTTCGTATGGTTTGATATACTTCCAGCAGGTTGTTGCCGTCTATCTGTACACCTTCCATGCCGTAGCCAATGGCTTTATCTACCAGGCTGGCACAGCGATATTGTTCACTGACGGGAGTACTTAGTCCGTAGCCATTATTTTCTATCAGGAAGATGACCGGCAGCCCCCATACGGCCGCCACATTAAGCGCTTCATGAAATTCTCCTTCGCTGGTACCGCCTTCGCCGGTAAAAGTGAGGGATACCTTTTCTTCTTTTTTCAGTTGGTGTGCCAGTGCAATGCCGTCGGCAATGGAGAGCTGGGGCCCGAGATGGGAGATCATACCACATATGTGATGTGGCCTGCTGCCAAAGTGAAAGGAGCGTTCGCGGCCTTTACTGTAGCCGTCTTCGCTTCCCTGCCATTGCTGCAATAGTTTGTGGAGCGGCATTTCGCGGGTGGTAAACACGCCGAGGTTGCGGTGCAGTGGAAGTATCCACTCGTCTGCTTCCAGCGCCAGGGTGGCGCCTACGGCAATAGCCTCCTGGCCGATGCCTGAAAACCATTTACTTATTTTACCCTGCCGAAGTAGCAACAGCATTTTTTCTTCTATAAGCCGTGGATATACCAATGCTTTATAGAAAGACACTAATTGCGCATCGCTCAGGTCTGACCGGTCAAAGTGCATGAATTGGCTTTTTAACAGGCAGTAAAGGTAAGGGCTAATCGTTGTTACCGCCGGCAAGGCTGATCATGACGCTGTTGATTACGGTCATGACTATACTGAAAAGCAGGGCCCACCAGAAACCGTCCACTTTAAAACCGGGTACCAGTTTAGCGGCCAGTAGAATGATCAGTGCATTGATAACAAAAAGAAAAAGCCCGAGGGTAACGATGGTTACCGGGAATGTCAGTAAAATGAGCAGGGGTTTAACCAGGGCATTTAACAGCGCTAACACCAGCGCCAGTATCAGCGCGGTAATGAAGCTATCAACTTTTACTGCCGGTTTCAGCAGGTAGGCGGTTAACATGGCAGCTAAAGCACTAACTAGTATACGAAGCAGGAAACCCATTGTACGTCATTTTACTAGTTAAGGTAACGAAAAAAAAAGTGAATGGCAAAGTTTAGCTGTTGGTAACAGGCAAATGTTTTGTTACCAACAGCTACTTATCAGTTGTTTATATAAAACTGTCAGCTTCGCGGTATGCCTTTATCAGTGCGTCTTCGCCTTCTTTTCCTTTTCCGGCGATCCCGTGTTCCATGCCCAGTACACCTTTATATCCTTTGTTGTGGAGATGTTTAAAGATGTTTTTATAATTGATTTCGCCGGTGCCTGGTTCCTTACGACCGGGGTTGTCGCCGATCTGGATATAGGCAATTTCATCCCAGCACCAGTCCATTACAGGAATGAGGTTACCGGTATTACGCTGCATATGGTAGATGTCGTATAAAATTTTGCAGGAAGGACTTTTCACGGCTTTGCATATTTCAAAGCTCTGTTCGGCCGTACGGAGAAACAGGTCGGGGTTATCGCTCAGTGGTTCCAGCACCATGATGAGGCCATGCGGTTCAAAGATTTCCGCGCCGCTGCGCAGTGCATCGATTACGTGTGCGGTTTGAACGCCGATCGGGAGCGTCCGTTCAAAGTAGCCGGGTACAACGGTGGCCCATTTGGCGTTACAACGTTTGGCTGTTTCCAGGCTGGCTTTGCAGGTTTTAATAAAGGCATCTTTAAATTCCTGTTTGCCTGTGGCCAGGGAGGGTTTCCAGTTGTTGCCGGTATCTACTACAAACACGCCCATGGTCATGCCCAGTTTATTCAGGAGTTCGCCTATTTTGGATTGTTCCTCAGGAGAGCGCCCCAGCATGCCATTGTCTTCGATAGACCGGAATCCCTGGTCGTACATATATTTTATCTGGTCCAGGAAGTTGCCGCCATTGGCACTGTTTTTAAACATGCCATCATGAGGGCCATAGTTCATGTTAAACGGCTTTCCGGCCACGCTGGCGTTATTGGCGCCGGCAGCTTGCGCGGCGTTGCTGATGCCTCCCAGTGCCAGAGCTGAAATACCGGCCAGGGTGCCGTTTTGCAGGAATTTTCTTCTTTCCATAACGTTTGATTGATTGTATAATTGACAGGGAGCTAAATTTAATCGCTTTTCTAAGGAAATACTAATATTGATGAAAAATTTTCAATTCATCAGCCCATTTTCGCATTCATAAAAAAATATTGCTTTCCAGATTAGTTTTTTTTAGATTCACCCACTTATATATTTTCAAACACGTTAGATGATAAAACAGTATGTGACCTTAGCGCTGGGCGGATTGTTCAGCCAGGTTGTTGTTGTAGCACAATCAAAACAGGCATTCGAAGCTTATAGCCAGCAAATCCCCGGAACCGATGTCAGTTTTAAAATGGTACCAGTAAAAGGAGGCAGTTTTCAACTGGGAAGCCCCGACAGTGAAAAAGGAAGGAATAAAGATGAAGGCCCGGCAAAGAAGGTAGCAATTTCGGATTTCTGGATGGGCGCCACAGAAGTTACTTTTGACGAATACGATATATATGCCGATGCGGAAAAGGATAAAACCCCCACACCGGATGGAATGACCCGTCCGAGTCCGCCATATATTGACCTTACCCTGGGAATGGGCAAATCCGGTGGATTTCCCGCCAACAGTATGAGCCAGTATGCAGCCCTGATGTATTGCCAGTGGCTGTACATTAAAACCGGTGTTTTTTATCGCCTGCCAACAGCGGCAGAATGGGAATATGCCTGCAGGGCAGGTTCCACTACAGCGTATCCTTTTGGCGCCGATGCCGGTGAGCTGAAAGAGTACGCCTGGTTCCAGGGCAACAGCGATAATAAATACCATAAGGTAGGACAGCTGAAACCCAATGCCTGGGGACTATACGATATGCTGGGCAATGTGGAAGAATGGACACTGGACCAATATGATGAAAACGGCGTAGCCAATGCAACCGCTACTGATCCCTGGACACAGCCTACCGCTAAAACCCCGCGGCTGCTGAAAGGCGGCAGCTTCCAGGATGAAGCCCCGCTGCTCCGCAGCGCCGCCCGCCTGAAGTCGGACCCCATCTGGAACCGCCGGGATCCACAGATCCCAAAAAGCTCCTGGTGGAATGCAGACGCCCCCTTTGTTGGCTTCCGGATAGTAAGACCGGTGAAACAACCAACAGCAGCAGAAGCCACAACATTTTTTGAAGAGATGATCGCGAAATATAAAGGAGCACGCTAGAAAGATTCAACATCCAAAAATCTAAAAATCTTATTCATTTATGGACAACGAAAAGAAATTCCACGGTGAAGGCCGCCGCGAATTCGTAAAGCAAACTACCTTGCTTGCGGGCGGTTTGTTGGCTATGCCTATTTTATCCAAAGCAAATTATTTCTCAGGATCTACCGGTGTTATCAAAATAGCCCTGATTGGCTGCGGTGGCCGAGGTACAGGTGCTGCCACACAGGCGCTCAGCACAAAAGAAAATGTGGAGCTGGTAGCAATGGCGGATGCCTTCCCCGACCGGCTGAGCAACAGCTTCAATGATATTAAAGAAGCACTGGGCGATAAAGCCAACCGGGTAAACGTACCTGAAAGCAATAAATTTATCGGCTTCGACGCTTACAAACAAGCCATTGCACTGGCGGATGTAGTGATCCTTGCCACCCCTCCGGGTTTCAGACCCATTCATTTTGAAGAAGCGGTTAAACAGGGGAAACATGTCTTCATGGAAAAACCGGTAGCAACAGATCCCGCCGGTATTAAAAAAGTACTGGAAGCTGCTGCTGTGGCTAAAACCAAGAAGCTGAACGTAGTAGTAGGTTTACAACGCCGCTACCAGAATTCTTACCGCGAACTGTACAAACGCTTCCAGGATGGTATGATCGGTGATATGCTGTCGGCACAGGTGTGGTGGAACCAGGGCGCGTTGTGGGTAAAACCCCGCAAGCCCGAGTATACTGAAATGGAATACCAGATGCGCAACTGGTATTATTTCAACTGGCTCTGCGGCGATCATATCGTAGAACAGCATATCCACAATATTGACGTGGGCAACTGGTTCATGGGCGCTACCCCCGTTACCGCGGGTGGTATGGGCGGCCGCGCTGTGCGTACCGGCAAAGAGTTCGGTGAAATATTTGACCACCACTTTGTGGAGTACCGCTATGCCAACGGTGTAGTGATGAACAGCCAGTGCCGCCACTGGAAAGACGCTCCCAGCAAAGTAGACGAGGAAATTGTAGGAACAAAGGGCCGTATCTACTGTGATAAAGCCCAGATAGTGGATCATAAAGGCAAAGTGTTATACCAGTTTGATAAGAAGAAAGAAAACAATCCTTACCAAACGGAACACGATGAACTGTTTGCCGCTATTGCCAAAGGCGAATACAAATTTGCAGATGCGGAAAGAGGCGCGCAGGCTACCCTTTCTGCGATCATAGGCCGTTTGGCTACTTATTCCGGTCAGGTGATCGATTGGAATGTAGCGCTGAATTCCGGTCTGGATCTGCATCCTAAATCATATTCATTTGATGCACAGCCGCCGGTTATGCCGGATGCTTCCGGTAATTATGCTTACGCAAAACCAGGCATTACCAAATATTTTACCTGATAAAATTACCAGGCCAAAAAAACGAATCAGGGATTTATGGGAAGATCAATAAAATGGTCTTCTCATAAATCCCTGTTTCGTAATGCACAATTCGTAATTTCCATCTATGAAAAAATTACTGGTAGTAATTATATCCATATTAACCGGGGGAAGTGTAACTGCCCAGGTGGCGGCGATAAAGAAATGGGCAGAAGCAGAACTGCTTCATAAAATACCAATGGAGCAGGCACATGTGGGCATCTGTATTTATGAACCGGCCACCGGGAAATATTGGTACCAGTACCAGGACAATAAGTTTTTCACGCCCGCATCCAATACCAAGATCTTCTCGTTGTACGCAGGATTGAAACTGCTGGGGGATTCTCTTCCGGCGGCGCGGTATTATGAAAACGATACGGCTCTCTTTGTAAAAGGAATGGGTGACCCGTCTTTTCTTCACCCGGACTATAACTACCAACCCCTGCTGCAGCTGTTGCAGCAAACCGCTAAAAAGATATACCTGGTGCAGGGCGTAAATGCCAATCAACGTTTCGGCCCGGGCTGGAGTTGGGGTGATTATGCGGACGATTATCAGCCGGAACTAAACGAATGGCCTATGTACGGCAACGTGGTACGTATCCTTCACCAGGGAAATAACAATAGCATCACACCTGCTTTTTATGACCTGGATATTATGGAAGATGATACCCTGAGCGAAACTATCACGTCGAGGGATGAACGGAATAATTTATTCTACCTGAAATACAATCCGAAAGATAAAGCATTGGAAAAAGCCGAAGTGCCTTTCATCACCGGATCGGTACAGGAGCTGCGGCAAAGGTTGGAAGACACGTTGCATAAACGTATAGGGCTGGCCGTTATACCGCCGGCGGGAAACTACACGGTGCTGAAAAGCATCCCGGCAGATTCGTTGTTTATCCCGATGATGGAGCGCAGCGATAATTTCTTTGCAGAACAGACGCTGATGATGGCCTCTTCCGCTTTATGGGATACCATCAGCAGCGCACGGACCATTAAGTACCTGCTTGCCGGCGACCTCAAAAGTCTGCCGCATCCGCCGCAATGGGAGGATGGTTCCGGTCTTTCCCGGTATAACCTGTTTACGCCCCGCGACTTTGTAACCGTGCTCACCCTGATGCGGGAACAGTTTCCGCAGGAACGTCTCTGGCAAATTTTCCCCACCGGCGGCAGGGGAACAATGAAGAACTATTATCAGCAACAGAAAGTACACGCCAAAACGGGTACGCTGAACGGTGTGGTAGCATTAAGCGGCTACCTGGAAACAAAGAAAAAGAGAACGCTGGTATTCAGTGTGCTGGTGAATAATCATCATGAATCCGCTACCAGTGTAAGAAGGGCGGTAGAGCGGTTGCTCTCGATGGTGAGTGCGGCCTATTAAGGCTTTATGGTATAAGAAACGATGGTGGTGGTATCATGCAGCTGATCAGCTTCTATCAGTCCTACTCCTTTGCCGTAATAGCTGGTAGAGATAGTGCCCACAGAAACCGGGTTGCCAAAAACAATGGCATAGGCGTCCATTTTCACGGCGATCACGGAGGCGTAGTTTTTGCCATTCACCGTTTTGGTGATATCCTTTTCTGTGATGGTGAATTCCAGGATACCGGAGGTGGTTACGCCACCATTGTTCACAGTAATAGTGTCTTTCCAGCTGGTGCCGGCGGGTACATTATCTTTCAGGTAGGTAAGCTCCAGGCTATCAGCGCTGTAACCCTGAAAAGTAAGGATGCTGGCCACTTGTGTATAAATGCCGTCTTTACAGTTGGAGCAGGTAAATACGCTGTCGTTCCCCACTTTTTTATACACAATGCCGTTGATGGTTGTATCTTCTGAAACCGTGAGGGTATAGGTAATCGTGTCTTTAGCGCTATTTACGTTAATGTAGGAAAAGGAGGAGCCGTTCGTGTAAGGAGCATATTCGCAATTACTGTTGGAGGGTTGTGTACCTTCTCCTTCATTGCTCATTTCCTTACTGCAGGAAAACAGCAATGTTACCATTGAAAGGATAGCTATGAGAAAGTAACGTTTTTTCATAAAACCATATGGTTGATGTTACTATAACGTTCAAATAACGCTTAAGGGTATAAAATTATGCAAAAAAAATCACCAGCATCTCCACTGGTGGGTTTTTAATAATATAATAATCAGGAACTGCCGGCCGATCCTGAACCGGAAACGGCCACTGAGTGGAGCTGATAACGGGATTGGCAAAAAGATCTGCGGCAGATAAAAATTGCAGCGGGCTGACCAGATACCTACTTTTTGAACCTGCAACGGCAAAACGCCCCAGGAACCGGGCACCGAACTTTTCACACAAGAAAAGTTAGTCTCTCAGATACTTATACTAGTAGAAATTACATTTCCTCTTTTTTTAAGGAAGAATTTTTAAAATAATTGTATTTGCGACATTTATTTTTAGAAAATAATTAAACCTTTCATGTTTATCTTACATAGACATGAATACCCGTTTCGTCGTTATGAAAAGCTAGTTAACAGACAAATTTCATCATCTTCCAAAATCACTTGTAGCATGAACCCACGTTATGCAAAGGCTATGCTATTGCTATGCCTTTTTGCAACCACCAGCAGCGCCATTACCGCGCGTGCGCCATTACCCAGCGTATGGCAACAAGGAAATCTCACAGTTAAGGGAAAGGTAAAAGACATCAACGGTAACCCGCTGCCCGGGGTTACGGTGTTGGTGAAAGACTCTAAGAAAGGAGCCACTTCCGATGAAAAAGGTAACTATGTATTAACCGATGTAAAAAAAGATGCGGTACTCGTATTCCAATACATCGGCTTTGATGCACAGGAGCTGAAAGTAGACGGAAAGACGGCCCTGAATGTTGTATTAAAAGAAAACCAGAAAACACTGGACGAGTACGTAGTAGTTGGCTACGGTACACAGAAAAAAGTTACTAAAACCGGCGCAGTATCTTCTGTAAAAGGCGCCGAGTTACAGCAGTCACCAAACGTTAATATCTCTAATTCGCTTGTTGGACGTATTCCCGGCATTATCGCCGTTAACAACAGTGGAGAGCCCGGTTATGATGGCTCCCGTATTTTTATCCGTGGCCGCAGTACTTTAGGCAACAGTAACCCGCTCGTTGTAATTGATGGTTTCCCGCGCGATGGCTTTGAGCGCATGAACCCCAACGACATCGAAAGTGTTTCCATTCTGAAAGACGCTGCTGCGGCCATTTATGGTTCCCGCGCAGCCAATGGCGTTATCCTCGTTACCACCAAACGTGGTAAGGGAGGTAAACCGACACTGAGTTACGGTTTTAACCAATCTTTTGTAACACCCACCAGGCTGCCGGAAATGGCTGATGCGCCTACGTATGCTAAAGTGGTGAACGAAATTTTAAAGTATGGAGGAGACGCTCCGAAGTATACAGATGAACAGATCAAGAAATTTGGAGATGGATCCGATCCATGGCTGTACCCTAACACCAACTGGTACGATGCCGCGATTAAAAAATACTCTTTGCAGAACAGGCACGACCTGTCGCTCAGCGGAGGTACAGAAAAAATGTCGTACTACGTTTCCCTGGGTTCGTTATTCCAGGATGGTATTTATAAGAGCAGTGCCACCAATTACAAACAACAGAACGTAAGAGCCAACCTGGATGCAGTAGTAAGTGATTACATCCGCCTGCGTTTCGACCTGGCAGGGCGTCTCGAAAACAGGAACTTTCCTCCACGCAGTGCCGGTTCTATTTTCAGATCCCTCATGCGCGGCCGCCCTACAGAAAACGCTATCTGGCCCAACGGACTACCCGGGCCTGATATTGAATACGGCGATAACCCCGTTGTTACGGGAACAAATGCAATCGGTTACACGAACGATAAGAACTATGTGATCAACACCAACATGTCTGCCGTTGTGAATATTCCAGGAGTAGAAGGATTGTTTGTAGATGGTAGTTTTGCATACGATCAGAATTTCGACTTCTACAAATCCTACATCAAACCCTGGACGTTATACACGCTGGCAGATGCCAATGATCCTACGCATAAGCTGAATGCGGGTTCCAGGGGAGTAAGCGCACCGGAGTTAACGGAACAGTTCAGTACAACACGGCAAATCACCGTCAACTTCAAAGTGAACTATGTACGTTCTTTCGGAAAGCATAACCTCAGCAGCTTTATCGCTTTTGAACAGGCTACGTTGAAAAATGACGGCTTCTCTGCTAACCGCAGGTACTTTATCAGCGATAAGCTGGACCAGTTGAATTTAGGAGGCGATAAAGAAAAGAACAATGCCGGCAGTGGTTTTGAATATGCCCGCCGTAATTACTTCGGACGTATTTCCTATAATTACAAAGAAACCTACCTGTTTGATTATAACATGCGTTACGACGGCTCTCAGAATTTCCCGGAAGGCCGCCGTATGGGGCTGTTCCCCGGCGCTTCAGCAGGTTGGGTATTGTCTAACGAAGCCTTCTGGAAAAAAAGCATCCGTACGCTCGACTACTTTAAACTGCGCGCATCCTGGGGCCAGATGGGTAACGACCAGATAGATCCGTTCCAATACCTGAGCACCTATGGCTTCAGCGCCGGTGGTGTAATGCTGGGCGGCGACTTGAATAAAGGACTTTACCAGCTGCGGTCACCCAATGAGTCCATCACCTGGGAAGTAGCCAATAACTATGATTTCGGTATCGAAGCAAAAATACTGGGAGATAAACTAGCCTTTGAAGGAGATTACTTCCTGACAAAAAGATCCAACATCCTCGCCAGCCGCAGCCAGTCGATGCCCGGTTATACCGGTATGACCCTGCCACAGGAAAATATCGCCAAAGTGGAAAACAAAGGATTCGAATTGGTATTAAGCCACAAAAACGACATCAAAAAATTCCATTATGAAATTATAGGAACTGTTACTCACGCAGAAAATAAAGTATTGTTCTTCGACGAAACACCGAATCTCCCGGCATATCAGCAGGCTACCGGCAAACAGATAGGTGCGCCGCTGTATTATCAGGCCATTGGCATTTACAAAACACAGGATGAAGTAGACAAGAGCGCACACGTAGGCGGCGCAAGAGCCGGCGATGTTATCTTCCTGGATAAAAACGGCGACGGCGCTATTGATGATCTCGACCGCGTTCGTATGGACCGTACCGAAAACCCTACCTGGATCTTCGGGTTAACCATGACCGCCAAGTTCAAAAACTTCGACTTCACCATGCTGTGGCAGGGCGCTACCGGCGCAAGCCAGTACCTGCGTACAGAATCCGGGTTGATCGGTAACTTCCCGATGGCATATGTAAAAGACCGCTGGACAGAAGACAACATCAACGGATCATGGCCAAGAGCGTACGACCGTGACCGTGAGTACTGGGTAAACCGTCAGAATACTTTCTGGTATTGGAATACCAACTATGTCCGTTTAAAAACCCTGGATCTTGGTTACAATATACCTACCGCTCTTTGCAAACGGATTGGCCTGCAAAACCTCCGGGTATATGTAAGTGGTCAGAACCTGGTCACCATCGACAAAGTGAAGATTTTTGACCCTGAAGCGCCAAGTGGAAGCGGACAGTTCTATCCGCAAACCAAGATTTACAATGTGGGATTAAACGTAACCTTTTAATTAATGTGCCATGAAGAAAACAACAATCATCAGATATATAGCGGGAGCGTTTTTACTATGCGCGGTTTCCGCCGGTTGCAATAAAGACTTCCTCGAAAAGAAGCCGTTAACCGAATATGAAGAAAACGACGTGTGGAAAGATGTGGGCCTGGTACAGGCATTTGTAAACGACCTGTATGTACAGATGCGCTCTGGCTACCTGGAAGTAATGCTTTCCTCTATGACAGACGAAAGCCGGTTTATTCACGACTACAACACCTCCAGGGTAGTGCAGGGGAACGCCTCCGCCGATGATGTAGGCGCCATCAATGATTTTGCCAGGTGGGATTTACACTACAAGGCTATCCGTAACTGTAATATGTTTCTGGAAAAGATTGCAGAAGTGCCTTTCACCGATGAAGCAGTGCGTACACGCATGACTGGCGAAGTGCATTTTATGCGGGCGTGGTACTATCATTTGTTGGTGAAATATTATGGCGGTGTTCCGTTGATCACCAAAACCTTTAGTATTAAAGGAGATGAACAGGAGATCCTGAGTGTGAAGAGAGCCACTTTTGACGAATGCGTTAAGTTCATTGCAGCAGAATGTGACCTGGCCACCCAACAACTCCCGGCTTCCTATGATGCCGTGGCGAGCAAAGGAAGAGTGACCAAAGGCGCCGCTATGGCCCTGAAATCCAGGATCCTGCTTTTCGCCGCCAGCGATCTGTTCAATGATGCGAAAGTACCGAATGATTTAATGGGGTATAAATCCGGCCTGCAGAAAGACCGCTACAAACTGGCAATGGATGCGGCTAAAGCAGTGATGGATCTTAACACTTATAGTCTTTACCAGCCTACTGCCAACCCGGTAGAGAATTATACCCGTGTGTTTCTCGATAAAGATAACCCGGAACTGATCTTTATCAAGCAATATGATAAAGCATTACTGGGTACTTCGCACGACCTGTACAACGGTCCTAACGGGTATCATAACTGGGGCGGAAATGTGCCGATCGAAAACTTTGTAACCGGCTATCAAATGAAAGACGGGACTGCTTTTTCCTGGAGTAATGTTGCCCAGGCAAAGGCGCCGTATGAAAACCGTGATCCCCGCTTTTACGCCACCATCCTGTATGATGGCGCTAAATGGAAACCACGTCCTTCCGATGCAGCCAAAACTGACCCGGTGGGGGTGATACAAACCGGAAAATATGAAGCTGCCAATGGCAGGGATAGCGTTTGGGGACTTGATACCCGTAACAGTACCATCGAAAACTGGAATGGTACTTACTCCGGTTACTACCTGCGTAAGTTTATGGACAAAAACCTGGATGCCCAATTCTTCCGTGGCGACCAGTCCTGGATCTTCATCCGTTATGCGGAAATTTTGCTGAACTATGCAGAAGCAGCCATTGGGTATGGCGATGAGGCAAATGGCCGTATTATACTGAACAGGGTACGTGAACGTGCCGGGATGCCTGCTACTACTGCATCCGGAGCTGCTTTATGGGCCGTGTTGAAATATGAAAGACGGTACGAACTGGCTTATGAAGAACAACGTTTCTTTGATGCCCGCAGGTGGAGAGATGCTGAAACGGCTTTCAACGAAAATGCCAAAGGTATTGAAGTGTTAGGGTCCATGATTGCCGGGCATCCGTTTGTATATCATGTATACAGTATCCAGGACCGTAAATTTAATAAGGCGAAGAATTACCTGCTGCCCATTCCTGCCAATGAAATCAGGAAGAACAGTAACCTGAAACAGCAGGAGGATTATAAGTAACAGTATTCATGTACTAGCTTTTCATAAAAAGAAAATGCCGCGAGATCATCGCGGCATTTCTTTTTATAACAGGTATAATCATTTATACACCCAGTGACCAGCCATCGCGGTAAGTGCGTTTCACAAACTGGTTGGCTTCGTCGAAGTTGGTAATCTTCATATTGTTACCATCCCACAGCAGCTTGATATAACGGCCCGGATAATCAAAGCCTTTACCATTCGCTTTCTCCTTACGGATATCAAAGCTACGGATAGCCAGGTTAGCCATCAGGATGGTTTCAGTAAGCGGACCGGCAATATCGAACGGAGAGCTGAGCGCTTTCTGTTGTTTGCTGCCGTAACCGGCGATAGCCGCGTTCACCCACTGTACGTAGTGACCTTCCGGTACACGTGCAATAGTTTGCGGCACATTAGCTTCCGTAGTGCGGGAAGTAGGCAGCAACTTAGGATACATACCGTAAGTACCGCACATCATTTTGCCTTTATCACCGATAAACAGGGCGCCGTTACCACCGTCTCCCATTGTTTCGTTAGGACCCAGTTCTTCCGGACGTTCCGGTTGAATACCGCCGTCCATCCAGTGAAGGGTTACTTCTTTACCATTCTTTCCAGGGAATTTCATAATTACATGGGAAGAAGGAGGGCAGCTTTCCGGGAAATATCCGCGGGTGAATTCTCCTACGTATACGCTACCAACGCTGCACTCTACAGAAGTAGGGTAGCCCAGGCCCAGTACACGGAAAGGAGGTTCAATAATATGACAGCCCATATCGCCGATAGCGCCGGTACCGTAATCCCACCAGCCGCGCCAGTTGAATGGTACCAGGTTGCCTACGTAATCTTTTTTAGGAGCGGTACCTAACCACAGGTCCCAGTTCAGTTCTGCGGGTACTTCCTCGCGGTTGGTTGGCCAGGGAACGCCCTGTGGCCATACCGGACGATCTGTCCAGCAGTAGATGGTGTGTACATCTCCAACAAGGCCGGCATTGTACCATTCCATCAGCTGACGAACACCATCACCGGAAGAGCCCTGGTTACCCATCTGGCTTACTACCTTGTATTTGTTGGCGCCCTGCGTAAGCATACGTGCTTCGTAGATGTCGTGGGTTAATGGTTTCTGCACATATACATCCTTCTTCAGCTGCATAGCGCCCATTGTTGCTACGGCGTGTGTGTGATCCGGAGTGGATACGGAAACGGCGTCGAAGTTTTTGTGTTCCTTGTCAAACATTTCCCGGAAATCAGTATAGAACTTCGCCTTAGGGAATTTCTTCACGGCTTCGGCTGCACGACGTTTGTCCACATCACACAGGAAAGTAATATCAGCCGGGCCTTTAGCAAATTCAGATATATCGCTGAAGCCCTTACCGCCTACACCGATACCTGCTACGCGCAGGCGATCGCTTGGGGCTACATAGCCTCTGCCTAATACATGACGTGGAACTATCATGAAACCGGCGGCGGCGAGCGCACCGTTTCTCAGGAATGATCTGCGGGAAACACCGTTTTCTCCCTCATTCTTTTTTTCTGGAATCATTGATGTGAAGTTTTCTGGATTTAAATTATGAAATAGCAAGTTAAGTCGTTATTCCCAGGTCATCAGCTTGCCCCTGTCTTCGATTTTCAGACAGGTAGCCAATGTTTTTTCATCATAGGCATAGCCGTACTGCTTCAATACATCTGCAGGTACGCCATCCCATTCGTTGGGCGTATTACCGATGTAGTTGAGGTCTTTGATGCCCATTTTACTGGTGAAAAATCCTGTGGCAGTGAGATTACGCATCCGGTTAAAGAAGGCCACACCCTGGCTGTTTTCCGGAGATGCTTTTCCGGGATAAGCTATCAGGTCTACCACTGCGATACGTTGTTCAGCACTGCTTTCTGCAAAAGATTTATTATACCGTTTGGCACATTGCATATCCAGCCAGCGTAATCCGCCCCGCATAGGCAACTGGTGTTCCGGTATATCTTTTACAATGAATTCTATAAACTCCGGCACCTTTGCATCGGAGGCGCTGCCGGAATGTTCATCCGCCGGGATAATGATATCCGCCAGTATGGTGATGGTTTTCATTTCAGCGTCTGTGAAAAACTTTTCCTCCATCAGCTTTTTATCCCGCGACACTTCATCCGGAGTACGGCCATAGCCGGCTGTTTTCACATTGGGATGATCATTTTTATCGGCCGTTGTTTTTTTATCTTCACAACCAGTGGCAGATAAAATGGTACCAACTGATAACGTTCCCAGTGCAAGCGCTTTGAGTGATTCTCTTCTATCCATGAAAAAAACTTAAAAAGATTAGAGATTCTGTTTCTTCAATTGATCCACGATATATTCGGATGCCCGCATAGACAGTGCCAGTATGGTCCAGGTAGGATTTTTATCTGCCTGCGACACAAACGCGCCACCATCTACCACGAAGAGATTTTTTACTTCGTGTGCCTGGTTAAATTTATTCAGCACGGATTTGTTAGGATCGTCGCCCATGCGGGTGGTACCTACTTCATGAATAATGCGGCCCGGATTTTCCAGTCCGTATTTGGTATCGGCTCCCGGCTTGGTGCCAAAGGCAATGCCGCCCATTTCATGAATGATTTGTTCAAACGTGTCCTGCATGTGTTTGGCCTGTTTGATTTCATGATCGCTCCAGGTGTAGTTGAAGCGCAGAACAGGAATTCCGAATTTATCTACCACGTTCGGATCTATCTCACAGTAATTATCTTCCCGCGCAATACATTCGCCCCTGCCGGCAAAGCCGATCTGGGAGCCGTAAAAGCGGCGGTAGTCATCTTTCAGTGAAGCGCCGTAGCCGCCGGCAGCTTTGATTTGGCCATCACGACCAGGAACCCGGCCGTTCATATTTTCCATACCAAAGCCGAAGCCATAACCGGGCATGTGCATGCCACCGCCAAATTCAATGTGGTAGCCGCGTGCAAAATCCAGTTTCTTGTTATCGCCCCACCAGGGAACATACATGTGCATGCCGCCTACGCCATCTTCATTATATCTTTTGCGGTCCATCAGCTGGGGGAGGAAACCTCCGCGGGAGGAGCCGGTAGAATCGTGCAGGTATTTACCTACTACGCCGCTGGAGTTGGCCAGTCCGTTCGGATGTTTGGCTGATTTTGAGTTCAGCAGCAAACGGGCCGATTCGCATGCGCTGGCCGCCAGCACTACTACCCGTGCGTTTACGGAATATTCCTGCAGGTCTGTTTTATCTACGTAAGCTACGCCGGTGGCTTTACCGTTGCCGTCTGTTAATACTTCCCGCACCATTGCGTTGGTATACAGGTCCACATGCCCGCTTTTCATGGCTGGTTTCACCAGCACAGAAGAGGCGGAGAAGTCGCCATACACGGTACAGCCGCGGTTACACTGGCTGCAATAGAAGCATGGGCTGCGGTCTTTATTTACTGAGCGGGTTAATATGGAGAGGCGCGCCGGGATAACGGGGATGCCTAAACGATCGCCTGCTTTCTTCACCATCAGCTCATGGAGCCTGGGTTTTGGTGGTGGGAGGAAGAAGCCATCCGGTTCGTTGGGCAGATTTTCTTTGGTGCCGAATACGCCGACCATCTTATCTACCCGGTCGTAGAAGGGCGCTACCTCATCGTAGGTGATGGGCCAGTCGTCGCCGAGGCCATCATAACTTTTGTGTTTGAAGTCGCGTGGGCCAAATCGCAGTGAAATGCGGCCCCAGTGGTTAGTTCTGCCCCCTAACATGCGGGAGCGGAACCAGTCGAATTCAGTTCCGTTTTTTTTCGTGTAAGGTTCACCGTTGATTTCCCATCCGCCATAGGATGCGTCGAAGTCACCGAAAGGGCGGGTGGTGCTGGCGCCTCTTCTGGGCGATTCATATGACCATTTCAGCTGTGTTGCCTGCTCGGGGTCGGCGGGGTCGTATTTAGGACCCGCTTCCAGGAGGGCTACTTTGAGGCCGGCATCCGATAGGATTTTTGCAGCCATGCCCCCTCCGGCGCCGGAACCAACAATACAAACGTCATAAACCTTCCCCTGTTTTTTGATTTCGAAAGCCATTTGCGTGGATATTTTAGACTTTTTAGAAGAACACCGGTTTTAAATCTATAAATTAAATGCGGAAAAAGAACGGTTTTTTTTATGAGTGATCATACAGCGTATATTATTGGTGTAGATATAGGCACCAGCAGTACAAAATCGATTGTGCAAGGAATGGACGGAAAAATTCTGGCGGTGTTTCAGCAGGCATATGCTACCAGTCACCCGCAACCGGGATACAGCGAGCAAAAGCCGGAGGTGATCCTAGAAGCGGTGATAGCCGGTATCCGGGAGGTGGTGGCCCAGGCTGGGGGCGCCCCGGCGGCCATTTCCTTTAGCAGCGCCATGCACAGTATGATGGCTGTGGGCCCCGATGGGACTGCACTTACGCCGTTGATCATCTGGGCTGATAACCGGAGCGAACCCAATGCGCTGGCATTACGCGATACCCCGGAGGGCAGGCAAATTTACCGGCAAACCGGCACCCCGGTGCACGCCATGTCGCCCCTGTGCAAAATCATGTGGCTGCGGGAGCGGCAACCGGCTGTATTTGCCGCTGCGGCGATATTCCCGGGCATCAAGGAATACATCTTTCATCATTTCTTCGGACGCTGGATAACAGATCACTCTATTGCCTCGGCTACGGGCTTGTTTGATATCCATACGCTTCAATGGAACGAAACGGCTTTAAGTGTGGCGGGTATTACCGCTGCGCAGCTGCCTCAGCCCGTGCCGGCCAATTATGTGGTTAGCGGGCTATCCCCTGATATGGCGGCCACACTGGGCATTCCGGCCGATACGCCGTTTGTGATAGGGGGCAGCGATGGCTGCCTGGCCCAACTGGGCAGCGGCGCGCTGGACGCAGGGCATGCCACGCTTACCATTGGCACCAGCGGCGCGGTAAGAATGGCGGGCGCCCAACCACTCACTGATGCCCGTGGCCGGCTGTTCACGTACCTCTTAACAGATGATATCTATATTACCGGTGGCGCCTCCAATAATGGAGGTGTGGTGCTGCAATGGCTGGTGAGGGATTTCCTGCGGCAGCCACTGAGTAGCCTTAACGACCTGGTGGGAGAAGCATTGGTCACGGACCCGGGCAAGCTCCTTTGTTTGCCTTACCTGCTGGGGGAAAGGGCGCCGGTGTGGAACAGTCATGCTACTGCCGCCTTTATAGGCATTCAGCCCCAGCATACGCCGGCGCATTTCACCCGGGCCGTGCTGGAAGGGATCTGTTTTGCATTGCTGAGTATCAAAGAGGCCCTGGAGGAAACGGCCGGGCCGGTGCAGAAAATCTCTGTGAGTGGAGGCTTTACCAATGCGCCGGGGTGGATTCAGTTGCTGGCCGACATCTTTGGCCAGGAAATGCACCTGCAGCAGGAAAGCGACGCTTCCGCACTCGGTGCGATCCTGTTGGCCGCTGAAGTGCTTGGATGGCCGCAGAGAGCCCCGGAACCCACGCAAACGGTATTTACGCCGGATGCCGCCAAATTTGAAGCGTATCGTAGAAAGTATAAGATGTTCCTGCAATTGTACGGGCAGATTGAAGCCATTCTTGTAGCGGAATAATGGTATAGGACAGCCTTAGCAGTGGCCTTGCACATAGATAGGACCTGCATTACACATGGACTAAACGCGGAGTGATGGTGGAGGTGATGTGGACTTGATCTGGAAAGCCTTTACTGTAAAGGGTTTGGAGGCTATTGAAAGGGCGGCGTTATGGAGGTTGGGCCGTTGTTTAAAGGTCCGGGGAGAAGAAGGAGGCGTGCCTGCTTTATCTCCCCGGACGTCTTAACATCCTGAAAATCAGTTTCCTCGTTCAAACATACGGGCGAGGTCTGTGAGTTTGAATGATATAAACGTGAACTTACCACCGGGCGCTACATTGGGCATGCTGCAGGCGAAGAGTTCATCGATGATATTCTGCATTTCGCGGGCAGCCAGTATTTTGCCGGCTGGTATGGCGTTATTACGTGCCATTGAGCGGATTAGTTGCTCGCGGTTATTTACTTTCAGTTCGTGGCTGAAGTTTTTGAATTGCTCCAGCAGGTTCTGGATGGTGGCATGGTCGTTACCATTCTGAATGTCGGCGGGGGTACCGCGAACGATGAAGGTATTGTTGCCAAACGGTTCCAGGTCGTAGCCCAGTGTTTGCAGGTCGCCGAGCATTTCGCTGACCAGGGCTGCATCTGCCGGGGGCAGCTGCAGGGTTTGGGGGAACAGGCTTTGCTGGGTGGCCATGGGGGCTTCCTGTAAGGCACGCTGGTAGCGTTCATAGAGGATCCTTTCATGGGCAGCCTGCTGGTCAATCAATATAAATCCTGACTTAATCTGCGACAGGATATATTGTTGGTGCACCTGTACCGGTACTTTCTGGTCGGTGGCGGTATCCTGCCAGCGTTCATCGATCACGGAGGCGGTGGCGTGCGGCTGACTTTCGTAAGTCACTGCCGGGCGTGTTTCCGGCTCCGGGGCGATGGTATAAGTGCTTTCGTTGTTGCTGTTGGTTTCGTACAGATCTTTCCAGTGCTTCAGGTTGCTGCTGTTGCTGCTTTTATCGATCATGTGCGCCTGGTTGGCCTGTGTAAATGATTTATACAGGGGACTCTGGGTTGATTCATTCTGCTGCTGGGCGGTGAAGGGTTTGCTTACCGCATCCAGTGCCTGAATGCTTGGGTCCAGGTCGAAATCCAGTGTAGCAGTGATGCTGAACTGGGCCAGGGAGTGTTTCACGGCCGACTGCACGAAGGCATACATGAGTTTTTCATCATCGAATTTGATCTCCTGTTTGGTAGGGTGTACGTTGATGTCTACATGTTCAGGATTTACGTCAATAAACAGTACATAGAGCGGGAAGCTGTCTGCCGGGATGATGTCTGCAAAGGCGTTCATCACGGCATGGTTCAGGTACGAGCTCTTGATAAACCGGTTATTGACGAAGAAGAACTGGTCGCCCCTGGTTTTTTTAGCGGTTTCAGGTTTTCCTACAAATCCGTACACATTCATGTAGTCGGTAGTTTCCTTTACGCTTACGAGCCGGGCGTTATAATGTTGTCCCAGGATGGCCACGATGCGCTGTTTAAGCGATCCTTTGTCCAGGTGGAACAGCTGTTGATTATTATTTGTCAGCGAGAACTGCAGTTGGGGGAACGACATGGCCACACGGATGAACTCGTCTACGATGTGTCTCATTTCCGCGGCGTTACTTTTCAGGAAGTTTCTGCGTGCGGGCACATTGAAGAACAGGTTTTTCATGGCAATGCTGGTTCCTTCAGCGGTTTGACAGGGTTCCTGTTTATTTACGAAGCTGTTGTCAATTTCCACATAGGTGCCTACTTCTGCGCCTTTTTTGCGGGTTTTGAGTTCTACCTGGGAAACTGCGGCAATGGAAGCCAGCGCTTCACCTCTGAATCCCATTGTAGTGATCTGGAAGAGATCTTCTATGGATTGTATTTTAGAGGTAGCATGGCGTTCAAAGCACATCCGGGCATCTGTTTCGCTCATACCGCCGCCGTTATCAATTACCTGCACTAACTCTTTTCCTGCATCTTTAATGATCAGTTGAATATCGGTAGCACCTGCATCCACTGCATTTTCCAGTAATTCTTTTACCGCTGATGCCGGTCTTTGTATCACTTCCCCTGCAGCTATCTGGTTCGCTATATTGTCTGGTAATAAATTGATGATATCCGCCACTTACTAGCCTTTTGCTGTAAAGTTAACAATTTATATGCAGTTGCTGGCCGGTGATTATCAGACAGTTTTAAACAAAAAACTAACTGTTTTGTTAATTACCCCCTTGATTTGCAGGAAATAACAATCCATTATGCTTGTTCATACGTAATTTAGGTAGAGATAAAAAAAGGAACCGGCCAACGACCCAACAATCACAATGCTAGTGTTAATGAGAAGTTAACGAATCAAAACTTTACATATGTACCTATGGAATCCGATATTTTTGACTATCTCTATCAGGGTCACCAACTATACTTATCCCTAAAAATGGGGAAAAAATGAAATCAATGGAAGATGGAAAAAAGAAGGGAGAGATTTACTCCCACACAGATGCCACTAAAGTAAATCTGACAGACGAAGAATGGAGAAAAGTACTGCCAACGGACGTATATCATATTGCCAGGGAAAAAGGAACAGAGTGGGCTTTTACGGGAAAATACTGGAATAGCAGCGAGAGCGGAACCTACTACTGTGCAGCCTGCGGAAATCCGCTATTTGTTTCCGATGCCAAATTTGAAAGCAGCTGCGGCTGGCCCAGTTTTTTTCAGCCACTTACCAAAACCAGTGTTATCTATTCTCCGGACAACAGTCATGGGATGCATAGGACAGAAGTATTGTGTGGCCGCTGTAAATCCCACCTGGGGCATGTATTCGACGATGGTCCACCACCAACCGGACTCCGTTACTGTATTAATTCCGTGATCCTCGACTTTGAAAAAGCGAAAGAAGCGGATAAACATTACCAGCAAGACAATAAATCAAGTGACCCAGAACTAGAGTAGTCAACATTCTTCTGCCTGATTGCCAGCATCATCTGTCGGTTGAACAATAAAAAGATGTATTTTTATTATCATCAACCCCCGACAGTCATGAAAGTACTTAAAACGCTCGCCTGGATCATAGGAATCATCCTGTTCATTGCAATTGTGCTGATCTTTTTTGCGCCCACTACTATGCATGTGGAGCGTTCGGTGGAAATTAATGCCCCCGCGACGATTGTATGGAATGATATTGTGAAATTCGAGAAATTTAACGAGTGGAGTACCTGGAAACAGATGGACTCTACCGCCAGGTATACTATTACCGGTGAAGATGGCTCTATTGGCGCGGTTGACTCCTGGAAAGGCAGCAAGATCGGGGAGGGAAAGCTGCAACACCTGTCTATGGACCCTTATAAGTCGGTTACCCAGAAGCTTACTTTTATCACTCCGTTTGCCTCCGAGTCGGATGTGTTTTTCCGTTTGTCGGAAGCAGCGGGTAAAACAAAGGTGACCTGGGGATTTGACACGCATTACGACCGGCCCATGAATGTAATGACCCTTTTTATGAAAGGTGCGCTGGAAAAGGACTTTGAACAGGGGCTCAACAACCTGAAAAGCATGGCAGAGGCAGAAGTAAGAGGACCAAATGCCCCCAATGGCATTGATGTGACTGTAAAAGAGATGAATTTCCCGGCAACAACGTATGCGGCTGTACGAAAAACCATCCCCATCAGCAAGATCAGCGACTATTACCGTTCCAACCTCCGGACTATTTATAATGCGGCCTCCGCTGCCCGGTTACAGCCAGGCGTGCCCTGCGGCATCTTCTTCAGCTGGGACAGGAAGCTGGGGCAAACAGACATGGCAGCGGCCATACCGGTGCCGGAAGGAAGCAAACCCGCACCAGGATATGAAATCATTACCCTCCCTGCGGCACAGGCGGCGTATGCCGACTATGTAGGGCCTCATAGCAAGGTAGTCAACGCACACGTGGCGATCAGAAACTTTATAACCGATAAAGGGAGGACCATTATTCCACCCACTATAGAGATGTATGTGATTGGTCCGGGCAAAGAAATGGACAGTAGCAAATGGCTTACGAAGGTCATTTACTTTATGAAGTAGTTATCCGGAAGTAAAGAAGCAAAAACGATTGGCACGGCATTACAGGAGGGAAGTACTATTTTCCCAGTGTGTTGGCATACTTGGTTGGTTCAAACTCTATGATCTCATAAAGCGCCAGCTGGAACCTTTCCAACGGATCTTCACTCATAATCTCTTCTACCTCCCTGCGGCTGGCGGCATTACAGAGAATAACAGACCCGGACTTTGGCTTTCGCCTGCCTGATAAGATGAACCGGCCACTGTCGAAGTGCTTTTGCAGGAAGGCGGTATGCGCTTCCATGTAGTGTTCTACAGCCGCAACGGGCCGTATGTATTGTAGCATAATCAGGAACATAATGGTTTTTCTATGGTATTTAGTAATAGTTTCATAGTTAGTAGCAAAGGTATAAACTTAATCAGTATTGAAATATTGTATGTACCAGGGAAAAATGAGACATATGCGCTACAAAAATATACGTACTTTTGCACGAATGAAATACCACGATAGTGGGAATGTACTGTTTGATATAGTGTTGCTCCGAATAATTTTTCTTAATTTTTAATGCTTTTATGAAAAAATCAATTTCCAAAGTTTTGTTAGCCGCTGTGACGTCAGCGGTTATGCTGTCTTCCTGCTCTAAGACCCCTGATGAGAGCCGGTACATTCCGAAAACAGCCGGTGTGGTAGTAGACCTGAATGCCAAACAACTGACCACCAAGCTGGTGACAAATGGTATCACAATGGATAAACTGTTTGAAGCCACACAAAGTAAAGACACTTCCAACGAAGTGATGAAGGCGTGGAAAGATGCCGAAAACTCCGGTATCGACATGCAAAGCCACTTCTTTGCCTCTTTCGTATTCCAGGGCCAGCCGGCAGAACACAAATCTTATATCAGTCTTACCGCAAGCCTGAAAGATGCCGACAAATTTGAGGCCTATCTCAAAAAGAACATCGCCAACTTCTCCCTGAAAACACAAAATGACTTCAAATATATCTGGGAAGAAAAGCAACATGCCGTAATCGGATGGAATAAATCTGCCGTTATCTATATCAGTGCAGTAGATCCAAGCAACCTGGAAAAGTATAACCCGGGCGGTTCTTCATCTCCTGATTATGGAGATCCTTCAGAACCCATGATAGATTCTGCAACTGCAGTAACAGATTCCGCAATGGCCATTCCTGCCGCCCTGACGACTGCAGAAGACGATGCGCAGATCAAAACCTGGGTAGCTGAAGTGGATCATCTCTTTCACCTGAAAAAAGATGAAACAGCTGGTTCCATCGAGCCTTTCGCCAAATTACTGAAAGAAGATGCCGACGCCGGTATCTTTGTAAACCCGGAAGCTATTTACAACAGCGGTCAGTTCACCATGATCCCTGCTAACGTAAAGAAACTGATGGAAGGTTCTTTCTACACCGGTACGGTTAACTTCGAAAACGGTAAAATCGTTTTCAACGGTCACTCTTACATGGGTAAAGAATTGGCGGCTATCTATAAAAAATATGGTAAGAAAGAGATCGATATGGATATGCTGAACAAGTATCCTTCCCAGAATATCACCGGTTTCATTTCTTATGCCTTTGATTTCCGCATGATCGGCGATATCGTGAAAGCGACCGGTATGGATGGTATGGTGAACCTGATGATGGGTAAATCCGGCCTGTCTATGGATGATGTGCTGAACGCATTTGAAGGCCAGTTAACTTATGTGGCTTCCGACTTCGCTATCACCAAAAAGGAATCTCCTTATTTCCCCGGCGAATTCACAGAGAAACCAGATGCCAAATGGATCTTCAGCCTGAAAGTAGGTAACAAAGATGCGTTCAATAAAATCATGACTTCCCCGATGCTGAAAGAAGTATTCACACGGGAAGGTGACCACTATACCGTGGTAAATCCAATGGCAGCGGCTACCATGCCGGCTATGTCTATCAACGAGAAGTTTGTAACACTGGGCTCCGACAGTGCTTTACTGCAGGAATACCTGGGCGGTAAAGGCCACATCAAATTACCTGATGGTATTGAAGGGAAAATAAAAGGCAGCATGCTGGGCGGTTATGTAGACCTGGAAAAAGTGACTGCTGTGATTCCTGAAGATAAAATGGACGAAGACGAAAAACCAGTGGCGAAGAAAGCAAAGGAACTGCTGAAAGATGTAACCTTTGTAAGCAAAGCCGACGGTGGTGATGTACAACATGGAGAAGCAGTACTGACCTTTAAAAATAAAGATCAGAACAGCCTGGTACAGCTGATTAACCTGGGCACTGAAGCTGCAAAAGTAATGCAGGCAAAGAAAGCGAAGGAAAAAGCATATGAAGACAGCCTGTTTGCTGCACCGGTAGATACTACCGTTGTTGCACCACAGTAATTTATAACCTTACCAGGAAAAGGGCGCCGGAACATCTCCGTTGCGCCCTTTTCTTTTGCGAAAAATATATCATTTATATTCGCTACTGTTAACAGTAAATGCCACTATGCAGATTCAGCTCAATCAGCTCATGCCCATACCATTGCAGGATAAACTCCGGCAACGGTCGTCGGACATCTGGAACCAGGACGTAACTTTTCAGCCAGGCAGTTTGGTGAAAATCAAGGCGCCTTCCGGCACCGGCAAAACTACCCTGATCCATTACCTGTATCATATCCGTTACGACTATACGGGGAAAGTACAGGTGAATGGCCAGCCGTGGCAGTCATATAATAAGAATGAAATAGCCGCCATGCGGCAGCGGGATATCAGTATTGTATTCCAGGACCTTCGGCTTTTTGAACAGCTCAGCGCCAGGGAAAACATATCGCTGAAGCGGGTAATGGAGCCAAAGCCTTATTACCCTGCGGAGAAGATTGACGAAATGGCCGCCCGGCTCAATGTATCGCATATCCTGGAGCAAAGCGGCAAAACCCTTTCGTATGGCGAAAGGCAGCGTATTGCTATTATCCGGGCGCTGGTACAACCTTTTCAGTGGCTCCTGATGGATGAACCCTTCAGCCACCTGGATGAAGAAAACACGCAGCGCGCCGCTGCACTGATTGCCGATGAATGTAAAGCCCGCAATGCCGGGTTCATTTTAACCGACCTGGATAATGACCAGCACTTCCCTTATGATGTGCATTATCATCTTTAATGTTATTTCATGCGTCCATTTTTTGAATTACTGAAGAAAATTATTCAAACCGGTGTGGGAAAAACCCGGTTCCTGATGGCGGCAGTTGGTTTGGGCATTGCTATGTTGCTGATCCTCATTGCCATCCAGGCGCATTCCAACTTCAGCCAGCTGCTGTACAGCAGCAAAAACCAGAACGAAACGGCCGATTTCCTCGTGATCAATAAAACCATCACCAACGCCATGATGGGACAGTCGGCCAAGAGTATTTTTACCCCGGAAGAAATTGCCACTATAAAAAAGCAGCCATTCGTACAGTCGTTTGGGTTAGTAACCTCCAGCCAGTATAAAGTAGTGGTTCAGGCGCCCGGCGACCTGCACTTTGCTACTGATATGTTTTTTGAAGCAGTACCGGATAGCTTCCTGGATGTGAAAGGACAGGACTGGAAATGGAGTGAGGGCGACCGCACCATTCCTATTATTTTGCCTAACGACTTCCTGAACCTGTACAACTTCGGCTTTTCCCTGAGCCAGGACCTGCCGCAGATTTCACAGGAAACTGTGAAAGCATTGCCGCTGCAGGTAAATATTTCCAACAACCAGGTATCGGATCAGTATATGGGGCATATTGTTGGTTTCTCCGACCGGATTTCCTCCTTCCTGGTACCGGCGTCTTTTATGGCCTGGGCTAATGAGAAATACGGCATGACCACTGCCGCAGGTACTTCCCGCGTAATCATTAAAACGCCGGACCCTTCTAACCCCGACCTGGTAAAGTTCCTGGAAGACAACGGCTATACTACCAACCAGGATAAGCTGAAGTTCAGCAAAACAAGACTGATTGTACAAACAATTGTATCGGTGGTGGGATTTTTTGGATTGATCTTACTGTTTTTTGCGTTGCTGGTTTTCAGCATGTTTATACAACTGGTGATTGCTTCCTGCAAGCGGGAAATTCAATTGCTGGTGATACTGGGCACTGCTCCCAAGCAACTGCAACGGTACCTGCTGCGCCAGTTTGTACCCCTGTATATTGTTATCGGGATATTGTCGCTGTTGCTGGTAGCCGGACTGCAATACTGGGCGGCACGGGAGCTGGCGCAACATGAAATGCTGGTAAGCACCTGGCCGGGCGTGCCTGTGTTTGCGGGTATTGCGCTGGTGTTAGGATTGGTATATATCGTAAACCTCCTCACCGTGAGGAAGTATGTAAATAATATTTAGCCCTGTGGTGGCCGGTATGGCATGGTAAAAGTGTTTTTGCCTCTTTGTGAAATGAGCAGATAAGGCACCCAGATAGCCATGCGCAGCAATGGCCACAGGATAGAATTAATGTTGAAGATATCTTTTGGTTTTTCTGTTTTGAAGAGATAGTGATTCAGGGAATTATCTGCATAAATAAAAACAGTAGCAATAAAATAAAAGGTAGCCAGCGCAAAAGGGAAGGTATCCCTGCGTTGGAAAAACAGGACAGCCAGCAGGATACTGTATGCCAGCATAAATATATTGACCATCATTTCCATGATGAGGAAAAGCTGTACCACGGTGATATTTCCCAGATCCTGCCGGTCGGAAATACTGATCCAGTACGAGTAATCAAATACGGCCATTTTACAGATGCCCGTGATTTCTCCCATTGGCGTAAACACTAACCCGATGGCGAGAAGTACCAGTCCGCCGCCAATTGGCAGGGACTCCGGTGTTTCCCCGGCCGGGGTAACGGAATGTTTATAAAAAATAAATGCAAGGCCGGCAAACACGCCGGCAAATAACAACGCCAGTACAATGGCCAGCCAGTTTCCTTTTCCATCCGGATGACGCGCAGCAGCGGTTCCCGGATTCCAGGTAAGATCCATAGAAGTTACTTCATTCATCTTCTTCAGATCCTTTACATATTGTGGTATAAACTTTACCGGGATATGATCGCTGAAGGTTTTGAAATGATAGGATAATATAACCTGCTGTTCCTTGATGGTAGCGGTATAGTCGAATGTGTAATATTCATTTTGTAAGTGCAGTGGCGTTTGATCCAGCGACCACTTAACGGGTGTGTGCAGGATGATCTGGTAATCGAGGTCGTATGGATAGCGGATGCTGACAGGGATCTTACGTTTATCATCAGAGATAAAGGAAAGTGCATCATAAAAAGATTGCGCATTGGTAGTAAACAACAGTTTATTGCTGCTGCTGTCATTTTTCCAGATATCGTGTACCAGGTAGCTTTCGTTCACAAATATGGTGTTGCCGGCAACGCTGTCGCGGGTAGTGATAGAGTCCCGGATCACCACATCTCCATAAAGCTTTTTATAAAAGGCGAGATAGGACTTCTCTTTGTCCTTCATGCTGGTACCTGCCAGTTCTGCGCGTTGTGCATCTGCATCATCGCGGTGGTAGGTAGTTACCACTTCCAGTTTCCCATCTTTATTTGCATCGTCCGGGAGTGTGAAGATTTCGCGGACGGCAATTTTGCCACGGGTAGTGGGGATGACAGGCGTGAGCTGTGTGGTGGTATCGGTTACCACTAATGCCCGCCCGTAATCGGGTTCGCATAAATCGGCGAGGCTTCCCCGTTGGTACGACATGGTGCCATCCAGCCAGTATACTTTGTTATTCAGTACTGCGTGTACAATGGCATGGTTAAAGGCGTTGGGAGAAGGGAGTATTTCGCTGACGGCTTCCCGCAGGTCGGTATTCACATAAGCCATATCGGCCACGATGTTGTTGGCACGCAGGATGGTGCAGAGTAGCAGGGCTTTGTCTTTACAATCCCCGAAACGCTGTGCCAGCACCCTATCGGGGTTATTGGGGCGATGGGAATATTCTCCCATTTCGATGCCCATGTACCGGATATCGTCCTGAACAAACCGTAACGCCTGCAGCAGGTAGGTGGCAGGATTACCGTTGGCCGCCTTTTTAAACGCGGCGATTTTGCCGGCCAGCAGTGAGCCGGGAGCCGGTGTTTGGTTCACCTTCATGCCCCATTGCGCTACCTCTTTCCAGGAAGGATATTCGCTTACCTGTACGTAGGTAAAGGGATTGTACCAGGAAGGAACAAAGTTGGTGTTATCGGTTTCCCTTACGTCTACTTTATTCCATTCGTATACAGTGAGGCCATTCCATGATTTCTGGAGAGGGGCTGCTGCATTATTATACCGTTTAAACCAGATTTGCCTTTGCGGGCTAACGATCAGGTTTTTATAGTAGTTAACAATAGGTTCGTAGGCAACGAAATAGATGCGGCTATCCAGTTTCCCGTTGAAGATGGGGTTGTCGCCGTTAATGGAATAGGCATATTCTATCTGATCGCCTTTCCGTACATCTTCGAGGATCAGGTAAGCCGTGTAGGTGCCGCTGTAGATGAAGCGCGACAGGTCCTGTTCTTTCTGAAGGAGCTTGAATGCTGCACCGGGCAGGCGGTTGATTTCCTTTCCATCGCGGTGGATCACTATTTTATGGAACGTAAGTTTTTCGTATTGGGGGTCATAGTCCACCGAAATTTCCGACCCGTTCTGGATGCCTGCTTCCGAGATAATTTGCCGGATGAAGTGTTGGTAGTTGCTTTTCAGTTCTGCATGTCTTTGTTCTTCCAGCAGCAGGAGGTAATAGCCATCGCTGATATTTTTGGCATTGGGTTTTTTGGAGAGATCGGGCGTGAAGGGAACGAGCCATGCCGGGGCCGGGCTGGTATTTACTTTTTGGGCGGGTGCAATGGCGGGGGTTAGTATCAGCAGCAGGGATAATACTAACATCCAGGCACGGGAATTTATGACGTGCATAGTACAGTTATGTTGATTGATCCCCCTTTTTGGGCGGCCGGGTATAGGGGAATAAAAATTTTTGTTGATGAATTTACGGTTGTTTTCCGACAGTTAACATATAAACTGCAAAAGATGCGAGCCAGTGTTCGCCGGCATAGCTACCGCTGAAAACCTGTTTTAGTCCGGCTTCCATGTGTGCGTGGGCCAGTTGCTGAATGGCCTGCTGGTTTTTGCCGCCGTGTTCGGCGATGGCTTCCAGGCACCAGGTGCGGCTGAGGTTTAATCCATCGAGGTGAACAAGTTTTCCGTCGGTTCTGTCTTTTACCTGTGCCACCTGCAGGATACTTATCTTGTTTTCAAAGAGGCCGGGTAAAAACGCGTATAGCCATTTGCGGTAGTCGGCTTCCGGCATCACCCTGCGCATCAGGTCTGCTTCTTCGAGAGAGGGAGAGAGGAAGTCGTAGCCACCGGGTTCCCATTGGATGGGTGCATTTTTATCGGCGGCATAGAAGCGCATGGCGGCGTTGTGTATGGCTTTTTGCAGGGCTTCATCTTTCGCGGTAACGGCATAGTCCCAGGCGAGGCATAATCCGAAGGCGAGGTTGGTATGTTCTCCCACGCGGATCGGGTACATGATTTTATCGAGGAACTGGATATAGGCGGTGGAAAACTGGGTGGCCAGTGGCTGCAGGTTTTGGCTCATGGTTTTACCCAGGGGATCGTTCCAGGTGAGCAGTTCGTTTTGCAGTTGCAGGAGCCAGCTCCAGCCATAGATGCGTTCAAAGCTTTTGTTTTCTGCGCTGCTGAACAGTTGTTGTTCAACTTTTATATTTTCTGAAGATAGGTGTGCTGCCAGTTTACTTCTGATGACGGAGGCTTTGGCCAGGTCGGGGTAAGACTTTAGCAGGCGCACCAGCATCCAGTGTCCGTGTACGCTGCTATGCCAGTCGAAACAGCCATAAAAAGCGGGGTGATAATTTTTCGGCGCCGTCAGCAATGAGCTGTCGGTGAATACGATCCCTGTTTTATAGGGGAATTCCAGGTCCAGGCATTTCAGGGGCAGTTCTGCCAGTTTATTGGCGATGTCCCGTGTTAAGCGGGTAGCTGGTGCCGGATTGGAAGAGGGTACCTGTGCGCTCATGTTGAATGAGAAAAGGAGGATGACGGATAATTGGCCTAAAAATTTCACGACGGAAGGATGCTTTTATCTGTTAAATAACAATTTTACGTAGAACATGGGTTGACCCAGTTTCTTGCGGAGGTCTACCTCATGGAACATGCATGACATCAGGTCTTTCAGCTGTTTATTGCGGGAGCCCATTTTCATCAGCATGTTAAACAGCCACGGGTATTTGATGAGTTTCTGCAATTTGGTGCTTACCTGTAATTCCGGTCCGAGGATGCGGTATACGTGTTCATCGTATGCGTTGAAGAAGGTATCGGAATAGTCGTTGGCAGCGATGGCAGCAGCGGCTTGTTGGGCGGCTATTCTGCCGGAGTACAGGGCGTTGCCGATGCCTTCCCCGGTGAAGGGATCAATGAGAAATCCGGCGTCGCCAACCAGCATGTAGCGTTCCCCGTGCAGTTTTCTTTTTTTGCTGCCGAGGGGGAGGCCGTATCCGTCGATGCTACCGGTGAGTTCCGCGTTTTTGAAGCGTTCCTTCATTACGGGATCGGTGGCGATGGTATCCAGCATCAGCTGTTTCAGGTTTACCTTTTTGTTGCGGGCGGAGTTGCTGAGCATTCCTACGCCTACATTGGCTTCGCCATTGGGAAGGGGGAATATCCAGATATAGCCCGGGAGCATATTTTTCAGGAAGTGCAGTTCAATGAAGTTGTCTTTATGCAGGCCGGTGATGCCTTTGTAATAGGCGCGGATACCGGCTACATAATGTTTGGGTTCCATTTTGATACCGGCCACATCGCGGGTGAAGCCGGAGTGGGCGCCGTTGGCTACTATTACCACATCGGCTTTTACTTTGAAGGAGCCATCTTTACTGGAGAGGTAGTATCCGTCTGGTTTCAGTTCATATTTATCGATGCTGGTGCCTTCGAACAAACGGATTTCGGAGCGGCGTTTCATTTCATCTACGAGGAAGTTATCAAAGTCGATACGTTTGCAAACGAAGCCCCGTGGGTTGCTCTTATCTTCCTGGTAACCCAGGCGGTAGGGGATGTCCATTCCGATGCGGTTGGGTGCTACGAAGGTAACGCCCCAGCTGTCTGCTTTAAACATGGCTTCCTGGAGGCGTTGTCCGATGCCCTTGTCGATACGTTCCAGGAGGGTGAGTACTTTTCCGCTTAGTCCGTCTCCACATACTTTATCCCGTGGGAAAACGGCTTTATCTACCACGATACATTCAATGCCAAGCTGGGCGAGTTGCAGTGCTGCGGTGGCTCCGCCGGGTCCTGCGCCTATGATACAAACTTTTGTTTCCATTATTAATGATGCTGTTACGTGCTGGTAAGATACGGAATAGTGTGGATTTAGCAGAGGGGATTGCCTCCGTTAAAAATCCGCTATATTTGCCGTTCTTAAAAACACACGAAACATGTTTGGTGATTTATTTGGAAAGCTGACGCAGATCAAGCAGAAAATGCAGGAAGGCAAAGAGCGTCTGGCTACAGTAACTTTATCCGGTGAGGCCGGTGATGGCGCCGTAAAAGTAACCGTGGATGGTAACCGTCAGGTGAAAAGTATTGATATTGCGGAGCGTCTTTTTGCACCGGAGCATAAGGAAGAAATGGAAGACCTGTTGCTTACTGCTCTGAACCGTGCACTGAAAGATGCAGAGAATTCCTGGGAAGCAGAAATGAAAAACGCTGCCGGCGGAATGCTGGGTGGGCTGATGTAATATATTTTCAATACAGGGGATTGCCATATGTACCTTTAGTATATATGGCAATTTTATTTTATGGAAATACTGAATAAATTCTGCATTGCGTAAATAATATTCCGTTTCCGATACCATAATAACCCGCGCGTGGATTTTCTTTGCAGGTACGATCGACTCTGATATGAAAGTTTTCTTCCGGCGCATTCACTTATACCTGGGCCTTACTGCCGGCCTGGTCATTACTATCAGCTGTTTAACAGGTGCCTTACTGGTATTTGAGAAGGAGCTGACAGAGGCGTTTAACCACGACCGTTATTTTGTGCAGCCGGGAGGAGCGCGTTTACCGCTGGATAAGGTAGCCACATTGGTAAAGGAGGCCGTTCCCGGCGCAGGTATTTCGAGGATACAGGTGTTTGCCGACCCCACCCGGACGCTACAGGTGCAACTGGAAGAAGGTAAAAAGGGCGGGCAGAAAGAAGCCGGAGCTGGTAAGGAGGGAAGAAAAAAAGGAACCGCAAAAGCCGGTGAAAAAGAAGCTGCCGGACCCAAAAAAGAAAAAGGACGTACGGCGTTTGTAAATCCCTACACCGGTAAAATAATTGAACTCTACAGCTATCAGCAAACATTCTATTACCAGGTATTTTCCCTGCACCGCTGGCTGCTGGCCGGCGCTGTTGGCAAGCTTATTACCGGTATCAGCACACTCATCTTTTTCTTTATCCTGGTTACGGGCATCATTCTCTGGTGGCCCAAAACGCGTAATATTTTCAGGCAGCGGATCAAAATTAAGTGGGATGGCAACTGGAAACGGGTGAATAATGATTTGCACATTGTGCTGGGTTTTTATACTTCCATCTTTCTTTTTGTAACTGTTTTCACTGGTTTAACCTGGTCGTTTGAATGGTTTAACAAGGCATTGTACGCTTCATTGGGCACTTCCCCGAAGCCCCTGGCAGCACCGCTTTCGGCTCCGGCTGTGGAGGCCAGTGGCAAAAGTATTTCTTATGAAACCGCAATGGCAGTAGTAAAACATGCTGTTCCCGATGCGCTGTTTTATTCCTTTACTGCGCCGAAAGACAGCTCCGCGGCTTTTATGGTAAGCCTGCTTCCGGCGGATGCCTTACATGAAGCGGCCACCACTACTTATTACCTGGATCAGTTCAATGGGAGCATACTGACATCGCAAACTTTTGCGCAAAGGAACCTGGGGCAAAAGATCCGGGGAACCATAAAACCACTGCACACCGGCGCCATCTTTGGCACGCCTTCCAAAATATTTGCTTTGATCCTCGCGCTGCTGGGCGCTATTTTCCCTGTTACAGGCACGCTGATGTGGCTGAACAGAACCCGGAAGAAGAAAAAGAAAGTGGCCTCTCCGGTTGTAGCTAAAGAAACGACTGCACAGGTAGCATAAAACAGGCGCCTCTCTCCGTTTTCCGTTTCTGAAAACACCCTTCAGAAACGGTAGGTTTTTACCGCATTTCTCTCCATCCGCTTTTAACATTTTCTTTGCAAACCCTTACCCCTGCTAAGTTTTAACATTTCCACACAGAATATGGAATAGCATTTGGCATATACCTGCTAAATGATATTACCTATATGATTAATCAGTATGAAGTGCCAGCTTGTATTGAAGACACGATACCGGCACTAAGAAAAGCGTTACACCAGTTTCCGGCGGTATATCATATCTACGAAACCATCGGTTGTTTTACGGAGTATACCGACAAGCAGCTGAGGGAGCAGAATTTTACGGTAGCAGGCAAGTGTTTACAACTGGCCGGCCGGTTATACGAACGGGGTAATACGGTTGTGAAAGAAGCGATTACCCGTATTTTTTTACCGGTACTTTGCCGGGTTCCCCTGGCAGATGCCGTGAGCAGGATCCGGATGTATTCACTGATACCGGATTCAATATATCCACTTTACATACAACATCAACTTACTGGTAATGGAAACAGATGAGGAGATTGTCGTCCGGTTGGCTACGGCTATGGACGTTGATTTTGCCCTGCCTATAGTGGCAGAAATGGAAGCCTCTGCAAAGGCAAGGGGCACAGGGATTGCGAAAAGAAATCCTCTTACTATTAAAGAAAAGATCCTGGAAGGGAAGGCCGTTATTGCCTTTACGGCGAAAGGAATATGGGCGGGATTTTCCTATATACAATCCTGGGAAGAAAACAGGTTTGTATCTAACAGCGGTTTAATTGTGGCGCCGGCATTCCGTGGATTGAAAGTGGCGCAGGCCATCAAGCAGAAAATATTTGAGTTAAGCCGGCTGCTTTATCCACAGGCAAAAATATTCAGTATCACCACCGGGTTACCTGTGATGAAACTAAATACCCGGTTGGGTTTTGAACCGGTTACTTATAATGAAATTACACATGACCCTCTTTTTTGGGAGGGATGTAAAAGTTGCGTGAACTATCCTATCCTGGCAGGCAAAAATTACAGGAATTGTTTGTGCACTGCCATGTTGTTTCAGCCGTTTCAATAGTTGAAACAAGAGACCCTCTTACGGTGAAATTACAGCCAATGAATCAACCGGCGATGCTTTTGCATTGCCGGTTTTTCGCGCGTTTATTATCCATTAAAGTTCACATCAATAATGAGTAGCTTATTGATTTTGTTTGTTGTTTTTTTATAGCATCCATCCAGCCGGATGTAGTACCGACTGATTTCGATTTGTACGGGCGGTTCGGGGAAGTTGTTCAGCTGTGCCACCCGTGCATAAGTGCCGGGGGAGCCATGATGCTTTACGTGTTGCTGTAAAGACTGTAAGCTGGCAGGAGGAAAGCGGCTTCTTTCTGCCGTCGTATATTTTTTGCAGATGAAGAAGTTGCTGGCTTCGGGGAGCAGTGTTTCCCAGGGAGAGCGGTAATGTTTCCATCCGAGCAATGGTTCCGTGTCAATAACAGCGCTGGTTTCGTAGCACTGGGATACTTTTATCCTGTCTGTTTCGCCGGTGGTAACGGCCAGCATCTGGCCTTCGATGGTATGGAGGTGTGCCAGCCGGAAGTAGAGGGTATCCGGGCGCAGTTCAAAGTCGTTGAGTTGTGCATCCGGTATGATCCAGTCCAGCGAAAAGTAGCAGTCACCGAAACGGATATACGTAGTAGAGTCGCGGCACACTACATATACTTCGTTGGAGGCTACCTTCATTGTGGGTGCAGGCATGGCTATCAGCTGCATGGTATCGATCTGCACGGGTTTATCCTTCACGGACTTTACGGTTCGATGGCAGGCAGGGAGCAACAGCAACGCGATTGCGGGGAATAAAAATATCTTCATGGTATACGGGATACTGTAACGAACATTGACGTCAGGAATAGTCCCCTCTTGCGTCCGGAAACAGTTACTCTGCGTCTACAGCGTCGGTTGTATCTACTTTCCTGTTAAGCGCCTCCCATAAAATATCTTTTAGTTCACTGAGGCCCTGGTTTGTAACAGAGGAAATAAATACATGTGGAACATCTTCCGGCAGCTCCGCGGATATAGCGGCTTTCAGCTCATCATCCAGCATATCGCTTTTACTGATGGCCAGCAGAAACTGTTTATCCAGTAATTCGGGATTATATTGTTCCAGTTCATTTACCAATACTTCAAAATCTTTGCGGTGGTCTGCACTATCAGCTGGAATAAGGAATAATAATACGGCGTTTCTTTCAATATGTCGTAAAAAACGGTGGCCTAAACCTTTTCCTTCGTGGGCGCCTTCGATGATACCGGGAAGATCGGCGATGCAAAACGATTTACTGTCGCGGTATTCCACCATTCCTAGTTGTGGGGTTAGCGTAGTAAAGGCGTAGTCGGCTACTTTAGGTTTAGCTGCGGTGATAGTAGACAACAGGGTGGATTTGCCGGCATTGGGGAAACCAACAAGTCCCACATCTGCCAAAACTTTTAACTCTACTACTTTCCAGCCTTCCCTGCCTGGCATGCCGGGTTGTGCATATTCGGGTGTTTGGTTGGTAGCAGATTTAAAGTAGGCGTTACCTTTACCGCCTTGTCCGCCGGGGATCCAGATAACTTCCTGGCCATCGTGGAGAATTTCGGCTTCTACCTGGCCGGTTTCTTCGTCTTTGGCCTGTGTGCCCAGTGGAACTTCAATGATAATATCCTTACCAAAACGGCCGGTACAGTTGTCGCCACTGCCGTTTTCCCCATCTTCTGCAAGCAGGTTTTTATGCCAGCGGAGGTGCAGGAGGGTCCACAGTTGTGAATTGCCTCTTAAAATAACATGCCCGCCTCTGCCGCCATCGCCGCCATCAGGGCCGGCCTGCGCATTAAACTTGGTACGCATAAAGTGCATACTGCCTGCGCCACCTTTCCCGGATTTACAAAATACACGGATATAATCTACAAAGTTTGCTTTTTCCACTAGTTCTCAATTTTTAATACTCTGGGGTCCCTTACCACAGAAAAACAAAACGCAAAGATCGTGAAGTTTGAGCTAATTAGCACCATCATGTGCCAGGAGCTCTTTACTTACAATCTTTGCGTTGTATAATAAGATGCTAAAAGTCTTTATCACAGCGGGATTCCGCTTACTGCACTTTTTCTCCTACCAGTTCATCCAGTTCTTTGGAGAGCAGTTCGAATACTTCTTCTTCGGTGCCGTCGCCTTTCACTTTTTTGAATTTGCCGAATTTGGCATAGTGATCAGCCACAGGAGCCGTTTTGCTATGGTATTCCACGATACGTGCTTTCACTACATCTTCAGAGGCATCATCGCTGCGGCCGGAGGTTAAGCCACGGTTCAGCAGGCGTTTAATCAGCGCATCTTCCGGTACTTCCAGTGAAAGAACGGTAGAAATAGAAGTTTTTTTCAGTGCGAGCAGCTTGTCCAGCGCCTCTGCCTGCGCAGTGGTACGGGGAAATCCGTCGAAAATGAAACCACGTGTATCAGGATTAGCGTCCAGTTTGGAACTGATCATGCCAATCACCACTTCATCCGGTACCAGCTGGCCCTGATCCATAAACTTCTTGGCTTCCAGACCCAGTGGCGTTTTATCACCGATCTCGCTGCGAAGCAAATCGCCCGTGGAAAGATGAATAAGTCCGTACTTCTGGATAATGTTAGCACTTTGTGTACCCTTGCCGCTACCGGGAGGGCCAAATAAAATGAGATTGACCATGTTTTATTAAAATCTACTTTACTCGCAAGGTTGCAAATATAAGAAACAGATGAATGTATTGGTAATTAAAATTACGATTGATTAAACTAAATGTAAATATTCTGACAAAATAGTAAACACATTTTAATTTTTTACCAGAATTCGTAAAATATCTTCAACAGGGTATTCTAATTTAATGAAATACTTTGGATCTGACAAAATCATATGATTATTATTAGTAATTCTTTGATATTCAGGGCTGTCACTCTGGATTTACGCATGAATATTTGTAAGTTTATGACATGAGGAAACAATTATTGGTTGCAGGACTTACAGGCCTAATGATGACAGGCAGCGCCATCTCAGCGCCCCTGGTGTTTAAGGAAAAGAAGAAGCATAAAAAAGTGACCGCACAAAAGGTGACGCCACAGCAGGACAAAGCCTCACAGTGGGCAGATAGTGTGTTTCAGTCGCTTACACCTGAAGAACGCATTGCCCAGCTTATTATGATCCGGGCGCATTCCAATCTCGGGCAGGACCATATTAATGCCGTCATTAAAGATATACAGGATAATAAAGTAGGAGGAATTATCTTTTTCCAGGGTGGCCCGGTACGGCAGGCCAATCTTACCAACTACTATCAATCTATTTCCAAAGTACCCTTACTGGTGGCCATCGATGGCGAATGGGGCCTCGGCATGCGCCTCGACAGCGTTATTTCGCTGCCGCGGAACATGATGATAGGCGCCATGCAGGATACCGCACTGGCCTATGATGCCGGAAAGCTCATGGGAGAACAATGCCGCCGCCTCGGGATTCATATCGACTTTGCGCCGGACATGGATGTGAATAACAACCCATCCAACCCCGTAATTAACGACCGCTCCTTTGGAGAAAATAAATACCAGGTAGCCCGCATGGGGGTAGCTACCATAAGAGGCATGCAGGACGCCGGTATTATGGCCTGCGCCAAACACTTCCCCGGTCACGGCGATACCAACGTGGATTCGCACCTGGATCTGCCCACTATCAATAAAACGCGCGCCCAGCTGGATTCGCTGGAGCTGTATCCTTTCCGCGAAGCCATTGCCGCCGGTGTGCAATCTGTGATGATCGGCCATCTTTATATTCCATCTATCGATAAAAAACCAAATACGCCTACCTCCATTTCTTATAATGCCGTTACCAAACTACTGAAAGATGAAATGGGTTTTAAAGGACTGATTGTAACCGATGCACTTGAAATGAAAGGCATCGCAAAATTTTATACCAACGGACAGGAATCCTTACAGTCGCTGCTTGCAGGCAACGACCTGATGATCCTTCCTTCTACCGCTGAAGGCAGTGTAACGGCCATCAAAAAAGCAATCAAAGCGGGTAAGATCAGCCAGGAAGAAGTAGACGGACGTGTGAAAAAAGTGCTGCGCGCCAAATACAACCTCGGACTGTGGCAGCCGCAACATATCAATACCGATCATCTGGCGGAAGATATCAACGCCAAAACAGATCTTTTACGTAAACGTATTGCAGAAAATGCGATCACCCTGGTACGCAACGATAAAAAACTGGTGCCTTTTTCACCTGCCATGACCCAGCAAAAGTTGGCGGTGATTGCTGTTGGAGCGGATGCCAGCAACACTTTCCTGGAAACCGTGAAGAATTATAAACCCGGTACGGACGCATTTATTTTCACTTCTCGGCAAACGGTACAACAGATTGCTCCTATTGTATCCCGCATCCAGCGCGACTACAAGGCGGTTATTATCAGTTTGCACGACTACAGCCGCCGGCCAGCCGGTAATTTTGGGTTGTCTATGGCAGAACGGCTGATTATCCGTCAGCTGCAATCGGAAATGCCTTCGGTAACCGTTGTTTTTGGTAACCCGTATGCGATCCAGTATTTCTGTGATGCGCCTCACCTGGTGGCTGCTTATGAAGATGACAGCACTACCCAGAGAGCGGCTGCAGATCTGCTTTTCGGGCAGCTGGGCCCCTCCGGAAAATTACCGGTAACCGTTTGCCCGGATTTACCTTCCGGCACCGGCATCACTTATGAAGTGAACAAGTTTCATTTATTGCCCACAGCCACTGCAAAGGAAGCAGGCATTAATGAACAGGCGTTGCTGCAGATCGATGGTTTAGCTAACGATATGATTGCCCGCGGCGCAGCGCCGGGAGCGCAGGTGCTGGCCCTGAAGGATGGAAAAATTATTTACAACCGTTGCTTCGGTCATTACGAATACAACAAACAGGAACCCGTATCGCCAACGGCTATTTATGACCTGGCGTCGGTAACCAAAGTATGTGCTACCACGTTATCGGTGATGCGGTTATATGACGAAGGGAAACTGAACCTGGACGCCACATTGGGTGTATACCTGCCGCAGGTGCTGGGCACTGATAAAGCAGGGTTACGGATCCGCGATATTCTTTTGCACCAGGCAGGACTGGTAGCTTTTATACCGTTTTATAAAGAAACCCTTTACAACAATGCGCAGCCCGACACGGTGTTATATCACAGCAGTCCCGATGCTACGCACGGCATCCGCGTGGCAGAACAGATGTACATGGAAAACAGCTATGTTGATACCATGTGGCAAAGGATATTAGACAGTAAGTTGTCGCCCCGGCAGGGTTATGTTTACAGCGATTGTGACTTTATTTTCCTGGGGAAAATTGTAGAGCAATTAACGGGTAAGAAGCTGAATGAATATGTGCGTGAAACTTTTTACGTACCGCTGGGATTGTCTACCACCGGCTTTTTGCCGAGAACGCGTTTTCCTTTGTCGGAGATTGTTCCTACAGAGCGCGAGTATTCTTTCCGTATGCAGTTATTACGGGGAGATGTGCATGACCCAGGCGCCGCTATGTTTGGTGGGGTGGCGGGTCATGCCGGATTATTTTCCGATGCGCATGATGTGGCAGTAATTATGCAGATGTTGCTGAATAAAGGATCTTTCAATGGCGTGCAATATATTAAGCCGGAAACGGTGCAGTTGTTTACGGCTTATAACAGCAATATCAGCCGTCGTGGCCTGGGATTTGACAAGCCGGAAAAAGACAATGCCACCCGGCGGGAGCCATACCCGGCCAGGAGCGCTTCTGCGGCTACTTTCGGGCATACCGGTTATACCGGTACCTGTGTATGGGCTGACCCGACATCGGGATTGGTATTTATTTTCCTGAGTAACCGGGTGTATCCTAACGGTGGCGTTAATACGAAAATAGCGGCGTTGCATACCCGGGAGAAAATGTTTGAAGCGGTGTATGAGTCTGCCCGCAAATAAGAAATAACGGATAATAAAAGAAGAGGTGGTATCGTTTAACGGATACCACCTCTTTTCATTTTTCAATTATGCGATGTGGGACTACTCTGATACGGAAACGCTCCTGTTGATCATGGTTTGCGTTTTTATGGCAATAGCTTTCTCTGCCAGTTTGTTTTTGCCGCTTCTGATTTCGAAGGTGTAATCTCCATCCTCGAGAGAACCGAGGTTGTAACGTGCTTCAAAGCGCAGGGTGGCGGGCAGTGTTTCGCGGTGCAGCGTGTTATTGAAATTGTCTTTTATGTAGAGCGTCAGCTTTTCGTTGGAAGGATTATCCACAGAAAGCTGGAATAACAGCTGATCCTTTTGCAATTGTGTGATGTGTACGTTGAAAGCCTCGATGGGAGCTTCGGGTACAGGTTTTTCTTTTGCCAGTCGTGCTGCATTATAAGCAAAGGTTTTTGACTGTGCTGCAGCATGTAAAATTGGAAAGAGGATAGTAACAAATACCAACAAAGCTACTTTGGGTGCTAAAACAACAAAACGTAAGTGTTTCATGACATTATTTTTTTAATGTGTTCGTCTTTTTTTAATTAGGGCGGTATTAGCTAATACAATGGTGCCGTTTAAATTTTCAATGCAAAGCTCCGACTTGCGGATTAACGGAACATTACGCCTTTGTTAAAATAATGTGAGTATTTAGCCCGCTTGTTCGGCATTCATTCCCTATTTTTGCAGCGTTTATGGAAGCAGTTACAATAAAAAATAACCGCCCCGTGGCTATCTGGTTATATATAGGCGTGGGCATGTTGATAGTTCAGGTATTGCTGGGAGGGATCACCCGTTTAACCGGCTCGGGCCTGTCCATTACTGAATGGCAGCCGCTGCTGGGCGCTTTCCCACCAATGAATGAAGCCGCCTGGCAGAAAGCATTTGATGGCTATAAACAGATAGCGCAGTACAAGTATGTTAATAATCACTTTACCTTATCGGATTTTAAGTTCATTTTCTTCTGGGAGTGGCTGCATCGTGACTGGGCGAGGCTGATGGGATTTGTGTTTATCATTCCGTTTATCTACTTTATTATTAAGAAGAAGATTAACAAGAGTATGATTAACCCGATGATCATCCTGTTTGTATTGGGGGGCTTGCAGGGCTTGATAGGATGGATCATGGTGAAGAGTGGCCTGAACGAAGAAAATTTGTATGTTAACCATATCCGCCTGGCTATTCATTTTATATCTGCGCTGGTATTGCTGGCATATGTATTCTGGTTTGCGCTGAAACTGAGCGTACATCCGATAGAAATATTAAAAGTTCCCGCTTTATACAAACTGAACATCTGGTTGCTGGTATTGTTGGTAGTGCAGCTGGTATACGGCGCCTTCATGGCCGGATTACATACCGCACTGGTGGCGAACACCTGGCCGGATATCAATGGTTCCTGGGTGCCCGCCGGCATGTTTTCCCAGGGAGGGTTTGCTACAGATATTGCGCATAACCCGATTACCATTCAATTCATACATCGCGGACTGGCTTACCTGATCACTATCCTCATCGCTGTTTGGTGGTGGAAAGCAGCGCAAACACCGGCAAACAGCCTGTTACACGCCATCCGTTACCTGCCTTTGCTGTTGGTATTGCTGCAGGTGCTGCTGGGCGTGCTGACCCTGTTAAACAGCCAGGTGAAGATTCCTGTGAGTTATGGAATTTTGCACCAGGGCGTGGGAATGTTGCTGATGCTGTCGCTGATCTGGACCCTGTTCCTTAGCAGAGGCGTTAGAAACGGGAATTGATTTTCCGCCCGGACCAAATTCCCGCAGCCATAAATCCGTAAATTTTCCGTAGGTTTATTCGTAATAATCGTCTGATGAAGGTGAAGTTATTACTGATAAAAACTTACTATTCTTTCCCTATACAGTTGCTGCTCCTGCATTTCAGGAAGTACCAGGTATTACTTATTTTTTGGGTGATCCTGTTCAGCACCATCAACGGCGGTTTTGCCAAGGTGTTTGGCGGAGATGCACTTTATCTGGCGCCGGAATACCTGGGCAAAGTAAATTTCTACAGTACTACTATCCTGGGGCTGGCCACCGGCATGTTTATCATGAGCTGGCAAATTACCACCTTCATTTTGCATACCGGACGGTTTAAGTTCCTGGCCACCACTTCCCAGCCATTTTTCAGGTATTGTCTTAATAATGCTATTATCCCGCTGATATTCATTTTCAGCATGCTTTACCGCGGATGGGAATACCAGCGTTACGAACAGCTCAACACCGTTCCGGATATTATGCTGCTGGGCGAAGGATTTATTTGTGGGGTGTTGTTTATCTTCTTCTTCTGTTTTTTTTATTTTTTTAATGCAGATAAAAATATTGGCCGCCGCCTGGAAAAGCGTTTCGGTAATCCGCGTAATTTCCTGCGGATGATCCTGAAACCTAACCAGGACCCCGACGAAAATGCACTGCCCGTTCATAATTATTTTTCCACGCCCTGGCGGATCAGAAGAGCGAGGAATGTAGATCACTACAATAAGCATTACCTCGACAGCATCCTTAAACAGCATCACTTTGCGGCCATGATCACCGTGGGTTGCTCGCTGGTTTTCCTGGTAATACTGGCTTACATGATGGATTACGATATGTTCAGAATTCCGGCCGGCGCCAGTGTGTTGATCTTTTTCGCATTTCTGATTGGAGTGGCCGGCGCCTTTTCCTATATGCTACAAACCTGGTCTATTCCCATATTGCTGGTGATGTTGTTTGGTTTGAACTGGATGGTGGAACATAACTGGGTAGATAACCGCAATAAGGCTTACGGCCTGAATTACCGGGACAAAAAAGCGCGCCCCGAATATAGTGTGGCGGCTTTGCAACAATTTTTTACCCGGGAGAAATATGAAGCGGATAAGAAACAAACCTTACTGATATTAGAGAACTGGAGAAAGAAATTTCCGGCGGGGAAAAAGCCCCCGCTCATTGTAATGAACTTCAGCGGCGGCGGCAGCCGTTCGGCCACCTGGAGCGTAAATGTATTACAACGGCTGGACAGCATGCTGCAAGGCCGGTTGATGAAGCATACCGTGCTCATGACCGGCGCTTCCGGTGGTATGCTGGGCGCCAGTTATTTCCGAGAGCTATATTATGAACAGCAGCAGGGCAAGCCTATCCGCCTGTCTGATAATATTTATGCCGAGAAGGTGTCGCAGGATTTACTCAATTCTGTATTTTCTGCTATGGCAGTGAATGATTTTATTACGCCCTGGAGAAGTTTCAGCATCGGGAAAAATCGTTACGCAAAAGACAGGGGCTATGCGTTTGAAATGCAGCTGAATGAGCATACAGACAGTGCTTTGGATAAAACGCTGAAAGATTACCATGCGCCGGAAGCCAATGCAGAAATTCCTATGCTGATATGGAATGCTACCATCAATGCAGACGGGCGCCGGTTAATGATTTCCCCGCAGCCGATCAGTTATTTGTGCAGCCCGCAGTATCAGTATCCCACACGGCAGGTAAGGGATATCGACGGCGTGGATTTCGGGCAATACTTTGCGGCGCAGGATGCGATGGATCTGCGTGTAACCAGCGCAATCCGTATGTGTGCAACTTTTCCTTATGTGCTGCCGAATGCGTTTCTACCCAGTAATCCTATTGTGGATGTGATGGATGCCGGTATCCGCGATAATTTTGGCCAGCAAACCACATTGCGTTACTTGTATACATTTAATAAATGGATCAATGAAAATACCAGCGGAGTGATATATATCCAGATTCGTGACACCCGCAAAAATGATATTTCCCCTATCAAGAAAACAAAGGATCTGAGCGACCTGTTGTTTGAGCCGTTGTTTACCATGCAACAGCACTGGAGCGCCATGCAGGATTTTGACCAGGATGATTTACTGAACTACATGGAAGGATATTTCCCGGAGAAGTTTCACCGGGTGATTTTCCAGTATGTGCCGCAAAAGCAGGACAAGGCGGCGGCTTTGTCGTGGCATCTTACCTCCCGGGAAAAACTGGATATTGCGCATGCGCTGGATAATCCTGCCAATCAGAGTGCATTGGAGTATGTGGTGAAGCTGCTGGAAGAATAGCATTATTCACGGTGTTTAATTAAAATAAATTTCCTGTTATTCCTGCAAAAACTTCAGCAGGGGGGCAATGAACTTCGTATAGGCTTCAATGTGGGGAAGATGTCCTACACCTTCAATGGGAACGAGTGTGGCGTGTGGAATTTTTTTCGCAGCATTGTTTCCCAGTTCAGGGTAATTCCCCATTGTTTTGCGCACTTCTTCCGGGACATTGGCTTTGCCTAAAGCGGTGCGGTCGCGTTGTCCTATAATGAGGAGGGTGGGGGCAGTAACATTTTGAAACTCATATAGCACCGGTTGGGTAAAAATCATATCGTAGGTGAGGGCGGAGTTCCAGGCAACCAGCGAGTAGTCGGGGCTGCTGGTCCAGCTAGCCTGCAGCTGTGCCCATTTATCGTAGGCGGGCGACCACTTGCCGGCGTAGTAGTTGTCCATCATATATTGTTTGATCTTCTCATAGTTCTGTTGCAGTTCTGCTTTGTACCATTTATCTACTGACTGGTAAGGTACTTTCACTTTCCAGTCTTCCAGCCCGATGGGGTTTTCCAGGATCAGTTTCTCGGTTACTTCCGGGTACATCAGAGCGAACCTGGTGGCCAGCATACCGCCCATTGAATGGCCGAGCACTGCTGTTTTGGTGATGTGCAGGGAGTCGAGCAATGTTTTGGTGTTTTGCGCCAGTAGCTGAAAACTATATTGAAGGTGTTCTGGTTTGGAGGATTTACCAAAACCGATCTGATCCGGGATGACAATGCGGTATCCGTTATTGCTGAGATCTGCTGCGGTGCTGTCCCAATAGGCGCCGCAGAAATTTTTGCCGTGGAGGAGTACAACTGTTTTGCCATTGGGGCGGGAGGGCTGAACATCCATGTAGGCCATTTGAAGGGCCTGCCCCTGTATTTGTAATTTCAGGAAATGCACCGGGAACGGGTATTTATATCCGGAGAGGGTGATATCCTGGGCTGGTATTTGTGCATATATCCGGGAGGAGATGAGGGAGAGGCAGACGATGGCGAGGATATATAATTTCTTTTTCATGAAGGCGGTATTAAGCAGTTAAAACGCAGTGGGGTGGGACAAAATTGACGCCATAAAACTATTTGTTTGCAATATTTGGATATAATTAATTGTAAATCAATGATAACCAACCTATTGCAAGAGCGATTTCCGGGCTGGCCAAATGATTACATTTATTTAAAACGTGACACCCTCATTCTCGCTATGTTTTCGTACCTTTGCGCCTTCTTTTTGTAGCTATTAGCGTAAATTTAGTTAATGGCTGATAGCTAAAGATTTAAGTATATGAACATTCGTAATATCGCAATTATTGCACACGTAGACCACGGTAAAACTACTTTGGTTGACAAAATCCTTCATCAGGCTAATGTATTCCGGGCTAATCAGGAATCAGGCGAACTGATCATGGATAGTAACGATCTTGAAAGAGAGCGTGGTATCACCATATTCAGCAAGAACGCATCTGTTGAGTACAAGGGAACCAAAATCAATGTGATTGATACTCCGGGCCACGCCGACTTTGGTGGTGAGGTAGAAAGGGTATTGAAAATGGCTGATGGTGTTATCCTGCTGGTAGATGCTTTTGAAGGTCCTATGCCACAAACCCGTTTTGTGTTGCAGAAGGCTTTGCAGCTGAATCTGAAACCTATTGTTGTTATCAACAAGGTAGATAAAGCTAACTGTCGTCCTGATGAAGTACACGATGCAGTTTTTGAATTGTTCTTTAATCTGGATGCTACAGAGGAACAACTGAACTTCCCGACATTTTATGGCTCTGGTAAAAATGGCTGGTTCAACAGTACATTAGAGCAGAGTGAAGATATTTCTCCGTTGATGGATGGCATCCTGGAATATGTTCCACAGCCAAAAACTCCGGAAGGTAACCTGCAGATGCAGATCACTTCACTGGATTACTCTTCTTTCCTGGGTCGTATTGCTGTAGGTAAAGTGGCCCGTGCTTCTATTGAAGAAGGACAGTGGGTTACTTTGATGCAGACAGATGGTACCAGCAAGAAGCAGAAAGTGCGTGAGCTGTATATCTTTGAAGCGTTAGGTAAGAGAAAAGTGACTAAAGTATTTGCCGGCGATATTTGCGCGGTAGTTGGTATTGAAGGTTTCAACATTGGTGATACTATCGCTGATGCAGAAGAACCGGAAGCATTGCCAATCATCAGTGTGGATGAGCCTACCATGAACATGTTGTTTGGTATTAACAACTCTCCGTTCTTTGGTAAAGATGGTAAGTTTGTTACTTCCCGTCACCTGCGTGACCGTTTGATGAAGGAAACTGAAAAGAACCTGGCACTGCGTGTAATGGATTCTGACAGTGCTGATAGCTTCATGGTGTATGGTCGTGGTATCCTGCACTTAGGGGTATTAATTGAAACCATGCGTCGTGAAGGTTATGAGTTGACTGTTGGTCAGCCTCAGGTAATTGTGAAGCATGTGGATGGTAAAAAATGCGAACCGTACGAAACCCTGGTGGTAGACGTTCCGCAGGATTTTGCCAGCAAGGTAATTGACCTGGTAACCCGTCGTAAAGGTGAGATGCTGATCATGGAAACCAAGGGTGAAATGCAACATCTGGAATTTGAAATTCCTTCCCGTGGTTTGATTGGTTTGCGTACACAGATGCTTACTGCTACTGCAGGTGAAGCAGTAATGGCGCACCGTTTCAATGATTACAAACCATGGAAAGGTGCTATCCCAGGCCGTAATAACGGTGTGCTGATTGCCAAGGAAGCTGGTACTACTACAGGTTACTCTCTGGATAAGCTGCAGGATAGAGGATCTTTCTTTGTTGATCCGGGAGAAGAAGTATATAAGGGTATGATCATTGGTGAAACCAACAAACCGGGCGACCTGGTGGTGAATCCGAATGAAGGTAAGAAACTGACCAACATGCGTGCGAGCGGAACCGATGGTGCTGCTAACATTGCACCTAAAATACTGATGACACTGGAAGAATGTATGGAGTACATCCAGCATGACGAGTGTATTGAAGTTACTCCTAACTTTATCCGTATGCGTAAGGTTATACTGGATGAGGAAGAACGTAAGAGATCAGCTAAGAGCATGAAAGCAGAAGCTTAATTGCTTTTTGTTCGTAAGATAATAGTGAAAAACAAAGCCGCTCCGTTTTACGGAGCGGCTTTGTTTTTTGGAGGAAGTAGAGGGGGGACTTCACTCCCGGGCAAAAAAATCCCCGCCCAGGATAAGGCAGGGATGTGCATACTAACCCAATGCTTACTAAAACTAAAACTAACTTCTATGTATGTTTAAATACTAAGTTTCAATTCAATGCTTATTCAAATCAATAGCAGCCAATATTAAGCGGCATCCTGTTTTTCCTGAATCTTCACTTTAATCTTTGCTTCGATTTCTGCTGCCAGTTCAGGGTTATCATTCAGCAGTTGTTTCACTGCATCACGGCCCTGGCCTAATTTATTGGTGTCATAGCTGAACCAGCTACCACTTTTCTGAACAACGCCATATTCAACACCCATGTCTATGATTTCTCCCGTTTTGGAGATACCCTGACCGTAAACGATATCGAATTCTGCCTGGCGGAATGGCGGTGCTACTTTATTCTTTACTACTTTCACTTTCACACGGTTACCGATTGCTTCGTCGCCATCTTTAATCTGGCTCATGCGGCGGATATCCAGCCTTACAGATGCGTAGAATTTCAACGCATTACCACCGGTGGTAGTTTCAGGGTTACCAAACATAACACCTATCTTTTCACGCAGCTGGTTAATAAAGATGCAGCAGCAGTTTGTTTTGGAGATGGTGGCCGTTAATTTACGCAGTGCCTGTGACATCAAACGGGCCTGTAATCCCATTTTACTTTCACCCATTTCACCTTCCAGTTCACTTTTTGGTACCAGGGCGGCAACAGAGTCAATTACGACTACATCTACTGCTCCGGAAAGGATCAGGCGATCTGCTATTTCCAGTGCCTGCTCACCATGATCCGGCTGTGAAATCAACAGGGAATCCACGTCAACTCCCAGTCTTCTTGCGTAGCTGCTGTCAAAAGCATGCTCCGCATCTATAATGGCGCAAATACCGCCTTTTTTCTGTGCTTCAGCGATTGTATGGATGGCGATGGTTGTTTTACCGGAAGACTCTGGTCCATATATTTCAATGATCCTTCCCTTTGGTAAACCGCCAATTCCAAGTGCGATATCAAGGCCCAGGGAACCCGTGGAAATAATCTCCATCGGCGCTTCTGCTTTTTCCCCCATCATCATCACAGATCCCTTACCGAAATCTTTCTCAATCTTGTCCATTGTGAGGCGCAGGGCCTTCAGTTTTTCTGCATTGGCTGTAGACATATAAGTAATGTTTTTACAAATTTAATAGATAGCTGATCACAATTAGAAAGCAAATTAATTGGATTGCTAAGTTATGATCTAATTTTTTATTTTCCTAAATATTTTAGCATTTTCTTTTAATTGCTAAATAAAATAGTAATCTTTTTCCGTGCTGTTCAAGAACTTCCTGTCAAAAAAAATTTATTCTTAAGATCTTAAAAGGGTTAACCCGCAACGGCATAACAAAGATGCGACCCCATTACGCATTGAATATGCGTAACAACAAAACCTCAAAAAAATAATTATCCGCAGGAAGTGAGAATTCTACTGCATTTTTAAAAAGCGTAGTTATACGCTTGAGTATCAGCGCAGAAAGTTTCACTTTTGTACTGTCAAGTTTAGTTGTTGAAGTTAATCCCCTACTGTTTGTTAAAATTGTTTGTTAGCCTGCCTTGCGGCCTTGCATCCATGTGAGGAAGAAACGGTGAAGCGGTCAAGGTTAAACCCCAAAATTTTTTTATCGCCATTCTAATATGTTGTTCTCCCTGATCCCTGGCTGGTGGCTGACTTATTTCAGCATTTACCGGCAGGGGAGCAGGGATAGAATGGTGAAATGCCTATTTTACAAGTATCCAGCAAGCGGCCAGCTGCGAAACGATCCCAATCAGGAAACCAATATAGATTTCACGCGGTTCATGCGCTTCCAGTACCAGGCGGGACGTAGCCACAATGCCGGCTACAAAGAAAGTAATAACCAGTGGTATGGAGACGTTCATATGCATTCCCCACATCAGCGACAGTAAAAGACCTATCACGCCGCCCCAGCCTACGGTATGCATGCTGGTTTTTATAAAATTATTGCTAACAAAAGCGATGGAAACACTCAGGAACACGCCCAGGAAAAACGCCGTGTAGAACTTTGGCGCCCTGCCTTCCTGCTGAAAAGTATAAAACGCCCAGAAGTAATAGGTGATCATGGCCACATAAGGAATGATCCTGTCGCGCTGGGTTTTCATATGAACGGAAGAAACAAATTTCAGTGCCTTGGCCAGTAAAAGCGTGAGCACCGGAAACCCGATACTGATAATAGCCACCCTGAAATACAGCATGTCGAAGGCAAATCTTTTGCTCAGCGGCTTAAAGGCTACCATGTATTCCGGAATGGATTCCAGCACCAGGAATGTCACCAGCAGGGGAATGAACAGCGGATGTGAGAGATAGGAAATGATCAGTGCCAGGGATTTCATTGCCTTTGGAAACTCCGGCTCCAAACGTATATTTCCGTTCCGGTCTAAAACAGCTTGTTCTTGCATGGTGTGGTTCTTATAATTCTTTACGTAAACGGGCTACCGGAATATTCAGCTGCTCCCTGTACTTTGCCACCGTACGGCGGGCAATGTTATATCCTTTATCCTGCAGCATTTTTGTGAGGTTTTCATCACTGAGCGGCTTACGTTTGTTTTCTGCTTCAATGAGGTCTGACAGGATCTTTTTTACTTCCCGGGTGGATACTTCCTCGCCGCTGTCGGTAGACAGGGATTCGGAGAAGAAGAATTTCAGTTTGAAGGTACCGAATTCGGTTTGTACATATTTACTGTTGGCCACGCGGCTTACGGTAGAAATATCCAGTTGTGTACGATCCGCGATATCTTTCAGGATCATAGGCTTCATGGTGGTTTCATCTCCCGTAAGGAAAAATTCGCGCTGGTAATCCATGATAGATTCCATAGTGGATAACAGCGTATGTTGCCGCTGCTTGATGGCATCTATAAACCATTTGGCAGCATCAATTTTCTGTTTGATAAACAGTACGGCTTCTTTCTGGCGTTTATCTTTCTTGTCGCCCCGGTCGTACTCCTTCAGCATTTCGCGGTAACCGCCGGAAATGCGCAGATCGGGAGCATTACGGGAATTCAGTGTAAGTTCCAGTTTACCGGCATTGTTTAAAATAAAGAAGTCGGGTAGTACGTAGCTCTCCGCTTTATTCAGCGTAGCAAAATTGCCACCTGGCTTGGGCGTGAGTTTGATGATCTGGGTAATGGCTTCTTTCAGTCCTTCGTCAGAAAGGCCTAATGCCTTCTGGATCTTCTCATAGTGCTTCTTGGTAAATTCGTCGAAGTAGTTTTCGAGGATGAGGTAGGCGTTGTGTACGCCGGGATCGTCCTGTGCTTTACGTTTCAGCTGGAGTAAGAGGCATTCTTTCAGATCGGTGGCGCATACGCCTGCCGGATCAAAGTCCTGGATCTTTTTGATCAGGGAGTTGATTTCTTCTTCGGTGGTGTCAATATTCTGCGAAAAGGAGAGATCGTCTACCATAGAACTGATTTCCCTGCGCAGGTAGCCGTCGTCGTCTATGCTGCCGATGATATGTTCGGCAATGGCGTTCTGATGGTCGTCCAGCTCGAGCATGCCCAGCTGGCTCAATAAGTGTTCATGGAAAGATGTTTCCACCCTGATCGGGATGGTTTTATTGCTTTCGTCCGGATCAGGATAGTTATCATCACGCAGCTTGTAATCCGCCACATCATCATCTCCTTCACTTACATATTCAGAAATATCGATATTGTCGTACTCATTTTCACTGCCGTCGGGTTCAAATTCATCTTCTTCCGCCGGTGCTTCGTACTCTTCCTGTTCTTTGAACTCGTCTTCACCTGCCTCTTCGCCATATTCCAATGCCGGATTTTCTTCCAGTTCCTCTTTGATCCTTTCTTCCAGGTTCACAGTAGGTACCTGCAGCAATTTCATGAGCTGAATTTGCTGGGGTGAAAGTTTCTGTAATAATTTCTGCTGTTGTGTCTGCTTTAACATAATTATTCCCTGTCAGGGCAAAATTAATAAGTATAAGGTTAACAGAGCGACTCGCTGTCAGCATTTAGCTTTTAGATAACGAAAAGCTATAAATCCAGTTCCAGCTGCTCCGGCAACAAACGGAATGTTTTGCGGTGAAATGGCGTATCGCCAAATTCCCGGATGGCATCCCGGTGTTGCCTGGTAGGGTATCCTTTGTTCTCATTCCAGCCAAAGTGTGGATATGTGGCGTGTAACTGCTGCATATATTCATCACGATAGGTTTTGGCCAGGATGGAAGCTGCTGCAATAGAGGCATATATGCCATCGCCTTGTATAATGCAGGCGTGTGGTGTATTGCCGTATGCATAAAAACGGTTACCATCTACCAGTATAAATTCAGGTTGCTGCTGTAACTTCTCCAACGCCAGGTGCATAGCTTTGAAAGAAGCTTTCAGTATATTTATCTTGTCTATTTCCACATTATCTACACTTGCCACGGCATAACATACTGCTTTTTTTTCAATCACCTTTCTCAGCTTTTCCCGGTCTGCCGGTTTCATCTGCTTGGAATCGTTCAGCAACGGATGTCTGAAATTCTTTGGCAGAATGACGGCCGCAGCAAACACAGGACCCGCCAGGCATCCCCTTCCGGCTTCATCGCAGCCGGCTTCTGTTAATAATTCCTGATAGTAAGAAAGTAGCAAATCCAAATCTATTAAGCCGGGTAAAATTACAAGATTAATGTTCAAGGAACAAGGATTGTGGAATTTTGAAGCAATACCGCAGCCTTCTATTCATCTTTCTTAAAGAGATCTTTAAAATCCTGTTTGAAATCTGTCCACTCCTTATCAGATTTTTTCATCAGCTGGTCGGCGGCTGCCCGGGTGCTGTCCCATTTATCGGCGCTGCTGTTTTTTACGTCTTCCAGCTTTTTGTTCATCTGTGTTTTCAGCGTTTCCAGTTTTTTCCGGGCAGCCACACTTTTCTCGTCTCCTTCTTTCTTTAACTCCTCCGTGGTTTTGTCTATTTCCCGGATACGCTCCTGAATAGCTTCTTCCGCCTGTTTCTTTTGCTCGGATAAATAATCGCCCGTGCTGCTGGCGGCAGATTTTATATCCTGCCCGGCTTCTTTAATGTCTTCCTTTATTTCTTCTTTCTTTTCCTGTTGAGTGCTACTCTCGTTACAGGCAAATAAAGCGGCAATGCCCGCCAGTAAGAATATCTTTTTCATGTTCCGACGATTTTTTTGTGTTTTTAAATACTGGCACAGCCTTCCGGCCGTACCCCTTTATCAAAACATATTCCAGTTTTTTTGTTCACGCCCGGATCATATTTTAATATTTATCAGATGTTTGCGGCCATTGGTCCTTATACCTGCGCCCGGTAACAAAAAATTAGCTAGGTTTGAGGTCCTTAAAAACAAAACCTGACTTAATATGAGAAAAAAATTACTGGTTTTGCTCTTATTGCTTAGCGTAAGTATCAAATGGGCTAAAGCAGATGAGGGCATGTGGTTGCCTTATTTACTGGGGCAGCAAACGTACAACGACATGGTGAAGAAAGGATTGAAGCTGACGAAAGAACAGTTGTACAGCATTAATAAAGCATCCCTGAAAGACGCCATCGTTATTTTTGGTGGCGGCTGTACCGGTGAAATTGTAAGTAATGAGGGCCTCATTTTTACTAACCACCACTGCGGCTACGGCGCTATTGCCGCCGCCAGTTCTGTAGAACACAACTACCTGAAAAACGGTTTCTACGCAAAAAATAAACAGGAAGAAATTGCTTCTTCCCAGCTGTCTGTACAATTCCTGGTAAGAGTGGAAGATGTGAGCAAGGAAGTGGAAGACGCCCTGAAAGGACTTGATGGCGCTGCAAGAGCCCAGAAAGAACAACAGGTTTATGGCGAAATTATCGCTAAAACTATTGCCAACACCGGCTATGAAGCGAAGGTGGTGCCTATGTTCAAAGGCAATCAATACCTGCTGTTTGTATACGAGCGCTATAAAGATATCCGCCTGGTAGGTACGCCTCCTGAAAGCGTGGGTAAATTTGGCGGTGATACCGATAACTGGGAATGGCCCCGCCACACCGGCGACTTCTCCGTGTTCCGTGTGTATACCGGTAAAGACGGAAAGCCTGCTGCCTATGCCGCTGATAATGTGCCTTTAAAGCCAAAACATTTTCTCCCGGTATCTATCAAGGGTGTAAAGGAAAATGATTATGCCATGATTTTCGGTTACCCCGGTGGTACCAACCGTTATGAAACTTCTTACGGCATACAGCTGAAAACAGCTATCGAAAACCCTTCCGTGGTAAATCTCCGCGATGTAAGACTGAAGGCTATGTTTGAGCAGATGAAGAAAGATCCTGCGGTAAAACTGCAGCTGGCATCTTCCTATGCCGGAATAGCCAACTACTGGAAGTTTTTTGACGGTGAAACTAAGCAACTGCAGAAACATGGTGTGCTGGCCGATAAACAAAAACAGGAAGCTGCTTTTGCCAAATGGGCACAGGGCAAACCTGAATTTGCCAACATCCTTTCCGACTACGAGGCTGCCTATAAAGCATGGACTCCATACGCCAAACAACGCACTTACCTGAATGAAGGTATCATGGGTTCCCCGGTAGCGGCTTTTGCGGCTTCTCTAACGGCCGTGGAAAGAGCACTGGTAACACCGGGCGCTCCTAAAGATGCCGTTAAACAGGCAGTAGATGCAGCTGATAAGGCGCGTAAAGCATTCCTGGAAGGAGAAAACAAACCATCCGACCAGAAAATCCTCGCAGCTACCTGTCATATGTTCTACACAGACATCTCCAAAGATCAACATCCGATTGGTTTTTATGATGCACTGAAAGCAAAATACGGTCCTCTTGATGAAGACAAAACATACAATACCTGGGCTGCTTCCTTAATGGCCAACACGTTTATTTTTGATGATGCCAAATGGAACGCATTTGTAGCAAACCCGGATGCAGTAACCCTGCAGAATGATCCGGTATTCGCCTATGCCAACGCATTCATCAAAAATTATGTAGGTAAATACCTGCCGTTATATAACCAGTTCAATACAAAGAATAACGATCTTGGCCGCGCTTACCTGAAAGGTGTTATGCAGATGAATCCTAACGCCAACAGGTATCCCGATGCCAACTTTACCATGCGCTTATCTTATGGCCAGGTAAAACCATATTCTCCACGTGATGCCGTGCACTACGACTATGTAACCACCATGAAAGGGGTAATAGAGAAGTATGTACCGGGTGATTATGAATTTGACCTGCCTGAAAATTATGTTGACCTGTACAATAAAAAAGATTTCGGTCAGTACAAAGATGCCAAACGCAATGATATTGTAGTAGGCTTTATCACAACCAACGATATCACCGGCGGTAACTCCGGCTCTCCTGTTATCAACGCCAACGGCGAACTGATTGGGCTTGCTTTTGATGGTAACTACGAAGCACTGAGCCATAAAATTCAGTTTGATTCCGAGTACAATCGTACTATCTGTGTAGATGTACGTTACGTATTGTGGTGCATTGACAAACTGGGCGGTGCAAAAAATATTATTAATGAGCTGAAACTGGTGAAATAACCGGCTGGTAAGCATTTGATCAGAAAGTCCCGCACTGGTAGCCCCGGTGCGGGACTTTTTATTACGGATTAATGCTGTTTTACTGAAAACATTTTTTTGCTGCATGGTGTTATCCCCATAGGCTGTTTCCAACATCTAATAACAACCGTGCATGCATAAACGAACCTTATTCCTTGCTATCCTGTTTTTTGTCTGTGTCTTTTCTGCCAGCGCATCTGCATGGCCGCCGGGAGATACTACTGCCAGGGATTCTTCTATCGAAAAAATAGCCGGATTTATCAAGAAGATATCTTTCGGGGGTGTTTTCCAGGCCAGGTACACCGGGTCGCTGGTGCGTGATGTGGATGTAAACGGGATGCATCAACCAAATGCAGAAGAAGTAGTGCGAAACAGTTTCAGTATCAAGCGTGCGCGTTTACAGGCCAAGGCACAGGTAAGCGACCGTTTTACGGCAGCAGTGCTGATTAACCTGGCTGAATTTTCCGGAGATACCAAAGGGAAGGTCCTTGAAAATGCGTATATCTCTTACCGTTGGAACGATGCAGTAAACTTCACCGTGGGGCAATTCCGGCCATCTTTTGGTTTGGAAGATCTCTACCCTGTAGATATTATCCAGTCGATGGATTTCTCCAATCAATACGCTGCGTTCGGCAGCAACGGCTGGCAAAGCTTCCAGATCGGCGTGTCGATGTTCGGGGCATTTAACCAGGACAGTAAGATCCCTATGAAGTATGCTGTTTCCGTGGTGAACGGGAACAACCGCAACCAGCCATCAGATAACGACAACGGCAAACTGGGAACGGCCCGGCTGGAATTCGGAGAGATGAATAAACTTTCGCTGGGGCTAAATGGTGGCTTTGGCGCGGTGAAACGACAGCGCGTGTACGCTTTGGGGGTAGATGTGAGCGGCGTAATTCCACTGGCGCCCAAATGGGATCTGCAGTTGCAGTCGGAATACAAACAAGGTAACAATCACCAGCTTTACTACGCCCTGCCAGACAGTATCCGCGGTGGGGAAGGAGTAGGCCGGTATATTATGGATGGAATATACGTGCTTCCCAATTTGCGCTATAAGATCAGCTATCATAAGCTGACCTCTATCGAGCTTTCCATGCGCTATGAATATTTTGATGAAAACAAAAAACATAATGGCGCTATCCGGCAATCCTATATCCCCATGATCAGCCTGGCTTTTCTGAAAGATTATGGCGGCCGTATTCAGTTAGGAATGCAGATAGACCAGTATAACAAAGATATTCCCGGAACAAAAACGCATAACAGCAACCTGCTGATTGTGCAGGTACAATGCAGGTTTTAATAAATGTGAGTCTATATGAAAGAAATCAAGTATCCACAGCTGTTAATTACACTCGCGGTAGGTTTGCTGATCTGGTTTATTCCGGCGCCGGAAGGAGTGAAGCCGGAAGCCTGGCATCTGCTGGCTATTTTCCTGGCAACCATTGTCGGTATTATTATGAAGGCGGCAAGCATGGGCACTATGTCGGTGGTGGCTATTACGCTGGTGGCCATCACGGGCGTGCTGGCGCCGGGTGATCCGGCGAAATCCATTACGCTGGCGCTCAGTAGTTTTGGCGATAAAGTAATCTGGCTGATAGGTATTTCTTTTTTTATTGCCCGGGGATTTATTAAAACCGGTTTAGGAAAACGTATTGCTTACCTGTTTATCCGGGTATTTGGCCGCAGCTCGCTGGGACTGGCTTACGGACTGGGTTTGGCCGACCTGGTACTGGCGCCGGCGGTGCCCAGTAATACCGCACGGGGTGGAGGTATTATTTATCCTATCATGAAATCTATGGCCATCAACTTTGGTTCCATGCCGGAAGACCCGGCCACCCACCGAAAGCTGGGCGGCTATCTTACATTGAACAGTTATAACATGAATCTTATTACGTCTTCCCTGTTTTTAACAGGTACGGCGAGTAATCCCATGTGTCAGAAGTTTGCGAAAAACCTGGGTATTGATATCTCCTGGATGTCGTGGTTCACAGCGGCAGTGGTGCCGGCGATTATTTCCATTATTGCAGTGCCGTGGATACTGTATAAGATCTATCCGCCGGAGTTGAAGTCGACAGGAGATGCGCCTGCTATGGCAGCTGAAAAGCTGAAGGAAATGGGACCGGTGCACCGGAACGAGTGGTTGATGCTGCTGGCATTTGTGATCCTGTTGTTCCTGTGGATAACAGGAGATCTGTTTGGAATAGATGCTACCACTACCGCCCTGATAGGATTGGTATTCCTGCTTATTTCACAGGTGCTCACCTGGGATGATGTGAAGTCGGAGAAAGGCGCATGGGACACCATTGTATGGTTTTCTGCGCTGGTAATGATGGCAAGTTTTCTGAATAGCCTGGGTTTCATTCCGTGGTTCAGTGATCTGATCAAACAGAAAGTAGGCGGTATGAAGTGGACGATAGCTTTCCCGATTATAGTGCTGGTATATTTTTACAGTCATTACATTTTCGCCAGCGCTACGGCCCATGTGGCGGCGATGTATTCCGCGTTTTTAGGCGTGGGTATTTCTGTAGGCATACCGGGTATGTTGCTCGCATTGGCGCTGGGATACTGCGGTGATATCTTCGGAACACTTACCCATTATGGTCATGGACCTGCGCCGGTATTTTTCGGAAGTACTTATGTAGATCTGAAAGACTGGTGGAGATGCGGGTTTATTCTGAGCATCGTGCTTATCCTTATCTGGATAGGCATTGGCGGCGGTTGGTGGAAAGTATTGGGTATCTGGTAAACGAATCGCAGAAAAGATTTTTATGGGTCAATGGAATCGGTGTTGAAGCAATAAAATCATATAACCGTATCCGTAATTCTACGTATTTTTTTGATCGATTGTTTTTTTATTGAAGGAATGATTGTACCTTTGCGTCCGTTTGAATACCGAATATATACTGTTGCCGATAAGAGTTGCAATTGCAATAGTGTTAACCCCGGTGAATTATTTGTAACAGGGTTGTGACCCCCCAAAAAGAAGAAAAAAAAGATGACACAGTTTAAATTGTTTGTGACAGCCCTTATGCTGTTAATTATGGCCATGACGGCCTGTTCCCCGAATTCAACAGAAAACACCGCTGAAGTAGTAACTGTAGAAGGACATGCAGGAAATTTCCTCCTGATTAAAGGACACGGTTTTAGTGAAGATTTGCACGAAAATAAAGTGAACTTTGGGAACGTACCTGCGCAAATTCTGCGTGCAGATGGTAACTCCCTTTTGGTGCTGGTACCTGTGCAGAAAGCCACCACAGTGCCTGTAGTGGTTGCGGTAGGAGATAATGTATCCAACGCGATGTTGTTTGCATATCATCCCAAGCTCGTAGCAGCGAAGTAAGCGTGATGAATTAAAAATTGCGGATAGCGGTTTTATACACAGATAGTAGTGCGAAGATTTTCTTGCATTGGCGGAGCTGTGTATAAAACCGCCATTCGTAATAATGTTTTATTTTGCAGCTATGTATAAAGAGTTCCGGCCACATCCGCTATTGGCTACATATGTAGACGCCTACTGGGTAGCTGGTGGACCGCATTTTATGCAGCAGCGTATATTACCGGATACGTGTGCGGATATTATTTTTAATATTAGTGAAGACATCATCGCTGCAGCTGATGGAGCGCTGAAAATAATGCCAGGTAACGCTTTTGTAGTAGGCACCATGACTACCTTCCATGATACTGCCTTCCATGCAAATACCTATTTGTTAGGAATCCGTTTCAAACCGGGCGGGTTGAGTGGTTTTACAGGTTTGCCTTTACAACTGATTACGGATGATCATGTTCCCCTGCGCGATATTTCTTCCGGATGGCATGTGGCGCTGGAGCCATTGCTACTGAAGGCATCGGGGATAACTGCAAAAGTAGTGTGCCTGGAAAAGTTCCTCTTACAGCGGTTGCCGGCCGGTAATATCATCTCCGGAAAAATGCAGCATAGTATTGCGCAGATCAGGCAATCGAAGGGAGCCATAGCAGTAAATTTTTTGGCCGCACAGGCATATATGAGTCCCCGTAATTTTGAACGCCACTTTTTGCAGACAACCGGCGTATCTCCGAAAACTTTCACACGTATTGTAAGATTTCTAAGTTTGAAGCAGCACCTGAAAAGCCTGTCCAATCCCCACTTATTGTCGCTGGCGCTGGACCACGGCTTTTATGATCATGCACATCTCACCCGCGAGTTCAGGGCGTTTGCCGGGGAAAGCCCTACCGGCTATATGCAGCGGTGATACAAATAACTTTGCTGATGTTGCGTTCTTTTTAATGGACGATATTAAATAGAAAAAGCAGCAAAGACCGGCCCTTGCTGCTTTTTCTATGATGGATTATCTGCAAATAATGTTACAGTGTTTTATCCTGCATGCCAAACATCACCACAATTTTCCCGTCTTTATAGAGATTTAATGTTTGATCAGCCACATCGTACCGGAAAGTATTATCACTGATGAGTTTCAGGAATTCAGCTTCACGGCGCATTACATCTGCATCCGGGCAGGCCATGCGGGTACTGATGCCCTGTGTGAATTTTATTTCATCGCCGGCAGCGTTGTATCCGCCGGAAATGCTGTTACAGCCGCCTTTTCCGTGGAAACGTTTTTGATTGGTATCAAATTCCAGCCAGATACCGGAGTTACTTAACGTAGCATCATTCAGTTTGATCACGTTCCATTTTTTGCTGCCAATGAAATCCCACTGGTTATTGTTTGAAGCGTTGCCCTGATGATCGTTGTCATTACTTTCCAGTGTAAACTGCATCACTAATTTGCCGTTTTCATGGAGATCAACGGTTTCACCGTTTACGGCGTAGGTAAAGGTATGTCCGCCGAGTTGTTTCAGGAAGTCAGATTCACGGCGCATTACATCTGCATCGCCGCACATCATGCGGGTGCTCATGGCCTGTGTGAAAGTGATCTTATTTTTAAGGGCGGTATATCCACCGGAAATATTGTTACAGCCGCCTTTGCCGCTGAAGCGTTTTTTGCCTTCATCAAATTGCAGCCAGACACCGGAATTGCTGATTACTCCGTCATTGATCATTTTCAAGGTCCATTTTTTATTGCCAACAGCTGCCCAGTTATTATTGGAAGCGCTGCCATCTTTTTTTTCCAGGCGGAACTGCAGTACGGTATTGCCATTTTGGACGAGGTTCAGCGTTTGTCCGGATACAGCATATTGAAATGTTTGATCGCCTAATTGTTTCATGAAGGCGGTTTCGCGGCGCATCATGTCTCTGTCGGGGCAAGCCATCAGGGTGCCGGCGGTTTTGGAAAAGGTGATATTGCTACCGGAGGTAGTATATGCGCCCATCATATTGTTGCAACCACTTTTACCATGAATACGTTTCTTACCGGCGTCGAACTCCATCCAGATGGCGCCATCGGAAATATCTTCGTTATCCATTTTTACCAATACCCATTTTTTTCCGGCGATGGAAGATGAGCCTGCGCTGCTGATCTTCTTTTTTTCCAACACTTTGGTGAGGGTATATTTCAGGGAAGAGCCATCTGCCGGCGGGTTCTTTACCTGGGTAATTTTTACCCTGAGCTTATAGCGGTAGCCGGGAGTGTATTTAAAGCCGTTGATATTGGTATATAAGTTGGACCAGTCTGTATCATTTACTCCTTTTATCTGCAAACACTCCATAGGAGCCACACCAGTGCACGGTTCCTTTGATTCTTTTACATAAATAACCTGTGTTTTGGCGGGTGGTTGTTTGCTTTGTACCGGGGCCATAAAGGTGGTGGCGAGGGTGATTGCTAATTCAAGTAACATAAAATATAGATTTTAATAATTAACAACAAAAGGAGTCGTGAGGTTGTCTCTTTTGAAGGATTGCTCCATATTTTGCAAAAACGCTGCCAGTCTCACTTTTAGGCCCTGGTATTACCTGGTGCTGCTATGGTGGGCCATTTGACGGGTCTTCCCGATTTGTTTGATAATAGATTCGTAGTAGCCCAGTTTATCTTTGCCGGGAAGGCTTACAATAGTTACATCATTTGCGGTGAGCAGGTCCAGTTTAAATTTAGATGCTGCCACATATTCTTCCGGAATATAGTAGAAGATGTGATTGGGAACCGGCACATTTTTATGATGAAACTTTTGCCTTGCCCTGTACGTGAGCAGCCACCAGAGGTCCGTTTCCACAAAATCGAGCGACAGGCCAAAGATGTGGATATCATCCGTAAAGAAGAGATCTATCCAGGAGTGAAAATACACTTCCCTGGCATGAATACGCCGTAGCAGCGAAGGCTTGGGTACTTCTTTGGAAGAATACACGGTACCGCTCACCACGTAGTTGCGCATCAGTTGTAACTGGCCGCCATAGTGTTCAAATCCCAGGTTGATACTCATGGGGTTGAGACAATCGCCATGAATATGCCAGTATTGGATATCATCTACTTCATATCTCCTGAAAATGCTGTAAAATTTTTCCTTGATGATACTGGTGTTCTCCAATGGTATCTGTCCCTCCAGCGTAAATTCATAGTTGGTGGTGAGGATGTGTGCCGGCTTCAGCTCCCGGATGGCGCTGTGCAGCGGGTTGGCTTTTATTTCTGCTGCTTTGATAGCGATGAATGATTTGAGATCTTTTTCTCTTATCCGGTGATTTTTGCTGGCGGTTAAAAAGATTTCTTCATACAGGAGCGGGAATGGTTTTTTATCGTCCAGTTCCACGCAATCTCCGGCGTGGCAAAAGGTGATAATGTCCTGCAGCAGGTCTTTCCAGCTTTGACCGCGGGAGATGTTGTTGATGTCATTTCCGATTAATAATACAAGGTTTTTCATAGTATATGCCGTCTTTTAAGGGTGGATAAACCGGAAGGTGAGGTTAATTCTTCCGTGTGATATTTTAGTGGTTTTGGGAACCTGGTGTTCCCAGTATTCCTGTAGTGGCCCTTTCATAGCGAGCAGGGAGCCGTGTTGCAGTGATAGTTCGTATTTCCGTTGATGATCACTTTTATAGCGTAGCTGGAAACGACGTGTAGCGCCAAAATTTACCGAGGCAATTACGGGGTTACGCCCAAGTTCCGGCTCATCATCTGCATGCCAGCCCATGGAGTCGTTACCATTGCGGTAAAGGTTCAGTAACACACTGTTGAACGCCTGGCCACTCACCGGTGTAATGCGGTCACGTATCTGTTGTAATTCGGCTGTCCATGTTTCCGGGGAAAAGATATTTCCGGAGAATCCATAGGAGCTGGCAGCATCGCCATACCAGGCCATTAAACGTGGAAATAATACCTCTTTGCCATATATTTTCATGGATTCCTGTTTCCAGGTAATAGTGTCCTGCAGGACCTGCATGAAATGGTTGCTTTCCGGCAGGTTAAAAAACTGCGGATAGTAAGCCAGCTCTCCATTCAGTAATGAAATCTTCCCGGCATCCTCTTCATTGAAAAAACTTCCCTGCACACTCATAACACAAATTTACAACCGTGCTACGCACTGTATATGTCAAGTTATTTGTCCGGGGTATTATCTTTCCACGACCAAAGGTAGCGGCAGGCATGTGTACGGTAAGGCGCCCATTTTTCAGAGATTTTAACCAGTTTATCCCGGAATGCTTTTTTATCTTCCGGGTCCAGTTTGTAAAGCTTGATCATGGCCTGTTGTAAGCCCCAGTCGTCCATTGCAAATACATCTTCGCGGCACAGGTGAAACATCAGCAGCATTTCCACTGTCCAGCGGCCCACACCCTTGATTTGTGTGAGGTAGGCAATCACTTCGTCGTTGCTCATTTTTTTCAGCTTGCTGTCGGTCAGTTTTTCGGCGATAACGAATGCCGCCACATTTTGCACGTAGGTTACCTTAGCATTGGATAAACCAATACCACGAAGCGTTAACGGCGGGGTATCCAGTATTTGCTGCGCTGTTGGCTCCCGGCGGCCATAGAGGTCAAGAAACCGGGAATAGATCACATCTGCCACTTTGGTGGATAGCTGCTGACTCATAATAGAGCCAATCAGTTTCAGGCAGATATTTTTTCGTATAGTCAGCTCCGTTAACGGGCCGGTGATAATTTTCTGTAGCTTTTTATCCTTGCTGAGATGGGCCACATAATGTACCGGAACATCGTCCGGGGTGCTTTTAGACCTGGGCATAAACTGTTTTTTAAAGTTAATACGTCACATCATCCTTCACCCCGGAGCTCCAGTGAATTTATTAATAACTAAACGGCTGTGTATAGATTACCTGCAACAGTGTTTGTCCTACTGCCTGCAACGTTTTCCGGTCAATCACATCCATATTGTCGTTTTGTGTATGCCAGTGAGGGGCAAAGTCGTTGTTCGACTGTAACGCAATGATATCGAATGTCGGGATATTGGCGATGGTATTTACCGCGATATGATCATCCGTGATAAATGCGCCGTTATTTTCATAACGGAATATATCAGAATAGCCGAGTTTGTTGGCTACATCCCAGAACATTTTCATCTGTGCGCCTGCGTATTGTTTGGAGGAGCCTTCCATGTAGAACTGGGTGCCGCGTCCGCCTACCATGTCCAGGAGGATCCCGTAGTTTGCTTTGTAGCCGGGAATATGCGGGTTTTTAGCCCAGTACTGGGTACCGAGACAAAATGAGTTTTCATCATTTTTAGCGCCGTAGTCTTCCACGTCTACGAGCAGAATGTCTATGCCGGTTTCCGGTTTTTGTTTGTGGAACTGCCGGGCGGCTTCCATCAGTACGGCTACGCCGCTGGCGCCATCGTCTGCACCGTCCAGTTTTTTTGTTTTATCAAAGGCATCTTCATCCGCCCAGGGACGGGTATCCCAGTGGGCCAGCAGCAAAACGCGCTGTTTGGCCGCGGGGTTGAAACTGGCGATGATATTGATACAGGGCAGTTTTTCGTTTTTCGGCCCGGTAACAGTAGTGCGCTGTACATATACGGTATCCGCCCAATTGCGGAAGTTGCTGATCAGCCAGCCGGCACATTTCTCCTGTGCGGGCGTATTAGGTATCCTCGGGCCGAAACTTACCTGGCGTGCGGTGTACGCATATGCAGAATCTGCCTGGAAAACAGGTACAGGTACATCCACTTTCGCCACTTTGCTGTCGCCGGTACTGTCGGTGGTGTTATCGGTTGTCTGACTATTCTGCTGGCAGGCGCCGGCCAGTAAGGCCAGCGCTGTCAGTGTAATAAGAGCTTTACGCATTATCTTCCGGAATATTTATTTTATTGAAGACTGTAGGAAACGGTACCGTCTTTCTCATCTTTCAGCTGAATGCCTACAGACAATAATTCGTTACGGATTTTATCGGAGGTTGCATAGTCCTTGCGGCTTTTGGCTTCCTTCCGCATTTCAATCAGCATCTGTAATACGCCATCCAGTTTATTATCTTCCCCGGCGATGGATTCCTGTTGTATGCCGAGAATATCCACCAGATAGGTTTTCCAGGTTTGTTGTAACAGCTGGAAAGTATCTTCACTGATTTCGTGCATTTTTATTTGTCCGCCTTTCAGTGAGTTGATCACTGGTGTAAGCTCAAACAGGTTAGCCAGTACTTTCGCTGTATTGAAATCGTCGTTCATGAATTCCGGGCATTCCAGGCACCACTGACGTACCTGTTTGTCCAGTTCTTCATTGATACCCTGGCCATTTTCTGCAGTATACGTCAGCTTCTGCAATGTTTCATAAGCAGCCCATAAACGCTGGAGTCCTTTTTCGGCGGCCTGCAGGGCCTCGTTAGAGAAATCCAGGGTACCGCGGTAGTGTGTCTGCAACACAAAAAAGCGGATGGTCATGGGGCTGTATGGCTTTTCCAGCTGCGGATTTTCACCGGTAAACATTTCGGTGAGCTTGATGGTGTTGCCATAAGCCTTACCCATTTTACGGCCGTTGATGGTGATCATGTTATTGTGCATCCAGTAACGGGCCATCATATCGCCGTGTGCAATTTCGCTTTGTGCAATTTCGCATTCGTGGTGTGGAAACTGGAGGTCCATGCCGCCACCGTGAATATCGAACTGGGCGCCCAGGTATTTGGCGCTCATGGCAGAGCACTCAATATGCCATCCCGGGAAACCTTCGCCCCACGGGCTGGGCCAGCGCATAATATGTTCTGGCGGTGCTTTTTTCCAGAGGGCAAAATCTGCTTTGTTATGTTTATCGTCCTGGCCTTCCAGTTCCCTGGTGGTTTCCAGCATATCTTCCAGTACACGGCCGCTGAGGATACCGTAATCGTAGTTGGCGGCATATTTCTTAACATCGAAATACACGCTGCCGTCTACTTCATATGCGTAGCCTTTTTCCATGATCGTTTTGATCATTTCAATCTGCTCAATGATATGCCCGGTGGCGGTAGGTTCTATGCTTGGTTCAAGGTTGCCGAACTGCAGCATGGCCCAGTGGTACAGGTTGGTGTATTTCTGTACCAGTTCCATTGGCTCCAGCTTTTCGAGTACGGCAAATTTGGAAATTTTATCTTCCGCCGCGCGGCCTTCTTCTTCAAAGTGGCCGGCGTCGGTAATATTACGAACATAACGTACTTTATATCCCAGGTATTTTAAATAGCGGAATACTACATCAAATGTAATATAGGGGCGGGCGTGGCCGAGATGTGATTCGCCGGATACGGTGGGTCCGCACACATACATACCAACGTGGCCCGGGTGTAAAGGTGTAAATACTTCTTTCTGACGGTGTAATGAATTATATATCCTTAGTTCTGACATATGCTGTAAATGACAGATGCCATATAGCTGACATCTTATTTTTTGTTGATGGATGGCAAAGATAAAAATTGTTTTCCTGGTACAAGCAGGCAACAACATCGGTCAGCCCTAAAAATATTATACATTTTCATAATTGGTTACAGTTATTTATTTACTTCTACTACTGTTTTTCCGCTACCGATCAGGCTAAGATTGGTAATTACAGGATAATGGTCAGACAGGTCTGAGTTAATTTTCCGGAAGCTGTTTACCTTAAAATGGTTACTGACAAAAACATAGTCAATACGCAAGGTAGGTGCAAGCCCTGTAAAAGTACGGCCAATTCCGAAACCTTTTTGCAGAAAAGCGTCCTGGAGATCGCCTTTAATGGTAAAGTAGGTGTAGGACGCCGGGGTATCGTTAAAGTCGCCACAAACGATTACAGGATAGGGACTTTGCCGGATAAAATTGCCTACAATATCGGCTTGTTGACTGCGGCGGATATACGCCTCCCGCATTTTCTGGATAATGCTTTTGGTGGCCTTCAGCCCGGTGTCTTCTTGGTTTTTGATCTTCCGGATGGCGGAATAATCTTTTTCATTGAAGCGATAGGATTCCAGGTGCATATTAATGATCCGCAGGGTATCCCGGTTTTTTACGATATCGGCATAGATAAGGCTTTCGCTTCTGGGGCCCACGCTCATTTTCACTTTATCGGATGCTATAATGGGAAAACGGGAATAGATGATAGATCCCCAGTGCTGCATGCCGTCGCGGTTAAAATCGCTGGAAAAGTAGCGGTAAGGCAATTCCATTTCGCGGGAAATATCCTCGCGGTTATTAAAGTCGTTTTTCTTTTCGGAGGTATAAAAATCCTGGAAGCAGGCGATATCCAGCTCCTGTTTTTTGATCATGGCAAACATTGCCTGCCGGTTGTATTTACTGTCTCTTTCGCGGTATAGTCCAAACTGGCTTACATTGTAGCTCATTACGGTAAGGGTATTGCCAGTGGTGGCCACTTTATTCCCGGCGGGCATTTTAAAGGCCACAAACGCGCTGATAGATTTCCAGCCAAGCAGCAGCGCGATCAGGGATAGCAGGGTATAGCGATAATTAAAGAACAGCCACCCGATCAGGAATACCACTAATAGCGCCAAGAGGAACGGGAACGCCAGCGTAATAAAACTGATGGGCCAGAACCAGGCCGGTGAAATATATGGTGCCATACAGGCTGCCAGGAAAAGTAATACCACGGCGAAATTGATGATCAGAAAAAATCCTTTCGTAAATAGTCTTAAAAAGCGCACCGCGTCATACTTTGTTGAAGTACTAAAGTTAGTTTTTTTTCAACGAAAGACAGGCCATAACCGGGAAATGCTCTGATGGCCGGGGATGAAAAACCTTACTTGCGTGGACGGTCAGCGGGGGCTGTGCCAGGATGTAGTCGATCCGCAGTGAAGGCGACAAATAGGAGAGTGTGCGGCCCCAGCCCACACCGGTTTTGAGGAATGCATCCTGCATATTGCGGCTGATGGTTTTATAGGTGAACGAAACGGGCGTGTCATTGAAATCGCCGCAAACAATGGCGGGATAAGGGCTTTCGGCAACCAGCGCTGCCAGTTGAAGCGCCTGCGTGGATCTTGCCCGGAAAGTGCTCCTCATTTTATAAACCAGGCCGGTTCCTTTCGGTGCTTTCATGTTTTCATAATCCTCACCTTTAAACATATACGAAATGAGGTGAACAGCAAACACCCGGATAGTATCTCCTTTTATGGCAATATCTGCCCGGAGGAAAGTGCTGCCGCTGCCCGTTTCGCTTTCCCCGCAGGGGATTGCCGAGGCAGCGATCACAGGATAACGGGAAAACAGCACAATGCCGTAATGCCAGCTTTCCCAGTGGATTTTGTCGCCGGTGAAGTAATGATACGGGTAGTTCCCGGCGGATTTGATGCGTTGCATATGCTGATCCTTACCGGGTGTATCGTTGGTGTAAAACTCCTGCATACAAAGAATGTCCGGGCTGCCGGACGCAATGGCGTTGTAGATCGCCGCTTCCTTGTCCTTATCCGTTACATATCTCTCTAAACCCATACTGCTGGTATTATAGGTCATGAGCGTAAACTGCCTGCTGTTGGTTTCCTTGCTGATTATATTTTTCCGGAAGATGTGAACGCCCCAGGTAGTTAATGCTGCGGGCACTGCACAGAGTATAGCCATTATATTCATCAGCACATATTTCCGTTTTTTATACCATGCCCATACGCAGGTATATAAAAAACAAAGCGGGAAGAGAACGGGAAAGAAGAATCCGGAAAAGCCGGCGGGCCAGCATTTACCCGGGTTGATACCGGGAAGAAAGGTACTGAGGAGAAGGGCCGCCACCAAACAAATGTTACTCCAGAGCAAGGTACGGCGTACAATGATTTTCAGCATAGGGGGACAAGCAATTACGAATTAATATTTTCAAAGTACAAAAAAAAGGGAAGATGCGCGCGGTCTTATAGTGCCTGCATCTTCCCTGTTATTAGTGAAAGTATTTTCTAATCCGTAATACTTTTATTCTGTTTTACTTGCTCTTAACAGCGTGTCTCTTTCTTCTGCAGAAAGGGACGCCAAACCGTTTTCGTTGATCTTATCAAGGATTTCGTTCAGTTTCTGCTCCGGCACTTTGCCAATGCGTCTGTACGGTTGTTGTTCTGCATCCGGCTGGGAAGTATTCTTTCTTTTAAAATCATCCGGGTTAATGCGTTGTGATGCCGGGTGAAATACATGGGTGAGTTTAAAGGCCAGTTTGTTGAAGCCTGCGCCCATATCCCTGCCTTTTTTCCACTGGTACATATAAAGCCAGCCTGCCAGTGCACCGCCTGCCAGCACCGGGATGTAGGTGTATCCGTAGCTGGAGGACGCCATTAATGCTCCAACAGAAAGCGCTACAAAAACCAGGGTGATGATCCAGAGGGAAATACCTCCTGCCAGTAAAGGGAATATGCGGTAGCGCGGAGCGATAGTGGTAACGCCAACAGCTATTGCCATAATACTGCCGGCAGCGCCCAGTGTATATTCATTGGCAGCGAGTGCATGAAAAGACGGGATCAGCTGCATAGCCGCCACATACATAAGATTACCACAGAGACCTCCGAAGAGATATAACGGTAAAATCCGCTGGTAGCCTGCCAGGTGTTGCATGAAGGTGCCAAAGCACCACAGCCACACCATATTGGAGAAGATCTGCCAGAAGCTGATGTGTGTAAATAAGGAGGTGACCAGCGTCCAGGGACGGGTCAGTAATTTGGATGGATCTGCCGGAAGCCTCAGCCAGGTCATAATATCCTGGTGAAACCGGGGTTCACCCACCTGTTCCATCTGGTATATTACAAGCGTAAAAAACAGGAAAACGAAAATCGTAAGATTAACGACCATCAGGTGTGTCACCATATTTCTTCCTTCTCCTAAAGAGAGGCGGGGCAATTTCTCTTTTTCCAACGCATGCATGGTACAAATATTTTTCAATACAAAAATACGTCAATAATACAGTTGTCTTAATAAAAATCTGTTCTCTTTTTACTCCATCCTCTCAGCAGCAGGTAAGCAAAGAGTGCGCCGCCGAGATGGGCAAAGTGGGCCACATTATCGCCCGCAGAATTCTGGATACCGGAATACAGTTCCCCCAGGATCATGAAGCCTACCACAAATTTGGCCCTGATGGGGATCATCGCAAAGAAGTACAGGTATCGGTTGGGGAACAGGTACCCAAATGCGAACAGAATGCCATATACCGCACCGGATGCGCCCAGTGTGGCGCCATTCCGGTAATAGTTAACGTAGTTTTTAACATAAAGGCTTGCCATTTCCATGGCCGCAGGATCTCGGGCCGCCAATGCACTTTTCAGGCTTTCCATGTTGAAGTTGGCCAGGTTGCCGATGTCGAACTTATTATCCAGCGCCACAAAATTGGAGAAACTGGGATCATTCAGGAATTGCGCGGCATACCGGTTAAGGCTCACATTTTCATAAGTGAGTACGCCCATGTGACACAGGGCTGCGCCCAAACCGCATATTATATAAAAAATGAGGAAACGCTTGGGGCCCCAAAGGTTTTCCAGGGTAGCGCCAAACATCCACAGGGTAAACATATTGAAGAGCACATGCAATATGTTCTTCGGATCGTGTAGGAACAGATGCGTAATGAACTGATGTGGTTTGAATAGTTCGGAGCCCCAGTAGTGGAGGGCAAACAAACGACTCAGATCATAATCAAATTTGCTCAGCAGCGTAACCTGCACTAACCAAACCAAACCATTAATGATCATCAGATTTTTGATCACCATCGGCAGGTACTGAAATTTTCCGGGCCTGTACTCGTTCATTGTTGCTAGTTATTATCTCTTTTTTTCAACAACACCACATTTTCGATGTGATGGGTGTGCGGGAACATATCTACCGGCTGTACCTTTTCCACTGTATAGAGCGAATCCAGCAAAGCCAGATCCCTGGCCTGTGTAGCGGGGTTACAACTAACATATACAATCCTGGGGGCGCCGATCTCCAGCAGTTTATTCACCAGTTTTTCGTGCATGCCTGCCCGTGGGGGATCAGTAATGATCACATCCGGCTGGCCATGTTGTGCAAAAAACTCATTATTACAAATATCCACTACATCGCCTGCAAAAAAGGTGGCATTATCCACATTATTACGGGCGGCATTTTCCTTTGCATCATCTATGGCTTCCTTTATCAGCTCAATACCCACCACTTTGCGGGCATTGCGCGAAACAAAGATGCCGATGCTGCCGGTACCGCAATATAGGTCATATACGATCTCGGATCCGGTTAATCCTGCAAAATCCCTTGTTACCTTGTACAATACTTCTCCCTGGTAAGTATTCGTCTGGAAAAATGACTTGGGACCTATCTTAAAAACAAAATCCTCCAGTTTTTCTTCTGCATATCCTTTACCAAAATAAATCTTCGGTTCCAGGTCGAAGATGGTATCGTTTCCTTTCGGATTAATGGTATACAGCACTGTGGTAATGGCCGGCACCGTTTTCAGCAAATGATCCAGCAGGGCAATCCTGTTGGGCTTGTCTTCATGATGGATCACCAGGTTTACCATAATTTCCCCGGTAGTGCAAAGGCGGATCACCAGGTTACGCAGCCATCCCTGTTGTGCACGGATATCATAAAATGTGAGATCGTGGGAAACTGCATATTCACGGATGGTGTTGCGGATCAGGTTTACGGGCTCCTGCATCAGGTAGCAGGTATCTATATTCAGTACTTTATCGAACAGCTTTGGTACATGGAAGCCCAGCGCGGGTCTTACAGGTATTTCGCCGTCATTGGCCCTGATCTCTTCATTAGTAAGATATGCTTTGTTGCTGAAGGTAAACTCCAGTTTATTGCGGTAATGTTCGGTATGAGCGCTGCCCAGGATCGGTTCCATTGGGGGCAGCGCCAACTTTCCAATGCGTTGCAGGTGGTCGGCCACCTGTTGTTGTTTATACTCCAGCTGCAGGGCATAAGGCAGCATTTGCCATTTGCATCCCCCGCAGGTGCCAAAATGCTGGCAAAAAGGAGTTACTCTTTTATCCGAATAGCTGTGAAAGTGAACCACTTTCCCTTCTGCCCAGTCTTTTTTGTTTTTACCAAGACGAACATCCACCACATCGCCAGGCACTACTCCGCCTTCAATAAATATCACTTTCCCGTCATGACGGGCCAGGGCTTTACCTTCTGCCGCATAAGCAGTAACCGGTACATTTTCTAAAACAACGTTTTTTTTCCTCACGGCTGCAAAGGTAATTGAAATGCTGAATCCTGCATCGTAATTCATACGAATTACCACTCAGCACACCTCTTTCCTTTTTCACTTTTTTCCGCTTACATTTACATATTGCTTTCAAATATTATGCGTAAACTTTTTTCATTACTGATAGCGGCCCTCCTGGTGCAATTCAGCCTGCAGGCGCAGGGTTACCAGATTTCTGTAAAGCTGAAAAACTTTACCGGCGGGAAGTTTTTCCTGGCTCATTACATGGGCAGATCCACCTACCTGGCCGACTCTGCAGAAGTAAGTCCTGCGGGAGAAGTGGTACTGAAAGGCAAAGAAAAACTGCTGCCAGGCATTTACCTGCTGGTACTGCCCGGTAAACAGCAGTATATTGAAACCCTGATAGATAAGCAACAGGTTTTCAGCGTAGCCATCGACACCAGCGATCTTGTTAATAAAACGGTATACAAAGGCAGCCCCGATAACGATGGGTTCCTGGCCTACAATAAATTTCTTTTCCAGCAGGAAACACTGAGCCGCAGTATCCAGCAACAGCTGCAAACGGCCCGCACAGCCGCAGATTCTGCCAAGGTACAGCCCTTGCAACAGGAACTTGGAAAGAAAATCCAGGAATTCAGGACAGGCTTTATTGCCCAACATCCCGGCAATATTCTCAGCACCATCTTCCTGGCCATGAAAGAACCGGTAGTACCGCCACCACCGACAGGAGCAGATTCTTTATTTGCCTATCATTATTTTAAAGATCATTACTGGGATGAGGTTGATCTTGCAAGCGATCGCCTGGTAAGAACGCCTGTCCTGGAAGGGAAACTGAAGAAATATTTTACCCAACTTGTACCGGTACATCCCGATTCTATTATTGTGGACTGCGATGCTATGATTGCCCGTACCCGCAAAAGCAAAGAGGTTTTCAAGTTTGTGTTGTGGTGGCTTACCTATAATTACGAGAGCTCGCCTTACATGGGTATGGATGCAGTTTTTGTACACCTTGTGGAAAAATATTACGTTCCCGGGGAAGCGTTCTGGCTGAATGACGAACAACTCAATAAAATTGTAGACAGGGCATATACGATGGCGCCTAACCTGATTGGCCGCCAGGCCGCTCCGCTGCAGTATAAAGATACCGCCGCCAGGTCGCTTTCCCTGTATAAAACTCCCGCCAAATTCACAGTGCTTGTTTTTTGGGATCCCACCTGCGGACACTGTAAAACAGAGATTCCCCGTTTGGATTCTGCCTGGAATGCAAGCTGGAAGAGGAAAGGAGTGGCTATGATCGGCATTAAAACGGAAGGTACCCGTGAGGAATGGTTGCAATTCATTCACGAACATCATCTGAATGGATGGATACACGGCTCAGATCCACAAGGTGAAACGAATTACCGCAGGTTGTACGATGTTTACAGCACCCCCATGGTTTATTTACTGGATGAAAAGAAAAAAATTGTGGCAAAAAGACTGGGAGTGGAGCAATTACAGGAGTTTCTGGACCGGGTTACCCCAAAAGACGCTGCGGCTAAGTTGTAGAAACAGGGGTGTAGAATGTAGAATATGCGCCTCGATATATATTGAAAATCAAATAGTTGATAGATTTTAACATTCCTTTGGCATAGTCTTTGGCTTTGTGGTACCGGACCATAAAACCAAAGATCATGAAGAAGATGTTATTATCATTCGCCGCATTAACGATTTCAGTTGCAGCGATGTCTCAGGCGAGAGTTGGGATTAAGGCTGGCTGGAACCTCTCCAACATTACTTATGATAACTCCGGAAATACAAAAGACAGTCGTTCATTATCCGGTTTTAATGTGGGAGCCATTGCAGATTTACCGTTAGTTCCAAAGATTTTGTCGTTTCAGCCTGGTGTATTTTATACAACCAAGGGTACCAAGCTTGAAACCGGGGACAAGAACAATTCCACCACTAATCCATATGCAAAGTACACCGTAAATCCATCCTACATTGAGATTCCTCTGAACTTCGTGGCTAAGTTGCCAATCGGTGAAAGTTCAAGTCTCTTTGCAGGTGTTGGTCCTTACTTTGCATTTGGTGTTGCCGGTAAGCAAAAGTATGAAACCACTATTGCCGGAGTACATGGCAGTGGTTCAGAAAGTATTAAATGGGATGATGATACCCCGTTTAATAACGATCCAAACACAGCATACAATAAAATGAAACGTTTCGACTGGGGTGGTAACGTACAGATTGGTGCGGAACTTAGCAATTTTCTGGTCTCTGCCCAGTATGGTATTGGCTTTGCCAAAGTGAATTCCGGTCAGGACAACAGCACAGATGACAAGGGTAAAAACCGTGTATTCAGTGTTTCTGTAGGTTATTTGTTTGGTGGAAAATAACCAGTTAACAAACAATTACGGAATTAAATTGTAATAACTGCAAGCAAGCAAAAAACAGGTTCATTCATTAGTTGGCAATCAAAAAATTAGGGAAGCGATACCTGACCTGTGGGTATCGCTTTTTTTAATCATTCAAATTACATCACACATGAAAAAGGTATTATTATCTGCAGCCGCATTATTGGTAGCCAGCCTTTCTTTTGGCCAGGCTAAATGGGGTATTGTTGCAGGACCTCAGTTTTCCAGCATGACTGCAAAAAATGCTGTTCTAAACAGTGGAAAGAAAACCAGTTCTATTCTTACCGGTATAAGGGCCGGGGTTACAGTAGACATTCCGCTGGCAGATGAATTCTATATCGGAACAGGATTACTTTATTCCGGTAAAGGGGGTAAAGACAAGGATACTGATGTGAAAACGACTTTGTCTTATCTGGAGTTGCCCGTTCACTTTATGTTTAAACCAGAAGTAGGTACCGGCAGGCTGGTATTATCTGCAGGACCTTATTTAGCTTATGGTTTGGGCGGAAAGATCAAGGATACCGGATTTGGCGACTTAGATGTGTATGATGATGAAGCCACCGTGCTGAAACAAAAAAGATTTGATGCCGGTTTGGGTATCAATGTAGGTTATGAATTACCTGTAGGACTGTATTTCGGTCTGAATACCGACCTGGGTCTGATAAATACGGCAGATAACACAGATAATGACCGTAGCTTTAAAAATACGTCCTTCGGCGTATCTGTTGGCTATAAGTTTGGAGGCAGATAACTATGCTCCGCATGAACTTTTTATTAACCACCCGCTAATTTCGGGTGGTTTTTTATTTTTATGAAAACCTTTGTTTAATTTCGCGTACAATAACCGACTGAGCATTAAGACTTTTCCCCCAAAATGATGTCACTGTGATATTCTTAATCCTTTTATTACCGAACCACTGATGAAAATTTTTACTCCTCTTTTTGTAACAGTTTTTTTTGTTACAATTACCTCACATGCACAGATAAGTTTGGGTATTCGTGGCGGCTATATCAATACCGGGCTGGAGTCGTCCGGGAATGGATATGCGCCGGGCACTCAAAAAACAGATAGCTGGCAGGCGGGCATCTATACAAACATACCCCTGTTTAAAAATGGTTACCTGCAGCCAGGCGTCAGTTACGTAGAAAAAGGTGCAGGGCTGGATTACGCAGTATCCCACCCTGTTAATTTATTTACATCGGGAGTAACAAAGCTGAAACTGCAATACCTGGAACTGCCGGTTCACCTGGTATACAAAGTGCCGGTAGGCTTTGGCAAACTGCTGGTAGGTGCTGGTCCCTATGCAGCTTATTGTATGCGCGGGGATTACAGCGTATCTGCTTACAACGACAATAAACTGGTTCAATCGGGATCCAAGCGGGTGGATTTTAAAGCATCTCCCAATATTTTTGGTACCAACATGAACCTGCAACGCTGGGATGCAGGTCTTAATTTTATAGCCGGGTTGGAGCTGAACTGCTGTCTTTCCTTAAGTGCCCAATATGGCTACGGAATGGTGGATATCGATCAATCACCGGAGAACAATTATAAAAACAGGTATTGGGGCGTAAGCCTCGGTTTCTTCTTTGACCGGGAAGACTGGTAATTGTTTTTATGAGGAATGGTTTTTGTTAACAGGGGACGGATTTATACTTAAACGTACATGAAAAAAAATATTCTGATTGTTGTAGCCCTGCTGGTTGTTCAGATGGCAACCGCACAAGTTAGATTTGGACTAAAGGCCGGCTTTACCGGCGCCAGTATGAAGTTAACCGACCCTGCTGATGTTCCGGACCGTAATGAGTTCATGTTGCCTGCTTTTCATGCAGGCATTTTAGCAGATATCCCCCTGGCGAAATGGTTTTCGATACAACCGGCGCTGTATTACAGCGTTGCTGGTTACAGAACGCGCCCGGAGCAGTCAACCGGCAACTATTACTATATCGCCAAGTTCAGATATAACTACCTGGAATTACCGGTTAACTTTCTGTTTAAGCAAAGATTGGGGCAGGGTAAAGTAGTAGCCGGCTTTGGTCCCGGCCTGTCCTATGGTATTGGCGGGAAAGCCACTTATATCAGGGAAGGTACTAAAGAAGAAACAAAGAAGGTAAAGTTTGATGGTGATGAAACTGTTCCCGGAAACGCTAATGAAATACACGCCAACCCGGTAGATGTTTCAGCAAATTTCCTGCTTGGCTATGAGTTTAATGAAGGATTTATACTCACTGCAGGTTATTCTTCGGGCTTCATAAATGTAAGCACCAGGGAAAATGCGGAAGAGCTGAATCGTAGCTTCCGTATTTCTTTTGGGTATTTGTTTCCCCGCACCCGCCGGTAATAATTAACAGACAACATTCCTTAAACCTATATGAAAAAGAACATCCTGATTATTGTAGCCTTGTTAAGTTCGTTAACCTTATGCGCCCAGGTAAGATGGGGAATAAAAGCCGGCTTTTCAGGCGGAAACATGAAACTGAAAGACAAAACCCAGGAGACATTATTCCATGACCGGATGCTGCCTGCCTACCACGCGGGGATTTTGGCTGATATTCCTCTTGCAGAGAGTTTTACAGTACAGCCGGCACTGTTATACAGCGTTAAAGGCACCAAAACCATTAATACTTTTATAACAGGTATGGGTAGTAACGAGGAAGCAACCACCAGTTACCGGTATAATTACCTGGAACTGCCTGTTAACTTTATATATAAAGGGGAAGCTGGCCGGGGAAAAGTTTTTGCCGGGCTGGGGCCTTATGTAGCCTATGGTATCGGTGGAAAAGTTACTTATAAAGGATATAATTCAGCAGCAAAAAAATCCCGGCAGATCAAATTTGATGGGGATGATGTTACCAACCTGGAGGAATTACATGCCAATGCTATAGATGCGGGCGTGAATCTGCTGGCTGGTTATGAATTTAAAAACGGGCTGTTGTTTAGTATAAATTATACTTCAGGCTTTTTAGACGTTAGCGCCAGTAACAGAACAGAGGAAAAGCACCGTTACTTTGGCCTATCTGTTGGATATCTCTTTACAAGAAAATGATTGCTATACTATACAAGCAATAGAAAGACTGCCCCCTACGGCAGTCTTTTTTATTTTTTTTAAAAGGAGATAGGGGTCATTCCTTTTTACCGCGTCTTATTAGCGAAAGATACCATCGGAAGATGGTTTCAATCATTGGACAGTTATAATTAAAAGTGTGACAGTTATAGGGATATGCCACTACGTATCTACGTGATGGCATTTTTTTTATATGAAAGACAGCAAAAAAGGGAAAGACTTTTGTCCTTCCCTTCTGCTTTTATAAGGAGTTAGGATAAGCTACATAATGGCTTCCACCGCCTGACGTACCACCTTAGGTTTACCTAATGTATAGTAATGCAGTACCGGCACACCAAAGGCTTTGAGTTCTTTCGACTGTGCAATGAGCCACTCGGTACCAACCAGTTCCACATCCTTGTCTGTTTTACATTTCAGGATTTCTGTAGAGAGGTCTGTAGGGAGATCCACATGGAAAATACGTGGCAGCATTGTCATCTGCTTCCGGGAAGTTAATGGCTTCAGTCCCGGGATGATAGGCACGGTAATACCCATTTCACGGCATTTGTTTACGAAGTCGAAGAACTTCTGGTTGTCGAAGAACATTTGTGTAACAATATAATCAGCCCCGTTTTCCACCTTACGTTTCAGGTGCGACAGGTCTGTTTGCATATTGGGCGCTTCAAAGTGTTTTTCGGGGTAACCGGCTACGCCGATACAGAAATTGGTTTTTACGCCGCTTTGCAGATCGTCTTCCAGGTAAACGCCGTTGTTCATATGTGCCACCTGGTCCAGCAATTCAATGGCATAGCTGTGTCCATGTGGGTCGGGTTCAAAGAAAGTTTCATTTTTGGGTGCATCTCCGCGTAAAACCAGTACATTGTCGATACCCAGGAAGTTGAGGTCTATCAGGGCATTTTCTGTTTCTTCCCGGCTAAAACCGCCGCAAATGAGGTGTGGTACCGCATCTACGTTGTAATGGTTCATAATGGCCGCACAAATACCTACAGTACCGGGGCGTTTACGGATTTCCACCTTTTCAAAGGATCCGTCCGCCTTTTTCTTGAACATATGCTCGCTGCGGTGATAGGTCACATTGATAAATGCGGGCTTGAATTCCATCAGCGGATCCAGGTGGTCATAGATAGACTCAATACTCTTTCCTTTAAGCGGAGGGAGGATTTCAAAAGAAATCAGGGTGTCTTTGGCCTTGGCAATATGTTCAGTTACTTTCATAAAGTTATAAGCTTTGAGGAAGGCGGCTGGATATAAAGCCAGCTTCCTGCTAAAATTACGCGGGCAAAAATAAGATATCCCCTTATTATTATCAGATCATTTTTAATCTTAGGATAACTATAACTAGGCTAACTGAATGAATTGTTTATTTTTGCTAAGTTTGATCATATGACATTAAGAATACATACAGACCAGCTGGTAAAGCGTTACGGCAACAGAACGGTGGTAAACCATGTATCTGTGGAAGTGTCCCAGGGGGAGATTGTAGGGCTGCTGGGGCCTAACGGAGCCGGTAAAACCACCTCCTTTTACATGGTAGTGGGGCTTATTAAGCCCGACGAAGGGAATGTGTACCTGGATGGCCAGAACATTACCAAGCTGCCCATGTACAAGCGGGCGCAGATGGGTATTGGTTATTTGCCACAGGAGGCTTCCGTGTTCCGGAAACTGAACGTGGAGGATAATATTGCCGCCGTGTTGGAAATGACCACCCTGAAAAGGGCGGAGCAGAAAGAGAAGCTGGAAAGCCTTTTGTCTGAATTCCGGCTTACGCACGTAAGAAAAAGCCCGGGTGATGTATTGAGCGGGGGCGAACGCCGTCGTACCGAAATTGCCCGCGCACTGGCGGTAGATCCGAAGTTTATCCTGCTGGATGAGCCTTTTGCCGGTATCGACCCCATTGCCGTGGAGGATATCCAGGGAATCGTAGCCAAACTGAAATACAAAAATATAGGTATCCTGATCACCGACCACAACGTTCAGGAAACATTGTCCATTACTGACCGGGCTTATTTATTGTTTGAAGGTAAAATCCTGAAATCAGGATCCGCCGAAGAGCTGGCAGCCGATGAACAGGTAAGAAAAGTGTATCTTGGCCAGAATTTTATTCTTCGCCGTAAAGATTACCTGGACGAAGCAGCTAAACAATAAAAATAATTCTACAGCATCCTATATGAGAATTTTAAGTCCTGCAATATCACAACTGGCAAGATTGCGAATGGGGCGTATTGCGTATTTCATGCAGTATCCCGTTCAGGTGCAGCAGCAGGTATTCCAAAACCTTATCAGTGCCGCTCAGTATACCGAATTCGGTAAGCAGTACGGCTTTTCAAAGATTTATAAGATAGACGAATATAAACAGCGCGTTCCTATTCATACCTATGATACCATCAAGCCTTATATACAGCGCACGATGGAGGGACAGCAGAATGTACTCTGGAATACACCCATCAAATGGTTTGCAAAATCCAGTGGAACCACTGCGGATAAGAGCAAATTTATCCCCGTAACAGTGGAAAGCCTGGATGAATGTCACTACCGCTCCGGCAGGGATGTAATCTCCCTTTACTACAATAATTTCCCGGACTCCGACGTATTTACCGGTAAATCACTGGTAATAGGCGGCAGCCACCAGGTGAACAAACTCTCTGAAAACAGCGACTCCTATTTCGGTGACCTCAGTGCCGTAATGCTCCAGAATATGCCGTTTTACGGCAATATGATCCGTACACCGGACCTGGAAATAGCGCTCATGGACGAATGGGAAGAAAAGATAGAACGCATGGCCAACGCCGTGATCCATGAAAATGTAACCTCTATTGCAGGGGTGCCTACCTGGACCATTGTGCTGATCAAACGTATTTTTGAACTCACCGGTACCGACAACCTGGCCGATGTATGGCCCAACCTGGAACTCTATATGCATGGTGGCGTAAGCTTTACTCCTTACCGCGAACAGTTTAAAAAACTGATCCGCAAGCCTTTAATGCATTACCAGGAAACTTACAATGCTTCCGAAGGCTTCTTTGCCGCCCAGGACGTGATAGGAGAAGAAGGTTTGTTATTGTTCCTCAACCATGGCATCTTCTATGAGTTTATGCCTATGGAGGAATTAGACAAGGAAAATCCGCAAACCCTGCAACTGCAGGAAGTGGAACTGGGTAAAAACTATGCCCTGGTTATCAGCACCAATGGCGGCTTATGGCGCTATATGGTAGGAGACACCATCCAGTTTACCTCCCTGATCCCTTACCGTATCAAAATCAGTGGCAGAACAAAGTCGTTTATTAATGCCTTTGGAGAAGAAGTGATTGTGGAGAATTCAGATACCGCAGTAGCGAAAGCCTGTGAAGCTACCGGCGCAGTGGTAAATGACTACACCGCAGCTCCCGTTTATTTCAGCGATCATGGCAACGGCGGACACGAATGGTTGGTGGAATTTGAAGCAGCCCCGGATGACCTGAACCGCTTTACCACTGTATTAGACAGTACTTTAAAAGCCATCAACTCAGATTACGAGGCCAAAAGATATAAAGATATTGCCTTGCACATGCCGGTAGTGCATGTGCTGCCGGAAGGAACTTTTTGCGAGTTCCTGAAGAGCAAAGGCAAGCTGGGCGGACAACATAAAGTTCCCCGGTTGAACAACGACCGCAAGTACCTGGAAGAAATCCTGCAATTTGCGGCAGATCATATGAATGCTTAAAACCTATCAACTATAACATGAAATTACTGGAGAACAAAGTAGCCATAGTAACAGGCGCCAGCCGTGGTATCGGGGAAGCAATTGCTTTGAAATTTGCAGCACAGGGAGCAAACGTAGCTTTTACATACGTTAGCTCCGATGAAAAAGCCCAGGCACTGGAAGCAAAACTGACCGCTTTGGGTGTAAAAGCAAAAGCTTATAAATCCAATGCAGGCGTTTATGAGGAAACTGAAACGCTGGTGGCGGATGTATTGAAAGAATTCGGTAAAATTGATATTTGTGTGAACAATGCCGGTATCTCCAAAGATAACCTGCTGTTGCGCATGAGTCCTGATCAATGGGATGATGTGATGAACGTCAACCTGAAGAGCGTGTATAACATGACCAAGCATGTAATACGCCCAATGATGAAAGCAAAAAGCGGTAGCATCATTAATATGAGCTCCGTAATCGGTATCATGGGCAACGCCGGCCAAAGCAGCTATGCCGCTTCCAAAGCAGGTATCATAGGCTTTACCAAGTCCATTGCACAGGAACTGGGCAGCCGTAACATCCGTTGCAATGCCGTGGCACCGGGTTTTGTAGAAACAGACATGACCAGCTACCTCAAAGAAGGAGAGGGTGCTGCCAATTATATTGCTCAGATTCCGCTGGCCCGCTTCGGTACACCGGAAGATATTGCCAACGTTTGCCTGTTCCTGGCGTCTGATATGAGCGGTTATGTAACCGGTCAGACAATCAGTACCTGTGGCGGTTTATGTATGTAATTCAACGAGTTAAAGATGGTAAAACGCGGGCCTATAACCCGCGTTTTTTTATTGAACCTACTTTACGTATCTTTTCGCCACAGTGAACAATCTTGTGGACGAAGGAATACTTTGGAGGAAGTAAGTAAAAATATTAACCGGAAACAACGTCAACTACCCGCTTTTGAGTCATTATTCAAAGAGTATTATCCCGCGCTCTGTACATTCGCTTTTGATTTTGTAAACAGACATGAACTGGCAGAAGAAATTGTGCAGGATACTTTTTTGAAGATATGGGAAAAGTATAAGGAGCTGGACATCCAGGTATCTGAAAAAGCATACCTGTACCGCGCTGTTCAGAATAATTGCCTCAACTACATCAAGCAAAACAAAGTGAAGGCGCAATATGGCAGCGAACAACTTCAGCAGCTGGAGTCCCGCATAGCTCTCTTCAGCATCACCTCCGGGCATTCACCGGCCGAAAAACTGGAGCAATCCGAACTGGAGCTGATAGCAGAAAAGGCGATCCGCAAATTACCACCCCAATGCCAGGATGTATTCCGGCTTAGCCGTTTTGAAGAACTGAGTTACCCCGAAATTTCCCGCCACCTCGGCATTTCCATCAATACCGTGAAAACGCAGATGACCCGCGCGCTGCAAAGGTTGCGCGATGAATTACTCCCTCTTTTGAAGTAAATAAAAAGTTTTTTTTCTTCTCTTGTCACCCTATCTGGCATTAAATGTTGTCTTACTACTTGTTTTCTATATGATGGGGCCTAACTATACACAGGAGCAGGCAGATGACCTGATCGCACGTTTTTTATCCGGCAATATTTCCCCGGATGAACAAGCAGCGCTAACGCACTGGATCAATGCTACGGCGGAGAACCAGTCTTATTTCCTGCAGCTCAGGGATGCGTGGCAGGCAACGGCACGGGAAGGAAATTATGATGCCGGCGCCGCCTGGGATAGCTTGCAGTATAGAACGGCCATAGAAGCGCCATTGGCGGTAAACAAATGGAAATATTATTTCCGCGTGGCCGCCTCTTACACCTTGCCTTTTTTAATCGGCGGCGGCCTGGTATATGCCTGGGCTTCCGGTAAGAAAGACAACAGCAGTAACGCGCTGGTAACGGTAACCAGCCCGAAAGGGGCCACCACCAAAATTGAATTGTCTGATGGTACGGAAGTATGGCTGAACGCAGGTAGTAAACTACAATACGCACAGTCTTACAACCTCCGCGGCCGCGAAGTAAAACTGGAAGGAGAGGCTTTCTTTAAAGTGCATACCAACGCACAAAAGCCTTTTACAGTAAGGGCCTCCGACCTGAGCATACTCGCGCTGGGTACATCTTTCAATGTAAAAGCATACCCGGAAGATAAAACTGTAGTGACCACCCTGGTAGACGGAGAAGTGAAGATAGACGGCAGCAAAACCACTACGCCTTTCGGACTCATGATGAAACCACATCAACATGTTGTGTATAAAAAACCGTTGTCGACAAACGATAGTGAACAACCGAAAACGCCTGTATCCGGCGGCGACAGCTCTACAGCTGCCCCAATAGAAAGCAGGGAAGTGAACAATACAGAAATATATACCGCCTGGAAAGACGGCAACTGGATAGTGGCCGCTCAAACAATGGACGAACTGGCGGTTACAATGGAACGCAGGTTTAATGTAAAGGTGATCTTTAAAGAACAGGAACTGAAAGAATACCGCTTCAGTGGCACTTTCCGTCAGGAAACGCTGGAACAGGTACTGAACATTCTAAAGCTCACGGCACCGCTGAAATACACCATAGACAAAGGTGTAGTTACCCTGGCGCTGGATGAGGAGCTGAGAGAAAAATATAATAAAGCATTTAAGACCCGGTAATGGCCGGCGAGAAGAGAGAACCATCATTCTATCACCTGTAAAACCAACTTACATGCCCGACATGAAGGACTAAAAAAATTGGGGTAATGCGACTTACCCCAATCAACGAAAATCACTGAATGGTGAATTGCCTTTGCGACGGGCAACCACCGTAATTATCGTTTAACTAAAATCTATACAAGTTTATGAAATCCACTGCAAACCTGGCGGCATTATTTTGCCCCGGGCGAAAATTATTGCTCATGATGAAATTGACGGGTCTGCTGATTTTCGGAGGTTTTTTACAAGTATCCGCTAATGCTTACGCGCAGGATAAAATAAAAGAACTGCATGCTGAAAATAAAAGCGTGAAAGATGTATTTAAACTCATCGAAAACAGCAGCAATTATCGCTTCTTCTACAACGAGAACTTTACTGATCTGAATAAGGCAGTGACCATTGATGTGAAAGATAAAAAGATCAGTGATGTGCTGAAGGAACTCTTCAACAACTCCAATGTTACTTTCCGCGTGCTGGAAAACAACCTGGTAGTGATCACTCCCACGGGTACCGCACAGGTAAAGGTAACAGGATATGTAACAGACGCCACTACCAAAGATCCGTTGCCCGGCGTAACCATCACCGTAGAAGGCGCCAGTACCGGCGCAGTAACAGATGCCACCGGTAAATTCACTATCCAGGCTCCTTCAGAAAACAGCGTACTGATATTTTCCTACATCGGCTACCTGCAACAGAAAGTAACATTAGGCGGACGCTCCGAACTCAATGTTAAACTGGAACCTGATACGAAGAAACTGGAAGAAGTAGTAGTAATGGGTTACACCACTACTACCACCAAAAACCTCACCGGCGCAGCGCAGGCGGTAAGCGGCGCTAAACTGAAAGACGTAACCGCCAGCAGCATGGACAAAATGTTGCAGGGTAAAGTAAGCGGCGTATTTGTAGGGAATACTTCCGGTGACCCCGCTTCCGCACCCGTTATCCGCATCCGTGGTAACGGAACCCTTACTGCGGGCAACTCTCCGCTGGTAGTGGTAGATGGTATCATTGGCGGTTTACCCAACCCCAGCGATATTGAAAGCGTTACCATCCTGAAAGATGCTGCCGCCACTACATTGTACGGCGCCCGCGCCGCCAACGGCGTAATGGTAATTACCACCAAAAGAGGTAAAGCCGGCAAAACACAGGTAAACTTCCGCACCAACGTAGGAACCGCCCAGCTCAATACCGGCCATTTCCACCTGATGAACGGAACAGAACTGTACGACCTGCAAAAGGCCGCAGGAGCCACGCTGGACCCATCTCAACGTAATATCAACACCAACTGGCAGAAGCTGGCCTTCCAGAATGCCACCAACCAGAACTACGAATTATCTACCAGCGGTGGTAACGAAAAAACAAAGTTCTACCTGGGCGGTAACTATTATAAAGAAGATGGTATCCTGAAAGGTACCGGTGTAGAGCGTTTCAGCGCCCGCCTCAACCTGGATCATAACATCACTGATAAGTTCCGCATCAGCGCCAACTTTGCCGGAACCCAAACTTCCGACCACGATAATTCAAACGGTTCGCTGTATCAGTACTACACCAACCTCCCATGGGATAAGGCATACGACGAACAAGGCAAGCCGGTAAACCCGCTCACCGCCGCCACCTGGTATGGCAGGGATATGACCAACTTCCTCTACGACCAGCAGTATAATTATATTAAAAATAAAAGACAGTCGCTCGAGGCCCTGGTGAAACTGGAATATGACATCACCAAATGGTTGTCTTTCAGCTCCACCAACCGCGCGCAATATTACCACTTCAACCAGGAAAGCAACGGGGATGTGCGCACCTCCTCCGGCACCGACGACCGTGGTAACCTGTATAACTACTACCAGGATTCTGCGAGTTATATCAGCTCCAACCTGTTGAAAGCAAGGTATACCATTAATAAGGTGCATAACATCGACGGACTGGTAGGCGCTGAGTTCCAGCAAGCCAATCTCAATGATATCAATGCAAAAGGTAAAGGTATCCTGCAGGGTGTAGAGGTATTGGATGGTACTTCTTCGCCGATGTCTATTGGCGGTACAAAAATAGCCCGCGCTTTTAATTCCTATTTTGTACAGGCCAACTATAACTACAATTACAAATACTACTTCACGTCTTCCTTCAGAAGAGACGGATCTTCCAAGTTTGGCGCCAACCAGCAGTATGGTAACTTCTATGCCTTTGGAGCATCATGGGCAGCATCTGAAGAAAATTTTATCAAACAGATAAAAGCCATCACCAACCTGAAGGTAAGGGCCAGCTACGGAACTACCGGTAATGCGGAAATCGGCGACTACAGCGCTATCGGAGCATATTCTATCAATACGCAGTACAATGGTTTCCCCGGCGCTTACCAAAGCGTGTACAATGTGCCTAACCTTTCGTGGGAGAAAGCATACAATACCAACATTGGTATCGACCTGGGATTATTTAACCGGATTAGCCTGACGATAGAATTATACCAGAAAGATAACAAAGACCTCCTGTTCAACGTGCCGCTGCCTGCTACTGCCGGCTACAGCTACATTTCACAGAACGTTGGATCTGTGCGTAACAAAGGACTTGAAATCAACCTGAGTACAGATAACCTGGTAGGTACATTTAAATGGAGCACCGACTTCAACATTGGCTTTAATAAAAACAGGGTAACCGAACTGTATACCGGAAAGAACCAGATTGTAGATCCGATCAGCGGTTATTTCATCCTGCAACAGGGCCAGGATATGCGTAGTTTCTATATGCGCAAATGGGTGGGTGTAGATCCTGCCAATGGTGATCCGCTGTGGGAAAAGCTCGTTACGGATGCTAATGGCAATGTAACCGGCAAAACCACTACCAACAATTACAACGATGCATCTTTGCAGATTGTGGGTTCTGCCACGCCAAAATTCTTTGGTGGTATGCGTAATACCTTCTCCTATAAAAACTTCCAGCTCAGCGCCTTCCTGGCCTTTGTTTCCGGCAATGATGTGTATAACAGCACCCGTGAACTGATGGATAATGATGGCGCGTATTATACCTATAATATGATGCAGCTGGATAAAGACTGGAGTCGCTGGGAAAAACCGGGCGATGTAGCTACCCATCCGAAGTATACTATCAAAGGAAATAAAAACTCACATAAACCATCTTCCCGTTTCCTGGAAGACGGAAGCTACCTGCGTCTGAGAAACGTAAACCTGAGCTATGCGTTGCCCAAAGCCTGGCTGGACCGCGCGCATATTGGAAACGCCAGAATTTCTATTGGCGGTGATAACCTGTGGACATTAACCAAATTCTCCGGTCTGGATCCGGAAGTAGATGACAGGGGTATCAACTACATCAAGTATCCGTCCAGCACCAAATGGTTTGCAGGTCTTGAAATTAATTTTTAACAGGAGCTAAAAAGAGATGATCATGAAACACATGTCGAAATATTTTGCAGGACTGTTGCTGTTGTCAGTGGCTACTTCCTGTTCATTGAAGAAAGACCCGTATAGTGCTGTTCCGGATGATAATATCCTGAAAGATGAAACTAAATGGCCGGCGGCTACTGTGGGTAATTATGCGTTACTGAAAGAAGAAAGTTTTACGCGCAACTATTTCCAGATGGGAGAGTTCCCAAGTGATGATGTGGCGTTGAGCGGTGCCACTACCGATGCGCTCTTCTATTCTTATACTTACGGACACCTCACCAACCAGGCCAATGCATTGCAGATCTGGCGGGCAGGATACAAGGCTATCAACGGCTGTAATAAGCTGCTGGAAGTAATGACGGAAGGTAAGTCGGATGCTGTGAATAAAATGATCGGGGAAAACCTGTTCATCCGCGCCTTTGTACATTTCAGCCTGGTAAGGTCTTTCGGCCGTCCTTATACACAGAACCCTGAAACTAACCTGGGCGTGCCGGTGGTAACTAAGTTCGATATAACTGCGATGCCTAAACGTAGCACCGTAAAAGATGTATACGCGCAGGTAGTAGCAGATCTGAAGAAAGGAAAAGACCTGATGGATAACTCCAACACCAACAGCTATGCCACCAAATACGGCGCTATGGCTTTACTGGCAAGGGTATATCTCTACATGGGAAAAAATGATTCTGCCCGTATTTATGCAGATTCTGTGATCACTTCAGGTCAGTATTCCCTGGTGAATACATCTGATCTTCCCGGATACTATACCAAAACCAATGAAAACAATAAGGAAACCATCTTTGCTATTCATCATACCCTGCAGGACGACCGTACCTGGGGCTCTATCGGCTCTATGTATTATATGTCGCCCGGCGGTATGGGTTATGGCGAAATGTATGCTTCGCAATCGTACCTCGATCTGCTGCATAAATATCCGGCAGATGCCCGTAACTCCTTTGTGCAGGCGGTTTACCTGAAAGGCGCTGATGGCCGGGATTCCGTGAATGCCGGCGGCCAGAAAGTAATGGCTTCCCGCAACGGCGTACCAAAATGGTATGTGCTGAAATATTCCAACCAGGATAACGTGCCTACCCTCAGTTCACCGGTGGTATTGCGCCTGGCTGAAATGTACCTGATCCGTGCAGAAGCCAATGCGAAGCTGAACAATAACGCTGCCGCTATCGATGATGTAAACACCATCCGTAAAAGAGCCGGATTAAGCGGCGCGGCACTGTTCACCGTATCAGACCTGCATGGCTATGCTTCTGTGCTGGATGTAGTACTGGACGAACGCCGCCTGGAACTGGCCTTTGAAACACATCGTGTATTTGACCTGTTCCGCAACAACCGGAATGTATACCGGAATTATCCCGGCGTGCAAACCAATCCGCAAACAGTTTCCTATACAGATGCAAGGGTGGTACACTTTATTCCCGAGCAGGAAATATTGCTTGATCCTAACCTGGTGCAAAACCCGATCCAATAGAAATACCGGTAAAAGCCCCGTTCACCGGGGCTTTTGCTTTTATAAAATAATCAGGAAAAGAAACCGCAACAGTAGTAAATTTATAACCGGTGAACATTTAAAAAATTGATTATCCTTCATGTATCAGACAAACCACCCTTCCCGCAATTTCAGGAAAGGATTGCTGCTGGCAGGACTTACTTTCAGCTTCCTTACCACGGCGCTCGCCCAGGAATTGAAGTATACCAATGGCAACAACAACTGGAATGCAGACTCGCTCGGTAACCACCGTGCGGTAGTTACCTTCAATGGCGCCACCGGCGTAGCCCGCGTAGTAATCCCCTGGCGCCGCCGCGATGAACATCCGGAGCTGAAACGGATCATTATTGAAGATGCCAGAACAAAACAAAAGGTTACCAATGTAAAAACGCTGGCGCTTACCCGTGAACAGGGCGATATCTGCTTTGAACCCACCTCCGGTAAAGGCGACTACTATATTTATTACCTGCCTTCCAAGAATGAAGGCCGCGATAACTATCCGAAAGGTGTGTACCTGGCGCCGGAACAAACTGCTGATAACAACTGGCTGCAATCCATACCGGCAGGCATAAAGCCCAATACCACCGTGAAGCAGCTGGAGGCTATCGATAGCTTCAATACTTTTTACCCGATGGAAGTAATTGCCACGGAAGCAGAAAGAAAGCAACTGCTGCTGAAACATCCGGGTGGCGGCTATATGCTGTTCCCTGAAGACAGGCAGTTTCCCATTAAAATGACGGACGACCTGCCACAGCGCTGGACAAAGAAAGGACCCTCGCAGTCCTTCTCCGGCGAAGCCGGTAAAGGAGAATACTACGCATTTCAGCTGGGCATTTACGCCCGTCATGAAATGAAGGATGTACAGATTTCTTTTGCCGACCTGAAAACGGCCACTGGTCAAACGATTCCGGCAACACAACTCAACTGTATCAATACCACCGGTACCACTTATGATGCAAAACCTTTTTCAGCAACGGTGAATATCCCGGAAGGAAAAGTACAGGCCATGTGGTGCGGCATAGATGTTCCGGAAAACGCTGCTGCAGGTATCTATAAAGGGATTGCCACTGTAAAGGCGGAAGGTATGCCTGCTATGCCGGTAAGGATCACGCTAACGGTAACGAATAAACTGGCAGTGAACAGCGGCTTTAACGAGCCCTGGAAACAAACCCGCCTGAAATGGCTGAACTCCACGCTGGCACAGGACGACGCCGTGATCGCCCCTTATACGCCACTGGAAATGAAAGACAGCGTGATCAGCTTACTGGGCCGTAAAGTAAGTATCAATAAAGATGGCTTCCCTGCCCAGATCCAGACTTTTTTTACGCCTGAAATGACTTCGCTGTCCACACAGCCCAAGAATATTTTCACCGAACCGGTACATTTCCATTTCATCAATGCCGCTACCGGCAAGGATCTTCACTGGCAAAGCAATGGCTGGCAGGTTACCAAACAAACGCCCGGCAAAATCAGCTGGAAAGCAGTGAACACCACTACCGGCCTGGAAATGGAAGTAAACGCCTCCCTCGAATTTGACGGCTTCCTCGACTACACCGTGAAAGTAACCGCCCTGGAAGACGTATCCCTGAAGGATATTACGATGCACCTGCCATTTGATAAAGGCGCCGCAAAGTATATGATGGGCCTGAACCAGAAGGGCGGGATGCGCCCGGAAAAGATCGACTGGAAGTGGGATGTGAAAAGTAAAAACCAGGATGGCGCCTGGATTGGCGATGTGAATGCCGGTATCCAGTTTAACCTGCGGGATGAAAATTATGTGCGCCCGCTGAATACAAACTTCTACCTGCAGAAACCTTTACTGCTGCCCACTTCCTGGGGTAATGGCAATAAAGGTGGCATCACCATCGGTGAAAAAGGGAAGGCCATACTGGTAAATAACTACAGTGGTGAAAGAACCCTGCATAAAGGAGAGGTGTTGTATTATAACTTCCACCTGATCATTACGCCGTTTCACCCGGTTAACACCGATTTCCAGTGGTCTACCCGTTTCTACCACCGGTATAATAACCTCGACAGCATTAAAGCTACCGGGGCTACGGTGGTAAACATTCACCACGGCAACGACATCAACCCCTGGATCAACTATCCGTTCATTGAATGGAGCGCAATGAAGGATTACATTACATCTGCGCACCAGAAAGGATTGAAAGTGAAGATCTATAATACTGTAAGGGAGTTGTCGAACCATGCCTGGGAAACCTTCCCGCTGCGCAGTTTGGGGCATGAAGTATATACTTCCGGTAACGGCGGTGGCTTCTCCTGGCTGCAGGAGCACGTGGGTAAAGATTACATCGCGGCGTGGTTTGTACCGGAGTTTAAGGATGCCGCCCTCATCAACAGCGGCATGAACCGCTGGCACAACTATTATGTGGAAGGGATGAACTGGCTGGTGCAAAACGTAGGCATTGATGGTATTTACTTGGACGATGTGGCTTTTGACCGGGTAACCATGAAGCGCGTGAAACGTGTGCTCACAAAGGATAATCACCCGGGTATTATTGATTTGCATTCTGCCAACCAGTATAATAAATCCGATGGGTTTATTAACAGTGCGGTACTTTATATGGAGCACTTCCCTTACCTGAACAGGCTTTGGTTTGGTGAATATTTTGATTATGAGAAGAATGATCCGGATTTTTTCCTCACGGAAGTAAGCGGTATTCCCTTTGGCCTGATGGGTGAAATGCTCCAGGATGGCGGTAACCAGTGGCGTGGTATGGTGTATGGCATGACTAACCGCATGCCGTGGACTGCTACATCTGATCCCCGTCCTATCTGGAAAGTGTGGGATGATTTTGGTATGCAGGGAACAAAAATGATTGGCTACTGGGTAGAGAACAACCCGGTTAAAACCAATAACCCGCTGGTGCCGGCTACTATTTACCGGAAAGATGGCGCGGTACTGGTTTCCCTGGCCAGCTGGGCGCCGGAAAACACGGTGGTTAAACTCACCATCGACTGGAAAGCGCTGGGCATAGATCCTGCAAAGGCAGTGATAACGGCGCCGGATATACGCAGCTTCCAGCAGGGGCAGGTGTTTGGTAAAGATGCCGGCATCCCTGTAGAAAAGAATAAGGGCTGGCTGCTGATTATAAAGTAAGTTATAACTAAAAAGAACGGGGACATCAGCTGATGTCCTCGTTCTTTTTATAGCGTAGTTAAAAGCGTTTACCCGGTATCGTTACCCGGAATGTTTCCACGCATTTCCGGTCCTGCAGGGTTACATACACGGTTTTGCCGTCTTTATCCCCAAACACGAGGTTGCTGCATTGTTTCCCTTTCAGGGGTACTTCCTGGATCAGTTTTCCTTTCGGCGACAGCACGGCGATCACGCCTTTTCCCCACCTGGCCACGTAGAGGTTTCCCACTTTATCGCATTTCATTCCGTCGAAACCAAAGTCGGGGAAGGTAGCGAATAAGGTTTTCCGGGAGATGTTACCGGCTTTATCCACCTTGTATTTCCAGATCTTCCGTTGCACGCTTTCGTTTACATACAGTGTTTTTTCGTCGGGGCTGAGTTCAATACCGTTGGTGGTGCCCATATTGCCTTCGAGCAGGATGGGCGTATGGTTGCCGGGGTCTATACGCCAGATCTGGCCGGTGTTGCTGGCCCATTTGGGATCGCTGACAAAGATCTGGTCTTTGCTGTTGATACAGAGATCATTAGGTTGATTGAACTGATCAGAGTGAACGTATACGCCTACTTTTTTGGTTTTCATATCAATGGTGAGCACATTATGCCGGATAAAATCCGGGAGGAACATGGTTCCTTTGCTGTTGAAATGAATGCCATTGGCGATGCTGCTATCGGGCAGTGTTACGAATATTTCACCGGCGCCGGTTTTGGTATTTATCTTACCAATGGTACCATCCTGTTGAAAATTTACTACGTAAAAATTGCCTGCTTTGTCAAAGTTGGGTCCTTCAATATTTACGGAAAACATATTTTCTGCTGTCAGGTCACGGGTTTCGTATACAGGTCTGTGTGTGTTTTTTTGCTGCGCCATCAGCGGGAGGCCGTATCCGGCCATCATTGCCAGCAGGCAGATATATTTTCTCATGTTCGTTTTATTTTGAAACTTTAAATTAAGGAACTATTCCAGATTTTTCAGCGTATATGGATGGGAGGGAGGGTATGTAATGAAATTATCAAGAAATAATTACCGGGGAAAACGGATCTGTTGCCTGTCAACTAATTTATTAATTTTGCGCCCATGATCCATGTTTCGGAGTTTAAAGATTTGGCGCAATTAACGATACACAAGGTAGGGAATCCCACTAACGACGAGGCCCTGCTCTGTTCCAAAGCGCCTTTGCAGCTGGAGGATGAAACGATCAGCCAGTTATTGGTAACATATTTTATTCAGCCTTTTGCCAATGCAGCAGAGTATTTCAGATTCCGTCATGACGCAGATCTGCAATTGAATGAAATATTTCAATATTGTCGACGTATATTTACTGACCAAAATGAATTCCAGGAGCAGTCGGTCAATATTGCCAAACATCTATATAAACATTCCACCCATCCTAAAATCAAAGGGGGAGAGCTTTATATAGCCTACTTTAGCAAGTGTCAGGTGGATGGTGAAGAGGTAGAAGCCATAGGCATTTTTAAGTCGGAGAACCGCGATACTTATTTGAAAGTATTTCTGGCAGACGAGAATTACCAGGTAAATTACGAGGACGGTATAAATATTAATAAGCTGGATAAAGGTTGTCTGATATTTAATACGGAAGAAACCGAGGGCTTTAAGGTAAGTATCGTAGATAGCAACAGCAAACAAACCGAGGCGGTGTATTGGAAGGATGCCTTTTTACAGGTACAGCGCCGGGAAGATAGTTACCATCAGACAGAAACCGCGGTGGACATGTGTAAACAGTTTATACACAACAAATTGCCAACGGAGTATGAGATGGACAGAGTGGATCAGGTAGATCTGTTAAATAAATCAGCCGCTTATTTCAAGGAAAAAGAACAATTCCAACTGGACGATTTTGCGAAAGAAGTACTGGGTCATCCCGACGCCATAGCTTCTTTTAAGGAGTACCGAAACGAATATGCGAATCATTTTCAACAAGATATCCCTGACGAATTTGAAATATCTGCACCTGCTGTAAAGAAACAGCAGAAAGTATTTAAGAGCATTCTGAAATTGGATCGTAACTTTCATGTATATATTCATGGCAACCGCGAGATGATTGAGCGCGGTTTCGACGAAGCCACTAACATGAACTATTATAAGCTACTGTTTGAAAATGAAGCGTAAAACCGTGTGACAGACAGTAGAGGCACCTGTGTGATTGATTTTGTGAAGAGATATAAATTAGCATTTTTTAAGTTTTCTCATAAGCAAAAACCAATTGTTAACAAAGGCTGCCTCGTCTGGGCGGCCTTTTATTTGGTTTTCTCTGATTACATTTCCATCATCTGGTATTTCAAAAATCTGCTGTCCCCGAAGGGGGGCTGAGGGGACATAGTGCATGGATAGTGCATCAATAGTGCATGAGGAGTGCATGAGGAGTGCATGGGAACAGTATAGATAGTGCATGGATAGTCCATCAGATACGCAGGTCCGAAGTATCGCAGAGGCATCCGGGAAGTAATGTTAACAGGAGATATAAGGCCCCATGTGCCCGTTAAAATATAAGCAGGCAATAAAAAAGACAACCGGCTGGTTGTCTTTTTTATTTTTATTGTCCCTTTTCAGGATTGTTGTTTTTATTAGGATTAGGCGGCCGGTGTTTATGCCGTGGCGGACGCCTGTCTTGCCGGGGAGCGCCTCCCTGACCGGGTTGCGCCGGTTGTTGTCCGGGTTGTTTCGGAGCAGCTGGTTGTCTTTGTCCCTGCTGTTGTTCCGGGCGTGGTGGCTGTTGCTCGTTACGGGGTTGTTGTTCACGACCCTGTTTGGGCTGGCCTCCACCTTGTTGCCGCTGGCGGTTGTCCGGCTTCGGTTTACGATCACCTTGCTGGCGGTTATCGGGTCTTTGACCAGCTTTGGGGGAATCAGTTCTTGGCTGACCCTGGCCCTGGGCTTGTTTGGGTTCCCCGCGTTCCGGGCGTTCTCCACGCTCGCCACGTTCTCCGCCTCTTTGTTGTTTTTGTTTGTCTTTATCTTTCTGTTTACGCTTTTGTGCTGTTTTTTCGAGAGATTTCAGACTGATTAACCCAACCACATCTGCGTATCCGAGATCCGTTTCTTTTGGTTTGGCGGTTACTACTTCTACCGGTTTCAGGTCATCTGGTTTAATACCCTGCTTATTCAGGAGGCGTATTTCCTTAGCCCTGGAAATGGTGAGTGGATACTGTTTGTTACTGCCTTCATAAGAATACCACATGAGGCTTTTGAAGATATCCCGTTTCTGCAGGTGGGCAACGCCGCCGGCAGTTTCAATGTTATCCGCATCGTCGGGGAAGTCTTTCAGGGCATCGAGGTAGGTATCGAGCTCGTAGTTGAGGCAGCATTTCAAACGGCCGCATTGTCCGGATAGCTTGGCCTGGTTGATAGACAGGTTCTGGTACCGGGCAGCGGTAGTATTCACGCTTTTGAAATCAGACAGCCACGTGGAGCAGCATAACTCCCTGCCGCAACTGCCGATGCCACCTACTTTTCCGGCTTCCTGGCGGGCGCCTATCTGGCGCATTTCCACCTTGGCCCTGAATTCAGAGGCATATACTTTGATCAATTCTCTAAAATCAACACGATCGTCTGCGGTGTAGAAGAAAGTGGCTTTACGGCCATCGGCCTGTATTTCCACCTCTGCCAGTTTCATTTCAAGTCCGAGGTTGCGGGCAAGGGCTCTGGATTTTATGAGCGCCTCTTTCTCGCGGGACTTGTTGTCATTCATTCGCTGCAGGTCGTCGTTAGTTGAACGGCGTAGAACTTTTTTTACTTCGGGTGTGTCTTCAGCGCGTCGCTTCTTCATTTGTAGTTTTACCAGTTCGCCCGTCAGGCTTACTGTACCAACGTCAAATCCGCTAACTCCTTCTACAGTAACCATTTCTCCTTTATCAAAGAATTGTTTGGTTACGTTACGGAAAAAGTCCTTGCGGCTGCCATTGTTAAAACTCACTTCTATAATGTCAAATGGTGCTAAGCTATCACCAAGGGGAATATTGGACAGCCAGTCAAACACATTCAGTCTGTTACAACCTCCCGTGCTGCATCCTCCATTACTCTTGCATCCTGACGGCTTCCCTTCCACACCCGTACCACATCCGGCACAAGCCATATTATTAATTAGTTTAAATTTTATAAATAAGCATTTCAGGTTATTCCAGTTCTTCAAAATACGTTTTTCCTTTCAGAAAAACAAAAGGCCGGAAGCAACAAAGATAGGGAAAAGCAGCTGATAAGCTCCGCAGGATGCCGGTGGTTATTACATAACCGGTAAAGGTTTCTTTTTAAATATATATTGCAGCTTGATGGACAGGGCATGAAATAACATCTTTCCGTTCGCGTTGCGTTCTATATAGTAGCTGGCGTTGTTCAGGGCTTCTGTAATTTCCTGCATCTGGTCCAGGTTGGCCAGTTTGGCCAGCTTGGCGGCAAAGTCCATTTCTTCTGTGGAAAAAGCCAGCTGGCTTTTATCCAGGTATTGCAGGCGGAGCGTGTGTTCCAGCAGGTTGATGAAATAGCGGAGGAACTGCTTTTGATTTTCCCTGCCGTTTTTTGCACTGGAGATGCCTTCGATCCATTCCTGGAGGGCCACCCGGTTACCGGTAAACAGGTGATTCAGCCAGCTGCGGAGCAATTCATGATAGTCGTCATCTGAATGCTGCAACAGGTACAGGGCTTCGCGGTAATTGCCTGCGGTAATGGTAGCCATCTGTTGGGCCTTTGCCGCAGGAACATTACTTTTCTGGATCAACGCTGTTACCAGGTCTTCTTTTGCCAGCGGATTTATTTTGATAAGATGTGTTCTTGATAAGATGGTGGCCAGTATCTGTTCCTGGTTTTCAGCGATCAGGATAAACAAAGTATTCTGAGGCGGTTCTTCAATCAGTTTCAACAGGCGGTTACCTTCATTGCCCAGGTATTCCGGCATCCACATCACCAGTATCTTATAACCACTCTCAAAACTTTTCAGGTTCAGTTTATGGATAATGTCCTGACACTCAGTAGCAGTAATGTTACCCTGTTTGTTTTCGGCGCCTATAAACTGCAGCCAGTCGTACGCATTGCCATAAGCATGTGTAGTTACAAATTCCCGCCATTCGGTGATATAGTCGGTACTCACAGGTTTGTCGCCTGTTTTACGCGGAATAACCGGGTAAGAGTAATGAATGTCCGGGTGTACAAATTGAGAGGCTTTGGTACATGCGGCGCATTGGCCGCAGGCATCGTGTGCTTGTTTATTTTCGCAAACCAGGTATTGTGTAAAAGCCAGTCCTAGCGGAAGGCCACCTGCACCTTCGGGAGCAAGCAGTATCATGGCATGACTTAGCCGGTTATGTTGTACGGATTGAACGAGCTGTTGCTTTACATCCCCTTGTCCTATGATATCAGAAAAAAGCATGGGCGCAAGATAACGAAAAGGGGTTTATTGAAGAGATACATAGCAGGCATTTTCAAACGTGCCGGTACCACTGATCTTCTTCTCATTATCTGTAAAATAAAAGGTGCCGGAAATTGTTTGTGCCCGGAGATTCATTTTACGGACTGTTACGCTGGAAGAATCTGTGGTCAGATAAGTAAATTCACCATTGCTGTTTTTAATGGCTACAGCCACCAGTCCGCCGGTTTGTATTCCCTGCCGGGTATAGGTATAAGTTTTAAGGTGCAAACTATCATTCTTCAATCCGGCTTCGTCATACATACCATCTGTGAGGTTAAATACCACCCTGCAGGAATCGGATACGGTTTCCACGCTGAGGAATTTTAGTCCGCCGGTGTCTGTCCGTTCACGGAACAGAAGGCTGCGGCTAAAGGTCATGGTGTTGTTGCTGGTTCCAATGGTGGTAACCATTTGCATTTCCGGACATGAAAGCGAAGGGGGATCTACTTCGTGCTGGCACGCAGAAAGCATCACTAAAAAGCAAAGCAATGCCATTAGCGGCAAGGCGTTATTTGTAGGAACAAGGTAGTGTTTCATGAATATGGTGCGCGTTGTATAATGAATAACAGGATACTCACGTAAACGGATATACGTTTACGCAAGTATCTGCAAAATTTCTTTTATACACAAAAGTTAGATGTAGGTAATAAAAGAGCTACTTCTCAATTGCAGCAATCACTTCTGCCGACTCCGGCTGTGTTTTGGGAGAAAATACAGCTACCAGGTTACCTTTTTCATCCAGCAGGTATTTCTGGAAGTTCCAGGTAACTTCAGCAGGCTCCATGTGTTTGGCTTTACTTTCATCCAGTAACCATTTGTACAGGGGATGAATGTCTGCGCCTTTTACGGAAATTTTGGCTGCCATCGGGAAGGTTACTGCATACTGCTTGGTGCAGAACTGTTGTATTTCCTTGTTGCTGCCGGGTTCCTGTGAACCGAAGTTATTGGCAGGGAAACCAACGATAACCAGTTTGTCGTGGTACTTCTTATAGAGTTTTTCCAGGCCTTCGTATTGAGGGGTGTTACCACACAGGGAGGCGGTATTCACGATCAATACTTTCTTTCCCTTGTATTTGGAGAAATCGATTTTTCCTCCGTCAACGGCATCTACTTTGAAATCATAAAGATGGGAGGAGGCAAAAAACATAACAACTGATAGTATAGCTAATCTGAACATATAGTTTTTTTTTAAAGACAGATTAAAATACAGCGCGGGGCTGTATTTGTAAAGTTAGCATTCCCGTGATAAAAAAAGAGAAGAATTTAGCCTTCTCATTTCCAGGCATAGGCAAGACAACAAACGCTTACCCGGGCACCGGCCTGTTGAAGGGCCCTGCAACAGGCTTCAGTAGTGGCGCCTGTGGTAATTACATCGTCGACCAGTAGTACGTGTGAACCATCTGAAAGGTTGCCATTGGCCTGGAAAGCGGCGGCTACGTTCTGCCACCGGTCTGTTCGTCCCTTTTTTGTTTGGGTGGCGGTGAATTGTTCCCTGCGGAGGGTGGCCGGGTATACCGGCAGCTGTACTACCTGGCCAATGCCATTGGCCAGGAGGGTGGCCTGGTTGTAGCCGCGCTTCTTTTCCTTGCGGGGATTCAAAGGCACCGGCGCCAGGAAATCGATACTGCTGATCCAGGCACTTTCCTGCAGCTGGTAACCGGTTTGTTTACCAAGCCAGGTAGCAATATCCGGACGTTGCCCGTATTTAAACCGGTGAATCAGGTGTTGCAGGCCGGACGACTGGTTATAATAATACGTGGCGGTGGCCTGTTGTACTGGAACCCTTCCGCTGAATACCTGCGCTACCGGGTTGTTGGGATAACGCTGGAAATGGGTGAGGGGTAACGCCTGCATACAACGCAGGCATAGCAGTTCATCTGTTTGATGCAGATCAGTACCGCATAGCTCACAGCAATGCGGATAAAACAGATGAACCAGTGGGGAAAACAAACTGGTAAGCATCGATTGGTTTTTTTAAAGATATGGTAATCAGAATAACCGCTGGTACACTTCTTCCACTCTTCCTACAGCAATTACTTCGATATGGAATTTACTGAAATCAATTCCTTTTTTGTTGTAACGGGAGATAAATATTTTCTCGAAGCCAAGTTTTTCTGCTTCTGCAATGCGTTGTTCAATGCGGTTCACGGCTCTTATTTCACCGCTGAGACCCACTTCTCCCGAAAAACAAATTTTGGGTGAAATGGCATTGTCTTCATAAGATGAAAGCAGGGCGCATAATACCGCCAGGTCAATGGCCGGGTCTTCCACGCGGATGCCGCCGGCAATATTTAGGAACACATCTTTTACACCGAAGTGGAAGCCGCCGCGTTTTTCGAGTACGGCCAGCAGCAGTTGCAACCTGCGCAGGTCGAAGCCGGTGGCAGTACGTTGCGGTGTACCATAAACGGATTGCGTAACGAGCGCCTGTACTTCTACGAGGAGGGGGCGCATTCCTTCCATGGTGGCAGAAATGGCTACGCCGCTGAGGAGATCTTCCCGTTGTGAAATGAGGATCTCTGATGGGTTGGTTACCTGTCTGAGTCCTGTGCCGGTCATTTCATAAATGCCCAGTTCTGCGGTAGAACCGAACCTGTTTTTGATGGTTCGGAGAATGCGATAGGCATAATGTTGGTCGCCTTCAAACTGTAAAACCGTATCCACCATGTGTTCCAGCACTTTGGGGCCGGCAATGGAGCCATCTTTGGTAATGTGTCCGATAAGGAATACGGGCGTATTACTTTCTTTGGCGAAGCGTTGTAATTCGGCGGTTGTTTCCCTGATTTGCGATACGCTTCCCGGTGCAGATTCTATAAATGGTGAATGCAATGTTTGAATAGAATCCACAATGACCAGTTGCGGCTGTAATTTTTTAATTTCCTGGAAGATTGTCTGCGTAGAAGTTTCGGTGAGCAGATAGAATTGTTCATTGGAATTCTGGATGCGGTCGGCCCGCATTTTTATCTGTTGTTCACTTTCTTCACCGCTGATGTAAAGTGTTTTGATATGCTTCAGCTGTAGTGCGTTCTGGAGGAAGAGTGTTGATTTTCCGATGCCGGGTTCTCCGCCCACCAATACCAGTGAACCCGCTACTATGCCGCCTCCCAGCACACGGTTCAATTCATTGTCGGGTGTTAATATTCTTTCTTCATCTTTCGTAACTACTTCGGCGAGGTTAATTATTTTGTGTGTCCGGGGAGCAGAGGTATCGTTGTTTTTCCACTCGGCTTGTTTGAGTGGAATATCTTTTTGCACTCTTTCTTCCACAAACGTATTCCATTCTCCGCAACTCGGACATTTTCCATTCCATTTCGCTGATTCATATCCACAATTCTGACAGAAAAAAGCGGTTCTAATTTTACTCATAATTTTCATAAAAAGGATGCGTTACAAAGTAACGTTTTTACATTTATTGAACCGAAATGATAAGAAGAGAAGTGTTAAAAAAGGAGATGAAGAGGTATAAAAAGAGAAAAGAGCCAAACGGAAGATTCCGCTGACTCTTTCTACTTACTAACCCATTAAATTCAGGTCTAAATTACAAAATGGCTTCAGAATAAAAAAGTTTATTTAATTGATGTGAATAACTTTTGAGGTATTGGCAGGATCTGAGAAAGTGGCTGCCATCGCTTGTTTCAGGGGTTGTTTTTATCTAATATTACTTTCATTGGAGGCTCGTAAAATGTTGATAAATAGGGTTGATGTTGATGATTTTTGTATATGAATAAATGTTAATAAAACACATTTTTCTAAATGACAAACAGGCGCTTTTTTGCGGTAAAAAATAATTTTAACGCCATAATGACAGTGTTAAATTTATAATTTCCAGACAAAAAGCAGGGATGGCAGTTAAGTGCTAAATAAAACTTAAAAGGGGGGATCTGGTGAGATATTTGTGCCATAAGATCATCTAACTTTATATCATTATGACACCTGGAATCATGTTTTTATCGCTGATTTTTGTGGGGATCAGCCTGCTGGTAAGCTTCGTGCTCAAAAGTAAGTTCCGGGCTTACAGCGAAATACCCACCTCTTCCGGTTTAACCGGTAAGCAGATTGCAGAGAAGATGTTGAAAGACAATCAGATATACGGTGTTCAGGTACGTGAATCAGAAGGATTTCTGTCCGATCACTACAACCCGGCCGATAAAACGGTAAACCTGAGTCCCGACGTATACAACGGCGCCAATGTGGCCGCTGCAGCGGTGGCCGCCCACGAGTGCGGACACGCAGTACAGCACGCGGCTGCCTACCCCTGGCTGGGTCTCCGGTCCAGGCTGGTACCCATTGTGCAGTTCAGCTCCAATATCGTTTCATGGGTGCTGCTGGCCGGTATCCTCCTCATAAACACCTTCCCGCAGCTGTTACTGGCCGGTATTATCCTTTTTGGGCTTACCACCGTATTTTCCGTGGTAACGCTGCCCGTGGAGTTCGATGCTTCCCGCAGGGCCCTGGCCTGGCTGGATAACACCACCATTATGCGCAGGGAGGAACACGATAAGGCGAAAAATGCCCTCTGGTGGGCTGCCATGACTTATGTAGTAGCGGCACTCGCTTCTATCGCCACGCTGGTATATTATGTATTAATATATACGGGTGCAAGGAGCAGGAATAACTAATTAGATAAGATTGTTATATTATTAAAGGCGGCCTGATGGCTGCCTTTTTTTGTTTAAAAATCCCCTTAGATTTAGTTCTTTTAACATTTAATTAAGAAAAGTAGAAATTTTTTTTTAGTTTTACTCCACGGAAAAGGTCAACCAATTTTCCGGTGTTTTGCTTATATGAGAATTAAGCCCAATGTATCACTTGTTCAACCAAATCATTCAACCAAATAGTTCAGCCTGCTGACATTAAATCTAAATCTAAACTCAGAGCCATGATGCGATTCTTCTCATTTATGGGCATCCTATTGCTATTTTGTATGCTTTCGTTTGCCCAGTCCAAACAAGTTACCGGTAAAGTTACCGACCAGAGAGATGGTAGTCCCTTGCCAGGTGTAACCATTAAGGTGAAAGGTCTTAAAGAAGGGACCGTTACCAACGCCGACGGTGTATTTAAATTGAATGTGGAACCCGGTGCTTCTACACTCATATTCTCATTTGTTGGTTATGCCGACCAGGAAGTGCCCGTTTCTGGCAGAAGTACTATTAATGTTGCATTGGGTGGCAGTACCAAAGACATTTCTGAAGTAGTGGTGGTAGGTTACGGAACCCAGCTTAAACGCGATGTAACCGGATCCATTGCCAAGATCAACGCCAAAGAAATAGAAGATATACCTGTGCCAAGCTTTGAACAGGCTATTCAGGGTAAGGCTGCCGGTGTGGTAATCGAATCCGGTAGTGGTAAAGTAGGACAGGGTATCAAAGTAAGAATTCGTGGTACCTCTTCTATCTCCGCCAGCAGTCAGCCATTATACATTGTGGATGGTATGCCCGTTGAAAGCAGCCTCCAGTCAGATGCCAATAATGAAGTTACCAACCCCCTCGTTGATATTAACCCAAATGATATTGAATCCGTAGAAGTACTGAAAGATGCGTCTGCATCGGCTATTTACGGAGCCCGCGCCTCTAATGGCGTGGTGCTGGTAACTACCAAAAAAGGGAAGCTTAACCAGAAAACAATTTTTAACCTGGATGTAAACACAAGCTGGGCTAAGCCAACAAAAAAGCGCGGATTCCTGAATGCAAAAGAATATATAGATCTGATCCATGAGGCAGCAGTAAATGATGGTAAAACAGATTTCGCCAATGGCGATACCGGTTATGGTACCGAGCAGGAAGCTATAGATGACTATACTAAAATGTATGACTCGGATATCCTGGATTATTATTCGTTAGGTACCGACTGGCGGAACCTGGCTGTAAATACCAACTGGGAAGACCAGGTATATCGTGATGTGGCAAGATCCAACCAGGTAAACCTTTCCGCTACTGGTGGTAATGAAAAGACAAGATTTTTTGTTTCCGGTTTCTACAGCGGTCAGGATGCGATAGTAATCAATAACAGGTTCACCCGTTATGGTGCGCGTTTGAGCCTTGATCACCAGGCTACTGAAAAACTGAACATCGGTATCAACATGAGCGTTAACCGTTCACAGCTCGACAGGGTTACGGATGATAACTCTTTCTCTACTCCAGGTCAGCTGGTGGCACAGGTACCTATTTCTCCATTAATCGATCCTGAAACAGGAAAGCCCAATGCAAGAACTTTGTATGACAACGGCTTGCTGGATGCATTATACGATACCGATAAACAGATCACTTTCCGTACTCTCGGGAATGTTTATGCAAGCTACCAATTCCTGCCTTGGCTGAACTTCCGCTCTGAAGTAGGAACGGATATCGTTAACATGAACGAAGATTACTTCAAAAGTAAACTATCGCAGGATGGAGCCGGCATTGGTAAAGGACAATCTATTAATGCACAAAGTATATCCCTGAACACTAACAACTTCTTCACCATTAATCCAGAACTGGGCGGCAAGCACAAATTGTCTATGGTGTTAGGTATGAGTTATCTGCAGAATGATAACCGTTCTGCGAGTATCCAGGCAGAAGGTTATCCGTCTGATGCGGTGAAGAATCTGTCAGGAGCTACTACAGTAACTTTCGGTAGTTCTGAAAACTACAAGTATACTTTCCTTTCTTATTTCTTCAGAGCTAACTATAGCTATAACGAAAAATATCTGGCAGGATTTAGTATAAGGGCAGACGGTTCTTCCCGTTTTGGTCCGGATAACAGATACGGTGTGTTTCCCGCCGGTTCATTGGGCTGGGTAATTTCGCAGGAAGATTTCCTGAAAGAATCAAAAGCGCTCAGTTTCCTGAAGTTGAGAGCCAGTGCGGGTTTAACAGGTAACGCCGAAATAGGTGAAAGCCGCTTCCTGTCCCTGTACAACATTACCAACTATCCCAATCTACCGGGTTTCCAGCCAAGAACCATTGGTAACCCTGATCTGAAATGGGAAAAAACAGTTCAGGTAGACGCGGGGCTTGAATTCGGATTTATAAATAACAGAATTTCCGGAGAAATAGATGTCTATAAAAAGAATACAACAGACCTGTTACTAAGTGTAAATATTCCGCTTACCACTGGTTATGCCAGCATTTTCCGTAACCTCGGAAAAATGGAAAACAAAGGGATAGAATTTTCCCTGACTACCCGTAACCTGGAAGGTGAATTTAAATGGAATACTACTTTCAATATCGCATACAATAAAAATAAAATCACTGATCTCCAGGGACAGATCATCAATACCGGATCACAACGTGCAGTTGAAGGAGAAGCGATCGGATCTTTTTATTTACCGAAGTTTGCTGGTGCAGATCCTCAAACAGGTGTAGCATTGTATCTCGATTCAAGTGGCAAAACCACAACAGAGTTCAGTAAAGCGCCTAAAATGGTGGTGGGTAATTCTAACCCTGATTTTACCGGTGGTTTCACGAACAATTTCTCCTACAAAGGATTTGACCTGAGTGTTTTCTTCACATTTGTAAATGGTAATTCCATCTACAACGGTGCAGGTATCTATCAGACTACAGGATTTGCAAACGGGCTGGATAACCAGACAAGAGACATCCTTAACAGATGGCAGAAACCTGGCGATATTACCAATGTTCCTAAGGTGGGCTACTATTATGGTACCGGTGCAGAAGCAACTTCCCGCTATATTTATAATGGTTCTTATATCCGTTTGAAGAATGTAACACTGAGCTATAACCTGCCTAAAAGAGCTATGTCTGCTTTGAAGATTCAGGGTATTAAAGTATATGTGGCAGGTTACAATCTTTGGACTAAAACCGATTATCTGAGCGATCCGGAAGTGAATACAGCTCCTTTGGCATCAGAATCAAATACTTCTACCAATACTTCCGGTGGGGTTGACTTTTATACCATTCCTCAGGCAAGAACATTTACAGCAGGAGTGAATATCCGTTTTTGATGGATCAGCTGCAATTAAAGGTTCTGTTATCGTAAATTAAAAACACTCAAAACATGAAAATCACAAAATATATAATCCATGCATCGTTAGGGCTTATGCTGATAGCGGGTAATGGTTGCAATAAAAAACTGGATGTGCTTCCTCAACAGCAGATAACGCCTGACCAAATCACTACCGGAGAGGATGTAAAAGCGGTTCTCTTTGGAAGTTACAGTGCGTTGCAGCATTTTAACTCTTACGGAGAACGTAACCTGTTTGTGGCTGATTTGCTGGCAGGCGATGAGCAACTGAAATGGGTAGGTACCTTTGTTAACTACAGACAGGTATTCCAGAAAAGACAGGATAAAACGCTCAGTATTGCAGAAGGCATGTGGGGCCGCGCCTATATTGCCATTGCAGGCGTAAATACCGTGCTGGAAAAAATCAGTGTGGTAGATACAAGTGAGCAAAAGAGTATTGCAGCAGAAGCGAAATTCATCAGGGGCATCGTTTATTTCGACCTGGTAAATTTCTTTGGGCAGCCTTATTCTGCCGGTAATACTACCACCAATGAAGCGGTGCCGCTGATACTGGAATCTGTGGGAACATATGTCCCTGACCGGGATAACAAACCAAGAGCCTCTGTTGAAAACGTATACAAACAGGTGATACAAGACCTCACAGATGCGGCTGCAGGATTACCGGAATCTAATGATGACGGCCGTGCCAACAAGTATTCCGCGCTGGCTTTCCTGGCCCGTGTGTATATGAACCAGGGAAAATATGCAGAAGCGGCTACTGCCGCCAATGAGGTGATCACTAATGGCGGTTTCAACCTGGAAAGCACCATTGAGAAGGCATTTAATAATATTGCTGCTTCCTCTGAAGACATTTTCATTATCCAGCAAACTACGCAGAGTAATGCCGGTACATCTAACAATGGTATGACCACTTTCTATGCAGCAAAGCCTGTTGGAAGGGGAGATGCACAGATCCTGCCTGCGTTCCTGGATCGTTATGAAGACAACGATACACGTAAGGCTTTTGTATATAGCGGGGTGAGCATTACCGGTGCTCCCGGTACTTACACCGGCAAATTCAAGGATTTGTATAAGGCGATCCCTATTGTTCGTCTTTCTGAAGTAATCCTGACAAGGGCTGAGGCTAACTTCCGCAAGGGCGGGGCTCCTGTTGGAGGTGTAACACCGCTGGAAGATATAAACGAGGTGAGGAGCAGGGCAAAAGCCACGCCGTTGCTTGTGGTTACTTCCAATGACTTTGCGGATGAGAGATTCAGGGAGCTTGCCTTTGAAGGCGACCGTTTGTGGACAGTTAAGCGTTTGAAGCTGAAGGTGGGTAACCTGAACTACAATGATCCTAAACTGGTTTTACCCGTACCGCAATCTGAAAGAGATGTAAATCCCAACCTGAGTCAGAATCAGGGATATTAAAAGATATACGGCTATTTAAGAAAAGGCACCTGGTTGTTTGACCAGGTGCTTTTTTGTGCACTTATATGATAAAAAAAGTAGTTATCAACCGCGTGGATAGCTGCTGTTAATAACTTTTATACAAATTCTTTATTGAAAATCAATTAATTGCAAGGGTGGTCCGTAAAAAAGTGCCCAAAATGTATGGTTATTAAGAATGAGCAATGTACCTTTGCACTCCCCATAATCGGGGAATTGTTTACAAGACGTAATTTTTATCGTATACAACAATGAATACATTAAGTTTCAGAACTAAATCGGCTAACGACGCTTACGTAAAGCGTGACTGGCATATAGTAGATGCTACTAACCTGACACTCGGAAGAGTAGCTGCTAAGATGGCTGCTATCCTGAGGGGTAAAAACAAGCCTTACTATACACCTCATACTGATTGTGGTGATTATATCATCGTGATCAATGCAGAGAAGATTGCCCTGACCGGCAATAAAATGCAGGAAAAAGAATACATGCACTACACTGGTTTCCCAGGTGGTCAGAGAATCGAATTAGCAAAGGACCTGATCCGTCGCCGTCCTGAAGTGTTGATCGAAAAGGCTGTTAAAGGTATGTTGCCTAAAAACCGTCTGGGCCGTGCGATGTACAAAAAATTATTTGTATATGCTGGTGCTGAACATCCTCATGCTGCGCAGAAACCACAACCATTAACTTTCTAATTTTTCTCTGATACATGGAAAAGCAAAAAAATACAATAGGTCGTCGTAAAGAAGCTGTTGCCCGTGTTTACATCAACAAGGGTACCGGTAACATTACAGTTAACGACAAAGATTATAAAAACTACTTTTCTTTGATCTACCTGCAGAACCAGGTGGAACTGCCTTTCAAAACTATCGAGGCGCTCGATAAATTTGATGTGAAAGTGAATGCACAGGGTGGTGGTATCAAAGGTCAGGCAGAAGCTATTAAGCTGGGTATTGCCCGTGCTTTATGCGAAGTGAACATTGAGTTCCGTCCTGCATTGAAAGCTGCAGGTTTGCTGAAACGCGATCCACGTGGAGTTGAACGTAAGAAACCAGGTAAAGCGAAAGCAAGAAGAAGCTTCCAGTTCTCTAAACGCTAATATTTTTGAGCTATTGGCCGTTAGCTCCGGGCTAATTCGCCGGATGCTAAAAGCTAAACATTATTTGATCCTTTTAATTGAGCAATATAAACATGGAAAATAATACCTCATTGCAGCAGCAGTTACTGGAGGCAGGTGTTCACTTCGGTCACCTGAAGAAAAAGTGGAATCCCAAGATGCTGCCTTATATTTTCGCAGAAAAGAAAGGTATTCATATCATTGATCTGAACAAAACCGTAGAAGGATTACAGGAAGCAGCAGCTGCCCTGAAATCTATCGCAAAGAGCGGTAAGAAGATCATGTTCGTTGCTACTAAAAAGCAGGCGAAAGAAATCGTGGCAGATGCTGCGCGTAACATCAACATGCCTTTCGTAACTGAAAGATGGTTAGGTGGTATGCTCACTAACTTCTCTACGATCCGTAAGAGTGTAAAGAAAATGCAGAGCATTGAAAAAATGCTGCAGGACGGTACATTCGATAACATTACCAAGAAAGAACGTCTTACTTTAAGCCGCGATAAAGAGAAAATGGAGAAAGTGCTGGGTGGTATTGCCCAACTGGCACGTGTACCGGCAGCGCTGTTTATGGTTGATATCAGCCACGAACACATTGCGCTGGCAGAAGCTAAGCGTCTGGGTATTTCTACTTTCGGTATGGTGGATACCAACTCCGATCCTACTAAAGTAGATTTCGCTATCCCTGCGAATGACGATGCTACTAAATCTATCGCTATCATCACCAGCTATATCTGCGCAGCTATCGCTGAAGGTCTTTCTGAAAGAGCTACAGAGAAATCTGAAGAAGTAGAGGAAGAAGAAGAAGCAGACGATAAAGCACGCAAATTTGAAGTTGAAGGTGGTGAAGACCGTGAAAGAGGTCGCAAACCAGGAGCACCAGGTGGTGGTCGTGGTCCAGGCGGTCCGGGCGGTGCTAACCGTGGTGGCGGCGGCCGTGGTCCTGGTGGCCAGGGCGGTGGCGCTAACCGTGGCGGTGGCGGTGCTAACCGTGGTGGTGGTGCAGCAGGCGGACAACGTCGTCCATCTGGTGCCGGCAGCAGCGGTCCAAGAAAACCAGGCGGCGGAAGATAATATTTTAAGCTTTTAGCTATTAGCCTTTAGCAGTTAGTTCAACCAATATGGTCCCTAACAGCTAAAGGCTAATAGCTGAAAGCAGATTAAGTACTTGCAATAATTTTTACAACATAAAACTAATTATAGCTCATGGCAACAATTACAGCAGCTGATGTAAATAAACTGCGTCAGCAAACTGGTGCTGGTATGATGGATTGCAGAAAGGCACTGGTAGAAAGTGATGGCGATTTTGAAAAAGCAGTAGACTACCTGCGTAAGAAAGGTCAGAAAGTGGCCGCTTTACGTTCCGATCGTGAAACCAAAGAAGGCGTTATCATCGCTAAAACAGCAGCAGATGGTAAATCCGGCGTTATCGTGGGTCTGGGTTGTGAAACTGACTTCGTTGCTAAAAACGAAGACTTCGTAAAATTTGCACAGTCAATCGTTGATCTGGCACTGGCGAGCGGTATCAAAACCGTTGAAGACCTGAATGCTGCTCAACTGGATGGCGCAAGCGTTGCTGATAAAGTAAACGACCAGGTTGCAAAAATCGGTGAAAAAATCACCCTCAATAAATTCGAATTCGTTGAAGCTGGTGGCGTAACCTCTTACATTCACGGTAACTACCGTATGGGTGTACTGGTTGCTTTCTCTAAGCCTGTTTCTGAAGAAGTAGGTAAAGATATCGCTATGCAGATCGCAGCAATGAGCCCTATCGCAGTTGATGCAGATAGCGTTCCTGCTGAACTGATCGCCCGCGAAAAAGAAATCGCTGTTGAACAGGTGAAAGCAGAAGGCAAACCTGCTGAAATGGCGGAAAAGATCGCTGCCGGTAAAGTAAATAAATTCTTCAAAGAAAGCACCCTGCTGCAACAGGCTTTCGTTAAGGACAATAATAAGTCCGTAGCGGATTACCTGAAGTCCGTAGATGCTGACCTGAAAGTAACCAGCTTTAAGCGAGTTGCTTTAGGTTAAGAAAAACATATCAAAAAAAAGGAGAGAATTCGTTTCTCTCCTTTTTTTTGCGCATAACTAATCATACACATAAAAGGACAGTAAACAGGTATCAGAAAAGGCATTTTTTTCTTCCTTTCCTCCTTTCTGCATTTAAGTTGTATATTAGAATACCGTAATCAGTATTAGGAAAATCACAATCTTACAATATTTTATAGCGTCATGTTGCCAAAGTATAAGCGTATTTTGCTCAAATTGAGCGGGGAGGCCCTCATGGGGGATGCAAATTATGGTATTGATCCGAAGGTGATATCTCAGTATGCCTACGATATTAAGGCAGTTACCGATCTGGGAGTTCAGGTAGCCATCGTTATTGGCGGAGGTAATATCTACCGCGGAATGAACGAAGCCGATACCGGTATTGAAAGAGCCCAGGGAGATTACATGGGAATGCTCGCCACCGTAATCAATGGTATGGCTCTCCAAAGCGGTCTGGAAAGAGTTGGTCTTTATACCCGCCTCCAGTCTGCCATCAAAATGGAACAGATCGCAGAACCTTATATCCGCCGCCGCGCTATCCGTCACGTGGAAAAAGGCCGCGTAGTAATATTCGGAGGAGGTACCGGTAACCCGTACTTCACTACTGATACTGCCGCCTCCTTACGCGCTATAGAAATTCAGGCCGATGTAATCCTCAAAGGAACCCGTGTAGATGGAATCTATACTGCTGATCCTGAAAAAGATAAAACAGCCACCCGCTACGAAACCATTACTTTCTCAGAAGTATACCAGAAATCCCTCAACGTGATGGATATGACAGCCTTTACCCTTTGCCAGGAAAATAAGCTGCCTATTATCGTGTTTGATATGAACCGTCAGGGTAACCTCCTGAACGTGATCATGGGTAAAAATGTGGGTACTTTAGTAAAGGGATAAGTAAACGCATAAAAAAAGCAGCGAAGACTATTTGTTCTTCGCTGCTTTTTTATGCCCTCAACCGGCGGTTATTTTAATATACTCTTCATCTCCGAAAGCGGGATGTACAGGGTTACCTGGCCCAGTGCATATGGCCCGATCTCGTAAGGCACATAACTAAATGCTACTCCCTTGCCGGTAACAATCATATTGTTATTCGGCGGGATGTTCTTTACCAGCAGGTTCTGGTCCAATGCATCTTCTTCACTCATATTGAACCGTTTCCTGAAAGCTTTGTCCAGCAACCCGCTCAGCGCTTCTTTATAACCCGGTTTAAAAATATCATCGGGGGTAAGCACTTTACGTTTAGACAGATCCAGCGTGTAATAGGTGGCGCCCCAGTTGCCATGGGCCCCGCCGGTAAAGTCGTATGCATATTTTTCTATCACCAGTAAAGGCCAGGTGTTGTACACTACTTTCATATCGTTATCTGTAGTCCAGTTCCATGATACGGCAGTAGTATTATCGTTAAACTCCGTACTGTCGGCATCTTTAGCAGAATACCGGTAGCTCAGGATAAAGGAGTCGATTCCTTTTCGCAGGAATTTCTGCGGGTCAGTAGCGCGGCTATTCCCTGTTACCTGGCCTATAATAAACCGGGCGATGGTGCTATCCACCAGGGAGTCGGGCCAGATGATACTGTTGGACACGGTGCCTACCGGCGATTTGGATATGGAAGGCGCCAGCCGTGCAGAATCGATCTGGTAGAATACTTTCAGCGGTACAGCGTTTTTCAGATCGGTATGCAGTTCAAAATGATAAGAGGTGCCATCACCATGCCATACGCCTTTAAATTTTCCATCATCAGAAAAATAACCGCTGAAGAGACGGTCTTCCGAGCTGTTATTGGTTTCTTCATAAATGTTCACCAGGGTAGAATCCAGGGTGCCCCATAAAGAAATGGGTTGCCCGGTACTATCGTCGCAATAGTAGCCGCGGAACAGGTGGGGCGCGGTTTTCAGCAATTGCATGGTAATTTCCTTATTGCCCAGTTTTCCTTTGAGCTGGGTATAGAAAAGGGGGGTAGAAGCCAGTGGTACAATGATGTTGGCGGTGTTAGCCGGTGCCTTGCCATTGTTGTTATTTCTTGTGTGACAGGAGAGTAGTGCAACGGCTATCAGCAGTACCAGTAGAGAAACTCTTTTCATAGTATGATTTATATCAGGTACATCAAAATTACTATTATCCTTCCATACCTTTGAGGACCCGTTTGAATCATAAAAATAACAGACCATGTTGAACCAGAAAATAGCTGATTTACGAAAAGATTATAAGCTGGCTTCCCTGGATGAAAGTGAGGTAGCGCCTTATCCCTTGTCCCAGTTTGGGAAATGGTGGCAGGATGCTATCAGCAGTGAAATTGATGAAGCCAATGCCATGACGCTGGCCACCAGTACACCGGATGGCCGTCCGTCTGCAAGGATTGTATTATTAAAGAGTTTTGATGACGATGGCTTTTTGTTTTTTACCAACTACGAAAGCCGCAAGGGGCAGGAGCTGGCGCTGAATCCGCATGTTAGTCTGTTGTTCTTCTGGCGGGAGCTGGAGCGGCAGGTTCGTATAGAGGGTACCGTTAGTAAGGCGCCGGTATCGGTAAGTAATGAGTATTACAACAGCCGGCCGGAGGGCAGCCGGATCGGTGCCATTGCCTCGCCACAGAGCAAGGTCATTCCGGGCCGATCTTTCCTGGAAGAACAGGTAGACCAGGTAGCGGCAAAATATCAGCAGGAGGCCCCCCAGAGACCTGATTACTGGGGAGGTTATATCGTGAAGCCACAGGTGATGGAATTCTGGCAGGGGAGAAGCAGCCGGTTGCACGACAGGATCCTGTATACATTAACACCTGAAGGAGGCTGGAAAATTGAGCGCCTGGCGCCTTGACAAATCCGTCTTCCAAATAAAAATGCCGCTAAGATTATGTGAATAATCTTAGCGGCATTTTACTAAAAGCGTAAAATTAAGCTTTTGGTGCAGCAGCTTTTGCGGCAGTATTTTTTCTGGTCTTTGCAGATCTAACCTTACCGAAAGATTTACTGAAGATCTTACCTTTTTTGGTTTTAATATCTCCTCTACCCATAACGAATAATTTGAAGTTTGTTGTTGTTAAATATGATGTTATCAGGCTGCAAAATACTGTAATTCGATGAAATAGCGTAGTACTGGCCGTTTGATATAAAAAAAAAGCAAGAAACATAACTGTTCCTTGCTTGAATAAGTTGTGTTAACTGATTAGAGCTTGTCGGATAAAGCTTTACCAGCCTTGAACTTAGCAACTTTCTTAGCTTTGATCTTGATGATCTGACCGGTTTGTGGGTTTCTACCGTTACGTGCAGCACGTTTAGAAACGGAGAAAGTACCGAAACCAACCAAAGTTACTTTACCACCTTTTTTCAGGGTATCAGCAACAGCTTTGGTGAAAGAGTCCAGAGCTTCGTTAGCCTGGGTTTTGGTAATAGCTGCATCTTTAGCAAGCTTGTCGATTAATTCGGCTTTGTTCATAGTTAGTAAGATTTAACTAGTGAAAAAATGTTTGATGTGAGCAAATATAGCGCGTTTTATCAGATTACCAAATTTTTTACAGCTTTTTTATAGAAAATTTTATAGGCTGAAAAACGCTACTGGTAACGGTTACAGCTGATTGGTCTTTTACGTGCTAAAGGACAACCTTTTAGCAGGATCGCATAGAACCCTGTACCGTGGCATGTTTGCCTGCTTTTTTACTATTAACGCGGGATTGAGCCAACTATTGTACCAAAGTCCGGATGCCCCGAAAATAGTGGATTTCCTGTGGATAAGTTTAGTAAAGATCCCTTACTTAAAGCACCTCCATTACGGTTGTAAACGCAATAAAACGATCACCGAAAAGCTCATATCCTCTTTGCCGCAGGGCCTGTTGGTACTGGTCTGCGAAGGATTGATAGTCGTCCAGGCCGTCCGCAAAATATTGCACAACATAGGTGGGTCCCTCTTCATCATCCTGCTCCAGCAGGCGGCTGATGCGGTAATCACGGAATAATCCCGTAGCCAGCATCGCCGGAATATGTTCTTCCCGCAACCATTGCAGCCACCGTAAAGATGTATCTGTGGCCACTTTGGTGGTTACATTATATATAATCATACGCCTCTTTATTTATACTGCCAGCTCCACGAACACCGGACAATGATCTGAGTGTTTTACCTGTTGATAAATAGTGGCATGTTTCAGCAACCCTTTCAATGGTGCGGATACGTTGATATAGTCGATACGCCAGCCCTTGTTATTGTTTCTCGCATTGGCCCGGAAGCTCCACCAGCTGTACTGATGAGGATCTGTATTAAAATGACGGAAGCTGTCTACAAAGCCGCTTTCAAAGAAACGGTCCATCCATGCGCGTTCTTCAGGCAGGAAACCGGTGGAGTTTTTATTGCCCACGGGGTCATGGATATCTATTGGCTTGTGGCAAATATTGTAATCGCCACATACAACCAGGTTGGGGCGGGTTTTCTTCAGTTCTTCGAGGTATTGAAAGAACTCTTCCAGCCACTGGTATTTATAGGTCTGCCGCAGCTCACCGCTGGTACCGGAGGGGAAGTAAGTATTGATCAGGGTAATATCGCCGAAATCAAGCCTTATAAAGCGGCCTTCAAGGTCGCTCTGGCCGTGGCCACTACCATATTGTACAAAGTCGGGTTTAATACGGGTGAGCACTGCTACACCGCTGTACCCTTTCTTTTGCGCAGGGTACCAGTAATGTGCATAGCCGAGATTGTCGAATTGCTGAAAGTCGATATTTTCCTGGTGGGCCTTTATTTCCTGCAGGCAGATAATATCAGCGGGATCTGTTTGTAACCATTCTGTAAAACCTTTAGTCATGGCTGACCTCAGGCCATTCACATTGTAAGATATGATTCTCATGTTGGGTGTTGTTTAGGGAATTACATCCTTAAATTTACGAATTACGGACCTGTGGTCAGATAATAAAGGCGAAAAATTCCGCTGTTATCCCTCCACAGATCCGTAACAATTCAGGCTGTAATGCTTTTAGATATCGTATTCGAGGTTCGGACGGAGCCACTGTTCGGCTTCTTCCACTGTCCAGTTCTTACGGGCAGCATAGTCTGTTACCTGGTCTTTTTCAATTTTTCCGAGACCGAAATATTTACCTTCCGGATTGGCGAAATACCAGCCGCTCACGCTGGAAGCGGGATACATGGCCAGTGATTCGGTAAGGGTAATACCAGTATTCTCGGTGGCGTTCAGCAGATCAAACAATTTCCACTTTTCGGTATGGTCAGGGCAGGCGGGATATCCCGGCGCCGGACGGATACCTGCATAGGCTTCTTTGATAAGGTCTTCGTTGCTCAGGTGTTCTTCTGTAGCATATCCCCAGAACTCTTTACGCACCCGTTCGTGCATCAGTTCTGCAAAGGCTTCGGCGAGCCTGTCGGCCAGTGCTTTGAGCATGATGCTGTTATAGTCGTCGTGTTCTGCTTTGAATTTATCGAGCCACTTTTCAATGCCTACGCCGGTGGTTACCGCAAAGCCGCCGATATAGTCGGTTTTGCCGGATTCGGCAGGAGCAATGAAATCGGCGAGGGAAAGGTTCGGCTGCCCCGGTGCTTTCTTTACCTGCTGACGCAGGAATTCCAGTTGTACCGGTTTAATGTCCGGTTGTTCGGGTGTTACCATCACGGAATCTGCGGCCACTCTGTTGGCGGGATAGAGCCCAATAACAGCATTGGCGCCCAGCCATTTTTCTTCAATTACTTTGTTTAATAATTCCTTTGCATCATTAAACAGGCGGGTGGCTTCTACGCCTACTACTTCATCGGTAAGGATCTGCGGGAATTTACCATGCAGTTCCCAGGCAATGAAGAATGGCTGCCAGTCGATATACTTCGCAATTTCCCCGAGGTCATAGTTCTCAAACTTCATCACACCGGTCATTTTAGGCTTTACCGGGGTAAAGGTATCCCAGTTAATGACGGTTTTGTTGGCCTGTGCCGCTGCGATCGGGAGGAATTGTTTGGTTTGTTTTTTATTCTTGAAAGCTTCGTTCAGCTTTTGATATTCTGTTTGTATACCGGCCAGGAAGTCGGGTTTCAGCGCTTTGTTAAGCAGGCTGCCGGTAACGGTTACGCTGCGGGACGCGTCCAGTACGTGTACTACGCCATGTGCATATTCCTGGGCTATTTTAACCGCGGTATGTGTACGGCTGGTAGTGGCGCCTCCGATGATCAGCGGAATATTGAAATCCTGCCGTTTCAGTTCGCGGGCTACGTGTACCATTTCATCAAGACTAGGCGTGATGAGGCCACTCAAACCAATTATGTCCACCTTTTCCTGGCGGGCGGTCTGGAGGATCTTTTCAGCCGGTACCATTACACCGAGGTCAATGATCTCATAGCCGTTGCAGGCCAGTACTACGCCTACAATGTTTTTACCGATATCGTGTACATCGCCTTTTACGGTAGCCAGCAAAATTTTACCGGCGGCTTTTATTTCTCCGCCATGTTCGGCCTGTATACGTAATTTCTCTTCTTCAATATATGGAGTGAGGATGGCCACGGATTTTTTCATCACGCGGGCGCTTTTTACCACCTGCGGGAGGAACATTTTACCGCTGCCAAAGAGATCGCCTACGATGTTCATACCAGCCATCAGCGGGCCTTCGATCACATCCAGCGGACGCGGGTATTTCTGGCGCGCTTCTTCTGTATCTCCATCTATATAGTCTGTAATACCATTTACGAGGGCGTGGCTCAAACGATCTTCCACAGAGCCCAGCCGCCAGGTTTCATCCTTCTCTACTACTTTTCCTTTGGCCTTTACGGTTTCTGCGAACTGTATGAGCCTTTCGGTTGCGTCGTCTCTTCTGTTTAGTATGGCATCCTCACAAAGTTCGCGGAGGGTTGGTTCAATGTCGTCATAAATCTGCAGCATCCCGGCATTCACAATACCCATATCCATTCCTGCTTTGATGGCATGGAACAGGAATACGGAGTGCATGGCCTCTCTCACGGTTTCGTTACCACGGAAAGAGAAGGATACGTTACTTACGCCGCCGCTGATTTTTGCCAGGGGCATCAGTTGTTTGATGCGACGGGTAGCGTTAATGAACTCTACGGCGTAGTTATTATGTTCTTCGATACCGGTGGCGATGGCGAAGATATTGGGATCAAAGATGATATCCTGGGGATCGTATCCCACTACTTCGGTGAGTATTTTATAGGCGCGGTGACTGAAGCTCACTCTTTTTTCTTCGGTGTCGGCCTGGCCGTGTTCATCGAAGGCCATTACAACTACGGCAGCGCCGTAGCTTTTGCAGATGTGCGCCTGTTCAATGAATTTGGCTTCTCCTTCCTTTAAGCTGATGGAGTTCACAATACATTTACCCTGTACGCATTTCAGGCCGGCTTCAATGACGGAAAACTTACTGGAGTCGATCATCACCGGGATACGGGAAATATCCGGTTCTCCTGCCAGGAGGTTCAGGAAGGTAGACATGGCGGTTTCCCCGTCGAGCAGGGCATCGTCCATGTTTACGTCGAGGATCTGCGCACCGCTTTCTACCTGCTGACGGGCAACAGACAGGGCTTCTTCGAACAGTCCTTCTCTTACGAGACGGGCAAATTTCTTGGAGCCGGTTACGTTGGTACGTTCCCCTACGTTAATGAAGTTGGTTTCAGGTCTTACCACCAAAGGTTCCAGTCCGCTCAGGCGCATAAAGGGTTTGATTACCCTGCGTTCTTCGCTGACAATAGGTTCGTTGGCGGTATCTGTATTATTTATAGTTGTTTCGCTCATTTCTGCTGTAAGTGATGTTTGAATAGAAAACCTGCCACGGTTTGATCAGGCGAGTGTTTCGGCTAATACGGGTTTGAGGCGTGGTTTGATATGTTTCACATGTTCTGCAATGTGGCGTATATGATCAGGAGTGGTACCGCAGCAGCCACCTACTATGTTAACAAAGCCGGAGGCGGCAAAGTCTTCAATAATGCAGGCGGTATCTTCCGGTTCCTCATCATATTCCCCGAAGGCATTTGGCAAGCCGGCGTTGGGGTAGCAGCTAACATAGCAGCTGGCTATGTTGGAAAGCTCCTCTACATAGGGGCGCATCTGCTGACCGCCTAAGGCGCAGTTTAAACCGATGGAGAACGGATTGGCGTGCATCACAGAGATATAGAATGCTTCCAGGGTTTGCCCGCTGAGGGTTCTGCCGGAGGCGTCTGTGATGGTACCGGAAATCATTACCGGGATCTGGGGTTTCCCCGATTCGCGGTAGTACTTCTTGATGGCATAGATCGCTGCTTTGCAGTTCAGCGTATCAAAAATGGTTTCTATCAGGAGGATATCCACACCGCCTTCAGAGAGGCCACGCACCTGTTCTTCGTAGGCTGCGGCCACTTCGTCGAAGTATACGGAGCGGAACCCGGGATTATTTACATCCGGCGACAGCGACAAGGTTTTATTCATGGGCCCTATGGCGCCAGCCACAAAACGGGGCTTGTCGGGGTTTTTAGCGGTATACTCTGCAGTAGCTCTTTTGGCTATCTGTGCAGCGGCTACATTCAGCTCATAAGCCAGTGCCTGCATATCGTAGTCGGCCATAGCAATAGAGGTGCTGCTGAAAGTATTGGTTTCAATAATGTCAGCCCCGGCTTCCAGGTACTCCTTGTGAATGGCTTCAATAATATGAGGCTGTGTAAGATTAAGGAGGTCGTTATTGCCTTTAAGATCACTGGGATAGTTAGCAAAGCGGGTGCCCCTGTAGTCGGATTCCTGGAGTTGATATCGTTGGATCATGGTGCCCATTGCACCATCGATAATAAGTATGCGCTCATTGGCGCAGTCTTGTAAAGATTTCATATTTATCAAGGCGTTTATTAGTTACAGTTAAGAAAAGAACAGGGTCGAACAATAAACAAATCCACCCTGAACGAGTCCACAAATATAACCTTTTCCCAGCTAATTTATTGTTTTGTGATTTGCGTGGATTCCGGGATCTGCCCGGCTTTGATCTGCTCTTTTTCAGGCTATATATCTCTATAAATAAATATAGATTTTGTTTATACCTATAAATTTAATTTGGAAGTAGTCTACAAAGTCTACTATATTTGTAGGGTAATAGAAAGATACAATGCAACAAAATGATAGAAATATAGTGATTTACCCGGTTATGGCCTCCCACCAGCCCTTTGCCTGCACTCCTTGTAGTTGCCGTTGCTGCAATTAACAGATTCATCATTAGTTCTTCTCAAATATTTTATTACAACAAAACTAACGTCAGTCATGACTATATCAGAACATATTCATACCCTGCATCAGCACCTGGCAAGCCTGGGATTACAACCAGTGCCCCAATCCGGCAACGGAAACCAGTCTGAAGTGTTTAAGGTATGCTTCTTGAATAAATATGAAATGCAGCGGTGGAAAGAGCTGCAACAACAACAGGAATCAGAAACCAATCATACAATATTTCCGGACCATCCTTCAAAGGATGCTGTCTGACAACTTTTCATAACGTGGAATTACAGGTTAAACGAAGACGGGTGCTATTGAGCACCCGTATTTTTTTATATCACCTCAAGGCGTTATTTATTTGTTCTGTACATAGCTTTCCAGTGGTAACCGGTTGCTGATAGACCTCGCCAGCGTCATCTCATCTGCATATTCCAGCTCTCCCCCAAAGGCAATACCACGGGCAATAGTGGTAATTTTTACGGGGAATTCTTTTAATTTTTTAGAGAGATAGTAAATAGTAGTATCCCCTTCAATAGTAGGACTTACCGCCATAATCACTTCTTCTACTCCCTGATACTGAACTCTTTCTACCAGCGAATGAATATTCAGCTGATCAGGACCAATACCATCAATAGGAGAAATGATCCCACCCAGTACATGGTATAAGCCATTGAACTGCTGCGTGTTTTCAATAGCCATCACATCGCGGATGCTTTCCACCACACATACCACCTGCTTTTGCCGGGAATGACTGCTGCAGATGCTGCATACTTCCGCATCCGACACATTGTGACAAACCTTGCAGAACTGTATCTGTTGCCGCATCCGTGCTATCACATCCCCAAACTGTTCCACCTGGGCTGTTTCCTGTTTCAGCAGGTGCAACACCAGTCGCAGGGCGGTTTTTTTACCGATGCCCGGCAGTTTGGCAAATTCATTTACCGCGTTTTCTATCAGCGCAGAGGAAAATATCATAGTGCAAAGTTAGGAATATTGGAGCGGAGGGAGCAGCACTGTTCCCTCCGCAACGATTATTTAGATGCTTATCTTTTTGGGTACCGTCCAGTACGCCTTCAGGTTTACTTTTTCAATATTGATTACCCGCTCCGGCTGCCTTTTAGGCTTGGTATAGTAGCTACCACGGTCCCATTTGCCATTACCATTGGTATCGAGCAACACGCGGATGTCGTATTCGCCGGGTGTAATAAACCGCTGGCTCCACTTGCCGTTTACAACAGTGCCGGAATATTTAATGGTTTTATCCTGTACCAGCTGCACTACATAGTGCATGGCGGAATCGTTGATGGCACTTTTTGTACTATCGCTGATATTGAGTTCTGTAACCGTGAAAATGGCGTAATCCGCTACCTTTTTGGTCCGGAAATTAAGGGTATCCGGTCTGGCCAGTTGCTGCCCGGCAGTATCGGTAGGCGCATCTTTAGGAATAATGAACCGGTATGGAGTGCCTTCTTTCCAGGTATAGCCGATTGTTAACTGGGTACGGGTAGAATCCATTGTGCTGGTAAAGGTAACCGGCGTGTAGGCGCTGTCTTCCCCAAGAATGGTTCTGGCGCTGTCCAGGTTCCTCAGTGGCAGCGAAAATGTAATCTTCAGCGGCGCCGGCAATTCCTGCATTCCTCCATCAAGCGTAGGAGTAGCAGTTAGTTTCGGCAGCTTCTTCTTTTTCTTTTCTTCCTCTTCCTGTTCAAGCATAGAAGAATCAACAGGTTCCGGTGGTGGCTTGATGGTACTATCTGCTTCCATAAATAACAGCAGGTTCACATCGGCCAGGTTGCTTTCTGTTAATACAATCGGCGCCTCCACGAAGGCGATCATTTCCGTAGGCTGACTATACTGCAGGTCACGGTCTTCTTCTTTCAGGGCAAAAATTTTATACGAGCCGGGTGCAATGTTCTTAAAGCGGAACGAGCCATCCCCTTTGGTTTTAGCGTAATACACCGGTTTTTCCTTCGACACAATAGAATCGGTCAGATCGCGGTACAGCATAACAGCCACGTTACTGTCTACCCGGCCGTTTTCCGCATCTATCAGGTGACCAGACACCTGGAGGCTGTCGAGATAGTCGCCGGTGGACACCACATACTGGAAATCAGCCGAAATATTACGTTCGTTGATATCCCGGATAGCGTCCGCGAAATTGAAAGTATAGGTAGTATTTGGTTTCAGCGTATCCTTTATTTCAAGGGTTACCGTGTGCAGCTTGGCCGTGACAATCGGCGTGCGTTTCAGCGTTGGCGATACAATCAGCTTATCGTTCACATTATCCAGTTCCACATATTCATCAAAGATGAACGTCACTTTTTTGCTGTTGAAGTGAAGGGTGGAATCCCTGGGGTTAGCCTGCAGCAATACGGGAGGCACACTGTCCCTCGGTCCGCCGCTGGGTGGCACAATGTTGGCGCATCGCGTAAATGAAATGGAAACGAGTATAAACATCAGCCAGAAAACCCAGCCCCTGATATATTGATTCATGTACCTGATCGGATTAATCAGGCACAAACTTACGAACTCATTTCAAAGAAATACGAATTTGGCAGCTGCTAATGACCAGAACCATATTTTTTCCTTAATCTTATATATGGCAAGTATTTATTTCATGCAACATACCCAGGTGATCCCTGCCCCACCGGAGGAGGTTTGGAACTATTTTTCCAACCCCAATAACCTGGCGCATATTACGCCTCCTACTATGCGGTTCACTGTTACTTCCCCGCCCTATACAGGACAGGTATACCCCGGACAGATCATCACCTATTTTGTATCACCGGTAGCGGGCATTCCGCTGGAATGGATGACAGAAATCACCCATGTAGCATACCTGGATTATTTTGTAGATGAGCAACGGGTAGGCCCCTACAGCATCTGGCACCATGAACATCATTTCCAGGCAGTACCCGGCGGCGTAAAAATGACGGACCTGGTTCATTACCGGCTGCCTTTTGGCTGGCTCGGTAAACTGGCTCACCGGCTGTTTGTAAAGAAACAGCTGGAAGCCCTGTTTGCATACCGGTTTCAGGCCGTTGAAAAAATATTTGGCCGGCCTACTGCTGAGTAGTGATGGTTTTTGTTAAATGATCGCCGGTGTAAAGCTGGAAGGTGCTTTTGCCGGTTTTTGGAACGGCACCCAGCCATAGCGGAACGGTGCTGGCGCTGCCTCTGCTGGGATTGGAAGTAGCCACAAAATGCAGCGAGGCGTTGTTGTTTGCATTATCTGACGTAGCGGATTCCAGTTGAATCTGCGTACCATAGAAAGTAGGCGGCATAGTGGCGGCCACTACGATCTGCGTGCCAAAGTCGGGCTTATCGATGGTATTGTTCATGGTTTTAGCCATTCCAAACAGGCTGTCGAACGATGCCTGGTTATCAATGAGCCAGAAGGTAAGACTGTCATTCACCGTAATCGTGTTTTTCAGGAAATAGCCGGAAATGGGTTTTACTTCAAGCTGGCTGTTGGGGTTGGGCTCTACGTTCAGCGTGGTATCACTGCCGGCGGCAGTGCTGTCGCTCTCCGTTTTTGTACCGCTGTTGGCGCAGGAAACAGTGGCCATTATACAAACAGCAAGTACTATCAGTTTAACATGCATGGGAAATATGTTTTGATAGATAACATTAATTGCCGGGAATAGTTTTACGGGAGATCGGTATGAGGAGGGTAATATTGCCCACGGAATGTTTCCCGGTACCGCTCATCCATTCGGTGCGGGTTTTCTGTGTATAGCTGATGGTGGCGCGGTTAATAACAATCCCGATGCCGTAATCCATGCCAATGCTGAAGTGCCGCATCCGCGTTTGCTGGTAGTTGGATAATTCTTCAAAATTTGTATCCCTCGACTTAAAAATACCGCCCTGCAACAGCGCATTATATCCTGTAAAAGTAAATTGTGGTCTGGCCATAGCATACAGCTGAAATCTTTTTTTGACAGCCACCGGTAAACTGCGGTTGCCGAAGTAAGGATTGAAAAGTCCTGCCCGGATATAGGTGAGGGCGCTTACGGCGGTAGTCATGGTACCCAGTTTAGCATTGGCGCTGCCAATAATTTCGAGGTAATCAACAGGGCTCCACAACATTTTTTCATAGGTGAAACTATAGTTGATCAGCGGTGCATTGGGCACCTGGTATTCCCAGCCCCTGGGTGGCTGGTAACCGATAAGTTTATGGAAGAAAGTTTGGGTTTCTTTGGCAAACGCCCACGGGCCCAGCACGCCGAATACAAATTCCGAATGGAAGCTGTACTTTTTTTCGGGGTTGTAAGAGGTGAGCCCGCGGGTGGCATACAATGCGCCGGCATAATAAAAGTCCTTTGGGTTAAAGCTGGTATCTGCAATCTGGTTAGGGGTGATCATGACCTGCATGGCACTCCACTCAAATACATTAACAGCGTTTCTGCCTGCTGCGGGAAGTATCCATTTATCGAGGAATACTGATTTCTTTTCTTTCATGTAGAGATAACCTATGCTGCTGCCGTTGCTGTAACCACGGTCTGTTCCCCGTCCCCATACATTAAAGTAGTCGTCGTCTTCGTATATCCTTAATTGTTTGGTAGCGTCCTGCGTGATTTGCGCGGACGCGGTTACCGCCATGATACAAAGCAATATGACCGGAAGAAATCCCTTCATAAAATTGGCATTAATATCAGAATACCCTGAATATCTCAAATGCTTTTTTTTCCAGTGCTTCCCGGTGATCCGGATGAGCAATATCGATGAGGGCCTGTGCTCGTTGCCGCAGGTTTTTCCCGCGCAGATGTGCGATGCCGTATTCCGTGACCACATAGTGCACGTGCGCCCGGGTGGTAACTACGCTGGCGCCGGGTTGCAGGTGTGATACGATGCGCGAAACACCTTTAGAGGTAGTAGAGGGAATGGCAATAATGGGTTTGCCTCCTTCGGAGAGGGCCGCGCCACGCATGAAATCCATTTGTCCGCCTACGCCGCTGTATTGTCTGAACCCGATTGAGTCGGCACATACCTGTCCGAAGATATCAATTTCTATGGCACTGTTGATGGCAGTTACCCTGGGGTTTTTGCGGATAGTGGTGGGATTATTCACGTATTCCACATCCATGAGCCGCATAATGAGATTGGTATCCATAAAGTCGTACAGCCGCTGGCTCCCGATGGCGAAGCTGGAGATGAGCAGGCCGGGGTGTACGGCTTTGTATTTGCCGGTGATTACGCCTCTTTCCACGAGGTCGATGATGCCATCGGAAAACATTTCGGTGTGGATGCCGAGATCTTTGTGATTGGAGAGGCATTGCAAAACGGCGTTTGGAATACCGCCGATGCCCATCTGCAAGGTGGCGCGGTCATCAATAAGGGAGGCCACGTTGCGGCCTATTGCCAGTTCTACGTGGGTGGATGGCCGGATGGTTTGGGCATAAATAGGGTAATCTACTTCCACAGCAGCGTTTATCCTGGAAATATGAATAACGCCATCGCCCAGTACACGCGGCATGCGTGGATTTACTTCTGCGATGATAATTTTAGCGGTATCCACGGCGGCTTTAGAAACATCGCAGGATACGCCGAGGGTGCAGTAGCCGTTTTTATCCGGCGGGGAAACAGAGACGAGCGCCACGTCTATCGGTTGTTCGCAGGTGCGGAAATACCTGGGTATTTCGCTGAGAAACATGGGAACGTAGTTGGCCCGGCCTTCATTTACCGCCTGCCGGATATTTTTGCCTACAAAGAAGGCATCTATTTCAAATGCGTGCGCATGTTCAGGGGAGGCATAGGGCGCTTCCCATTCGGTATGGATACTTACCAGCCGTACCTTTTTCAGTTCATGGCTGCGGGCGGTCATAGCGTTGACAAGCTCCCGTGGAGTGGCTGCCGCGGTATGGATAAATACAGTGTGGCCGGACTGGATCAGCTGTACGGCTGCTGTAATGGATGTGTAAGACATGCGGTGATATTTTCTCCAAAATTATCGTGCGGCAAAAAGAATAACAATGAGCGTTATCATGTTGTATTTTTAATACTTCTCAGTGCTGATAACTTTCAACAACCCGGATGGGAAATTGTTGGAGCCAGGGGGGAAATAACGGTGAAGGATACACTGAATTACAGGAATACCGGCTATACCAGCCGGGTTCATGCCGTAGTTATCCATTTTAGCTAGGCATGTTGATAAATTCATATAGATGTTATGACCTACACCCTGTTTTATTTCTATATATTAGCATTCTAAACCTGGTACACAACTTCTTTGCGGCGAGATTTGGCAAATATAAGTGAGCAGAGGCTCATTGAGCAGTTAATAATTGGAGATCCTGCGGCAAAAGAGTTGTTATACGACCGTTACGCCGGGGCTCTTTATAACATTGTATTGCAGCTTGTGCCGGTAAAAGAGCGTGCAAATGAAGTGATAGTAAAGGTATTTCTCTGGTCATTCCAAAACATTGGAACATTCCGGACCTCAGGTCATCGTATTTTATTTACCTGGTTACTACGTAAAGCGAGAGAATTCGCCATCAAGGAGGCCCTGCCGGAGACCGCGTTAACCGGTACGGAGCTGATGAAGCAGGAAGATGGCTTATTGCAGCAATTCTACCTGATGCTGCCAGCCGATCAACAACAGGTGTTCCGGCTTAGTTATTTTAAAGGATTATCAATCACAACGATAGCCCGCTTACTGGCTTTGCCGGAGGGGCAGATAAATGACATCCTGAAAGAAGCGATGAAGTCTTTCAGACAATTCTTAAAAAAGACTTGGAACTAAAATTTTACATAGAAAGCGGTATTATCGAGTCCTTCGTGCTGGGCCTGGCTTCTGAAGAAGAAGTAGAAGAGCTGCAGCACATGAGAAGGCTGTATCCGGAACTGGATACGGAAGTCGAATACGTTGAACGCCGCCTGGAAAGCGCCGCGTTTGATGAGCCCGCCATGCCGCCCGCGGAAATACGCGACCGGGTGCTGCAGAAAATCAGGTGGGAAGATGGACATGCCTATTCAGATCCTTCTTCCAATTATACGTTTATCAACATCCAGCCGAAAGATGGTGATCATATCACTGTTCACCGCTGGTGGAAGATCTTTTTTATTATCTTCTTCATTATGTCCAAGGTTTTTCTTTTCCTGGCCATTTTTTACTACCTCAAGTACCGTATGTCGCAGGAACAACAACGCAGCGACAACCTGCACCAGATGATCCGGCAGGAACAAACACAAAACCCCTTGTTATAATTTTCTATCCGGATTGTCGTTATTTTAAAGATTTTACCATTTTGAGAATCCACCAGAAGTGGGTTAACGTATCTATAGATATAGTATTTATTATTTATATTTTATATCCTTGGTTAATTTAAACGGGCAGTTTGAACATCAGTAACTATATAGAAAGCGGCATTATTGAGCGTTATCTGTTGGGGCTCGCCTCTCCTGAACAGGAAGATGAGCTGCTGCACCTGCGCCGGATCTACCCATTGCTGGACCTGGAATTTACTGCCGCAGAACTGCGGATAGAAGACAAACTGATGGAAGAAGGTTCCCTGCCACCGGTAAAAATAAAAAATGCCGTTTTGCAGCGGATTAAACCGGATAAGGATTGGGAAGACCGGCCACGGGGCGGTTATAACCCCTATGAGCATACGAATTTTCATCATACATATATCCCCCTCGACTCTTTCTGGAACCGCCGGATCACTGTAAGCGTATGGTGGCGTTGCGCTTTTATTGCCCTCGCCGTACTGGCCATGTCGCTGGCGGCCAGTACCTGGCATTTCTACCACCGCGCCCAGATGCTGGAAGATATCCTGTTTAAGCTCAAAGTGCCGCCTGCAACCTATCCAGCCCCTGTAACCCGTTAAACGGGCATACTTTCATTTGGTACGTTTATTGCAAATGCTGAAATTGCCCCTGTATTCCGGCTGTTATAAAACCTTATTTGATAGCTGCGTGTTGAATACATTGGCATTTAAACACACAAACTAATTTCCCATGAGAAAATTTTCATTTGCAGCGTTACTAATGGCGATAGTTGCCGTTTTTGCATCTTCCTGCTCCCCAAAACAAGGTGTCACCCAAGACATTAATAAAGGCGCCGTAAAAGGTAACTGGGTTTTAACTGATATTAAATACGAAGGAATTCCTGAAAACGCCAAAGTAACTGTATTTGATGAAGCCAACGCCAAGTGCTTTATCGGCAGCCAGTGGATCCTGCCGGATAACTATGCGATGGGTTCCTACACGCTCACCTCTACAGAAAATGGTTGCAGCGCTGTTACCCAGAACATTGCCTGGTCGCTGACCAAAAGTGGCGGCGTAAGCATGTTCGGCTTCAAAAAGCTGTACAGTGGCGATAAAGCAAAGAATGTAACCGAAGGTTACCGCATGGAAATTACCGGTGCCGGTAGTGTTATGACCTGGAGAGCAAACATCAGCTTCGAGAATAAAAGTGCAGCCATTATATACACCCTGCAACGTAAATAACCGCTATCGCTCATAGTGTTAGCTTATTAAATGCAGCGGAGATCATGTTCTTTGGTCTCCGCTGTCTTTTTTCCAAAAGATGTATATTTAGATCATTAAGCACCATTACTATGAGCACGCAACAGTCACAGATTCAGTTCCTGGCGCATGCAAGCTTCAGGATTACCACCCCCGAAGGTCACGTGATATTAATAGATCCCTGGTATACCAATAATCCTGCACTGCCTTCCGGTTTAACGATTCCGGATAAGATAGACCTCATCCTTATTACACACGGACACCGTGATCACCTCGACAGTAAAATAGTGGACATTATCCGCACCAGGTCGCCCAAAGTGATTGCCAATCCGATAGTGAGGTTTTATTTGCAGGAACAGGGCGTGCCGGATCATGCGTTTGAACCGCTCAATGCCGGAGGCACCCTGTCAGTAATGGATGTAAAAGTAACCATGACCAATGCCTTTCATTTTGCGCATATCCCCCTGCCGGACGGTAAAATCGGCTACCCGCACGCCACCAATGGTTTCATTGTTTGGATGAGCGACGACATCTCTGTATATTATTCCGGAGATACATCTGTATTTGGTGATATGGAACTGATTGGTGAGATATATGAGCCGGATATCGCCATTTTGCCTATCGGCGACCGTTTTACAATGGGACCACTGGAAGCCGCATTTGCTGCACGTTTGCTGAAAGTAAAACACCTGATCCCCTGTCATTACGGAACAATGCCTACGCTCACGGGTACGCCTGAGCGGCTGCGCGCGCTGACGGAAGACCTGGACCGCTTACAGATTCATGTACTGAAGCCTGGCGAAATACTGGATACCGCTATTGTGAAGGCCAGCCATCATTAGTGAACAAATATGCCATAAATCCCGACATATGTTACCCCTGAATACCAACCGACTGCTTATATATCCCTGCCGTTTGCCACTGCTTACGCAGATATTCCTGGAACATCCGCATGCCCGCGAAACGCTGCAGGCAAACATCCCGGAAAACTGGCCGCAACCCGACCTGAAAGAACAATTGCCTCATTTTATTGAATTGCTCCAGCATGATCCCCGGTCGTTTCCCTGGATGCTCTGGATCATTGTAAATAAAGAAGAAGGAACTGTGATCGGCGATATCGGTTTTAAAGGACGCCCCGATAAAAACGGTGTAATAGAAATAGGCTATACCCTGCTGCCTTACTGGCGCAAAAAAGGGTATATGCGCGAAGCCGCCACCGCACTGGTGGAATGGGCTTTCCGGCAGCCACATGTGAAAAAACTGATCGCCGAATGCGATGTTACCAACACCGCTTCCATGAAGGTGCTGCAACACCTGGGTATGGAGGAAGTGAAATCACCCGGGGAGATGCTGCACTGGCAGCTCCTGAATAAATAGCGTAGATACGTTATCGTTATTCCACCATGTTCTGTTTTGCAAAACGGATGAAAAGCTGGCAAAGCTTATCCTGTAAGCCCTGCAGGTAAGTGAAGTGAAGTTTTCTTACCAGTTTGAAATTCTTTACCGGTAATATCCTGAACTCTCCCAGCTCCAGTTCGCGCTGCACAGCCTGTGAAGAAATAAAGGCTGCACAGGGCGAATGGTGCAGGTATGATTTGATGCTTTCTGTACTGCCCATATACATGGCCACGTTCAGATCGGTGATTTTTAACTTCAGACGTTTCAGCTCCTCGGTAATCACTTCCAGCGTGCCGGAGCCATGTTCCCTCATCAGCAGGGGAATGGTTTTAAGATCGGCGGCGCTAAGCGGTTCGCCATTGCCATACTGATGCTTCATATTGCCCACCAGCACAATTTCATCTTTTGCAAACTCCACATATTTCAGCAAAGGATTTTTGGAACTGCCTTCAATGATACCCAGCTGAATGCTTTTTTCAAATAATGCCTGTTCTATCTGCTCGGTATTTCCGCTGGTGAGCGATGTTTTTACATCGGGGTACCGCTGGTTGAATTTCGCCAGCAGCGGTGGGATCAGGTATTGCGCAATAGTAGTGCTGGCGCCTATGGGCAACAGTCCGCCCTGCATGTGTTTCAGCTGATTTACATCATACTCCAGGTTGCGGTAATCGGTAAAAATAATTTCTGCATGATGCATTACCAGCACTCCTGTACGGGTAAGTTTTATTTTATTCCCGATCCTTTCAAACAACGCCATGCCCAGCTGTTGCTCCAGTTCATGTATATGTTTGGTAACAGCCGGTTGTGAAATATATAATTCCTCTGCAGCTTTGGTGAAGCTGAGACGCTTGGCGACGGTGTGAAATACTTTGAGTCTGAAATCGAACATGCACTAAAAATACAAAAATACCTTACAACTCAGGCGGCGTAAAGCCGAAGTGTTTATAAATACCTTGTCCGGCGGGGCCCATGAGGAAGTCCATGAAATCCCTGGCCGCCTGCGGATGTGGTGCGCTTTTCAATATACCGGCCCAGTAAGAAGCCTTGATGTTTTCCTTTTCAGGAATATTCACCACACTTACCGGGTGATGGATCATTTGCTGGTAGTATGCTTCTGTAAACCATACAGGGCCTGCATCCGACTGTTGCCGGAGAATGCGCAGCGGTGTTTCCCGGTGATGTATTTTAGTAAGATAAGTACTGCCTTTTGCTGCTTTTTCTTTCATGATGGTTTGCTGTAAAGCGATGCCGCCGGCCTTTACATAAGCTTCTTCTATGCGTTTGCCAATGCCTTCCCAGGCAGGGTTGGGCATACTTACCTGCACATCTTTGCGCCCGAGATCTGCCAGGCTGCGGATGTTTTTTGGATTATCCCGTTGCACCATGATAGAGAGGGTATTTCCTGCATAATTTTTTACCAGGGAGAAGCTATCCCGCAACTGATCTATGCGGCCTTTCCCGGCGGTATAGATATCGGGCGTTACGGCTATACGAAGATTCCCCAATACCAGCGACCCGGTGATGATTTGCTGCGCCAGGATACCTGGTGGTAATGTTTCCGCAAATACGCGTTGATATTGCGGATATGTCTTTTTAAAATCAGTGATCAGGGAATCGATCACCATAAACTGGTTACCTGCAAAGAAGATGACCAGCTGCGGATCTATAATGTCGCCATAAAGGTCGGGTACATTGTCGATGCCAGGTACCGTAAAGGCTACACCGCCGGATGGTGGCGTATTCCAGGGAGGGTCGAAGCGGTGGTCCTGGGCATGAAGGGCCTGTACTGATAGCAGTGTTACTATCAGCATAGTGATAAATTGTTTCATGATGGTTGGTTTATGGGTGTATGTAACTCCAGCCTTCTGACTGTTTTATAATCAGTTCACCATTACCACTGGGGGTATATTGAATGAAGGGAAATAATTCTTCTTTGGAGATTTTCCTTTCCCGCAGGGTGTTTTCGCATTCTACCAGCAGCACGCCTTTTGATTGCAGTTCCTGTAGCAGGGATTCATAGGGATGATCCTTTCTGTAAGCCGTTACACCACCGCCGTGGGCCACCAGTTCAATGATTACCTGGTTTTGCAGCCGTGGATCTTCCAGCGCATTTTTGATATTGCGGAGGGTATTGCGGATCACTTTATCATCGTCGCTGTTTAGCTGGTAAACAGCCCTGTATCTGGGTTTACGCTGGCTCATGGCATATTGGGCGCTTAGCAGGGTGAAAAGACAGAGCAGGAGTGTTATTTTTTTCATGGTGTACGTTTTTGATGACGGTTAATGTTGCATGGGTTTAAAAGGTCCGTATTTATGTTGTTCTGCGGAAAAAGCATCTGCATAGGGACCAAAAGGAAAGTCGATGGGTTTCTTTTTAAGATCCTGCCAGTCAGCCGACTGATCTTTATGTGGCCGGGGTTGTGAGTTGATGAATGCGGCTACATCCCAGGCTTCTTCATCGGAAAGAACGGGCGTGTTATAATCCACGCCGAAAGGCATGTTATTTTTCACATAGCCGGCAAAGTTAGAGAGGCGGTAAAGCCCGGCGGCATCGTTGTAGCTTTGCGGGCCCCATAGCGGAGGATAAATAAAAGCTATGCTGTCGGCATCCTTTACGCCTTCGCCATTGGCGCCGTGGCAGCTTTTACATTGTTGTGTATATATGTGCGCGCCTTTCTTTGGATCGGCAGCGCGTGATAAAAAGGCCGGCTTCCGGAGGCCGCTGCCATCGGGCCTTTCATGCGGCGGCACTTCACTGCCCAGCCATTCTATATAAGATTTTATGGCCGTCATTTCTTTGCTGTTGCTATCCGGCGCCACGCCGTTTAAACTGCGTTCAAAGCAATCACTGATGCGTTTGTTCAGCGTTTCTGAACTGTTGGATCTGGCCCTGAATTTAGGGTACGATGCCGCAGTAAAACTATAGTTATTACCAAAGGGTTTGGTACCTGCCTGCAGGTGACAGTTCTGGCAGTTCATACCATTGGTGATCTGCAGCACGCTGCCTTTTGGACCGAGGTATCGCGCCGTTTCGCGGATCAGTGTTTGTCCGTAAACAATGGCGGCGGCTTTTTCACCGGAAGGCAATGTGGTTACGGCCGGAGGTTGCCAGTCTTTTACAGGGACCGCCTGCAATGCAGGCATAGGCGCCGCAGCCGGGAACAGGTAGCGTGTCCAGAGATAAAATGTTTCAAAGCCTGCCAGCAGTATTAACATCAACAGGCACGCAAATAACCCGGAAAGGATCCGCTTATAACGTTGGATTTTATTGGTTTCCATTAAAATTACAGGTTGGTGGATTACGCTACAAAAGTAACAGGCCACCGGAGCGAAGTCAAATAACTAATAACTATCAGTGATAACCAATCGTTATTGACATCTATATAAAAAAAGTAAAACGATAAATGTAGAAAAATATAACGGAAAAAGAAAACCCCGTACAGTATTGACTTGTACGGGGTTTCTTAAAATTATTATTCAGTAACAGGTAGCGGTTATGCTTTTTTCTTACCTGCGTTTTTGTTGTTTGATTTGTAGCGCATGTCAGGCGTTCCGTCTTTTTTAGTTGGTCCTGCAGGAGCTGCGGCTGTTTTGTTTTCTTTATAGCGTTTATCCGGTGTGCCGTCTTTCTTTGTTTTAGTAGTGGCAGCGGGAGTAGCAGGAGTAGCGGGTGTTGCTTTTTCTGCTTTCTTTTCTGTTTTTGGTTTTGCTTCTTTTTTAGCGGTGGCGGGTGTTTGAGCCATTGCTACGGTTAAACCCATAAACATGGCCAACAATCCGGTGAGGAACTTTTTCATATCAAATATGTTTTACGAAAAATTAAGCTTTTTCCGGCATTGCTGTATCCGCTGTCGCTGTTTTTAAGCCAGATTTAATAATCAGTTTTTTTCCACCCACATACCATTTTCACGGATCAGGTTTATCAATTCGTTTACGGCAACATCGCTGTTGAGGCCACGTTTCACAATTTCCTTACCGCGGTAGAGCGTAATTTTGCCTACGCCGCTGCCAACATAGCCAAAGTCGGCGTCGGCCATTTCGCCGGGACCGTTTACAATACAACCCATGATGGCAATTTTTACGCCTTTCAGGTGATGGGTAACGGCACGGATGCGGGCGGTGGTTTCCTGGAGATCGAACAGGGTGCGGCCGCACGACGGGCAGGAGATATATTCTGTTTTGGAGATGCGGGTACGTGTTGCCTGCAGGATGCCAAAGGAAATGTTGTTCAGCGTGGTATGCTGACCGGGTTGTGTGGGCTGGTTACTTAACCATAATCCATCGCCGAAGCCATCGAGCAACAGTGCGCCGGCTTCCGTGGCATGGTGGATCAGGTGTTCATCTGCCGAAGGCTGATTACTGATACTATGGATAATGACAGGTACTGTAATATTTTTGTTGAGCAGTAAGATGAACAGGCGCCTGATAGCCGCCATCGCATTGCTGCCGGAAGCCGTGGCCACCAGTACAGTGCTGGCTGCTGTAGCCGGGTTAGCCAGTTGCAGCAGCAGTTGTTCATGATGTTCTGTATCCAGGTGATTGCAGTCGAATTGTACAAAGTTGATCCGGCCGGTTTCATTTTGTTCGCAGGCCGTTACATAATGGCGGGCATCAAAGTAAGGTACCAGTTCCTGTTTATCGGCTATGCTCTGCCAGTATTCTGCATCTATTACAACGCGCAGTGTGCCGGGAAGACCAAAGGCAGGTAACTGTTTGCCGGTGTAGATATAATCTGCTGCGGCATCCCCGATATTCCATTTATCGCTGGGCTCATCGTAAGTATAACCAATGGCATTCAGATCGGCGGGCTGCAAGCTGTTGTTGTCGCTGAAATCTGCCACTACCACTGGTACCTGCTTTTCGCCGATGTTCTCCACAGGCGCGCTTTCGCGGCGTTTGTATTCAAAAGGAGAGTAGGGAATAGTGGTTACCGGCGGAATAGCCGTATAGTCGTTACGGTTAGTATATCTTTTCACAATATCCTTACAAACCGGGAGTTCAAATTCAGGATCTTCTGTGAGGGAAACGCGGATGGTATCACCTACGCCATCTTCCAGGAGGGTGCCGATGCCGATGGCAGATTTAATACGGCCATCTTCTCCATCGCCGGCTTCGGTAACGCCCAGGTGCAGTGGGTAGCAGTGGCCCAGTTCCTGTTCCATGGTTTGTACCAGCAGGCGGTATGCCTGTACCATTACCTGTGGGTTACTGGCTTTCATGCTCAGCACAATATTGCGGTATTGCAGGTCTTCCGCAATACGTAAAAATTCCATCGCACTTTCCACCATACCCATCGGTGTATCGCCATAGCGGCTCATGATACGGTCGCTGAGGGAGCCATGGTTGGTACCTATGCGCATGGCGGTACCATACTCTTTACAGATTTTTACCAGCGGGGAAAAGCGTTCACGGATGCGGTCTATTTCTTCCAGGTATTCGCTGTCGGTATAGTCGATTTGTTCAAATTTCTTTTTATCTACATAATTCCCCGGGTTTACCCGTACTTTTTCCACGATGCGGGCCGCTATTTCGGCCGCATTGGGCGTAAAATGGATATCTGCAACGAGGGGAGTGGTATAACCCTGTTTACGTAATTCGTTTTTAATGACCAGCAGGTTATCGGCCTCCTTTTTACTGGGGGCGGTGATGCGTACCAGTTCAGCACCGGCTTCAATACAACGGATGGTTTGCGCCACGGTAGCAGCGGTATCCAGGGTATCGGTGGTGGTCATGGTTTGAATGCGGACCGGGTTAAAATTTCCGATGATAAGATCTCCCACCTTTACTTCCAGAGTGGCCAGTCGTTTATATTCTGTCAGAGAGTTGCAATAAAGCTGCATACGTAGTTTTTGTTTTCCTGCGGAAGCAAAGTTAGTAAACCTGTGGTATTATTGAACCGCAACTTAAAGCTACATTAAATTCCACGAACGGCGGGCGCAGGGCTATCTAAATAGGGGATAAAGCTTTATTTTTGACCCACTTTATGTTACTGAATAAAAGCATAGATATACCTTACCAGCAATTGCCCTTTTCCGGGCAGTTTAATGTAGCTTCCCTGGGCGTGTTCCGCAATGAACTAACCGATCAGCCGCACCGTCATGATCATTTTCAGATTATATGGATTACCAAAGGGAAAGGCAGGCACATGGTGGATTTCGTGTGGTATGATGTGGAAGATGACATGATTTTCCTGCTTCGTCCCGGACAGGTTCATCAGCTGGATTGTGAGCGGGAAGGGTATTTTCTGTATTTCACAGAGCAATTTTACTTTACTAATAAACACGATAAGGAAACCCTCTACGATTTTACTTCGCTTTTCGATAACTGGCACGGATACGGGCCCATCAGTACCAGCGGCCATACCTCAGAGTCTCTCCTGGGATTGATACAACTGATGAGCAGGGAGAAATCCTGCGCGCCTGCCTGCAGCCGGGGCATTGTGAAACATTATCTGAATGCCTTCCTGTTGCTGATAGAACGGGAAAAGAAACGCAATGCCGCGGAAACCATGATGCCGCTGGCTCACGATGGCCGTGTAGTACAGCTGCGACGATTGCTGGAACAGCATTACCGCACAGAACACCAGGTGGCCTTTTATGCGGGCGCCTTTGCCCTCACCCCTAAAAGACTGAACGAAATCACCAAAGAAACCACCGGCCGTACCGTTACCGAATTATTACACGACCGGATTATACTCGAATCGAAACGAAACCTGGCGTTCAGTCACAAAAGTGTCAAGGAGATCTGCTATGAGCTGGGATTCGAGGACCCTGCTTACTTTAGCCGTTTTTTTAAGAATAATACCGGCATCTCTCCCCAGGATTTCCGGGACATGATGTTCAAATAGTACAAGTCAATAGCTGAATTGTCCTAACACCCGCCGCTTACCCCTGTCTATATTTGCATAGCCCGCATCAGCCGGCTTTTATCAGACGCTATAGATTAATATATGAACATCTGGAAACCGCTTTGCCTGCTGGTTATTGCAGCGGGCTGCTGTTCGGCGGCCGTGATGGGTCAAACCCGCCCGCTCACCTTACAGGAAGCACTACAAACAGGATTGAAAAATTACCAGTCCATCAAGGCAAAAGAAAACTATGCTAAAGCAGCTACCGCAAATATCAGCGCAGTAAAAAGAGAATACTTACCTGATCTGAACCTCGCCGCCCAAAATAGCTATGGTACCGTGAATGGTGAAAATGGACCTATGTGGGGATACAAAGGCTGGACTACCGGTGCTTCCGGACCCGTTCTGCCATCACAGAACTGGAATGCCGCCTTCGGCGGATTGTACCTGGCTAATATCAGCTGGGACGTAGTAACCTTTGGCCGCCAGCACGCAAAAGTACAGGCCGCGAAAGAACAATTGTACACCAACCAGGCCGATCTGGAACAGGAAAAGTTTGAACAACAGGTACGCATCGCCGGCGCTTATCTGAACCTCCTGGCTGCACAGCGCCTGCGGGGTTCTATGGAGTCCAACCTGAAACGCGCGCAGGACCTGCAGCATATCATCGTTTCCCGCGCATTGAACGGACTCAGTGCCGGAGTGGATAGCTCCATCGCCAACGCAGAAGTATCCAAAGCAAAACTCACACTGGTAGACGCGGTGAACTACGAAAATGCACAGAGCAATAAACTGGCGGAAATGATGGACGTACCACCGCAGGACTTTACACTGGACACCACCTTTGTTACCAAAATACCTAACCAGCTGCTGGAAACCGTATCTGCACAGGATTCTGTATCACTGAAAAATCAGCCGCTGCTAAAATTGTTCAGTTCCCGCGTAACATTAAGCGATGCCAATCAAAAGCTGATCAGCAAAAACGCGATGCCCCGCCTGTCTTTTATGGGCGTGATGCAAACGCGCGGTTCCGGTTTTGACTACGACTACAGCGCCGCTAATCTCAGCCACTACAGCCAGGCATACTGGTCAGGCGTGAAACCGCAGGTGTCCAATTATCTAGTGGGCCTCAATCTTTCCTGGACGGTTACTGACCTGTGGCGCACGCATTCGCAGGTAGCGCGTCAACACTATACTACTGAAGGATTGAAGAATGAATACAATCAAACCTACAGCCGCTTGCAACATCAGCTGCAGCTGTCGGAACAACAGATAGACAATGCAGTGAAGAAATACCGGGAAGCGCCTACCGGCCTGAAAGCCGCCAGCGACGCCTTTCTGCAGAAAAGTACCTTGTATGAAAACGGGTTGTCTAATATCGCCGACCTGGCCCAGGCGCTGTATAACATTAACCGCGCGGAAACAGACCGGGATATTGCGTACAATGGCGTGTGGCAGGCGATACTGTATAAGTCCGCTACCGTAGGGGATCTGCAACTGTTTTTGAATCAACTGTAATTAACCGGAAGGTATTCACTTCCTGAATATAATTGTATGAACCTGATCAGAACCGCATTACAAAAACCGATAGCCATCATTGTAGTAGTGATGGGACTATTGTTTTTTGGTATTCAAGCAACGCGGGATATTAAAATAGATATCTTCCCGGATCTTAACCTGCCGGCTATATACGTATCACAACCTTATGGCGGTATGTCGCCGCAGCAGATGGAAGGCTTTATTGCCACCAACTACCAGAACCTCTTTCTGTATGTAACAGGTGTAAAAGATATTGAGGCCAAAAATATCCAGGGTCTTACCATGATCAAGATCTCTTTTTACGAAGGGACAAACATGGCGCAGGCCGCGGCGGAAGTAACAGCGATGGCCAACCGTGCATTTTCCTCGATGCCGTCTGGTACGCAGCCTCCTTTTATTATCCGCTTCGACGCATCTACTTTACCGATCGGCCAGCTGGCACTGAGCAGTCCTACGCGCACCAACAACGAATTGCAGGATCTGGCGATGACCATTGTACGGCCATCGTTCAGCCGTATTGCCGGTCTTACTTCACCGGCGCCTTTTGGCGGTAACTCCCGCACCATTGTAATCCATGTAGATCCTGAACTGATGCGCAGTCACCATCTTTCGGCTGACCAGGTTGTAGCCGCCATCAAAGATAATAACCAGATATCACCGGCGGGTAACGTGCGTATCGGCGATATCACCTATCTCACACCCGCCAACACCGTGATACGCACCGTGAAGGAATTTGAAAACATTCCGCTGGTAATGGGAGATGGCCCTACCGTATTTGTGAGAGATGTGGCGAAGGTAGAAGATGCGGCAGACGTAACCAGTAGCTATGCAGTGATCAATGGAAAACGCTCTGTATATCTCCCTATTATAAAAACAGCAGATGCTTCCACCTGGACGGTAGTAAATAACCTGAAAGCAGCATTACCCAATATCCAGAAATTATTACCGGAAGATGTAAAGATTTCTTTTGTATTTGACCAGAGCGTATATGTGATCAATGCCGTGAAAAGCCTTATCAGTGAAGGTGTAATAGGCGCTGTACTCACCGCGCTGATGGTGTTGCTGTTCCTCGGCGACCGGCGCAGCGCGTATATTGTAATCATCACCATCCCGGTATCTATTATCATTGGAGTGATGTTGCTGAAACTGTTCGGGCAAACCATCAACATCATGACGCTGAGCGGCCTGGCGCTGGCCATTGGTATCCTGGTAGATGAATCCACCGTGACCATTGAAAACATCCACCAGCACCTGGAAATGGGTAAGCCAAAAGCACAGGCGATCTGGCATGCGTGCCAGGAAATTGCTTTCCCGAAACTCCTGATCCTGTTGTGTATCCTCGCGGTGTTTGCGCCTTCCTTCACCATGAAAGGCGTGCCCCGTGCGATGTTTATGCCGCTGTCGCTGGCTATTGGTTTTTCCATGATTGCGTCTTACCTGCTGTCGCAAACGCTGGTGCCTATCCTCGCCAACTGGATGCTGGATGCCAACAAATTCAAGCATCATGGCCACCCGCATGTGCATAGCAACGATGCACATAAAACAGCCGGGTATATTGAAACAGAAATTGCAGATGAAAAACAACACGCCAAAACTATTTCCGGCTTCGATCGCTTTAAGCTGCGCTTTATCGGCTGGCTGGAAACGCTGCTGAAAAGACGGAAACTGGTGATTGGCGCTTACTTTATTGGGGTAATTGGTATAGTAGCACTGTGTATGAGCATTATTGGCCGTGATATTTTGCCTAAACTGAATAACGGCCAGTTCCAGCTAAGGCTGAAAGAGCCCACGGGAACACGCCTCGAACGGACGGAAACCATGCTTATTAAATCGACGGAAATTCTGAAGGAAGTAGTCGGCGCCAAAAACATCGACATCACTTCTTCCTTCATCGGTACTCATCCATCGTCCTATTCTACCAACCCCATTTACCTGTTTATGGCTACGCCTAATGAAGCCGTATTGCAGGTGAACATGAAAGAAGATTTTAAAATCAATATGGACGAGTTCAAAGAGAAGCTGCGTAAGCGGATCCACGAACAAATGCCGGAAGTAAAGATGAGCTTTGAGCCGATAGATCTTACAGATAAGGTAATGAGCCAGGGCGCTTCCACGCCGATTGAAATTGCCATCATGGGTAAAAACCTGAAAGAAAGTGTGCCCTATGCGAAAAAGGTATTGGCAGAAATGAAGAAGATCCCTTACCTGCGCGATGTGCAGATCAATCAGCCGATGGATTACCCGGCTATCCGTGTAAACATCGACCGGGAAAGGGCCGGGCAGCTGGGCGTAAGTATTACAGATATTGCTAAATCTCTTACGGCTTCCACTTCCTCCAGCCGTTTTACAGAAAAGAACAACTGGCTGGACGAGAAGAATGCCACGTCTTATTTTGTACAGATCTCCGTATCGGAAAATGAAATGTCGAGCATCAACGATATGGCCGCAATTCCCATCAGTAAAAACAATACGCGGCCCTCGCTGGGGGATGTGGCTACGTTACAGCCGGATACCGTGGTAGGAGAGTATGACCGTATCGGTGCAGTGAGGATTGTATCCATTGGCGCCAATATCCATAAGAAAGATCTTGGTAACGCTTCCGCCGCGGTGGCAGCAGCTATTAAACGTGCCGGCGAACCGCCGCGTGGTATTACTGTAGAGAAACGTGGTTTGATGAACCTGCTGAATGAAACGCTGGATAGCTTACAGTCGGGATTGCTGGTAGCCATTATCGTGATCCTGTTGTTGCTGGCGGCTAATTTCCAGTCGTTCAAAGTAGCGCTGGTAGTTGTGTCTACTATTCCTGCTGTGCTGGCGGGATCGCTGATTATGTTGCTCATCACGGGATCTACGCTCAACCTGCAATCGTATATGGGGATCATTATGTCGGTGGGCGTATCGGTAGCCAATGCGATCCTGCTGATCACCAATGCAGAGAAGCTGCGGCTGGAAAATCATGATTCCCGCAGATCCGCACTGGAAGGTACTTCTATTCGTTTGCGTCCTATCCTGATGACGAGTATCGCCATGGTGGCAGGTATGATCCCGATGGCATCGGGGCTGGGTGAAGCGGGCGATCAAACAGCGCCACTGGGCCGCGCAGTAATTGGCGGGTTGATAGCCAGTACTTTTGCTTCCCTGTTTATTTTACCGCTGATCTTCGCCTGGGTACAACAGAAATCGACCGTGAAATCTGTATCACTGGACCCTGAAGATGAAAACAGCCAGTATTATGTTCCGGGGGCGGCGCGTGTTTAATTCAAGTATAACTATAATGACTAAACGACATATCAATATCATGAATATAAATAAATACAGCCTGTCGTATCGGGTCATGGCGGCTGCTGCATTATTGCCCATCGGTTTGTTTTTCACCGCCTGCCACAGTTCCCGGGCAGACGATGAAAATGAAAAAGAAGACGGGCGCGTTCAGGTGAAAATTATTCACCTGCAGAAAAGCCAGTTGGATGCTTCCCTGAAATTACCCGGAGAAATAAAGCCGTTTCAGTTTGCTGATCTCTATGCAAAGGTGAACAGCTATGTGAAAAATGTGAATGTAGACCTGGGCAGCCAGGTAACTGCCGGCCAGGTGCTGGCTACACTGGATGCGCCGGAAATGAATACACAGTTGCTGGAAGCGCAGTCCAGGCTTCATACAAAAGAAGCCATGTTTCGCGCCAGCCGCGCTACTTACGAACGTTTGCTTAAAACCAGTAAAGTACCCGGTACCATTTCTCCCAACGACCTGGATATGGCGTTTGAGAAAATGAGCGCCGATAGCGCCGAGTTGTTATCCTCCCGTTCTTCTTACCATGAAGTACAGCAAATGCTGGGCTACCTGGTGATCCGCGCGCCGTTCAGCGGCGTGATCAGCCAGCGTAATGTGCATCCGGGCACTTATGTAGGCCCTGCGGGTAAAGGCTCCGATAAGCCATTGTTCCGTTTGGAAGAACAGCAGAAACTGCGTTTATCCGTGGCCGTGCCTGAAATCTATACTGATGATGCGCATCATGCCAGCAATGTGCGTTTTACCGTGAAATCCCTGCCTGGAGATACTTTCACCGCGAAGGTGAACCGTATTGCCGGTAGCCTGGATGTGAAGCTGCGTTCTGAAATACTGGAAATGGATGTGGCCAACAAAACAGCCCGCCTGCTTCCGGGTATGTATGCAGAAGTACAGATGCCGATGCCAGGTAAAAAAGATGTGTACATCGTGCCTAAATCCGCCATCATCAGCAATTCAGAGAAAGTATTTGTGATCAAGGCCGTGAACAATAAAGCGGTGTGGATCCCGGTGAAATGCGGGAATGAATCCAACGGGCAGGTGGAAGTATTCGGTGATTTATCCGACAACGACCAGCTGGTGCAGAACGGCAGTGATGAAATAAAAGAAGGAACGTCGTTAACAGCGGTTGCAAAATAATGTGTGTTTAAAGGTGGGAAGGTGTTTGCAGGAAAAGGAATCAACTGGATCAGGAATCATCAGAAAAGCAGAAGAATCAACGAACAGAAGAATCATTTAACGAACTGTATTCGGCAAGGTAAAGAGTGACGGGTAGAAGGCAAACATACTTCCCTGATGAATCAGGCAATACAGCGCTTCCGTACAGGGGGCGCTGTTGCTTTAAAACACGAAAGAGAATTGTTACGCCGCGTAGCAATTGTAGGTTTAGGTAAAACGGCCGGAATATTCCTATTCCGGTTTTTTATTTTTTAGGGAGATGATTAAGATATATTCCCGGTAATGCCGGTGTTACTTCCCGGATGCTTCTCCAATACTTCGGACCTGCGTATATCATGGATCATCCATGCACTATCCATACAGTTAGCATGCACTCCTCATGCACTATTAATGCACTCCTCATGCACTCCCCATGCACTATGTCTCCTCGGTCTAGTCCTGGTCTAGTCCTGGTATAGGTTTACACTTTTGTTAGATAATCCTGTTTGAAGTTTACAATATAAGTTTTTAGTCCTA